>DASVPY010000044.1:0-42626 GCA_036389395.1 Pyrinomonadaceae bacterium
GACCACGCGCGCGCCTACCACCGCTTCGACTTCCCGACCAAGTTCTTAGTCGAGCCCCGCCCCTATCAACAGGAAGCAATCGAAGAGTGGAAGAGGGCGAGCCACTGCGGCGTCGTCGTGCTCCCGACGGGCGCGGGCAAGAGCCTCGTCGCGCAGATGGCGATCGAGCAGGTCAAGCGCTCGACGCTGGTCGTCGTCCCGACGCTCGACCTGATGAATCAGTGGTACGACCTTCTCCTCTCCTGCTTCAACGCGGAGGTCGGCCTCGTCGGCGGCGGCTACTTCGAAATCGGCGCGCTGACGGTCTCGACCTACGCCTCGGCCTTCCGCTTCATGGAGCGTCTGGGGAACCGCTTCGGCCTCGTCATCTTCGACGAGTGCCACCACCTGCCGGGCAGCGTCTTCCGCTACGCGGCGGAGATGTGCCTCGCGCCGTTCCGGCTGGGGCTGACCGCGACGCCCGAACGAGCCGACGGCGAGGAGCGCAGCCTGACGCGTCTCGTCGGCCCCGTCGTCTACCGGCGCGAGGCGCACGAGCTGGCGGGCGAGTTTCTGGCGGACTACCGGCTGGTGCGCGTCAACGTCGCGCTGACGGAAGACGAGCGGCGGCGCTACGAGGCGGAGCGCGCGGTCTTCCGCCGCTTCCTGCAAGACGAGGGGATCGAGTTGTCGGGCTTGGGCGGCTGGCAGTCGTTCGTCGCCGCGAGCGCGCGCACGGAGCGCGGGCGGCGCGCGATGCAGGCGTACCGCGAGTCGAAGCGGATCGCGCTGGGGACGGACGCGAAGCTGCGCGTCCTGGGCGAACTGCTCGCGCGCCACCGCGCGGAGCGCACGCTCGTCTTCACGGCCGAGAACGAGATGGTCTACCGCATCTCGGAGCGTTTCCTCGTGCCGGCGATCACGCACCAGACGGGCGTGAAGGAGCGGCACGAGTGGTTGCAGGCGTTCAACGCGGGCGAGGTGTGGGCGCTCGCCACGTCGAAGGTCTTGAACGAGGGCGTGAACATCCCGGCGGCGGCGGTCGCCGTCGTGCTCTCCGGGTCTGGTTCGACGCGCGAGCACATACAGCGGCTCGGCCGCATCCTGCGCAAGCAGCCCGGCAAGGAAGCGATCCTCTACGAAGTCGTCTCCGCCGAGACGACCGAAGAACACATCAGCCGCCGCCGCGGCGACGCCGACCAGTTCCGCGCCGCGCGCAGCGCGCACGAAGACGCGTGGGCGTTGGAGCGTCTCATCTGAGTTTATGCTGACGGCCGATCTGGCGCAGAGCTGGCAGCGGGGCGACCGCATCACGCCGCGCTACGTGGCGCGCGACGACGCGGGCTACTTGCGCGACGCGGCGGAGTTGGTGCGTCTGTGCGCCGCGCACGCGGGGCGCGAGCGGCAGGAGTTGGAGGCGGCGCTCGAAGAGTACGTCGGCACGGGCACGGACTACCGCACGCTGCGCGGCTTCATCAAGCTGCTCTTGGATCGCTGCGAGTTTGCGACCGACAGCCGCGTCGAGCCGGTCGAGCTGCGCCGCGCGCTCTTCCGCCGGGCGGCGGCGCTGCACCCCGTGCCGGCCGCAGGCGAGGCGCGCGCCGAGTTGTTCGTCGAAACGGCGCGCGAGTTGGGCTGCACGCCCGAAGAGGCGGCGCGCGCGCTGTACGCAGACCTGCCCGAACGCCAGCGGCTCAACGCCTTCGAGCCGCTCACAGCGCCCGCGCTCTTAGACCTCTACAACCTGGCGCAGGCGCAGGCGCTGCTCTACCGCTGCGTCGCGCTGCGGCTGTGGATCGAGCCGCAGGCGGCCGAGGGCTACCGCGAGTTGTTCGGCGCGATCAAGGCGTACCGTCTGATCCACACGATCAAGGGCGACGCGGAGACGGGCTACGAGGTGCTGGTCAACGGCCCGTTCTCGCTCTTCCAGCGGTCGCAGAAGTACGGCGTGCAGATGGCGGTGTTCCTGCCGGCGCTGCTGCTCTGCGCGGGCTGGCGTATGCGCGCCGAGATCGTTCTGAAGGAGGGCGGCACGGCCGCCTTCGAGTTGACGAGCGAACAGCGGCGGCTGCGCACGCACTACCTGCCGCGCACGCTCTACGAGAGCCGCCCCGCAGATCAACTGGCCGAGGCCTGGGCCGAACGCGAGCGCGAGTGGACGCTCGAAGCGAGCAGCGAGGTGCTGAGCCTGGGCGCGAGCGCCTTCGTGCCCGACTTCCACCTGCGCCGCGCGGACGGGCGGCACGTCTACGTGGAAGTGCTCGGCTTCTGGACGCCCGCGCACCTGTCGGCGCGGCTCGCGGAGTTCGCGCACGCGGGCGTCCGCGACTTCCTGCTCGTCGCCTCCGACGAGTGGCGCGGCAGCCGCGAGCCGCTCGCGCCCGTGCCGCCTAACGTCCTCGTCTGCAAGCGCCGGCCCGACCCCGCCGCGGTCGAGCGCGCAGTTGAGGCCTTGACGGCTGACGGCTAGGACTGTTTGGGGTTGAGTCTAACGTGGGGTCGCTCTCACACGGAGGACACAGAGGAGACACAGAGTTCACAGAGTTCTTAACTGTGCCCTCTGTGCCTACTCTGTGCCCTCTGTGTTAACCCGGCCGCTCGTTACACTCAACCCCAATTTGATCTAATCATGCTGACCGCGATCAGAGAGTCGGACGGGGGGAAGCTGGCGGCCTGGGAGGCCGAGCGCGGCGCGCGGCCGTTCGTGTGCCCGTGCTGCGGCGGCGAGGTGACGCTGCGGCGCGGCCCCGTGATCGCGCCGCACTTCGCGCACCGCCCGCCAGTCACCTGCGAGTACGGCGCGGGCGAGTCCGAGGCGCACCGCCGCTGCAAGCTCGCCCTCTACGAGTCGCTGCGCGCCGACCCGCGCGTGACCAAGTGCGAGCTGGAGCGCGACCTCGGCACGGTGCGCCCGGACGTGAGCGCCTACGTCGGGCGCGTGCCCGTCGCCGTCGAGGTGCAGTTGAGCAGCCTGTCGCTCGAACGCATCGCGCGGCGCACGAGCGAGTACGCGCGCAAAGGCGTCTACGTCCTCTGGCTGCCGCCCTACACGCCCGCGCTCGCCGCCGACCTCTACGCGCCGCGCCCCTGGGAACTGTGGCTGCACGCGGCCTACGGCGGGCGCGTCTACTACTGGCTCGAAGGTCTCGCCGTCCAGCCCATCCACTTCCGCGCCTACTACGCGCAGCGCCGCGGGCGCACCCGCGACTACCAGACGCGCGCGCGCCACAAAGTCCCGCTCGACGGCCGCGTCGCGCTCATCACAGACGACTTCGCGCCCCTCGAACGCGCGGCCAGCGCAAGCCAAGTCTTCACCATCCCGCGCGCAAAACTCTGGGCGGACAAGCAAGCCGACTGGTACTGAGAAAAAGAAAGAGGGCGGCCCCGCGGGCCGCCCTCTCTAACCGTCTAACTTGATGAGCCGAGCAGGACTCGAACCTGCGCTCATTAAAAAATAGGTCGGGTGGGATTCGAACCCACAACTCTCGCCTTAAAAGGGCGATACTCTACCATTGAGTTACCGACCTGTCTCTTACATGACATTCGCTCCGTGCGGCAATACTAATAACCATCGGCGTTCAAGTCAACGCAACACTTAAAACAGACGCGCCACCACTGAAATCTCAGCCCGCACTTAATAAAAGCAGTCATCTGCAAAGAGCTTGCTTCTAGATTGCAACTCAATATAACATGACAGCGATCAAACGACTAAGCATAACCTCTCGCGTGCTTGTTTGAGGAAGGGTGTTATGGGTAGAAAATCTCTCAAATATTGGGGCATAGTCCTTGGGGTTGTAGGTGGGGTCGTTTGGTTATTAACCGGCGTCATTGCTCTACTCGGCGAAGTCTTTGAGAGTCGCGCAAAGGAGCCTCCAAAACCCCCTGATATAAACGTAACGGTAGTAATGCCCGCGCCGCCAGCGTCGTCAAGTCATAACACACCCAAGCCTGGAAGAACTAAAACGCGCCAAGCTGATTGTCTAGAACTAAATAATCAAGGTAAGGACATACAAGCAGATTCTGCCTCACAAGAAACTTTAGAACCTGCGGTAGCACCGGCTGAGCAGTCTAGTTATATTGACCGGACGCCAGCAATCCGCCCCAGATGGGTGCATCCACCACACGAGCGGGCGAACGAAGAGCAAAAAGATAATCAGCCTCCGCCACAGTGACGTGGCAAGCCTTATCAAGCCTTAAGCAATCTACAACCTGTTGACAGGTTTATCCTGCGAGCCAGCGGCCGAGCGCGGAGTCGTGGAGGACGACGGTTTGGTCGCGTTCGGGGCCGGTGGAGACGAGGCCGATCTCGACGCCGATGGCGCGGGCGAGGAATTCGACGTAGGCGCGGGCGTTGGCCGGCAGGTCGTCCAACTCCGTCACGCCGACGGTCGCGGACTGCCAGCCGGGCAGCGTCTCGTAGACGGGTTCGACGCGGCGCAGGTCGTGCGCGACGGCGGGGAACGTCTCCAGGTCTTTCCCGTCGAGCCGATAGCCGACGCAGACTTTGATTTCGGCGAGCGCGTCGAGCACGTCGAGCTTGGTCAGGGCGACGGAGTGGAAGCCGTTCAGCTCGGCGGCGTAGCGCGTGGCGAAGGCGTCGAACCAGCCGCAGCGGCGCGGGCGGCCCGTGCTCGCGCCGTACTCGCGCCCGCGCTCGCGGATCAGTTGGCCCAACTCCGCCTCGCCTTCGACCATCTCGGTCGGGAACGGCCCCTCGCCGACGCGCGTCGTGTAGGTGCGGACGATGCCGAGCACGCCCGTGATGCGGTGCGGCGCGAGGCCCGTGCCCGCGCTCGCGCCGCCCGCGGTCGTGTTCGACGAGGTGACGAACGGGTACGTGCCGTGATCCACGTCGAGGAGCGTCGCCTGCGCGCCTTCGATCAGGATCGTGCGGCCGTCGGCCGCCGCGCGGTTGAGGTAGTGCATCGTGTCGGCGATGAAGGGCGCGAGCCGCTCGGCGAGCGGCGCGACCTGCGCGAAGACTTCGTCGGCCACGAGCGCCGCGCCGCCGTAAGCCTCGATGACGCGGTTGGCGTCCGCCAGGTTGCGCTCGATGCGCGCGCGCAGGACTTCCGGGTTGACGGCGTCCGCGACGCGTATGCCGCGCCGCCCCGCCTTGTCTTCGTAAGCCGGGCCGATGCCGCGCAGCGTCGTGCCGACGCGCTCGTTGCCGAGCCGCTCCTCGCTCGTGTGGTCGAGCGCGCGGTGGTAGGGCAGGATCAGGTGCGCGCGCGAACTGACGAGCACGCGCTCCGGCGTGACGACGATGCCCTGCTCGGCGAGCCGGTCGGCCTCCTCGAAGAAAGCCTTCGGCTCGATGACCATGCCGTTGCCGAGCACGCAGGTCTTGCCCCGGTGGATGATGCCCGACGGCAGCAGGTGCAGGACGAAGGACTTGTCGCCGACCTGCACGGAGTGGCCGGCGTTGTGCCCGCCCTGGTAGCGCGCCACCACGTCGAAGCGTTCCGCGAGCAGGTCAACGATCTTGCCCTTGCCCTCGTCGCCCCACTGCGCGCCGATGACGACGATGATGGGAGCCATGACGACAGTAGTCGGTAGTCAGTAGTCAGTAGGTCTCAAACTCGTGGCCCTTCGTACTTCGTCGCCGGCAGTCAGCGTCAATGATGTTCTTCTACTGACTACTGACTACCGGCTACTGACTGCTGTTTCAACTGGCCTTTTCCAGCTTGACGGGTTTTTCGATGAAGTAGAAGCTGCAAGTGCCGCGCACTTCCTGTAGGTCGCGCTGATCGATGGGGAAGTAGCGGCAGGAGTTGGGCCGGTCTTCGTAGATGCCGCAGAGGCCCGTGCCGTCGGGCTGCTTCTTGAGGAAGGGGCACTTGTACAGGATTTCGCAGCACGCGCCGCAGCGGTTGCACTCGCCGCGCCGCAAGGCGAGGGCCGCGATGACCTCCTGCTTGCGCAGGTTCGTGTGCAGGAAGCGGCGCAGCTTGCCTTGCGCCTGCCGGGCGCGGAAGCGGGCGTCTTCGACGGCGCGCAGACGCTTGGCGGCCGTCAGCCGCTCTTCGAGCGCGCGCCGCTTGCTCTGTAGCGTGCGGAGGTTGTCTTGTGGTCTCATCAGCACGTGCGCCGGTCGCGCGTCGCGCGCGCCCCGACTAACGGCGGCGCGCGCCGCCCGCCTCAACAGCCGAACAGCCGGAAAGCCCCCCGGCGCAACGGGCCGCTCTGAACCGCTTGCGCGGGCCGCGCGTCGTCTCCTCAGGCGCGCGCCCGGCTAGGCGTTGGCCGCGCCGCTGCTGGCGTTGACGTGCTTGTCGATCATGCGCGAGATGGCGTCCTTGGAGGTGGCCCCGACGATGCGCTCCTCCTCCTTGCCGCCCTTGAACAGGATCAGCGTCGGGATGCCCTTGATGCCGTACTTCTGCGAAACGGTCGGGTTCTCGTCCACGTTGAGCTTGACGACCTGGGCCTGCCCGGCGTACTTCTCGGCCACGGCGTCCACCGTCGGCGCGAGCATCCGGCACGGCGCGCACCAGGCCGCCCAGAAGTCCACGAGCACGGGCTGCTCCGCGCGCAGCACGGTCTCCTCGAAGCTGCTGTCGCTCACGTCTCTGACGTTGTCACTCATCGCACGTCTCTCCTTAAATTTTGGCCCGCGCCGCCGCACGCGCGCCGGGCGAAGATAAACCACCAACACCCACGAAGCAACACCGCAACCGCGACCCGCGCGGTCGTAAAGATCGCTCCGCGCCCGGCCGCCGTCACAGCCGCGCGACCGCGCGGTACAACTCGACGTACTTGCGCGCCGCCGCCTGCCAGGAGTTGTCCGCGCGCATCCCGTTCGTCTGCACCACGCGCCAGACCTCCGGCTCGGCGTAGCAGTAGAGCGCCTCGTAGAGACTGCTCAACAGCGCGTCGGCCGTGTAGGGCCGGAACTTGAAGCCCGTGCCCGCGCGGCGCGCGCGGTCGAAGTCCTCGACCGTGTCGTCCAGACCGCCCGTGGCGCGCACCACCGGCACCGTGCCGTAGCGCATCGAGTACATCTGGTTCAGCCCGCACGGCTCGTAGTGCGACGGCATCAGGAAGATGTCCGCGCCGGCCTCGATCTGGTGCGCCAATGCCTCGCCCGCGAAGCCCTTGTAAATCCCGACCCGGTGCGGCGCGTGATCGCGCAACGCTTGCAGGAAGTCTTCGTACTCGCGCGCGCCCGCGCCGAGCGCGACGAAGAACGCGCCGACTTCGAGGATGCGCCCGGCGGCCTGCTGGATCAGGTCGTAGCCTTTCTGCGCCACGAGCCGCGAGATGATGGCGACGACGGGGCGCTCCAACTCCTCCGGCAGCGCGAAGCGGCGGAGCAGGTCGCGCTTGCACTCGCGCTTGCCCGCGAGGTCGTCCGCCGTGTAGTGCGCGGCGATGTGCGGGTCGGTCGCCGGGTTCCAGACCTCGTAGTCCACGCCGTTCGTGATGCCGACGAGCCGGTCGCTGCGCAGGCGCAGCAGCCAGTCCAGCCCGTTGCCCTGTTCCGGCGTCTGAATCTCGTAGCTGTAGCGGCGGCTCACGGTCGAGAGCGCGTCCGCCAGCATCAGGCCCGCCTTCATGGCCGAGGCCGTGCCGTCCTGTATGAAGGCGTCGCGCACCTCGCCGTAGGCGAAGCCGAGCCACGGGAGCGCGCCGGGGTCGAAGAGACCCTGGTAGGCAAGGTTGTGGATCGACAGGAGTGTGCGCGTGCGCGCGTAGTACGGATCGATGGGCCGGCGCGCGCGCAACTCGGCGACGGCGAAGCCGCACTGCCAGTCGTTGCCGTGCACCACGTCGGGCGGCGGCCCCAAGCGGCGCAGCAGCGCCAGCGCCGCGCGGCTGAAGCAGGCGAACCGCTCGTGGTCGTCGCGGAAGCCGTAGATTTGGTCGCGCGCGAAATACTCCGGCAGGTCGATCAGGAAGGTCGGCGCGCCGATGGCCTCGCTGTACCAGACGCCGGCCCGGCGCGTCCCGCCGCCCCACTCGAATTCGAGGTTGTCAAACAACTGCTCGCGCAGGAGCGCGCGATCCGTCTTGCCGTAGAGCGGCAGCACCAGCGACACGTCGAGGTCGGCGACGGATCGCAACGCCTTGGGCAGCGCGCTGGCCACGTCGCCCAAGCCCCCCGTCTTGGCGAACGGCACCGCCTCAGCCGTGAGAATCGCGACGCGCAAGACTCTTCACCCGACACCCGACCGCGAGGGCGTTCGACCCAAACCGACCGATACCGCAGGGGAAGCCTTAATATGCAGAGCGCCCGCCGGGTTTGTCAACCGCCGGTTCAACGTTCAAAGTTCAAGGTTCAAAGTCTTGCGCTGAGACCTTGAACCTTGAACTTGTAACCTTGAACGGTGCTTAGGTCTGCATCGAGGCCAGGAATTCGGCGTTGGACTTGGTCTTGCCGAGCCGTTCGAGGACGACCTCCATCTGCTCGACGGGGGAGAGCGGGTTCAAGACCCGGCGCATGACCCAGATGCGGGCCAGGTCGTCGGGCGGGATGAGCAGCTCTTCCTTGCGCGTGCCGGAGCGCTGGATGTCGATGGCGGGGAACAGGCGCTTGTCCACGAGCCGGCGGTCGAGGTGGATTTCGCAGTTGCCCGTGCCCTTGAACTCCTCGAAGATCACGTCGTCCATGCGCGAGCCGGTGTCGATCAGCGCGGTCGCGATGATGGTCAACGAGCCGCCCTCCTCGATGTTGCGCGCCGCGCCGAAGAACCGCTTCGGGCGCTGCAAGGCGTTCGCGTCAATACCGCCGGAGAGAATCTTGCCCGACGGCGGCACGACCGCGTTGTGCGCGCGCGCGAGGCGCGTCAAAGAGTCGAGCAGAATCACCACATCGCGCTTGTGCTCGACGAGGCGCTTGGCCTTCTCGATCACCATGTCGGCCACCTGCACGTGGCGCGTCGGCGGCTCGTCGAAGGTCGAGGAGATGACCTCGCCCTGAACCGAGCGCTGCATGTCGGTGACCTCTTCGGGGCGCTCGTCAATGAGCAGGACGATGAGCGTCACTTCGGGGTGGTTCTGCGAAATGGAGTTGGCGATGGCCTGCAACATCATCGTCTTGCCGGTGCGCGGCGGCGCGACGATGAGGCAGCGCTGCCCCTTGCCGATGGGCGTGACGAGATCGATGACGCGCGCCACGAGGTTGTCGGACTGCGTCTCCATGCGCAGCCGCTCGTTCGGGTAGAGCGGCGTCAGGTTGTCGAAGAAGACCTTCTCGCGCGCCTGGTCGGGGGCCTCGAAGTTGATGGCCTCGACCTTGATGAGCGCGAAGTAGCGCTCGCCCTCCTTGGGCGGGCGAATCTGGCCCGAGACGGTGTCGCCGGTGCGCAGGTCGAACTTGCGTATCTGCGACGGGCTGACGTAGATGTCGTCGGGGCCGGGCAGGTAGTTGTACTCGGGCGCGCGCAGGAAGCCGAAGCCGTCGGGCAGGGTTTCGAGCACGCCCTCCGAGAAGATCAGACCGCTCTTCTCGGTCTGCGCCGCGAGGACTTTGAAGATCAACTCTTGCTTGCGCATCCCCGTCGCGCCGGGCACGTCCAACTCCTTGGCGATCTGCGTCAGCTTGGAGATCGACATCTCCTTGAGCGTGGCCAGGTTGAACGCGGTGCCGTCGCCCGCGGCCTCGAGGTACTCGCGGTCGTCGGGCGGATCGGGCGGCAGGTCGACGGCGGCGGCCGTCGTGGGCGCGCCGCGCTTGCCGATGTTGCCGTCGGCCGCGCCGTTAGCGTTGCTGCTGCGTGTGCGTGTTGTGCGTTGTGACATCTCTTTTCTTCTCTCGGCGAACGGTCGTGCGCGAACAAGTGCGCGGCCGGTTCGCCCCTCTCTAGCCACAAGTTGTGTCCAACTCGTGTCGTGTTACTGTCAATGCGATTGAATTGCGTGCAATCAACCGGATGAATCAAACGATGATTACGGGAAAATTGTGCCGCGGACGCGCGGGGGCTGCTAGTTCGGGGCAGACGCCGCGCAGGCGGGCAGTGCATGTCCAGCGGTAAAGCTGCGAGGTGGTTTTGCGAGACCCCTTCAAGCCTCGCCTTCGGGGCCAGACTCACAAACTGTCACGCGGGAAGATTATCAGCACCCGTTAGATGCCCGCCGCCGTCCGCGCGTCGCCTGATTGAAATCAGCAAGCTTTTCAATAGGGGGTTTGTGAGACGGTCAGGGCCGCCGAGAGCGCGCGCCAGACGCGGTCGCGCCCCTGCCCCGTCACGGCGGAGTACGCGACGATCTCACCGGGGCCGAGCGCCGCAGCGGCGCGGCCGAGGCTCCGGCGGAGTTCGTTGCGCGAGAGCTTGTCGGCCTTGGTGGCCACAATCAGGTGCGGCTTCGCGTGGGCGACTAGCCAGTCATGAAGCTGCACGTCCAATTTTGTGGGATCGTGACGCGAGTCTACGATGTGAATTGATAGCACAAGGTTGGGGCGCTTGGCAAGGTAGCCGGTGACGATTTCGCCCCACGACCGCCTGATCGCCTCCGGCACGCGCGCGTAGCCGTAGCCCGGCAAGTCCACGAACCGGAACTTCCCGTTGAGCAGGAAGAAGTTCAACGCCTGCGTCCGCCCCGGCGTCGAGCTGGTGCGCGCCAACCCTTTGACGCCCAGCAGCGAGTTGATCAGACTCGACTTGCCCACGTTCGACCGCCCCAGGAACGCCACCTCCGGCAAGTCCCCCACGGGCCACTGGGCTTCGGCGAACGCGCTCTTAACGAACTCGGCGCTGGAAATCTTCATTGAGGGCTGAGGGCTGAGGGCTGAGGGCTGAAAGGGAAGTAGAACCGGCCGGTTCTTCTTCAGCCCTCAGCCCTCAGCCCTTCCTACGCTGTGGCTTCCTTGGCTTGCGCCTGCTCGGCGCGCAGGGCGGCGAAGCGGCGGGCGCGCTCGCGCAACTCCGCGAGGCGCTGCTCGGCGTCGGGCAGACTCAGGCAGAGCCGTTCGAGGTGCTGGAAGGTGTGCGGGCCGAAGCGCTCGCGCATCTCCTTGATGAACGGGTGGAACTTGGCGTAGACGAACAGGTGCTCGCCGTTGGCGTCGTGGAACATCTGTTCGTCAATCGCGCCGTGGTTGACGAGCGCCGCGGCCATCTCCCAGTAGGAAGTGACCTGGCGGAAGTAGGCGTTGTTCTCGCCCATCAGCGCGGCGATGATGTCGTCAATGCTGTCGGGGTTGAAGGTCATGATCCAGTTGCGCGCCTTGCGCATCGTCTCCTCGCGGCGCAGGTCGTACAGCTTCAGGATCAGCTCGGCGGCCGCCTGTTTGTTGTCGCTCATGGCTCGTTCGCTCCTCATGGCACAGCGCACCGCCGCCCGCGCTCGGCGCGGCGGGCACAGAATGAAACTGCTCTTGTGAACCCTGCGGGAAACTTTTTCGGGGCCGGCGCGCGCGCTGGCCGCGCCGCCGCGACGCGCGGATCAGACTCCAGCCCGACGCAAAAAGAGAAACGCGCCGGCAACTGTGCGGCGCGCTTCTTCTGCCGTCGGGCTTCAGTCCGCCATCGTGGGCGTGCCCTGCGCGGGCGGCGGCGTCCAGATAGGCGGCTGCGGCGCGGGCGTGTCGGTGGTGGCGGCGTCGGTCGGGCACGCCTCTTCGAGCGCGAGCGCCAACACCTCGTCAATGGACTCGACCGTGTGGATGTCGAGCGCGTTGCGCACCTCCTCGTCCACCTCGATCAAGTCTTTCTCGTTCTCCTTCGGCAGCAGGAGCGTGGTCACGCCGATGCGGTGCGCCGCGAGCAGCTTCTCCTTGATGCCGCCCACGGGCAGCACGCGCCCGCGCAGCGTGATCTCGCCCGTCATGGCGACCTCCTTGCGCACGGGCACGCGCATCAGGGCCGAGGCCATCGCCGTGGCGAGCGTCACGCCCGCCGAGGGGCCGTCCTTCGGGATCGCGCCTTCGGGGATGTGGACGTGCAGGTCGCGCTTGCGTATGTGGTCGAGGCTCATGCCGAGCCGCTCGGCGCGCGCCTTGATGCAGGTCAGCGCCGCCTGCGCCGACTCCTGCATGACCTCGCCGAGCTTGCCCGTCAGCGTCACGCCGCCGCGCCCGTTCGTCAGCGTCGCCTCGATCTGTAAGACCTCGCCGCCGACTTCCGTCCACGCGAGACCCAAGGCCAAACCGATCTCGCTCTCGGCCGCGGCGCGCTGCTGCCGGAACTTGACGGGCCCCAGCATCTCGCGCACGCGCTCGGCCGTGACGCTCTCTCTGAAGCCCTCGCCCGCCTGCTCGCCGACGAGTTTGCGCGCGACCTTGCGGCAGCACGAGCCGATCTCGCGCTCCAGGTTGCGCACGCCCGACTCGCGCGTGTACGAACGGATCAACTCAAGCAGACCGTCGTCCGTGAACTCGACCTGCGCGACCGCCAGCCCGCTCCCCTCGGCTTGCTTCGGCACGAGATGGCGCTTGGCGATCTGCAACTTCTCGCGCTCGGTGTAGCCCGACAGGCGCAGGATTTCGAGCCGGTCTTGCAGGGCCGGCGGGATCGTGTGCAGCACGTTCGCCGTGGCGATGAAGAAGACCTTCGAGAGATCGTACTCCACGTCGAGGTAGTGATCCTGGAACGTGTTGTTCTGCTCCGGGTCGAGCACTTCGAGGAGCGCCGCCGACGGGTCGCCGCGGAAGTCCGCGCCGAGCTTGTCCACTTCGTCCAAGAGGATGAGCGGGTTGACCGTGCCGGCCTTCTTCATCATCTGGATGATCTGGCCGGGCAGCGCGCCGATGTAGGTGCGCCGGTGGCCGCGTATCTCCGCCTCGTCGCGCACGCCGCCCAGAGACAGCCGAACGAACTTGCGCCCCGTCGCCTTGGCGATGGACTTGCCCAGCGAGGTCTTGCCGACGCCGGGCGGGCCGACGAAGCAGAGGATCGAGCCTTTCGGGTTCTTGACCAGTTGGCGCACCGCCAGGTGTTCGAGGATGCGCTCCTTGATCTTCTCAAGCCCGTAGTGGTCGTCGTTCAAGACCTCTTCGGCTTTCTTCAGGTCTTTGATCTCTTTCGAGCGCTGCTTCCACGGCACGCTCAGCAGCCAGTCAATGTAAGTGCGCGAGACCGTGCCTTCGGCGGACATCGGCGGCATGGCTTCGAGGCGGTGGAGTTCCTGCAAGGCCTTCTCCTTGGCCTCCTCGGTCATGCCGGCCTCTTCGATCCGCTTGCGCAGGTCTTCCATCTCGGCCTTCTCGTCCTTGCGGCCGAGTTCCTTGTGGATGGCCTTGATCTGCTCGTTGAGGTAATACTCCTTCTGCGCCTTCTCCATCTGCCGCTTGACGCGCGCCTGGATGGTGCGGTCGAGTTGCCGCTTCTCGACCTCGCCTTCGAGGATTTCGATCAGCCGTTGCAGCCGGTTGTGCAGCGAGAAGATTTCCAACAGCCCTTGCTTGTCCTCGACCGAGATGCGCAGTTGCGACGCGAGCGCGTCGGCGAGGTGCGACGGGTCCTGGTTGCGGAGCGCGGTCTGTAGGGCGTCGGTCTGCGCGTCGGGCGCGAGCCGCATGTGCTGCTCGACGAGCTGCGCGATGCGCTGGATGAATGCCTCGACGCGTTGCCCCGCCTCGGCCGCCTGCGGCGCGCGCCTGAGGGTCGCCGTGAACGCGCCGTTGTCGTTCTCGACGCGGATCGTGGTGGCGCGCTCGCGCCCCTCGACCACGACCTTGATCTGCCCGTTCTCCTGCTTGGTCGCTTGCAGGATGCGCGCAATCGTGCCGACGCCGTAAATCTGCGCGGGCAGCGGCTCGTCAATCGAGGCGTCGTGCTGCGTCGCGAGGAAGATGGTGCGGTCGGCTTGCAGCGCCTGTTCGAGCGCGCGGATCGAGCCGGGCCGCCCGATCTTGAAGGCGACCTTCGTGAACGGGAAGATGACAACGTCGCGGATCGGCACCATCGGCAGGCGCGCGATGTCGGCGGGCGTGCGGTCTGAGTATTCTTCCATAAAACTAGATGACTGCTTTCCTCTGGCTGAGTCCGCGCCTCGCTCGTGAGTGGGGCGCGCCAGGCGGCGTGGCTGTGCAATGCGGCCGCGCAGGCAAAATAGATATTAGACGATTTTAAATGAACGCGCTACTGAGCCGCCGGCCGCCGCGGCGGGGCGGGGGCGCGCAGAACATAGCCGGCCGAGGCCAGCAGAAACTTGGCCCGGACGAGCTTGTTGCTGACCGCGTCACCCAACATCCTCGTCCGTTGGTAGTCTAACTCGGCGAACGTCTGCACCGGCGTTAGGTCGAGGGCGTCTATGCTCGCCCGCGCGCCCGTCGTAAATTCCCGGCCGCCGACGGCCACGATCAGCCGCACCGTGTCCCGTGTGTCCTGCGCCGGGGCGAGCAGCGGCAGGAAGGCGTCGGAGGGTAGTTGGTTGACGAGCTTGCTGGCGGCGGCTAACAACTCGAACCCGCGGGCCGGATCGTATTTGGCGAACTTCTCGGCGATGGCCAGAAACGTCAGCACCTTATCCAAGTCGTTGTCGCCCTTAGCGGCGATGGCGTAAGCCTCGGCGAGCAGTTCGCCCGCCCGCGCCAAGTCGCGCGGCTGTGCCAGCGCGCGGTCGGCCAACTGCGCGAGCGTTCTGGCCTTCAGGTTAGTGTCATTCAGTTTCAGGATGACGGGCCGCGCCTCGTCGTAGCTCCCAGCCCGCAGTCTGTCGGCAACGATCAGGAGCCTGATGTCGTCTTCGGTTCGCGCCCGCAGCCGCGCGTCACTGATGCGTTCGGCCACCGCCAGGGCGCGCGCGCGGTCGGAGTGGAGCGCGTCCACCGCGATGCGCCGCAGCAACTCGTCGCGCGCCGCCTGGCCGGGTTCGCGCTCCGCCTGCGCCACGCGCGTGTCAATGTCCGCGCGGGTCAGGCCCTCGCTCGCGGCCGCTCGCTGTTGGGCGAGGCCGGCCTCGGTCGCGGCCCTGGCCTCCTCTTGGCTCAGCCCGGCGCTCGACTCGTGCAACGACTCCAGCAGGGTTTGTAACTTGTCGGGCGCATGCGAGCTAATGATCGGCAGGGCGCGGGCGCTCAAGAACAGGTAAAGTTGTGCGTCGGGCGGCGGCAGGTGCGTCCCGCCCGCGAGCCTAAGGTTGCGCCAGCGCAGCGCCTGCGCGGCCGCCGCGTCGAGCAAGTAACCGGTTACAGCCTGCACGTTCGCCGGCGGTGAGTTGGTGAACGCTTGCCCCTGCGCGTCAAACACGTAATTGCTCAGCGGGACGAGGGCCGGGCTGTAGGGATAGCCCTGCCGCCGCAGGGCGGCGACCGCCTCCTGGAGCAGGGCATCGCTCAGGGCCTTGTCGCTCCTGCTGAGGGCGAACAAGAGCCGGCCGAACCCTTCCGGCAGGTGTAAGCCGCGCAGCGCGCGCAGCCCGAGTTGCAGTGCCTGCGGCGGGTCGTCGGCGGCTAATTCGAGGGCGAGTTGCGCGAGCAGTTCCACATCCGAGGGAGACATCTCCGGCGCGCCAGGGGCGCGCCCGCCGGCCCGCTCGAAGCGCCGCCGCCAGTCTTCGGCCGCCAGGCCGTCGTGCGTGCCGAACCGGCGCAGGACTTCCATCAACGCGGCGGCTTGCCGCCGCGCCTTAACGCCCGCCTCGGCCCCGGCCGCCCGGCCGCCTTCGTCAAGTGCCCGCAGCAGCGCGTCGTAGGCTTCGCGGAAGATCGCGCGCGCCGCCGGCTCGTCGAACTTCCACAGCAGGTCGGCCGCCTGCGCCTGAAGCCGCGCCGCCGCCGCGGTGTCGTCTTCGCTGCGGAGTTCGTTAGCCAGTTGCGGGAGCAGCCTGAGCGCGTCTTCGAGATTGGCGTGCCGCTGCCAGTCCGCCGCGGCCGCATCGGCCGCCTGCCGCCGCGGGCGCTGGCCGGCGACGCCGGGCGGCAGCGCCAGCCAGGCGGCGGCGACAACGAAAAAGAGTCTGCGGGCGTGCGGCCGCGCTGCCCCGCCGAATCGGCTTAAAAGTAGCATGTGTGCCACCCGTGCGGGCGCGACCCGCCGTCAGTCGCGCGCGTAAGCGAAGAACTCCTGCATCTGCTCCGGCGCGCGGCGGCGGTCGTAATGTCTGACCCCGTCCCAGCGGGCGAGCACTCGTCCCCCGGTGCTCAGCAGGACGTACTGCGGTGTAGCCCCGACCCTGAAGATATTCAGCGCCTCGTTGCGCGGATCGTAGAGCACCGGCAGGTCGCTAAAGCCCATGGCCGCGGCGAACTGTCGGCTGCTGCTCGGATCGGCGCTGCTGCTGGCCACGTTAATGAGGTAGAAAGCGATCCGGCGTTGCGCCGCCGCGCCTTTCAAATCCCGCCAGAACTCCGAGTCTTGCGCGCAGTTGTAACACTTGTCCGAGATGAAGCCGCACAGCAGGTAGTCTCCGTCCAACTTGCCCAGCGCCACCGATGTCCCGTCCAAGGCTGGCAACTCCGGCAAAGGGACGGTCTCGCCGGGCACGACCCCGCTTACCTCCGGCCAGTAAGTTTGTGGCTGGTCGGCCCCGCCGCCTGGCTTCGCCGGCACCACCCGGCTCCCTGTATCCGGGGGGCGCGGGTGCCATTTGTCGAGAAGCAGGAGCGTGGCCGCGCAGGCGAGGGCGAATGGAATAATCGCGGTAAGCAACTTTAAGAGCGCCTTCTGCTTCATGCTGCCTCTTAGGTCGGCCGGTTCGGCGGCCGCGCCCGGCCGGGCGCGGCCGCCGAAGTCTGTGGTAAGCCGTGCGGCGCTGAACCGCCGGCTCGGCGCGCTGCGGCTATTCCAGCATGCCGGTCCCGCAGTTGTAGTAGCAGGCCACGCCGGAGGTACTCGGCTGGATGACGCAGTGGTCGAAGGAGCAGTTCTTCCCGCCCAGTTGGACGTTTTCGTCGCATAGCCCTTCGCACGCGGCCGAGGCCGCGCTCATGCGGCCGGTCAGACCGCCGTAAAAAAGAAGCAACGCGAGCAGTATCCCGCTAAGGGCGGAGAGGGTTGTTCGTCTGAGCATCTTTACGTTCTCCTTGGTTGAAAGGTCTGTGGCCGGACGCCTCGCTTCCGGGGAAGGAGGCAGGACATGACGACGCGATAGAGAATCAGAAATGATGCCGGCCCCGCGCCTTTGGCCGCCGGGCCTCCGCCAGCAAGGCTACGGTAGCGCGTAGCGCTCTAGCTGGTACGGCCTTCTATTGCGCAGCAAGTACAGGCTGCCGTCCGCGCCGGCCGCCAAGCGGTGGAAAGAGGTCGCCTCCAGGTCGAGTGCCCGTAGGACTTTGCCCCGGCCGCTCGTGACCACTATCTTCCGAGAGCCTTGATTGAGGGCTCGGGATTTGTCCTCGCCCGAGGTCAGCAGGTACAGCCGGTTGAACTTGTCAAGGGCCATGTCGAGCACCAGGATCGGATACCGAGAGGTGACGGCGTACATGTTGCCCTGTTGACGGACGGATATGTCAGGCGGCCCGATGGGACGCTCGGACGCCGGCCTGAATTCGCTTAACAGACGCCCGCCACGGTCGTAATGCTGTACCAAGGGCGGGTAGTTGAAGCTGAAATAGAAGCCGCCTGCGTTGTCCGCCACGAGGTGCCCGTTGCTCAATTCGTGATCGGCAGTCGGGTTGCCGTAGCGCAGCCGCTGGCCGAAGCGGCGTAGCCGCTTGCCGGCGGCGCTGTACAGGTCGAACAGGGCGTCGCCTTCGCCAGTCAGCACCACCACCTCGCCGAAGGCGTTCGCTTGCAGCCGCAGGGGGGAGCGGTCTGCCGTGAACGTCGCCCGGACTTGGCAGCGCGCATCGAGCCGGGCGATTTTGGCCTTCGTCGGGTCGAGCACCCAGAGATTCTCCTGCGGATCGACCGTCATGTCCGAGATGCGCCCGAGCGCCCCCGGCTCGCACAGGCGGGTCACCTCGCCCCGCGCCCGTTCGCCGGCAAAGATCGTTCGTAGCTCGGTGTCGAGGAGGTAGAATTTATGTGCCCGGCTGACGGTCAGTTTTTCCGGAAAGACGTAGGGTGCGTCTGCGCCCAGCAGGGTGCCCAGAGACTTGAGCCGGCCGCGGGCCGGCTGGGCGGCAGCGCCGGTTAGGCACGGGGGCAGCAACATGAGGCCGGCGCAGACCAGCCATAGCCGGAGGGGGGCGCGCGACCAGGCGTTGCCGCGCGGCCGCATACTTACCTGGCCGGGACCGCCGGGCGCGCTCAGACCTCGCGAGTTAGCCTTAAGGATGGGCAGCGGCACGAACTGATTCTTCCTAAATTATTGTAGGCGCGCCCGCCGCCGGCCGGCACCGCCTCAGGCGGCGGCGTCGTCCACGCCCGTGAGGGCTTCGCCGGGCACGGCGCGGCGGCGCTCGACCATCTCCGAGGTGATGACGAACTCCTTGACGCGCTTCTGCGACGGCAGCGTGTACATGGCGTCGAGGAGCAACTCTTCCATGATCATCATCAGCCCGCGCGCGCCCACCTTGCGCTCGACCGCCTGGCGCGCGATGGTCTTCAAAGCGTCGTCCGTGAAGCGCAGGCGCACGTTGTCGTACTCGAACTTCTTCTGGTACTGCTTGACGAGCGCGTTCTTCGGCTCGGTCAGGATGCGTATGAGCGCGCCCTCGTCCAACTCGTGCAGCACGCCGGTGACGGGCAGGCGGCCGACGAACTCCGGGATCAGCCCGTAGCGCACGAGGTCTTCCGGCTGCACGGCGGCCAAGGCGTCCGCGTAGCGGTCGGCGCTGCCCTTGATCTCGGCGCGGAAGCCGAACGACTTGTTACGCAGCCGGCGTTCGACCACCTTCTCCAAGCCGACGAACGCGCCGCCGCAGATGAACAGGATGTTCGTCGTATCAACGGGGAAGAACTCCTGGTGCGGGTGCTTGCGCCCGCCCTGCGGCGGGACGTTGGCGACCGTGCCTTCGAGTATCTTCAACAAGGCCTGCTGCACGCCCTCGCCCGACACGTCGCGCGTGATGGACGGGTTCTCGTCCTTGCGGCAGATCTTGTCCACCTCGTCAATGTAGATGATGCCCTGCTGCGCGCGCTCCACGTCGCCGTTCGCCGCCTGCAAGAGCTTGAGGATGATGTTCTCCACGTCCTCGCCGACGTAGCCCGCCTCGGTGAGCGTCGTCGCGTCCACGATGGTGAAGGGGACGGAGAGCATCCGCGCGAGCGTCTGCGCGAGCAGCGTCTTGCCCGTGCCGGTCGGGCCGATGAGGAGGATGTTCGACTTCTGAATCTCAACGTCACTGCGCCGGCGCGCCAACTCGATCCGCTTGTAGTGCTGGTAGACGGCGACCGCCAGGCGCTTCTTCGTCTCCTCCTGCCCGATGACGTACTCGTCTAAGAACGACTTGATCTCGTGCGGCTTCGGGAGCGGCGGGCGCGAGGCGACGGCCTCGGCCTGCTGGTCGTCGGTGATGATCTCGTTGCAGATGTCAATGCACTCGTTGCAGATGTAGACGGTCGGGCCGGCAATGAGCTTCTTCACCTCGTTCTGCGACTTGCCGCAGAACGAACAGCGCAACGTGTCGTCGGTTCGGCGTACCATAAGTTTTTAGGGGGCCTCGGCGGTCTCTTACGGCGACGGACTCTCAGGTCAGCGTGTCAAAAACTTAACGGGCCGGCGGACGGGCGGCACGCTTGAGGTCGAAAGGGGCGCGGCGACTGTGCGGCGCAAACCCTCTCACAAGGCGTTGTCGCCGGGAACACTATAGCACAAACGCGCGCGGGCGTGGTGTGCGGGCGCGCAACCCGGCGCGCGCCCGCGAGATCGGGGAATAGGTGCCTCGTTCGCCGGCCCGTCTCGCGCGCCGGCCGGCGGACTACTCGCGGTGGACGATCACTTCGTCGAGCAGGCCGTACTCCTTGGCCTGCATGGCGGACATGATGCGGTCGCGCTCCACGTCGCGCTCGATGATGTCGTAGGCCTGGCCCGTGTGCTTGGCCAGGATGTTCGAGGTCAGCTCGCGCATCCGGATGATCTCTTCGGCCTGGATGCGGATGTCCGTGGCCTGCCCCTGCGCGCCGCCCGACGGCTGGTGGATGAGGATGCGCGAGTTGGGCAGCGCGAACCGCTTGCCCTTCGCGCCCGCCGCCAGCAGGAGCGCCGCCATCGAGGCGCACTGCCCGACGCAGATCGTGGTCACGTCGGGGCGGATGAACTGCATCGTGTCGTAGATGGCCATGCCGGCCGTGATCGAGCCGCCGGGCGAGTTGATGTAGAGGTTGATGTCCTTCTCCGGGTCTTCGGCTTCGAGAAAGAGCAGTTGCGCGACGATCAGGTTCGAGATCATGTCGTCAATCGGCGTGCCGAGGAAGATGATGTTGTCCTTCAGCAGCCGCGAGTAGATGTCGAAGGCGCGCTCGCCGCGCGAGGTCTGCTCGACCACCATCGGAACTAATGCCATAACGTCTGAACTCCCGGCCTTTGAGCCACGAGGCTTGAACTCTCTCGTGCGGAGATTTCAAGCCTCAGGTTGGAACCCTTCAATTATGTTACGCGCGCGGCGCTTCAGCCCTGCGCCTCTTCGGCCGCCTGCGGCTCGTCGGGCGCAGGCTCGGCCGCGGCCGCCGCGTCGCCCGCCGCCTCCGTCTCACTCGCGGCCGCCTCGGTCGGCGGCGCTTCCGTCTCAGCCGTCGCTTCGGCTTCGGTCGGCGGCGCTTCCGCCGTCGTTGCGGCCGGCGCTTCAGGCTCGCGCCACTCTTCGTCGCGGACTTGCGCGCTGTCAACGATCAGGTCGAGCGCCTTGCGGTGGCGCAACCTTTCGGCGATGCTACGTTCGCCCCCCTGCTTTGTCAAGGCAGCACGCACCTGCTCGACCGACTGGCGCGTGGCCCGCGCCAGCAACTCGATCTCGCGCTCGATCTCGGCCGGCTCGACCTCCACCTGCTCCGCCTCGGCCACGCGCTCTAGGAGGATCGAGCCGCGCAGGTCTTCGGTCGCCTGCCCCTTGAAGACGCCCTCCATCTCCGCCCAGTTGATCTCGGCGACGCGCGGGTCGAAGCCCTGCTGCATCATGTCGCGGACGGTGGATTCGAGCAGCCGCCGCGCCTGGCTCTTGACCAGCGTCTCCGGCACTTCAAACTGGTGCGCCGCGATCAACTGCCGCATCAACTCGGCGCGCATCTGCTGCTCGGCCTCGTGCCGCGCGCGCGCCTCCAAATCCGCCCGCACGCGCTCGCGCAGCGCCGCCACCGAGTCGATCTCTTCGCCCAGGCTGCGCGCGAACTCGTCGTCCAACTCCGGCAGTTCCTTGCGCCTGACGGCCGTCACCGTCGCCGTGTACTCGATGAGCTTGCCGGCGAGCGCGGGCGCGCGCTGAAAATCTTCGGGGTACTGCACGCGGAAGGTGCGCACGTCGTCGGGGCGCGCGCCCGTCAGGTTCTCGGTGAACTCCGCGACGACGCCGGGCCCGCCCAACTCGACCTCCACCTCCGAGACGTTGATGTCGTCCGGCTCCTGCGGCTCGATGTACTTGCCAAGGAAGTCGGCCGTCACCGTGTCGCCCAACTCCGCGGCGCGATCCTCGACCGGCTGCAAGGAGGCGGCCGACTCGCGCAGTTGCGCGATCAACTGCTCGACCTCTTCGTCCTTGACCGGGCGCGTGCGGCGCGCGACCGCAAGCCCCTTGTACTGCCCCAACTCGAAATCGGGTAAGACCTCGACGTGCGCGTGGAGCGCGAGCGGCTGCTGCCCTAACTTCTCCAAACCCGCCTCGTCTGCGAGGTGTATGTCCGGCTCGCCGACCACGTCGAGGTTGCGTTCGACGATGGCGTCCTGCACGGCCTGCGGCACGAGGTTCTGCACGACCTCGCCGCGAATCTCGTGCTTGAAGCGCGTGCGCACGACCGAGCGCGGCGCGTGCCCCTTGCGGAAGCCGGGCACGTTGGCCTGCGCGGCGTAGCGGTCGCTCACGCGGTCGTACTCGGCGCGCACGGCGTCGGCGTCAATCTCGATCTTCAACTCCTTGCGCGTCGGCGAATGATCAACCAGTTCTGTCTTCATGCGAAACACTAAAGCCCGCCGCGCGCCTCACGGACAAAAGGGCCGGGCGGGCATCCTTCCTGTTAGTTCAGATGAATGCGACCGTGCGCTCAACCATCACGCGAAAACTCTTAATGCGAAAGGGGGGACTCGAACCCCCACGCCTTGCGGCACATGATCCTAAGTCATGCGCGTCTGCCAATTCCGCCACTTTCGCACGCCTGGCACGAAACAGTCCGTCGCTTGAACTCGATACGTTAAAGGATTGAGCGCACGCTTGTCTAGTGAGTGTTTGCGGCGCGGCGGCTTATCGCAGTCCGCGCAGCCACACGTAGAGCAGCAAGCCGAGGAACAGCGCCCCGGCGCAGGTGAAGAGCCAGCCCAGACACAGGCAGGCGAGCTGCACGAGCCGGTCTACACGGTCAGACCGGACGACCGGCGGCTGGTCGGGCCGTTCTGCGCGCAACGCACGGTGCCGGCTGGCCAGTAGAAACTTGTAGCCCAGTAAGACCAGGCCGAGAGCTATCACCACTAACATCAGCGTGTCCTTCATGCTCGACCGCGGCGCGCCGCGACGCTCAGCGGTTGACCGCTTCGTGGAGCGCGCGCCAGGAGTCGTGGAGCAGTTGGTCTATGCGCTGCCACTCGGCTTCGGAGACGCCGCCCGCGGCGGCGCGGTCGTCGCGGATGTGCATGGCTTCGGCGCGCAGGCGCGCGTACTCGTCGAGGCGCGCGGGGTCGGTCTGGTAGATTTCGGCGGCGGCGGCGGCGAGCGCGCGCGGCAGATCGTCGGGCGCGTGCTCGGCGCGCTGGCGGTGGACGATCCACCATTCCAACTCAAGCTGCGCGGCGCGCTGCGGATCGAACGGGACGTTGCTCGTGCGGCGGATTGATTCGTAGAAGCGGACGAGGTCGGGCAAGGCGCGTTCGTAGTCGGCGCGCTGCTTGCCGTCCTTGAAGACGAAGGCGGCGCGCGCGGCGTGGTAGGCCACGCCTTGCGACTGCCAGAAGGGGAAGTGGTACTGCGTCCGCAGCAGTTCGCCCAACTGGAAGAAGAGGCGCGCGCGCTGGCGCGCGTAGTAAGAGCGCCACATGGCCGTGTCGAGGCGCGCGACCTCTTCGGGATCGAACCGGCGGATGTCGGTCTGCGGCGCACGGGTCAGGTCGAAGGCGACCCACGCGCCCAGCGCGACTAACAGGATGAGCAGCGCGCGCGCCAGGCGGCTTCGGGGTTGGCTGGTTCGGGGCATGGCGTTGCGACCTGACGTTTTTTAGGGGGCACGTCGGCGGCGAGGCCGCTTGCAAATAAACGGGGCCGCGCTACACTCGCAGCAAACCCCGAATCCGTCAAGGGCGAAGCGAGGAGGGCGCGTTGGAGAAGGTCTCTTGCCTGGGCCTGCCGAACTGCTACCGGCTGGCGAACGACACCTGCGAGGTCGTCTTCACGACCGACGTGGGGCCGCGCGTCGCGCACTACGGGCGGCGCGGCGGCGCGAACATCCTGGGCGCAGTGCCCGGCGTCGTGCTGACGACGGAGTTGGGCGACTGGAAGCCCTGGGGCGGCCACCGCCTCTGGGCCGCGCCCGAAGCCAAACCGCGCAGCTACGCGCCCGACAACGCGCCGGTCGCCTTCGAGTTCGACGACGCGCGCACCGTCCGCCTCGTCGCGCCCACGGAGGAGCAGGTCGGCATACAGAAAGAACTGCGCCTCGCGCTCGACGCCGAAGGCACGGGGCTGACCTTGGAGCACCGCGTCACGAACCAGGGCGCGTGGCCCGTGGAGCTTGCGCCGTGGGCCATCACGATCATGGCGGGCGGCGGCGAGGTCATCATCCCGCAGGAGCCGTTTCGCACTTGGAGTCAGGCGCTACTGCCCGCGCGCCCCTTCGTCCTCTGGCACTACACGGACATGAGCGACGCGCGCTTCACCTTCGGCCGCCGCTACGCGCGCCTGCGCGCCGCGGCGGACGCGCCCGACCCGCAGAAGATCGGCGCGCTCTGCAAACTCGGCTGGGCCGCCTACCTGCGCGGCGACGAACTGTTCGTCAAACGCTTCCCCTACGAAGAGGGCGCGCCCTACCCGGACTACGGCTGCAACGTCGAGACCTACACGGCGGGCGACTACGTCGAACTCGAATCGCTCGCGCCGCTCACGCGCCTCGAACCCGGCGCGACCGCCACGCACACCGAACGCTGGTATCTCTTCGCGGGCGTCGAAGCCGGCCTGACCGAGACGGCCCTCGAAGAGACCATCGAGCCGCTCGTCGCCGCCACGACGGGAGTCTAAGGCTCTGGCACGGACAAGTTATGGCAAATCTTCTTGGCGAGTTGGTTCGCTATCTCAGTGTGGCGCGGCACGGCCTCAACCGCGCCCGTCTTCGGGTTCAGCCACAGAGAATGCTTCCGCCCTTCGCGCTTCAAGTAGCAGCCGTGTTTACGCAAGTGCTGCAACAATGAGCTGCGCTTCATTGCACCACGACCGTGGCCCGTATAGCGTCCTGCGGCACTCCGCGCAAACCGTCTTCGCGCCGGTCTTCGAGGATGAGAGCGATGGCCTCCGCCAAGTCTTCCCGGCACTCTTCGACTGTGCGCCCCTGCCCATTAGCGCCCGGAATCTCGGGGCAATAGCCGATGAACCACTCCCCGTCCTGCTCGATGACGGCGGTGAATTCGTTGCGCATTAGAATTAATCCCTCCTTCGGCAGAGAGAATTTTTACACCAAATGACGGCCAGGCAAAGAGTCCGGCACACCCGCCGTCCGCTCACTGCGTCGCGCCGAAGCGGAGCTTGTACTCGACGGAGTTCATAAACCCGTTGACCATCGTGCGGAAGTCCGACGGGTGCGCCGTCAGGTAGTTCAGCCAGTTGTTGTAGCCGTCCGCTTCGGGCGTCCTTCTCAGGTAGCCGTAGTACTGCATCGAGACGAACGCGCCGTTGAACTCCTTCGCGTCCGCCTCGCGGCTCTCGACGACGGCGCGCAGGACTTGCGCGCGCGTGAGCGTGCCGGCGGCGAGGCGCGCGATGAGATCGTTCTGCGTGAGCGTGACGAACTGCGTGCCGTCGGGGTTGAGCGGGTCGGGCGTGTTGATGGCCGTCGTCTGGTAGCGCGCCAGGAGCGTTTGGACGTACTGCGCGTCGGTGACGGTGTTCGGGTAGAGCGCGACGAACTCGGGGCGCTCGACCCACGCGTCGGCGAACGCCGCGCGCTTCTGGAAGACCTCTTCGGCGGTCTGCCCCGTCACGCCGCGCATGTCCGGGATGATCTCGTCGTAAGCCGGCAGCCGGTTGAAGGCGACCTTGTAGAAGCGGAAGACGAAGTAGCCCTTCAACTGGAACTCCTGCGAGCCGAAGAACGAAGCCGATACGGTCAGCCGGTCGCACGCCGGCTCGTTGTTCACGTCCGAGCAGTTGTTCAAGACGCGCAGCCACGCGGCGAGGCCGTCCGGCTCAGGCTCGCGCGACAGGAAATCAAGGTACTGCTGGCGGACGAAGAAGGGGCTGCCGAAGATCGGGTTGACGGCGAGCACACCGCCGTCGTTGTCCGTGATGGTGAGCGTCGCCGTGGCTTGCGCGCCGAGCGTCACGCCTTCGGGGTCGCGCAAGGTGAGCGTCACCGCCTCCGCGCCTTCGACGTGCGCGTCGTCTATCAGCGGCACGCTGATCGTCCGCTGCGCCTCGCCGGGCGCGAACTGCAAGGTGTCAACGGTGGTCGCGTAGTCGCAGCGCGCGAAGGCGACGCCCGGCGCGCTCGTCTGATCGTCGCAGCGCACCGCGGCCGTGTTGTCCTGCGTCGTGTAACTCACGCGCGCCGTCGTCGAGAGATCGCCCGTGCGCGTGACGTTGAGCAGGGCCGTGCCCGCCGCTTCGCCGAACGTGAAGTCGGCGGCGGCGAACTGCACCGTGCTCGGCGCGACGAAGTTGACGACCAACTCGCCGCCCACGTTCGTGAAGCTCTGGCTCGCGGGCGCGAACGTGTAGTTCGACTTCGCGGGCGTGACGGTGTACGCGCCGCCCGGCAGGCTCGCGAACGAGTAGCGGCCGTCGGCGGCGGTCTGCGCGATGATCGTGCCGCCGGGGCCGTTGAGCGTGACCGTGACGCCGCCCACGGGTTGACCCGCGACGGCC
Organism: Pyrinomonadaceae bacterium; assembly: GCA_036389395.1. Classification (GTDB taxonomy): domain Bacteria; phylum Acidobacteriota; class Blastocatellia; order Pyrinomonadales; family Pyrinomonadaceae; genus QHXQ01. Next base: position 25,958 of record DASVPY010000044.1, read on the forward strand.
GTCACGCGGCCCGTGATGGTGGCGGCGAGGCTCGTCTCGTCGCCGTCGAGCGTGTTGTCGCCGTCGCGGTCTATGCCGAGGCGGCGGCCCGCGCCGAGGGGCACGCCCGTAAAGGTCAGTTCCGCGCCCGCGCCCGCGGCCTGTATGAGCGCCTGCGCGCTGGTGACGTTCTCGGCGGCGCGGTCGGGCTGGAACGCGCCGAGACCGCCGCCCAGGGCGTTGAAGAAGAAGCCGCGCCGCGCGCCGTTGAAGACGCCTTTGACGATCAGATCGCAGTTGCGCGCGTTCGCCTGCGCGACGAGCAGGTTGACGCGATCCGTCACGGCTTGCGAGTTCTTGTTCGCGGCGTTGACCGTGACCTGCAAGCCGACGGCGGGCGCTGTGCCGGTGTCGAAGGCCATCATGAAGGCTTCGATGTCGCGCCGCTGGCCGTCGTTCTGGAAGGTGAAGACGGGCGCGTGCAGGAACGAGAAGATGTTGTCGAAGTTGCCGTCGTGCGCGAAGCCGAAGCCGGCGAGTTGTTCGCCCGCCGCGCGCTGCAAGCCCGTCTTCTGATACAGCCCGCGCAGTTGCGGCACTTTGAACGCCTGCGACTCCTGCAACGCCTGCGCCGGGATGATCACACGGCTCGTGCCCGTGCCGAAGTTCTGCGCCGCGTGGCACGCGTTACAGGTGAGCGCACCCGCGTCGAGCGGCGCGGCGTTGAAGAGTTGCTGGCCGCGCACGGCGTTGGGGCCGGTGGCCGGGTTGGGCAGCGTGCGGTCGAGGTTCTCGTTCGGGTTCGGCGGGTAGGCGAGCGTGCGGACGAAGGCCGTGAAGTCGGCCATCTCCGTCGGCGTCAACTGCCGTGTGCTGCCGAGCAGCGAGACGAAGGCCGGGTTGAAGTCCGAAAGGGCGGCGCGGTCGCCGCGCCAGTGCAGCGGCTCGGTCGTCAACAGCAGGTTCGCGCTGATGATGCCGCGCAAAGATTGCGTCGTCATCGGCCCCTTCATCGGGTGGAAGGTCGTGACGACGGGCGGCAGCGGCGGCGGGTTGAACGAAGTGACCTGCTGCAACTGCCCTTGCGGATCGCCCAAGTCCCACGCCAGCCCGTCGCGGTGGCCGCCGAGGTGGCAGCTCGCGCACGACACGTCGCCGTGCGCCGAGAACGCGCCGTTGTAGAGGAAGCGGCGGCCCGCGCGCGCCTGCGCCGGCTCAGGGTTGAAGCCGAGCGGCACGCGCGTCAGCTCAGTCCGCGCCGCGGTGTCCACGACGCTCAGCGTCTCGTCGAAGCGGTTGAGGACGTAGAGGCGCGCGCGCGTTTCGTCCAACGCGAGGCCGGTCGGCCCCTGCCCGACCGCGATGCGCTGGCGCACAGAGCCGGCGGCGTTGAGCACGCCGACCTTGTCCGAGCCGGTGGCGGCGACGTAGAGCGTGCCGTCGGCGGCGCGCACGATGTCGGCGGGGAGCGACAGAGTCTTCGCGCGCTCTGCGTCCGTGCCGGCGGCGTTCGCGTAGTTGACGTGCGGGTTGAGATCGAGTGCGACGGCGCGGGCCGGCGTGCTGTCGAAGTTGACGAGCGAGACGCGCTGTTGCAGGAAGCGCCCGCGCAGGTTCGACTCGAAGCGCACCTGGTTGCGCGCTTCGAGGTTGATGACGTAGAGGCGGTTCGCACTCGCGTCGAAGACCGCGTTGCCGACGTGCGTGCCGACGCCGCGCACCTCCGCGCTCGTCGTGACGCTGGCGCTGCGCGCGTCGAGCGCGACCACATCCACGTCCGCCAGCGTGTAAGGCACGAAGCTCTGCCAGCGCCCGTCGCCAGTCTCGTCGGCCCAGCGCGTGCCGTCCCACTTGAGGATCAGACCGACGGCGGGCGGCAGCGGCAGCGTCGCGCGCATGGCCGGCGACGGCGCGGGCGGCCCGCCCGCGGCCGTCACCGTGTCGGCGGACACGATGGTCGTTTGATTACCCGACTCGAAGACCGAGATGAAGACGCGCGCGCCCGCGGCGTCGCGCGTGAGCGCGCGCGGCTGCTTGCCGCGAATCGTGATGACCTGCGGCGCGGCGTCGGGCGCGGCCGGGTCGTACACCTTCACCTGCCGCAGCCCCGCGACGCAGACGAACGCCAACTCTTTCTGCTGCCCGGCGAAGACGATGTCGGTCGGCTCGTCGCCCACGTCAATCGTGCGCGTGACGTTGCCGGTCGTCAGATCGACGACGCTGATCGAGTCCGAGAGCCAGTTGGCGACCCAGGCCTCCGTGTTGCTGCGCACGGCGACGCTGACCGGCTCCGCGCCGACGGGAATCTCGGCGGCGAGCGTGAGCGCCGCGCCGCTGAGTTGAAAGACTTCGAGGCGCTGTTCGGGCGTGTCGAGCGCGAGCAGGCGCGTGCCGTCGGGCGTGAGCGCGAGCGGGTGTACCTGCGGCGCTTCAAAGTTCTTGTAGTCGGTCTGCGCCTGCGCCTGCGCGCGCGGCGCGCCGGGGCCGCGCAGCGCCCACGCCACGCCCAGGGCGAGCACGGCTAACAGGATCATTAACTTCGACGACACAACGCGGCGGGCGGGGGCGAACTTCATGTTGAACCTCAAACTCTTTGCGTTCCTTCGCGGCCTTCTTTGCGCTCTTTGCGGTTAAAGCTTTAAGACTTAACCGCAAAGGACGCGAAGAGGAACAGAAGGGCCGCGAAGGGAAGTAGCCTTCTCTGTTAGTTCGCGGCGGGGCGAACGTTAGTTCCCGAAAGTTGTCGGGAGATGGCGCGCGCTCACTTCGAGGGCGGCCAGACGTAGCGGCCGGTCGGGTCTATGTAGCCGAGTTGGCCGGCGACGTAGACCTTCGCCAGCCCGTGCGCGAAGTCGTGCGCGCTGTCGTACTGCGCGGGGATGACGAGCCGGCCCGTCTGGTCTATGTAGCCGTACTTGCCGCCCGCCTTCACCAGCGCGAGGCCTTCGGCGAAGCCCGCCGCCCAGTCGAACTGCGGCGTGATGACCGCCCGCCCGGCGCGGTCTATGTAGCCGAACTTGTTGCCGACGATGACCGGCGCGAGGCCTTCGCTGAACGGGCCGACGTAGCCCGGCTGCAACGGTACGACGAGCGCGCCCGTCTTGTCCACGCACCCGTAGCGCCCGCCCACCGCCACGTTCGCCAGCCCTTCCGAGAAGTTATAAGCGTTGTTGTACTGCGGCTGGATCACGAACGCGCCGCTCGTGTCTATGAAGCCGTGGCGGTTGTTGACGACGACGAGCGCGAGGCCTTCGGCGAAGCTCGCCACCTTGTCGAAGCGCGGCTGGATGACCCACTGCCCGCGCTTGTCTATGAACCCGTACTGCCGGCCGACGAGCGCCACCGCCAGCCCCTCGCTGAAGCCGCGCACGGCGTCGAACTGCGGCCGGATGACGAGCTTCCCGGTGCGATCCACGAAGCCGTAACGCGGCGGGCGCGCCGTGGTCTGCACCGGCGCGAGACCTTCCGCGAAGAGACCGGCCAGATCGAGGTCGGTCAGCTCGAAGACCCACTTGCCCTTGCGATCAATGACGCCGCGCCGCGCGCCCGCCTTGACGTAAGCCAGCCCGTCCGAGAAGTCCCACGCCACGTCGAACTGCGGCTTGACGACCAGCTTGCCGGCCCGATCAACGTAGCCCCACAGGTCGTTCTGCCGGACGGGGTAGAGCGCGTTCTGCTCGCCCTTGCGCGCCTGCGCCGCGCACATCGCCGGCACGAGCAGCAGGCAGAGAGCCGCGCCCAGCGCGAGCGCGCACGCCAAGCGCCTGCGCCCGTCGGGGCAAACGGCCAGACCGCTCGGCGATGTTTTAGACGGGCGCGCCAGCCGGCGCGACAGATTATTTTCGCTCACTGGACTTGCAAGACAGGTGCGCGCGCGACGCGCGGCCCAGGCGACACGGGGAGCGTGCAGGGACGGGCGCGCGCCACGCCAGCGCGCGCCGGCTCGGCGGGAAATATCGCAAGCGCGCGGGAGAGAGTCAAGCCGCGGCCGGCGTGTCTGCGAGGAAGCCGCGCAGGCGCGCGCGCAGTTCGTCGCGGACGCGGCGGAAGACGGCCAGGCGTTCTTCGTAATCACCGGCGGCGGCCGCCGGGTCGTCGAAGCTCCAATGAAGCTGCCGCGTCGCGGCGGGAAAGACCGGGCACTCGGCGCGCGCGTGCTCGCAGACCGTGATGACGTAATCGAACGCCTGCCCGGCGAACTCGTCCACGGACTTCGACCGCTGCGCCGAGATGTCAATCCCTAGCTCGCGCAGCACCACGACCGCTTCGGCGCGCACCCCTGCGGGCCGCGTGCCCGCGCTGAAGACCTCGAAGCGCGCCCCGCCGTCATGCCGCAACAGCCCCTCCGCCATCTGGCTGCGCGCCGAGTTGCCGGTGCAGAGGATTAGGACGCGCTTCTTATCGTTCATCGTCTGTCAGCCTTTCCGGGGTGCGGCACTATCACGTCTGCCGCGTCTTCCGGCAGCGTCGGGATGAGCCACCGAAAAAGCATCGTTGCCGCCGCCGCCCCTGTGAGTTGGGCGATGATGAAGACCGGCACGTCCGCAGGGCGGATGCCCGTGAACGTATCGCTCGCCGACCGGGCGAGCGTGACGGCCGGATTGGCGAAAGACGTTGAGGCCGTGAACCAATAGGCAGCCGTGATGTAGGCGGCGACGGCGAAGGGCACGGCCTGCGAGCGCAGCCGGGCGCAGCCCCAAATCACGGCCAGCAGCCCGAACGTCGCCACGAATTCGCTAAACGCCTGAGCGCCCCCGCTCCGTCTATGGCGCGACGCGAAGAACAGGGGCAGTCCGAACATCACATGAGCCGCAGCCACGCCGCCGAACGCGCCAAAGACTTGCGCGACTGCGTAAAGTGGCACGTCTCGCCACGCCAGCCCGCCTTGTGCGGCGTCGGCCAACGTCACCGCGGGGTTAAAGTGTGCGCCGGAAATTGGCCCGAAGGTTAGGATCAAAGAGACGAGCGCCGCGCCCGTCGCGACGGTGTTGGCGAGCAGGGCGACGGCGACGTTGCCGCCCGAAAGGCGCTCGCCCATGATGCCGGAGCCGACGACCGCGGCCAGCAGCAGCGCCGTGCCGACCGCCTCGGCCGTCAGCCTGCGCGCCAGGGACGCTCGTTCGTCACGGCTTCGGGTCATGTGCGTTCAGCGCGAGAACGGCCTCAAGGTCTGATGGGGCCGCGCCGGACACTTTCAAGTTGTTACTCGTCGTCATGCCTTTACCTGCACGCCGTCAGCACCAGCGCACGACGAGCGCGTCGTCCTGCTCGTCCTCGAACACCTGACAGACGTTCAGCGGCTTGCCGAACTCCTGCGCCGCCAGGACACCGCCGCCGCCCGCCGCGCGCTCGATGCCGACGGGCGGCGCGGTCGTGTCGCAGCAGGAGGCTTCGGGCGTGACGGGCGCGCCGGTGGTGGCGCAGGTCAGGGTCTGCGCGCCCTGCTCGTCCGTGCCGGTGACGCAGCACATGCTGGTGGCGGCGAGGTTGTCTTGCAGGACGACGAACGCCTCCCACTCGTTGCCGTCGGGGTCGCGCACCCAGGTCTTGTCTTGCAGCGCGTAGCAGCAGTCGGTCTGCATCTCGTCGTAGGTCTCAAGCCCGGCCGCCTGCCAGCGCGCGCGCATGGCGAGCACGTCGGCGGTCGTCGCCACTTGCAGCCCCAAGTGCGAGAGCGCGCCGCGCTCGTTGAAAGGCACTTCGTTCAGAGTCAGGTTGAGCGGCGGCTGCTGCACGTCGAACTTGGCGTAGCCGGGGCGCACCTTGCTCGGCTCCAAGCCGAAGAGCTTGCGGTAGAACTCAAGGCTGCGCGCGACGCTGCGCACGTTCAGCGCCAGGTGCGCCTTAAGAAACTGGACGGGCGCGGCCTGAGACAGTTGGGCGGACGCGTCCGCCGGCACGGCGTTCGGTTCGGTCGTGGCGTCGGTCGCCTGCGTGGTCATGATTTCGGCTCTCCTTCGCGGCTATGATATATTCGCCATAGCGAATGTGAGCGGAGCTTACGCCCGGCGGACACATTTGTCAAGACGTATCTGTCGGCGCGCGAGAATTTTTTTGGCGGGCGGCCGGCGGGCGGTTGGGTTATGCTGGACGGCGTGGGCGTTGTGGTCGAAGAGATGACGGCGGCGGCCTGGCCGCGCGTGCGCGCGATCTACTGCGAGGGGTTGGCGACGGGGCTGGCGACGTTCGAGACCGAAGCGCCGGAGTGGGCGGCGTGGGACGCGGCGCACCTGAACGCGCCGCGCCTGGTGGCGCGGACGGGCGGCGAGGTCGCGGGCTGGGCGGCGCTCAGCCCCGTGTCGCGGCGCGCGGTCTACGCGGGCGTGGCCGAGGTGAGCGTCTACGTGGGCGCGGCGCACCGCGGGGCGGGCGTCGGGCGCGCGCTCCTGGCGGCGCTCGTCGCGGCGTCGGAGCGGCTGGGGCTTTGGACGTTGCAGGCGAGCGTCTTCGCGGCCAACGAGGCGAGTCTGCGTCTGCACGAGGCGTGCGGCTTCCGCGTGGTCGGGCGGCGCGAGCGCATCGCGCGGCGCGACGGCGCGTGGCGCGACACGATCTTACTGGAGCGGCGCAGCCGCGTGGTCGGCGTCGAGTAAACAGCGCCGAGGCAAAGTTGCGATATTGAATGACGCACAGTTACGACGTGGGGTTATGGCGAAAAGTTACGACATGGAGTTGCTGTTCCGGGCGCTGGCGGATCGGACGCGGCTGCGGCTGCTGAGTCTGATGGGCGCGGACGAGGTGTGCGTCTGCTTCTTCGTCGAGGTCTTGCGCACGAGCCAGCCGAAGGTCTCGCGCCACCTCGCGTACCTGCGGCGCGCGGGGCTGGTCGCGGCGCGGCGCGAGGGCAAGTGGATGCACTACCGCGTGACCTTGCCGCCCGACGAGCACGCCGCGCGCATCTTCGCGGAGGTACGCGCGTGGCTCGCCGAAGACCGCGAGATGCGGCGCGACCGCGAGCGCCTGCGCCAGGTCTGCTGCGCGCCGCGCGCGCCCGTCGCCTTGCAGCGCGCGCCGCGCCCCGCGAGCCTCGCCGCCGAAGCGTGACGCCGGCTAGCCGAGCCAGCGGCGGTAGAGTTCGAGCAGCGGGTGGTGAACTTCGGCGAGCCAGCCGGGCGCAATCAGTTCGGCCGCGCAGACGAACATGACGCACAGGCTGACGAGCAAAAGCAGCGCGCCCCAGACCCCGCGCAGCACGCGCCGCGGGACTCTAAACCAACTCTGCGGCGACATGTACGAGCCGCCCGCGAGCAGCGCGCCGCCGTAGAGCGCCGCGGCGACGGCGACGAGCATCTTGCCGGCGGCGTGCCCGTGCGGTGAAGACCAGAAGGCGTCGAACTCGGCGCGCGCGCAGTAGCCGGCGACGGCCGTCACCATTATGACCAAGCCGAACAGCACGAAGTTGAGGCCGATAAGCTGCGCCGCCGGCCCCGTGTAGCGCGAAGTGAGCCGGCGTCTGCGCCGGAAGTCAAGTTCGCCCCGCACGACCGCCTGCGCGCCCACCCAGACGGCGAACACGCCGACAAGAAACATACAGAGTGCGCTGATCATCCTTCGCCTTCCCAAAGGTTCAAACCACTAAATGCACGGCGCGGGCTTTGATGAGCAGGTAGACCGGCGTGCCCGCTTGCAGGTCGAGCGCGGCGAGCGTGCCGGCGGTGACGCTGACCTTGAAGCGTAGACCGCAGTCCACGATCAGCTCGGTCTGCTCCGGCAGGCGGACGATCTCGCGGAGCGTGCCGGCGAGGACGTTGCGCGCGCTCGTCTCGGTCAGGCGCGCGCGCGCCAGGATGATGTCTTCGGCGCGCACGCCGACCGTCACCTGCGCGCCCAACGGCAGCGCGTTGTAAGTCGCTTCGAGCCGCGTCCCGTCTAAGTCCACGACCGTGACGCCCGCGTCCGGGCGCTGCGCGACGACGCGGCCGGCGAACAGGTTCTCCGTGCCGACGGCGCGCACGGCGGCCGCGCCGCGCGGCGCGTTGAGCACGTCGAGCGGGCGACCTTCCTGCACGACGCGCCCGCCGTCAAAGAGGAAGAGGTGCGCGCCGATGCGCGCGGCCTCTGCGTGGCTGTGCGTGACGTAGAGGAAGGGGATGCCGGCGCGTTGCTGCGCGGCGTCGATCTCGTCGAGCAGGCGCGCGCGCGTGGGCGCGTCCACGGCCGAGAGCGGTTCGTCGAGTAAAAGTAACTCCGGTCGCGCGGCGAGTGCGCGCGCGAGCGCGACGCGCTGCTGCTCGCCGCCCGACAACTCGCGCGGGTAGCGCGCGGCGACGTGCGCGGCGCTGAAGAGTTCGAGCAGTTCGTGTACGCGCGCGCGGCGCGCCGTGCGTTCGGCGACGGCGTAGGCTACGTTCTGCGCGGCGGTCAGGTGCGGGAAGAGCGCGGCGTCTTGAAAGACGAGACCGGCGCGGCGCGCCTGCGGCGGCAGGTTGACGCCCGCCGTTGAGTCGAAGAGGACGCGCGCGCCGTGCGCGACGCGGCCCGCGTCGGGCGTGAGCAGCCCGGCGATGGCGCGCAGGGTCGTCGTCTTGCCGGAGCCGGACGGGCCGAAGAGGACGTTGACGCCGGAGCGCGTCTCGAACTCAAGGTCGAGCGTGAAGCCCGCGTCCGCGGGCGTCGGCGTGCTGCGGACATCCACCGGCGCGCGGCGCGCGTGACCGCCGAGGCGCAGCTTGAGTCGGACTTGGAGCGGCGCGCTCACGCGGCGCGTGCGCCCGCGGCGCGGGTCAGGCGGTTGGTGCAGTAGACGGCGGCGACCGAGACGACTGTGAGCAGCAGCGCGAGCGTGCGCGCGCGCGCGTCGTCGCCGGTGATGACCGCTTCGTAGATGGCGAGCGGCATGGTCTGCGTGCGGCCCGGTATGTTGCCGGCGAGCATGAGCGTCGCGCCGAACTCGCCGAGCGCGCGCGCCGCGCTCAGCACTATGCCGGCCACGACGCCGCGCCGCGCCAGCGGCAGCGTCACGCGCACGAACGTCTCCAACTCGCCCTTGCCCAGCGTGTAGGACGCCTGCTCGTACTTCGGCTCGACGCTCTCGATGGCGGCGCGCGCCGCCTTCAGCATCAGCGGCAGCGCGACGACCGTCGCGGCGAGCGCCGCCGCGTGCCAGGTGAACGTGATCGTCCAACCCGTCCAGCGGTAGAGCGGCGCGCCCAACAGGCCGCGCCGGCCCAGGAGCACGATCAGGTAGTAGCCCGTGACGGTCGGCGGCAGCACGAGCGGCACGGTCAGCAGCGCGTCCAACAACTCCTTCCCGCGGAACTCGCGCCGCGCCAGCACGAACGCCAACGCGAGGCCGAGCGCGGTCGTCGTCGCGGTCGCGACCGCGACGACGAGCAAAGAGACTTTCAGCGCCGACCAGATCATGACGTGGCTTAATCTTTGGAGTCAGGGCGCGCCGAGGAAGCCGCGCCTGGTGAGCACGGCTTGACCTTCGGGGCTGAGCAGGAGTTGGACGAACCGGCGCGCGGCGTCCGTTTGGTGGCTGTCGCGGACGACCGCGACCGGGTAGCGGATCGCGTCGTGCCGCGCCGGGTCGGCGCGCGCGGCGACGACGACGCGGTCTTGCGCGGCCGCCGCGTCCGACGCGTAGACGACGCCCGCGTCCACCTCGCCGCGCGCCACGTAGTCGAGCACCTGCCGCACGTCCTCCGCCAGCACGAGCTTCGGCCGCAGCGGCTCCCACAGCTTCAAGTTCGTCAACAGTTGTTCGGTGTACTGCCCCGCGGGCACGGTCTGCGGGTTGCCGACGGCGACGCGGCGCACGGACGCTTGCGCCAACTGCGCGAAGTCTGCGAGCCGCGCGGGCGCGTCCGCGGGCACGACGAGCACGAGCGCGTTGCGCGCGAAGTCGCGGCGCGTGTCGGCGAGGACGAGACCCTTGGCGGCCAGTTCGTCCATCTGGCGCGCGCCCGCGCTGGCGAACACGTCCACGGGCGCGCCCTGCTCGATCTGCTTTTGCAGCACGCCCGACGCGCCGAAGTTGAAGCGCACGCGCGCCTCGTTGCGCGCCTCGTAGAGTCGGGCCAACTCTGTGAAAGCGTCCTTGAGACTCGCGGCGGCCGAGACCGTGATCTCGACGGGCGCGTCGCGGTTCGGCTCCGGCGTCGTGCGACAAGCGGCGACAGCGATGAGCGCCGCGCCCACGAGCAAAAAGAGTCTGCGCCACATCGCGCGGCATTATACACGCGCGCGGCCGCGGCGTCGGCGTGAGCTTTAGCGCCAGTTGCCGATCAGGATGAAGGGGGCCCAGAAGTAGGGGTGGGCGAAGGGGGCGTTGCTGTTGCGCAAGGTGGTGATGGCCATGCCGATGCCGCGTTGGGCGGTGGCGTCTGCGTCCGCCTTGCCGCCGCGCAGCAGGGAGAGTTGCGCCTGGCGGAGCGCTTCGACCTTGGGCATACCGGGCTGCGCGTTGTGCTGGCGGTAGAAGTTCTGCATGAGCAGGCGCGTGCTCGCGTCCGCCACGGGCCACAGGCTGGCGATGACGGCCTTCGCGCCCTGGCGTTGCGCTAGCACGGCGAAGCCTTCGACCTCTTTGCCGTCCGCGCCCGCGCCGCCCGAAGCGGTGTCGCAGGCCGAGAGCGTCAACAGTTCGACGCCGCCGAACAGGTTCGTGGCGCTCTTGAGTTGCGCGAGCGTGAGGCGTTGACCGTCGCCCAGGAGCAGGAACGAGTCGGTCTCGTTGCCCGGCTGAAACGCGAAGTGGCTGGCGATGTGGACGACGGGCACGCGCTGGCGCAAGCCGCCGCGGAACGACTCCTCGTTGAACGTGTCGTCGAGCAGGACGCGGCCGGCGAGCACGCCGTCGGCGTCGGGCGCGGGCGCGCCGTCGGCGGGCGCGTCCGGGCGGAAGATGCCGCGCAACTCGGCCGGCACGGCCGGCAGGGCGGGGAAGTTCGCCAGCGCCTTCGAGACGCCGAAGCCTAAGCCCCGCCACTGCGCGCTCGGCTGATCCTTGAGCCGCGCCGTGCTCGCGGGCGTGAAGACGACGTTGCGGTAACGCTCGACCATGTACTTCTGGCCGTCGTGCAACGCGGCGACGGGCACGTAGCGCAGCGCGCCGTCGAGCGACCACATCAGGGTCTCGGCCTGCGCGTCCTGCAAGTCCTTGGCGATGGGGCCGACGATGATCTTGTAAAGCTCCTGCGCGAGCGGGCGCGGGTCGGACTTGTAGTCCTGCAAGGCCTCGCGGAAGGCGGCGATCTTGCGGTTCAGTTCTTCGGCCCTGATCGGGTACTCGGCGGCCTTCTGCACGTCGGGCGTGATGAGGATGACGCGGTACTTGTCTTCGCCCGCGACGGTGTAGAGCGCGACCGCGCCTTGGCCTAACTCGCGCAGGTCTTCCATCAAGCCCTGCGACTCGCGCAGTTGGTAGACCTTCTCCGCGCCCGCGCGCGAGTTTTCGAGATCGACGGCGAGCTGATCGAGGTACTTCTGGAACGCCTGCCCGGCGACGTTCAAGTCCATCTCCAGCGAGGCGAGTTGTTTCTCTTCCGCGGCGGTGCGCATGGACTTGGCGAGCAGCTCGCCGCGCTGGCGGCCGCGCACGGTGATCTCGCCAGCGATCTCCTGGTAGCGTTTGTCCATCTCGGACTCGGCGGGCGTGAGCGCCGCGCGCTTGGCGAGCGCGTCCGTCTCGCCGCCGTCGCGGCGGACGTATTCGAGGTACTCCTCCTCCTTCAGCATGGAGAGCACCTGTTGCGCTTCGGGCAGGCGGCCGCGCTCGATGAGCAGCTCCGCGAGTTGGCGGTAGGTGAGCGCCTTGCTCTTGATGAAGGAGAGTTGCGCCTCGCGGTCGAGGGGGGGCAGCTCGCGGCGCACCTGCTGGTAGTCGTTCACGGCCTGCTTGCCGTAGAAGGCGGCGAGCGCGGGGCGCTGCGCGCGCCAGGCGAACATGAGGTTGCTGTAGGTGTCGCCCTCGCCGCGCGTGTTGCCGAGCGCGCGGTGCAGGGCTAACGCCTGCGCGAAGTAGCCGAGCGCCTGCTGGCGGCGGCCCGTGGCGTTGTAGACGAAGCCGAGGTTGTTCAGGGTCGTGGCCTCAGCCTGGCGGTCGCCGATGCTGCGCTGCGTGTCGAGCGCCTGGGTGAGATAGTCAACGGCCTTCTGCTCGTCGCCCGTGTCGAGGGCTTCGAGCGCGAGGTTCGAGAGCGGCGCGGCCAGCTCGTGGCAGTCGTTCACCTCGCGGAAGAGCGCGAGCGCGCGGTCGTAATACTCGTGCGCCTGCGAGCGCTGCCCGGCGCGGTCGTGGAGCACGCCGAGGTTGTTGAGGGTGTACGCCTCGCCGCGCTTGTCGCGCACGAGGCGGAAGAGCGGCAGGGCTTCTTGAAAGGTTTCGAGCGCGCGCGGGCGCTCGTTGCGCGCCTCGTAGAGCAGCCCCGTGCGGACGAGCGTGTAGGCGGCGGCGCGGTCGTCTCGGTTGCGGCGCGCGGCGGCGAGCGCCTGCTGGAAGTATTCGAGCGCGTGCTCGTGATCGCCGAGCGCGTGGTAGACGAGCGCCATCTGGCCGAGCGTGCTCGCTTCGGCGGCGGTGTCGCCCGCGGCGCGCGCGCGTTCGAGCGCGTCGGCGAAGTAGCTGAGCGCGGTCTGCGCGTCGCCGGTCGTGGCGGCGACCGCGCCGAGCATCGTCAGCGTCAGTCCCTCGCCGCGCGCGTCGCGCGCCTGCCGGAACAGGCGCAGGGCCTCGCGGAACTTGTCGAGACCGGCGGCGGTCTGCTCCTGCTGCAAGAGTTGCGTGGCCTGCGCGAAGGTGCGTTCGGCGGCGAAGCGCGAGCGGTCGGCGCGCGTCGGGTAGCGCGTCTCGAAGGTGAAGGCGTAGCGGCCGGGCGGCGCGTTGGGGTCGCGCGGGCGCACCTCGATGATGAACGTGCCGGGCTGTTCGGTCTCGAAGAACAGCGGCTCAGGGCCCCAGGAGCCGACCGGGTGATCGACCTGAAAGAGCGGCTGCCCTTGTGCGTCTTTGAGCGTGAGGAGCAGATCAACGCCGCGCTGATCGAAGACGGCGCGGACGAACTGCCCGCGGCTGAGTTGCAGCGTGTAGGTGTGAATCTCGCCGCCCGACAGGTCGCGCTCCGGCATCTGCGTCGTCGGCTGCGCAGTCTGCGGGACGGCCTGGGAAGTTTGCGCGGCGGGCGGCGCAGTCTGCGGGGCGGGCGGCGCGGGCTGTCGCCCGGACTGCGCCGACGCGCGCGCGCCGAAGCACGCGACGAGCGCGAGCACGCAGCCGAGCCGTCGCACCCAGACCGCGCCTGTTGCAAGCGTGTGCAGCGCGTCGGGCCTGACTATAACTTGATGGCTGGGGACAGTGCGGCGCGAGCGTGGGGACAACATCGGGGGCAACCTTTTCTTATTCGGCACAAGACGGATGCGCTTGGGTCGGTCGCGGCGCGGCTTGATCGGTGCGACTTGGGCTGTGCGGAGCGCGCAAGGCGGCAACCTGAGCCGCAGCGTCACGCGTTAGATTAGGCGTACGCGGCCGGCGTGTCAATAGCCGAGCCGTGCGCGCGACGGTGCGGCGGCGCGAGCTTTTGCGCTCGCGGGAAAGCGTCGGTTAAGCTGGCCCGCGCGAGCGGCCGTGAGAGAGCCGCTGATGTTGATTAGAAAATTGCTGATGACGAGAGAGAGCTAATGGTGTTGAGAAAGCTGATGACGAGAAAGCTGCTGACGTTGTTCGCCCTAGTCCTGTGTGGTCTGGTCTCGGTCGTGCCGGCGCAGACGCGCCGCCAGACGACGTCGCCCGCGCGCCCGACGCCGCGCCCGCAGGCGGCGCAGCCCGCCGCCACGCCGACGCCGCAGACGCCCGCGCCCGCGCCGGCCACCGGCGAAGAAGACTGCGGCTGCGACGCGGGCCCGCTGCCGGAAGTGCTCGCCGTCGTCAACGGCGTCCGCCTCACGCGCACAGACCTGAGCGCCGAGACCGAGCAGCGCGTGCGCGAGTTGCGCCAGCAGGTCATCGAGGCGCGCAAGCGCGAACTCGACTTGCAGATCAACTCGAAGCTCCTCGACGCGGAGGCCAAGAAGCGCGGCGTGACCGCCGCCAAGCTGCTCGAACAGGAGGTGGTCGCCAAGGCCGCCGCGCCGACCGACGCGGACGCGCAGGCGTTCTACGAGCAGAACAAGGCGCGCTTGCAGGGCGAGTTCAAGGACTTGAAGGACGACATCATCGGCTACCTGACGCAGCAGCGGCAGCAGGAGCAGGCCGCGCAGTTCGCCGGGCGCTTGCGCGCCGCCGCGCAGGTGCAGGTGCTCACGCCCGAAGCGACGCCGGCCAGAACGCCGGCCGAGCGAGCGCGCGTCCTCGCCAACGTCAACGGTCAGCCGATCACTGCGGGCGACATCGAAGACTCTCTGCGCCCGCTCGTCGCGCAGGTGCAGCAACAGGTCTACCAACTGCGCCAGCACGACGTGGACACGCGCATCAACGACACACTCTTGCAGCAGGAGGCGCAGAAGCGCCAGGTCACGCCGCAGGCCTTGCTTGAGACGGAGGTGCGCGCGCGCGTCAAGCCCGTCACCGAGGCGGAGGCGCAGGCCTTCTACAACCAGAACAAGGAGCGCATCAACGGCGACTACGCGCGGGTTAAAGATCAACTCGTCCAGTACCTCACGGACGAGCGCGGGCAGGAGGCTACGACCGCCTACGCCGATCAACTGCGCCGCGCCGCGACCATTCAGAGCTTCATGCAGCCGCCGCCCGTGCCCGTCTACGACATCGCAACGGACGATCAGCCGGCGCGCGGCCCCGCCACCGCCAAGGCGACCATCGTCGAGTTCACGGACTTCCAGTGCCCCTCTTGCGCCGCGCAGTTCCCCGTGCTCGAACAGCTCGTGAGCGAGTACGGCGACCGCGTGCGCCTGGTCGTGCGCGACTTCCCGCTGTCGCAGCACAAGAACGCGCCCAAGGCGGCCGAGGCGGCCGAGGCGGCGCGCGAGCAGGGCAAGTACTGGGAGTACGCGGCGCTGCTCTTCAAGATGCAGGGGGCCGAGAAGACGGAGGCGGGCAAAGAGGCCGCGCTCGCCGTGCCGAAGCTGAAGGAGTACGCGACGCAACTCGGACTCGACCGCGCGAAGTTCGACGCGGCGCTCGACTCGGGCCGCTACGCCGAGAAGGTGCAGCGCGACCAGCTCGACGGGCAGAAGATCGGCGTCAACCACACGCCCAGCCTCTACGTCAACGGCCGCCCCCTCGCCGACAACGCCTACGAGACGATCAAGACCGCCCTCGACGCGGCCCTGCGCGGCGGGAAGTAAGCGCCGGGAGAAGGCGGCGCGCAGGTTTTCGTGTTGACCAGTGGCGTGCGGCCGTTTTTAACACAGAGGGCACAGAGGTTACACAGAGGACACAGTTAAAGACTCTGTGTCCTCTGTGTAACCTCTGTGCCCTCTGTGTTATCTGTTCGTCCGTCACACGCCCCCGCCGCCGGTCTGTACACCCTCAGCCGCAAGTAGTATAGTTAACGCAAATCCCCTGTCACCGCCCCTCGTCCGCGACCCGCCCCCGGTTCGCTCTCCCCTGGCTTTGAGCAATCAAAAGGAGGTAGCAGGCAAGATGTCTTCACGCTACGACGAGCGCGATTATGACCGCGCCGACGAACGCTACGAGCGGCGCGACGACTACGACCAGCGCGCCGATTACGACTACGGACGCGCGCGCCCCTACGACGCGGCGCGCGACTACGACGACTTCGAGCGCGACCGCGACTACTGGCGCACAGAGGCCCCGCGCGAGACCGGCTACGGCGGCCCGCCCGCGCGCGACTACGACCGCCGCTACGGCGGTGTGGGCGAGCGCGACTACGAGCGCGGCGGCGGCCCCGACCGCGTCATGGACTACGGGCGCGGCTACGCCCGCGGCGGCGACGACGACCGCACCTACGTCTCCGGGCGCGGCCCCGCCCGCGACTACGGCGACGACTACGAGCGCGGCGACTACGAGCGCCGCGGCAGCGCGCGCGGCGGGCGCGCCTACGACGCGGACTACGAGCGCGGGCCGCGCGGCTACCAGTACGAGCGCGGGCGCGGCGACTTCTCTCTGCGGCGCACGCGCGGCGGCGAAGAGGGGCGCGACTACGAGCGCGCGCGGGGCCGCGAAGGGCGCGGCGAGCGCGGGCGCGAGCGCGGCTGGTGGGAGCGCGTCTCGGACGAAGTCGCCTCCTGGTTCGGCGACGAGGGCGCGGAGCGCCGCCGCCTGCGCGACGAGCAGCGCGCGGGCGCGAACCACCGCGGGCGCGGGCCGCGCGGCTACCGCCGCTCCGACGAGCGCATCCGCGAGGACATCAACGACCGCCTGACCGATCACCCGTACCTCGACGCCACCGACATTGACGTGCGCGTCGCCGAGGGCGAAGTGACCTTGACCGGCTCGGTGGACAGCCGCCAGGCCAAGCGGCTCGCCGAAGATTTGGCCGAGTCCGTCTCCGGCGTGCGCAACGTCGAGAACCGCCTGCGCGTCGAGCGCGGCGCGGACGACCGCGCGACCACGACCGAGCGTGTAAGCACGACCGGGCGCACGAGCACGACCGCGCCGACGCCGGGCGCGTCCGCCGCGGCGACGACCACGCCGCCCGCCGCGCCCGACGCCGACGCCGGCACGACCGACGCGCCGCGCCCGACCGCCACCGGCGCGGCCGCGGGCGCGACCGGCACGAGTCGCACGAAGACGAGTTAGAGCGGTTAAGAACTCGGCGAAAAAAAGTGG
>DASVPY010000045.1:0-100636 GCA_036389395.1 Pyrinomonadaceae bacterium
GGGGGCGCAGAGAAGAAAAAGTTTCTTTCTCTGCGCCCCCTCCGCGCCTCTGCGGTGAACTAGCCCGCGTTCACGGTGCTTGCGGCCGCGGGTTCGGTCGAGGCCACGATCAGGTTTTGGAGTCGGAGCATTTCCAGCCCGAAGATGCAGACCTGATCGGGGCGGACGGATGCGACCTCGCCCGTCTGCGCGGCGAAGAGGCTGGTGATCTCGCGCACGTTGCGCGCGCCGTCGCAGAGCGAGAGCAGTCGGGCCGACAGCGGCGTGAGCTGCAACACGTCTACGGTCTTCTGCGGCGTCGCGCGCGTGGCAAGCAGCACGGGCCGCGCCGACAGCCGCTTGAGCCGGCCCTTGCGCCGGAGGCAGTTGATGATCTTTTTGTAGTCCACGCTCACCTGGGCCACGCGCACCCCGGCCGCCAGGTGCGGGATGATCTCGGGCCGCAAGGAGAGCGGCGGGGCGGGTTCGGCCGCCGGCCCGGCCTGCGTCTCCACCACCTGCGTGGTCTCGTCGAGCTTGGTCGGATCGTTGTTGCCGATGGCGTTCTCGTATTCGAGCAGCGCCGCGACGACGTGCGTCGCCTTCGCCATCTTGTCGAGGTAGCCGGTCGTCACGAACTCAAGGAAGTCGCGGCTGAAGTCGGGCGTGCCGTAGTAGATGCTCAGCTCGATGCTGTCGAGCGGCGCTTCGGCCTGCCGCGCGACGCGCCACGGCCGCCAGGCGTCGAAGACCTTGACCAGATCGCCGCTGTCCTGGTGCAAGGCGACGAGCAGCCAGCGGAACCAACGCATCCCCTTCAGCACGAAGTCGCGGAGTTCCTTGAGGTACTGCCGGTCGAGGTGCGGCGTGGGCACGGCGTAGAAGTTCGGGAAGATGTCCGGGTAGGCGTCGATCAACTGCCGGTCGGCGAGCGCCTGCCGCCAGCCCTGGTGCGACATGTCCGAGAGCACGTCGTCGAAGACCATCTGCTTGCGGTAGGCGGCGTGGATCGGGGTCTCGGCCAAGGGGGCCAGGATGTGCAGTTGCGGGACGGAGTAGTCGTGCCGGAGCGAGTCCACGAAGAACGCGATGGTGTCGCGCACGTCGTCCATGTTCTCGTCGGGGAAGCCGTAGATGAGCGAGACGGCGGTGGTGACCCGGTGCTTGCTCGCACACTCGATCATGCGCTCGGCTTCGGCGAGGTCTAGGTTCTTCTTGATGATCGGCTGCAAGCGTGCCGAGCCGGTCTCGATGCCGAAGAAGATGCCGCGGCAGCCGGCCTTGGCCATCAGCGCGATCAGGTCTTCGCTGATGCAGTCGGTGCGCGCGCTGCAATTCCAGACGAACTGCTCGCCGGACGCGAGCAGCGCCTCGCAGAAGGCCACGACCTTGCGCTTGTCCACCGTGAACATGTCGTGGATGAGGTCGAACGTGTTGATGCCGTAAGTCTCCTTGATGTGCTTCATCTGCCGGATGAGCTGGGCGGGCGACTTGAGGCGGAAGTTGCGGCGGAAGAAGTCGTTGGTCGAGCAGAAGCTACAGGCGAACGGGCAGCCGCGGCCGAGTTCGAGCGGCACGTAATGACACTTCTCGATGTGCGGGTAGAGGTGGAAGGCCGGGAGCGGCAGGCTGTCGAGGTCGTGTATGACGGGGGCGTTCGGGTTGCGGACGACCTCGCCGCCGCGGCGGAAGGTGATGCCCATGATCGACTCGAACCCGCCCGCGCCGCTCTGGATCGCGTCGAGCAAGGCCGGGAAAGACTCTTCCGCCTCGCCGCGCACGATGAAGTCCACGTCGGGGAACTCTTTCATCGTGGGCACGTCCACCACGGACGCCTGCGGCCCGCCGAGGATCATGAGCGTGTCGGGGTGCGCGGCCTTGAGGTCGCGCGCGATGCGGAGCGTGAGCGGGTAGCTGCTGCAAATCGTGCTGAAGCCGATCACGTCGTAGCGCTCGGCGGCGAAGCCCTGACAGACGAAGCTGTCGAACTCGATCTGCCCGTAAGCGTCGGAGCGCAGGTACTCATAATAGCGGCGGTTGAGATCGATGATCGTCGGCGCGATGCCGCGCGCTTCGAGCACGGCCGCCAGGCTCAAGATGCCGACCGGCGCGTGCTCCGCGATCAGGCGGATGGCCTCCGACTCGGCTATCGTCGGGTCTTCAAAGTCGGTGACGGTGGGCGGGCTGATGAGACAAACTTTCATCATGCTTTTGCTCCTTACCTCTTAAAAGTGCCGCGCGGGGCGCGCGCTCGACACGACGAGGGACACTCGACCCCGTGCGGGCGACACCGCGCGTTCGTGGGCTGAGTCGTGAGGCGTCGCACGCAACCGGGCGCGGCGGCGGCCCGGCAGGCTCAAGGATCGAGCGGGGCGTGGAAAAGTGCGGGGGCGTTTGCCGACTTGGGAACGCAAGGGCCGCCCGCGGGCGCGCAAGCCGCCCCCGCACTTTTCGCGTCCGGTTACTACGCGGCGTAGACGACCACGACCACGACTACGATCACGACGCTGCGGGCCGCCAGCCGTTCCTTGCCGCCCAAGCTCTCGACCAGTTGGTTCTGAAACTGGCGCTTCAGACCGCTGATCTGGGTCTTCGACAGACCCATGTCCGGGATCGTCAAGACAACCTTTTGCTCTTTCTGTCCTTTTTTGGTGGCCATCGTTGGGTTCTCCTCGGTGATGAGTGAAAGGATCTACGTCAGCGGCTCGCTGAACGTAGACGCAAGACGGAGTGGAGAGGTAATCAGCAGGCTGGTAAAACTCAGCAGTTGGGACAAGCGCCTACTGATGCTTCATTTGCGCCCCTGGATGGCGCGAGCATAGCACAAACCAATTTCTTGTCAATGAAAAATATATTCAGCGGAATGAAAATAAATTCCACGGTCACGGCCCGACCCGCGCCCACGAAACGGATGGCTAGTGCTCGATGCGGACGGGCGTACCCAAGGGGATGGCGTCGAAGAGTTCTTTGATGTGTTCGTTGGCGAGGGCGACGCAGCCCCAAGTCCAGTCCGTGCCCGTGCCGCCGCCGTGGAGCATGATCTCGCCGCCGAGCGCGGTGTCCCAGGGCGGGCGCTGTTGGCGTTGGATGGCGCGGACGATGCGGTCGTGCTGCGCTTGTGTGATGAGACCGTCGCGCAGGCCGCGGGCGGCGTCCTCTTCGTTGGGGTAGGAGAGACCGAGCGAGAGGTAGAACTGGCTGCGGTCGTTCTTCATGCAGACGTAGAAGTCGCCTTCGGGCGTGCGCCGGTCGCCCTGGCGCTCCTTGTCCTCGACGGGACTCGTGCCGAGCGCGACCGCGTAGGTGCGCACGAGCCGGCCGTCCGCGTAAAGCTCAAGCTGTCTCTTGCTCTTGCTGACGAGGATGTGCGGCGCGACGAGCGGCAGTTTGAGCGGCGCGGGCGTCGGCGTCGGCGTGGGCGACGGCGCGGGCGGCACGGGCGCGTCGGTCGGCTGCGCAACGGCGGTGGGCATGAGTGAAACGGGCGTGGGCGCGCGCTGGCACGCGCCGAGCGCGACCGCGGCGGCGCAGCCGAAGACGAAACGCGAAAGCACACGGAGCCGCACGAGACGTTTAGACGAGCGCGGCGCGCGTTTGTTCCCGCACGTTACGGCAGCAGCCGCCAGTTGTCGGTCGGCGCGGTCGGAATCTGTCTGTGCTGCTCGACCCAACTGATGATCAGCTCGCGTATCTCCTCGCTCGAACGGTACAGCTCGCGCGCGCCGCGGTACATCGTGTAGCCGCCGCCGCCGTTGACGCGGTAGTTGTTCGTCGCCAGTTTAAGCTTCTGCGTCATGCCCAGAGGCTGACCGCGGAAGCGCAAATTCTGGACGCGCTGGCCGACGGGCTTCGAGATGTCGAGGTCGTACGAGACGCCTTCGGCGATGTCGAAGTTGTAGCCCGGAATCTTCTCGTCTACGAGTTCGGCCGCCGACTTGCCCGGCTCGTAAGGCTTGAAGTATTTGGCGGAGTGTTCGAGCGCGTCCTTCAACTGCTGGCCCGTGACTTCGAGCACGACGAGCGTGTTCTCGTACTCGTAGAGCGCGGCGATGTCGCGCACGGTCACGGGCCCGCGCGCGACGCGCGCCTGCGGGTTGAAGCTCGCGGCCATGGACACGTCTGCGCGGCCCGCTTCGAGCTGGACGCGTTGGATGAGATCGAGCAGCGCGTTGTCGCGCAGGCGCGCGTCGGCCGCCGACAGTTCGGCCGCCGACTCGCCGATCACGTGGTCGAGCCAGCTTTGCGTCTCGCGGTCGTAGGGCGCGGCGAGCTTGAGCACGTCGGCGTCCGCGGCCGCCGCGTCCACGGCGAGCGTGCGCGCCTGTTTCGCCACGACGCGCCAGCGCCCGGCCTCGTCCCGGTCGAGGTAAACGTCCACGCGCGCGACGTGCCGCGCCCAGTAGTTGGCCTGCGTGAGCAGCGCGCCGTCGAAGTAGAGCGCCGGCACTTCGCGGTGCGTGTGCCCCATCAGGATCACGTCCACGCCGGGAACCTGGCGCGCGACGGCGAGGGCTTCGTTCTCGTGCGGCACTTGACCGGGCGTGACCTCGCCCGTGCGCAAGTCTGCGTCAAGCCCCATGTGCATGGCGACGACGACGAGATCGACTTTCTCTTTGTCGCGCAGCAACGCGACCCACTTCTTCGCTTCGGCGACCGGCTCGCGGAATTCCAGCCCCGCGTAGTTCTCCCGGTTCTCCCAGTTCGGAATACCCGGCGTCGTCAGCCCGAGCACGCCGACGCGCACGCCGCCCACTTCTTTGACGAGGTAAGGTTGAAAGGCCGGCTCCTGCGTGCCCGCGCGGTAGGTGTTGGCGGAGAGCCAGGGGAAGCGGGCCTCGGCGCGCGCCTTGTTGAGCACGGCGAGACCGAAGTTGTACTCGTGGTTGCCGACCGTCATGGCGTCGTAGCCGAGCGCGTTCATGACGAGCATCATCGGGTCGGGCGGCGCGTTGTTCTTCTTGTTGTGGACGTATTCGAGCGGCGTGCCCTGGATCGTGTCGCCGGAGTCGAGCAGCAGCGCGCGCGGGTTCTCCTTGCGAATCTGCGCGATGACGGTCGCGGCTTTGGCGAGACCGCGCGCGTCCGGGCGGTTCGTGTAATAGTCGAGCGGGTAGATGTTGCCGTGCAGGTCGGTCGTCGAGATGAGCGTGACCCAGGCGCGCGGCGCGTCGGCGGCGCGGCCCGCGCGGCGGCCGCCCGCGCAGACGCAGGCCGCGACGAGGACGAAGGCCAAGGCCGCGGCGGTGAATTTGTGTTGGCCTGTCATCGTCAGCCGACCGGGGCGATCTGGTACTGTTCGAGTTTGCCGTCGGGCATCTCGTAAGTCCACGCGCGCAGCGTGCGCCCGGCGAAGCGCACGCGGTAGACGCGCAGCGTCATGCCGCCGCGCGAAGCCTGCCGCGTCTGCACGAACTCCTGCGGCGGGCCGAGCGGGCCGAGGCTGGCGGCGAAGTCTTTGAGCGCCTGCTCGCTGAAGTAGCTGTTGGCGTTGTCGGTGAAGAGCGCGCGTTCAATCGTGCCCTGCTGCAAGCCCTCGAAGATTTTGCGCGCCTGCGCGAGCTTGGCGGGCGTGGCCGGGTCGGCCGACGCGAACAGGAGCGGGACGATGCCTTCGGCGATCTGACCCGATGCGCTCGCCGCGTCCTGGTTCGTTAAGACGACGACCGCGGCGCGCTCGTCGGGGAAGACCATGTTCGACGCCGTGAAGCCCGACACTTCGCCGTCGTGCGAGACGGCGCGGTGGCCCGCCGACGTGCCGAGGAAGACGCCCAGCCCGTAGCCCGAGCCGAGACCGTTCTTGAGCAGCACTTCGGTCTCAAGCTCGCGGTAGGAGGCGGGCTTGAGCAGGCGGCGCTCGACGAGCGCCAAGTCCCAGCGCGCGAGGTTCTCGGCCGTCATGGCCAGCTCGCCCGCGGCGAAGAGCCAGCCCGGCCCCGCTTGCGGCGCGGGGCGCAGAGGCCCCAGCCCGTAGCGCAGGTAGCCGGTCGGGTCTGTGTCGCCGAGCGGGCCGGCGTCTATGTCGGCGACGCTCCGCATGCCGAGCGGCGTGAAGACCTGCTCGCCCAGGAATTGCAGGAGCGGCTGCCCCGCCGCCTTCTCCGCGATGAGGCCGGCCAGCACGTAGTTGGTGTTGCTGTACTGCCACTTCGTGCCCGGCTCGAAGTCGAGCGGCTTGCGCGCCCACTGGTCGAGAATCTGCCGCGCGGTGACGGGCTTGAGCATCATCGGCATGAGGTAGTCCTGCGGCCAGTAGTCCTGATAGCCGGAGGTGTGCGAGAGCAACATGCGGATCGTCACTTCGTCGCCGCGGGTCAGATCGGGCACGAAGCGCGTGACCGGGTCGTCGAGCCTGAGCTTGCCCTGCTCCTGCAAGAGCAGGAGCGCGACCGCGGTGAACTGCTTGCTGATCGAGCCGACGCTGTAGCGCATGAAGATGGCGGCCGGCATCTGTGGTTCGAGCCGCGCGTTGCCGTAGGCCTTGAGGTAGACGATCTGCCCGTCTTTGACGACCGCGACGGACGCGCTCGGCACGCCGGTCTTCGCGAGCGTCTCCGCCGCGACCTTGTCGATCTGCGCCCGCAGTTCGGCCACGGGCTGCGTCTGCGCGCGCGCGCCCGCGGCGGCGCAGGCGAGCACGGTGACGAAGACGACGCGGCGCAGGGACGGATGAAGACGGGGCATGGGCTTCTCCTTAAAATTATAACGTGAACGCTCCCGGCGGCGGGCTTACTGCGCCGCGTAGACTTCGACGGCGCTGGCGGTCGCGCCGAAGCTCTCGACGAAGCCTTCGTAGACTCTGGGGTACGCGGCGCGCACCTGCGCCATCTTCTCGCGGTTCTCGAAGTAGGTGCGCCCGCGTTGGAGGACGTAGAAGGCGGGGCGCGGCGCGGTCGTCACGTCGAAGCGCGGGTCGGAGAGGGCGCGCGCTTGCAAGTCCGCGCGCCCGTAGCGCGCGAGGTAGTAGCGCGCCACGCCCGGCGTCTCTTGGACGACGGTCGCGCCCGGCGGCGCGTGCTCGCAGACGTAACGCAAGGCCTCGCGCAAGCCGTCGTCGTAGAACTCGTCGTGCGGGAAGTAGTAGCCGGCGCGGCCCGCGCCGAGCGCGTTCGTGTAGAGCGCGTAGTGCGGCCCCGCCGCGTAGGCGACCCAGGCGGGCCAGCCTATGAACAATAAGACGACGAGCGCGCGCAGCGGCACGACCCAGGCCGCGCGCCCCGGCCACGCGCGCGCGCCCCAGCCCAGCAGCGCCGCCACGCCGACCGCCGCCAGCATGTAGACGAACGGCATGAGCGAGAGCGTGTAGCGCAGCCACTTCGCGCCGAAGAGCGAGTAAGGCACGATCCACAGTACGAACATCAGCAGCAGGAACGCGGGCCCCGGCTCGCGCCAGCGGCGCGCGCAGACCGTGAGGCCGACGAGGAGCGCGGCGAGCACCGGCAGCGGCGTCTTGATGGCGAGGTAGAGCGCGTAAAAATAGACGGGCGTGCCGAAGGGCGTGCTCGAAGGGTTGTTGCGGTAGAGCACGTCGCCCATCAGGTAGCCGTGGTGCGTCAGCAGTTGTTCGCCGGAGTAGGCGCTGAGGTACGTCCACGTCTGCGCCGAGAAGAGCGCGGGGTTGGCGGCGAGGAAGGCGGCGGCGATGAGCAGGTAGAAGAAGCGCGGCGTGCGCCCCGGCGGCTCGCCCGGCGCGGGCCGGCGCACGCGCACCAGATGATGATAGAGCATGTTCAGCCCGAAGTAGTGCGGGAAGTATTTCGACGCGAGCATCAGCCCGAACGAGACGGCGCTCCAGGCGTAGAAGCGATGCTTGCGCTGCGGCTCGAAGCCGGTCGTCTGCTTGGCGCGCAGGTAGAAGTAGAACGCGAACAGCAGGAAGAAGACGAGCAGCGTGTCTTCCTTGCCGACGCGGTTGTAGGTGACGGCGTTGACGCCGCAGGCCCAGAACGCGGCGGCGAGCAGACCCGTGCGCCGGTCGAAGAGCGCGACAGTCAACAGGCAGAGCGGGAAGACGGTCAGCGCGCCTAAGAGTGCGTTGGGCAGACGCAGCGCCGCCTCGTCGCTGATGTCGAGCGTCTGCAAGGTGTCGCCCGCCGGCCCGCGCGCGTTCCACGCCGCGGCGGCGCGCACCGAGACGTAGATGAGCGCCTTCATCAGCATCGGGTGCTCGGCGTTCTGCGTCAGGTCGCCGCGCCCGTAGGCGCGCACAGCTTCGAGCTTGTTGGTCTCGTCCTCGGCGAACCCGACCGCGCCCAGGCCCCGCGCGCGCAAGCCCAGTCCCACCAGCGCCAGCGCCACCAGCACCAACACCGCGCGCCGATCCAGCGCCCACACACGCCGCCGCGCCCCCTCAACCGCCGCGGCCGCCCGCCGCGCCCCCACCTTTCCCGTCACCAACTCCCCGGAATGAACCATAAAAAAGACTTTAGTGGTCAGTGGTCAGTTGGGACAGAGTTCAACGTTCAAGGTTCAAGGTTCAAGGTTCAAGGTTGGCTGCGTCCTTAACGTTGAACGTTGAACCTTGAACTTTGAACTGTCTTCCCACTGACCACTGACCACCGACCACTGACCACTGACTCCTGGCTACTGACTGCTAACAATCCCGTCTTCGGTCGTTATCCCTTTTTCCGGCGCGAAGCTCTGTTCGGCCTCGGCGGCGATGGCGGTGGGCGACAGGCCGCGGCGCACGAGCAGCACGACGCCGACCGCCGTCCAGACGATGACGCGCGCCTTGCGCACGATGGCCAGCGAGACGCCGCTCGTCGTGCCGAACTGCAACGCCTTCGTGAACAGCCCCGTGCCCGCCTCGTCCACGCCCACGCGCATCGGCACGAACTTGAAGATCACGTTGATGATGCGGTTGACAGATTCAAGGACGAACGCCGCGAGCCAAGTCGGTCGCGCCTGCGTGCTGATGAAGTAGAGCGTCGTATAAACTTCCACCACGCCCGCTAGATGGAAGCAGGCTTCGAGCGCGAGGATCGGCAGGAAGCGGCCGCGGTTGCGTTCGTAGAAGCCGTAGATGCGCGCCTCGACCGCCGCCACGCGCCCGCGCCGCGACTCCAACCAGTTCCGCCCCACGCCGCGCACGTACAGGAACTCCAACAGCCGGCTCGCGAACTTCCACTGCCGCCGCACCAGAAGGAAGCCGAACAGGATGACGACGACGACAACCCCGACGCCGACCGCGCACGCGAGCCGCAGTTTCGGCGGCAGCGGGAAGCTCAACAGCAGCGCGCAGAGGCCCGCGAGGATGAAGAGCGAGACCGACAGGCTGTAGAACAAATTCTCGACGGCGACCGCCGCGACGGCCGCGCCCAACGGCACGCGGTCGCGCACGAACGCCGCCTTGGTCGGCTCGCTGACGAGCATACCGAGCGGCAGGACGCTGCCCAGCGCGTCGCCGGCCAAGTAGGCGCGCAGCGCGTCGCGCAGGCGCACGCGGTACGGCGCTTCAAAGCAGCGCGTCCAGGCCGCCGCGCGCACGAGCGGACGCGCCGACGAGACGAGCAGCACGAGCAGGAAGCCCGCGCCGAGGTCGAGCATGTTCTGCCAGATGGCGCGCGGGTCTGCGCGCCAGACGTAGTAGGCGAAGAGCAGCACGCCGAGCAGGGCGAAGACGAGGCCCAGGGGTCTGAAGCGTCCGTTCGTGCGCGCGGCTGTGGTCTGAGCGGTCATGTCGTCGGCGGTGTCCGCGCCGCGTGCGCTTGACGCGCGCTGCGGCTTGTCGGCGCAAGCACAGAGCAAGATACGTGATTGCGCCCTCCGGCTCAACCCGCGCGCCCGGCAAAGCTTGTGCAACCCGCGCGCCAGTGCGCCTGCCGCCCGCGTAACGCCGTCCATGCCGTGCTTCCGTCCCGCCGCGAGTGCCGGATAAATGCGCCAGGCGACGGACGCCCCCGCGCCCCCGCCTCGGCCGTGGTTCAGTTGAGGGCGCGGCGCACCCGAGCACGCCGCCGTCGAGATGTCGCAGGCGGGGCGCGGGTCTCATTGGTCGTGACGTGATGAGCTGTAAAAGCACAGGCTTGCACCGGGCGCAGTGATGGGATACACATTTGACGGATTTCGCGTTGAAGCGCGGCAGCCCCTTGTGCTTCCTTGGGTAACGCAGGAGACTGGGGCAGCATCCTAATCATCGCGCAGAGCCTGATGTCACTCTTCCCGGAGTTCGTGCCGTTCGTGCCGCCTCTCCCCTTCCTGATGTTGCGGCGGAGCGCCGCCGAAAGGCGTCCCGCCGCCGGTGTCGATTGAAAGCCCCGAGGCCGTCAAGCCTCGGTGAAAGGTCGGGCCAGCATGTTGACGTTCCAGAATCTCAAGTCGCTCCTCTTACTCGTCGCAGCACTTCTGGTCTTACAGTCGAATGCCGCCGCGCAGTCGGGCCGCACGCCGCCCCCGCCCGCGCCGACTCCCGCACCCACGCCCGCGCCCACGCCGTCGCCCCTCGACACGACGAACTTCGAGAAGGTCAAGCTCCTCGTGTCGCGCGGCCTGGACGACTTCGTCAAGGATTTGAACGAGCAGGGCCGGCTCGGCTACCGCGTGGAGAAGTCGGTCAGTTACGGCGAGAAAGACGAGCGGCGGAAGTACGCGGCCGTGTTGCGCCTCGATCCGGGTCACAAGTACGAGTACGCCTGGGAGCCGAGTCCGGCCGACGAGAGGTACGGCTGGCCGTTCAACTACCAGGCGCGGCAGGGCTTCAGCCTCGTCCACACGTACGCCGTCACACAATGCCCGGAGAAGAGGTATGACGTTGACCCTAACGACCAGTGGAACCCACAGAACTGGCCCGGTGTCGAGGCGCTCCTCACCGTCAAGAGCAACGTCTTCCTCTTCATGCGGCGCGACGGGGCCAAGGCGCAGACGAAGGAGTACCAGCTCTTCAAGGGTTACTTCGGGCTGGGCGAGAACCCGAAGGAGGACGTGCAGGCCGCGCTCGGCCACGCCCCGCCGGGCTTCCGCCCCGTCTCGCTCCTCTTCTGGAAGCAGGGCTGGGGCTTCTACCGCATCACGGTCGTGGCCGAGCGCGACCTGAGCGAGCGCGCCCCGGCGAAGGTCGAGTACCGCGTGGTCAAGGAGATCAAGGGCTTCGAGGACGAGGTCAACCGGCTCGCCGCCGGGGGCGCGCTCTACGTCGGCGGCGGGCACGTCGAGTCGGTCAAGGTCGCGGTGCTGGCGCGGCAGGCCGCGGGCGCGGGCGCGCACGCCTTCCTCGACGACAACAAGGCCGCGAAGGAGTTCGACAAGCTGGTCGCGGCGGGCTACAGCTATCAGGGGCTACTGGCGGGCGACCTGACCTGCGGCGCGGCCGAGGTTTCCGGCCAGAAGCTCGTCTTCGCGCGCGCGGCCGCCGGCCCGCCCCGCCAGTACAAAATCCTGAGCCTCCCCGAACCGAAGCCCGGCAAACCCGCGGCCGCCGCGCTCTCCGAGTTGCAGCGCCTCGCGGGCGAGGACTTCCAGGTCAGGGACATCTTCTACGCCTACGGGCTGCATGTGATTTTAGAGAAGCAGACGGAGGCGCGCGCCTCTTCGGCGCAACCGGGCGCGCGCTGAGGCGGTCGCCGGCGGAGGCGAGTCGAATTACGGCGGCGCGATGTCGCCGGTCACATTAAAGCTCCGGGAACTGCTCCGGGCCGGAAAGTAGGTTGCGCCTTCCGGGCGGCTGGTGGGGTAGTATTCACCCGTGACAAAGTTAACCAGCAGTATTCTCTTCTCGACACTTACTGTAGTCTTCGCGTTCGCTTCGTTGCCCCGCGCGGCCGCGCCCACTCAAGCCCCACAGGCAACTCTGCACGCGCCTTTTTTGACGCCGTGTCAGCGCCCGGAGATTGATGGCGAGGCGCTCTGCGGCAAGTACGAGGTCTACGAGGATCGTTCGGCCCGCGCGGGCCGGAAGATTGCGCTCAACGTTGTCGTACTGCCGGCACTGAGCAAGGCGCACGCGCCCGACCCTGTGTTTTGGCTGCACGGCGGCCCCGGCGCTGCCGCTACGCAGGTGGTGGCGGCGGCTAAAGGCGGATTCCTTGAGTCACTGCGCGGCCGGCGCGACCTCGTGTTTGTCGATCAGCGCGGGACTGGCCAGTCGAACGGCCTTCAGTGTGATTTAGGCGACGACCCGTCTGATCTCCAAAGTTTCTTCGGGCCGCTGTTCCCGCGGGAAAAAGTCCGAGCCTGTCGCGAGAAACTGGAAAAGGGCGCGAACCTTAAGCTCTACACGACGCCCGTCGCGATGGACGATCTGGACGAAGTGCGTGCGGCTCTCGGTTACGACAAGATCAACCTGGTCGCCGCCTCTTACGGCACTATCGCCGCGCTGGTTTACATGCGCCGACACCCGGCGCACCTGCGCGCCGTGTTCATGGCCGGCGTCGCCAACACGAACATCAGACAACCGCTGCCCTTCGCCGCGGCCGCGCAACACGCGTTGGAGTTGCTCTTCGTTGATTGCGCCGCCGACGCCGTGTGCGGTAAATCGTTCCCCAACCTGAGAGAAGAGTTCGCCGCGGTGCTGAAAAGGTTCGACCGAGGGCCGGTCACCGCGAACCTGACCAACCCTGCCACCAAGATGACGGAGTCCGTGTCCATCACGCGCGGCAACTTTGTCGAGCGCATACGGCTGTTGCTCTACACGACTACTTTCGCCCGGTTCGTGCCTTTAATAATTCACAGCGCCTTCAAGAATGATTTCCTTCCTTTTGAAGCCCTCTCCGTCCAGTACAACCCCGGCAGCCTCCTCGCGCGCGGGATGTACCTGACGATCACCTGCTCGGAGAGCGTCCCGTTCATCACCGAACAAGACATTAGGAAGGAAACCAAAGCAACTTTTGTCGGCGACTATCGCGTTCGATCACATATTGAGGCGTGCAAAGATTGGCCGCAGGGCGACATCCCGCGCAGCTACGTCGAGCCGGTCGTCTCTCCCGCCCCCGTCTTAATGATCTCAGGCGAGTTGGACGGATCGACGCCGCCCTGGCTCGGGGCCGAGGCCATCGCCCATCTGCCCAACGGGCGGCAGCTTAAAGTCAGATACTCCGGGCATCAACTCGACAGCCCCTGCGTCTGGAAACTGCTGGCAGACTTCATTAACACGGCCGCCGCCGACAAGTTAGACACGGCTTGCGCCGAAGCCATTCGGCGGCCGCCGTTCGCGACCGAATTGCGCATACAGTTCTAGCCCGGCGGAATCATAAGGCGCATCTGATTCGCGCAGGGGCAAAGCGCTAGCCGGCCCGCCGCATTACCGCCGCCCCCTCACGCGCCGCTTGCCGTCTTCAGGCGTGACACGGTAGGCGCACCGCCGGTCGCCTGAGACGATGTGCTCGACGCGCTCGACCCCGACGCCGGGCCCCAGCACCGAGCGGAACAACTCCAACTCCGTCGAGCAGAAACCCTGGCAGGCGTTCGCCGCGGCGCAGATCGGGCAGTGGTTCTCGACGAGCAGAAACGCGCCGCCCTCCTCCGGCCGAACCTCGGCCATGTAACCCTCCTCGGTGCGGACGCGCGCCAGTTCGGCCAGCTTCTCCTCCAAAGGATCGGCGGGGCGTATCCGCTTCGCGTAGTCCGACCGCTGGCGGGCGCAGCGCGAGGCGAGCACGCGATTCAGACCCTCGGCCCCGAAGGTCTCCTGCATGGCGTCGATCAGGGCGACGCTCAGCTCCGCGTAGGCTTCAGGGAAGAGTCGATCCGCGTCCGGCGTGAGCCGCCAGAACTTGGCCGGGCGGCCGACGGGCACGGGCCGATCTTCGGCCGTCACGAGGCCCTCGCTCTGTAGCTCGTAGAGGTGCAGCCTGACGGCCATGGCGGAGAGGCCGAGCCGCTCGGCGAGTTGCGCCGAGCCGAGCGGCCCGTCCGTCTTCAGCAGTCTCACGACGGCGCGGCGCGTCTTGCGCTCGCCGGAACGCGGCGTCTTCGGCTTCATGATCACTTTCTAAAGAAAACACTTTACAAAGTCAAGCCTCCGTGGTAGAGTCCGCCTTAGTAAAGGATTTTCTTTAGAAACTGAAGGAGGCCGAATCATGACTAACCCTGCCGACGCCGCCCGCCACGATCCGATCCGGAACGCGCTTGAGTTCGATGGTGGAGGGCGACTGGCCGGCGCGCGCGTCGCCGTCACGGGGGGCACTTCGGGGCTTGGCCTCGCGCTCGTCCGGGAGCTGCTCAAACGGGGGGCGCGGGTCGCATTCGTCGCGCGTAACCGTGAGCGCGTCGAGCGTGTGGCGCGCGCGCACCCGGCCGCGCACGGTATCGTCGGCGACGTGTCGGCCAAAGACGACATCTACCCCGTGGCCGTGCAGCTCGTAGGTGAACTCGGCGGCCTCGACGTGCTCGTCAACAACGCCTCCGATCTCGGCCCCGTGCCGCTGGCGCTGCTCTCCGACACCGAGTGTGAAGACCTTGAGCGCGCGTTCGCGACGAACGTCCTCGGCCCGTTCCGCTTGACGAAGGCTCTGATGGGGGCGCTCGCGGCCTCGGCGCGCGAGGGGCGGGGCGCTGTCGTCCTCAACGTCACGAGCGACGCCGCGTTCAACCCCTACGCGGGCTGGGGCGCATACGGCGCGAGCAAGTCCGCGCTGCACCACATGACCCGCATCTGGGGCGAGGAGCACGCCGCCGACGGCGTGCGTTTCCTTTCGCTCGACCCCGGCGACATGGACACGCCGATGCACGCCGCCGCCATGCCCGACGCCGACCCGGCGACGCTGAAGCGGCCCGAACTGGCGGCGCGCGAACTGGCCGACGCTATCGCCGCCGCGCTACCACATAGCGGCGGCCCGACAGCCGTGCCAGCCGAGTGCCGCTCCGGCGAAGGAGCAACCTTATGATCGCCGCCCACCAACCCGTCCAACGCCCGCCCGATGCCAGGCTGCTGGTCGTGGACGCGGGCCGGCACATCGGCCACGCGCCGCGCGCGGCCTTCGTCGAATTACTGCGGCCGGGAGACCTGGTGGTGGCCAACGACGCCGCGACCCTGCCGGCGAGTCTGACGGGCTTCCACGCCGAGACCGGGGCCGCCGTCGAGGTGCGACTCGCCGGCCTGGACTCCCTCCGGCCTGAAGGTGTCAGACGCTTCAAGGCCGTCGTCTTCGGCGCGGGCGACTACCGCACGCGCACAGAGGATCGGCCGCCGCCGCCTGCGCTCGCCCGCGGCGACAGACTGATCCTCGGGCCGCTGCGCGCGACCGTCGAGGGTTGGTCGGGCCACCCGCGGCTCGTGGTGCTGTGTTTCGACGGCGCGCCGGACGAGGTCTGGGCCGGTCTGGCGCGCCACGGCCGCCCCATCCAGTACGCGCACGTGCCGACGCCGCTCGCGCTCTGGGACGTGTGGACGCGGATCGCCGGGCCGCCGGTAGCGTTCGAGCCGCCGTCCGCGGGCTTCGCGCTCGACTGGCGCGCGCTCGCCGCGATGCGCCGACGCGGCGTCGAGTTCGAGACCGTCACGCACGCCGCCGGCGTCTCCTCCACGGGCGACGAGGAACTCGACCGGCTCCTCCCCTTCGACGAGCCGTACCGCATCCCGGCGGCGACGGCGCTCGCCGTCTGTCGCGCGAAGGCGCGCGGCGGTCGCGTCGTCGCCGTCGGCACGAGCGTCGTGCGCGCGCTCGAACACGCCGCCGAGGCCGGCGGGCGCGTCCGCGTTGGCGAGGGCGTCGCTACGCAGCGCCTCGGCCAGTCGAGTCGCCTGCGCGTCGTGGACGCCATTCTTTCGGGCACGCACGAGCCGGGCACGAGCCACTACGAGTTGCTGCGTGCGTTCCTCGACGACGCGACGCTGCGGCGCGCGACGGCGGCGCTGGAGGCCCGCGGCTACAGGACGCACGAGTTCGGCGACTCGGTGCTGATCGAGCGCGCCAGTGAGCAGGCGGGGCGGGAGCGGAACTGAATGGCGATCAAGATTCTGGGGGTGTGCGGGAGTATGCGGGCGCAGTCGTACAGCAGCCGCGCCGCGGGCCTCACACTCGCGGCCGCGCGCGCGCACGGCGCGGAGACGCGGCTGCTCGATCTCCGCGCGGCGGGCCTACCGACGTACAGCCCAGACGCCGGGTTCGCCGGGCACGAAGGGCTGAGCGCGGCGAACGCCGCCGTCGAGTGGGCGGACGCCTTCCTGCTCGCCACGCCCGATTACCACGGCTCGATGTCCGGGGCGCTGAAGAACTTCCTCGACTTCTACTGGGAGGAGTTCGCCGGCAAACTCTTCGGCTACGTCTGCGCCTCGCACGAGAAGGGGCTGACCGCCATGGATCAGATGCGCACGGCCGTCCGCCAGTGCTACGGCTGGAGCCTGCCCTACGGGGTGTCGCTCTACGGCGAGAAGGATTTCGACGCGGCGGGTCGCATCACGAACGCTCAGTTGGAACGACGCCTGCGTATGCTCGCGCGCGACCTCGTCGTGTACGGCTCCTTCCTCAGAGAGCAGTTCCGGCGTGATCTGGCGGACGCGTCGGCGGAAACCTTCGCCGCGCGCTACCGGGTTTGACAGAGCGCCGTGACCCGGAGACGGTGATGCGCTACGATTTCCATGTACACGGGGCCATCAGGCGGGGCCGGCCGCGGCCCGGCGGTTACAGTCTGCACGGAAGTTAAGGAGAGCGCATGAATCTGAGGAGAGCTATTTTCTACTGCTGCGTCGTCGCGGCGCTGCTGCTCTGCGCCGCGGCGGGGCGTGCGGCTGAGTTGACCGCCATCAAGGCCGGAAAGTTGATCGACCCCGACACCGGCGCGACCGCCCTTAATCAGATCATCCTGATCGAAGGCACGACCATTAAGGCCGTGGGCGGCGACGTTTCGATCCCGCCCGGCGCGACCGTCATCGATCTGTCGCGTTACACGGTGCTGCCCGGTCTGTTCGACGCCCACTCGCACCTGTGCCATAACGTGCGCGCGGGCGCAAGCCAGATGGCTTACAGCTTGGAGACGCCCACCGCTTACCGCGCGCTGCAAGGCGCGGCCAACGCGCGCACGATGCTCGACGCCGGTTTCACCACCGTCCGCGACGTGGGCAACAACGGCAACTACGCGGACACGTCGCTGCGCGTGGCGATAGACCGCGGGCTTGTGCCGGGCCCGACGATGGTTAACGCCGGCCGCATCATCGCCCCGTTCGGCGGACAGTTCCAGGGGCAGCCGGAGCGACGGGGCTTGTCCGAACCCGAATACTTTTTCGCCGACACGCAGGACGAGCTGCGCAAGGCCGTGCGCGAGAACATCCACTACGGGGCGCGGGTCATCAAGATCGTCGTGGACGACCAGCGTTACATCTACTCGGTGGCGGACATCAAGGTCGTCGTCGAGGAGGCGCGCAACGCGGGCCTGAAGGTGGCCGCCCACTGCGTGACGGAGCGCGGCGCGCGCAACGCCGCGGAGGCCGGCGTGGCCTCGATTGAGCACGGGATTCAGATGTCGGACGAGGCGTTGCAGTTGGCGAAGCGCAACAACGTGGTGCTCGTCGGCACGGAGTTCACGGTCAAGCTGTCCGAGTATTTGGGTCTGCCGCCCGAAGCCGCGAAGGAGTTTCACGCGAATTACGTTGACCGCTTGAAGCGCGCCTACAAGATCGGCGTGCCGATGGTCTACGGCTCGGACGCGTTCTTCGACGTGCCCGAAACGCGCGGCGAGCAGGCGCTCGAAATCATAGACAGTTTCGTCGAGGCGGGCGTGGCGAACAAAGACCTGCTGCGTTACATGACGACGGACGCGGCACGCCTGCTCGGCGTCGAGAACCGGCGCGGGGCGATCAAAACGGGGCTGCGGGCCGACATCATCGCCACGCGGGAAAGCCCGCTCGACAACATCCTGACGCTCAAGCAGGTCGCCTTCGTCATGAAAGACGGCAAGGTCTACAAGCGGGCCGGCTAACGCCGGCCGTGCGCCGCCGCGTCACGACACCAGCATCTTCATGATCTCGCTGTTGGGCAACAGACGGGCGATGCCCCCATCCAGGTAGCGCTTGGTCATGTCGTGATGCGCTTCATCATTCGACGCGATGCCCTCCGTCGCGACCACCACTTCATAATCGCGCTGGTAGGCGTCAATGACCGTCGTGCGGACGCAGGCGTGGGTGTTGATGCCGGCAACGACCAACACTTCAGGCCGTATACGCTCAAGCGTCGCCTCCAGCTCAGTCCCGAAGAAGGCGCTGTACCGTTTCTTCACGATGGTCTGGTCTGTGGGGCGCTGGTCGAGTTCCGGCAAGATGGCGCACCCGTCGGTGCCGGCAATCGTCACACGCAGGTTGTGCTTTCGCATCTCTAAGAATGCGTCGTGCAGATCAGGGGCGAATTCCTGCCGAACCCAGAAGACGGGTTGACCGTGTTCACGAAACGCCTCGGCAAGCGTGTTGATGGCCGCGACAAGGCGTGTGCGCTGCGCGGCCAGATGCGCGTGCTGCCGGAAAAAATCATTGAGCATGTCGATGATGAGAAGCGCCATTCCAGGCATAACTGTTCCGGTAGAAATTTGTATTTCTCTATGTGGTCTAAAGACTGAGCCGCCCAACACGAGCGACGGGATATTCACGCCGAAGGCAAGAACGGCCTGAAGTCGGTGAACGCTGGTTCAACCGGCTCATCCGGCAGGCGTCGCCCCGCCAGACGTTTTCCCAGATCAACCGGCCGCCACCCCAGGTTGAGATCGAAGTAGGCGAGCGCACCACCGACCGACGGCCATTCCACATCGTCAAGCACAATCAATCCACCAGGCCGCACGAGCTTACGCAGGAAGTACAAGTCAACGAACACCTCGTGAAAGCGATGACTCCCGTCAACGAATGCCGCGTCCGCCACAAACCCCTCCCCCAGCAACCGGGGCAGCGCGAGCGACGACGCCTCGACCAACAGCCTCGATGTCGCCCCCAGCCCGGCCGAGCGCAACAACTCCCAACCCACATTCGAGTACGCGCTCGCCTGAAACGGATCGATCAACACGTGGCGCGCGCGCCGGCCGCACGTCGTCAACACGGCCTCCCCGATAGCCAACGCCGAACTGCCATACGCCAACCCGACCTCAAGCACCACACACGCCCCCTCCGCGACCAACACGTCCCGCAACACATCACACTCACGCGCGGGCAACGACACGCGCTCGAAATCACCCTCAAACGGGCGCGTGACCGCCGGCCCCTCCTGCGCAAGCCGCGCCCGCGCAGCCCGAACCTCCCGCAGCACTGCCTCGACCTCCATCGCCACAAACCCCCCTCAACCCATCCCGACGCACCAAACAACCACACGGTATGCAACCCCAGTCGGGCTAACGCCCGCATTAACCCGCGCCGACCGCCAGCGACGATTTACATCAGGGGAAGCAACATGAAAGGAATGCTATCGAGGCGTCGGGTTGAATGAGTCGTTCGGCTGCGCCCCGGCGGCGGCTTGGCAGTACTTCAGCACCAACTCGAATACCTCGTCAGTGCTCGCGTCAACGCCGGAGAGGTTAAGGCTAAAATCTGTGAACCCTAAACCGCGGTTCGCCGTCGCCATCGCGCGCTTCACCTTCGACAGTTTCCGCGCATACTTCGCCGGGTTCTTCAACTCGAGGCAGATGAAATCATTCCCGTTGATTGACCGCACGTAAGCCGCTTCGATATCACCCCAGCTTATGCGCCCGACCCCCAGCGTCCGGTCTACCACGCCGCGCTCGTCGATTATCAGCCGGGGGCGGGCGTCGGCGATCTGCCGGAGGCAGACCGGGATGCCGCAGCCGAAGAACATGATGGGGACCCAACCGAACGCCTCGCCGTGAACGACCATCCAGACTCCGGTGGCGACAAAGCCCATGCAGCCGATGAGCAGCGGCACGTATTTCCGGCGGGAATTATTTATGATTAGCTTCCCCATTCAACTCCTAAGCAGCCGAACTATGTGATTAGCTCCAAGGATCGTCCGTCTAATCCGGTTATAGCTGCACGGCGCGCGCCTCCGGGCCGTCCACATTCTACGCCCCGCGGCCGCCTTCATCACCTTTTTTGCTTGCCCCGGACTCCCTCCCGCGACATCCTTCCCGGCCCTTCCATGCCGCCGCAGGAGTCCCGCCATGCCCGGACTGCTCGATGAGTCGGCCCCGCGATAGTGCGGGCGGAGCTTCCGCGTTGACGCCGCCCGCGACCGCGGCAAGGTCGGGGCGGGAGTGTCGGCAGCGTTGCGGCAGCCGCTAACTCCGACTTTGGGCGCGCCGCGGCACTTAGCGTGGCGTCTCTCTCGGCAGGGCGCGGACGAGCGCGAGCACGAACTCCGCGCCGTACTGCCCCGCGATGCGCTCGAACGTCGGGTGCTCCCACTCCGTGTCGCTGATGATGCGCACGGCGACGAACGGGACGTGCATCCCTATCGCCACCCCGCCCGCGTAGGCGCTCTCCATGTCCTCGCTGTCCGTGCCGTAAGTTTGGCGCACCCAGGCAATCAGATCGAGTTCGCGCGAGAACCTGAAGGCCGAGCCGACGTTGCCCGCCACCACCCGCCCGCGCGCGTAGGGCACGCGCAGCGCCGCTTGCACCAGCCTTGCATCCCCGGCGAAGCTCTTGAACTCGACCCGTTCGCGCCCGTCTACGCGCAGACGGTTGTAGAGCGGCCCCCAGCGTTCGAGGCGCACGCCCGCGCCCTCGCCGCCGTGCGTCTGGCTCAAACCTGAGAAGTCGGTCGTGCGCTCGCCTATGACGATGTCCCACAGCCGCAGTTCGCGGTTGTGCCCGCCGGCCGTGCCCTGGTTGATGACGGCCCGCGGGCGGAAGTACTTGATGCCGACGGCGGTGGCGGCCGCGGCGTTTAAGGGGCCGACCTCAGTCCGTGAGATCACCACGCGGCGGCCGGCGATGCGCCCCGTCCAGAACGTCCAGGCGTCGAGCTGGACTTCGCGCTTGCCTTCGAGCGCCGCCAGCAGGGGCTGCAACTCGCCATCTACCGCGCCCTGCACCAGCAGGTCGTAGCGCGGCGCGGCGGCGGCCGAGGCGCACAGGGCCAGTAAGAGAAGGATCACCGGGAACAACTGCCGGCTGGCTGCGGGCGTGGGCTTGTAAGAGATGTGCATACGTGTGCTCGTGGGCGCTGGAAGCCGCTGGGCCAAAAGGCGGTCAGCCGCTTCATCACATTCAATTATGTCAGCGGCAAAACTTCCGGTGACGCTCCGCTGTTCAGTGCTCCGGCAATATAATACTGGAGGGAAGTCTATTAACCTCACACGTCATAAAAGTTTCCCGGCGCTGGCCAAGATGAAGCGCAGCCTTTTCATCTCTTGCCGGCTAATACAAGTGACCCGCTAAGCCTACTTCCGCTTACGCGTCGCGCGGACATGCACCACTAATCAGGTATGTCTGCGGCACGTAATCTTGTTTTTTATGTTCCCCCACTGCTCCCGCTTTTCTCCGGTTGACCGGAGGCGCTCGGATCGGCGATGCTACGCCGTTACAACCATGCAGCCAATTTCAACCCGACTCCACTACCCGAAGGTTTGACCGCTTATGACCAGAGCAGCGACAGAGACCTTGACCGGCTCGCCCCTGACCGTCTACGCCGAAGACGAGGAGATGTTTCGCGCCAGCGTGCGCGAGTTCGCCGAGGGCGAGCTGCGCCCGCGCGTCGAAGCGATGGACGAGGCCGGCAAGATGGACCCGGCGCTCGTCAAACAGCTCTTCGAGCTGGGGCTGATGGGCGTCGAGACGCCGGACGAGTACGGCGGCGCGGGCGCGTCCTTCTTCACCGCAATCATCGGCGTCGAAGAGTTGTCGCGCGTTGACCCGTCGGTCGGCGTCCTGATGGACGTGCAGAACACGCTCGTCAACAACGCACTGATCCGCTGGGGCAACCCCGAGCAGAAGAAGAAGTACCTGCCGCAACTCGCGGCCAGCAAGGTCGGCGCGTACGCGCTCTCGGAAGCCGGCTCCGGCTCGGACGCCTTCGCCATGCAGACCAAGGCTGTGGACAAGGGCGATCATTTCGTCCTCAACGGCCAGAAGCTCTGGATCACGAACGGCAACGAGGCCGAGATTTTCGTCGTCTTCGCCAACGCCAAGCCCGAAGAGGGCTACCGCGGCATCACGGCCTTCGTCGTCGAGAAACAGTTCGAGGGCTTCGCCGTCGGCAAGAAGGAGAACAAGCTCGGCATCCGCGCCTCTTCGACCACCGAGATCATCCTCGACAACTGCCGCGTGCCGAAGGAGAACGTGCTGGGCGAGTTCGGCAAGGGCTACAAGGTCTCGATTGAGACGTTGAACGAGGGGCGCATCGGCATCGGCGCGCAGATGATCGGCCTCGCGCGCGGCGCGCTCGAAGCCGCGCTCGGCTACACGGCCGAGCGGCAGCAGTTCGGCAAGTCGATCAACCAGTTCCAGGCCGTGCAGTTCCAACTGGCCGAGATGGCGACGCAGCTCGAAGCCGCGCGCCTGATGGTCTACAACGCCGCGCGCCTGAAGGACGCCGGCCTGCCCTTCGTCAAAGAGGCGGCCATGGCCAAGCTCTACTCGTCGCGCGCCGCCGAGGCCATCTCCTCCACGGCCATCGAACTCTACGGCGGCTACGGCTACGTCAAAGACTACCCCGTCGAGAAATACTGGCGCGACTCCAAGATCGGCGCGATCTACGAGGGCACGTCCAACATGCAGTTGCAGACCATCGCCAAGCTCATCATCGGCAAGTGACCGCCGCGCCGAGAAACCACTTATGACCGAAGCACGCGTTGAAGTCTTCGAGCAGATGCTCGCGGGTGACCCGGAAAACACCATGGTCATGTTCGGGCTGGCGAAGGAGTACGAGAAGCTGGGCCGGCACGCCGACGTGATCGCGATGCTCAACGAGTACCTGCGCCGCGCCGACGACGAGGGCAAC
The DNA here is from genome assembly GCA_036389395.1 of Pyrinomonadaceae bacterium. Taxonomy (GTDB): domain Bacteria; phylum Acidobacteriota; class Blastocatellia; order Pyrinomonadales; family Pyrinomonadaceae; genus QHXQ01. The sequence continues at coordinate 22,782 of DASVPY010000045.1, forward strand.
GCCTACGGCATGCTGGCCCGCGCCTACGAGCGGCTCGGCAACCGCACCGCCGCCCGCGCCACCTACCAGCGCGGCGTCGAGGTCGCGCGCGCCCACGGCCACCCCTCGATGGCGGACGACTATCGGATGACGCTTGAGAGCGAGTACGCGGATTAGAGGCCGGCAATTTAACGCGAAGGAAGATGATTATGGCGACCGAGTTGAAGGCGCGTGAGTATATGGGGTTGGGCCGCGAGGAGATGATCGCGATCTACCGGACGATGTACCTGTCGCGGAAGCTCGACGACAAGGAGATACAGCTCAAGGCGCAGTCGAAAATCTTCTTCCAGATCAGCGGCGCGGGGCACGAGGCGGTGCTCGTCGCGGCGGGCCGCGCGCTCCGGGCCGGGTACGACTGGTTCTACCCCTACTACCGCGACCGCGCGCTCTGCCTGCAACTCGGCATGACGCCGCGCGAGATGCTGCTCTCGGCCGTCGCGGCCGCGGCCGACCCGAACTCGCACGGCCGCCAGATGCCCTCGCACTGGGGGCACAGGCGGCTCAACATCGTCTCGCAGTCGTCGCCCACGGGCACGCAGTGCTTGCAGGCGGTCGGCTGCGCCGAGGCGGGCCACCGCTTCCAGTTGATCCCGGAGTTGAAAGACAAGGTCGAAAACTTTCACGCCGACGAGGTCGTCTACGTCTCGCTGGGCGACGGCACGACGAGCGAGGGCGAGTTCTGGGAGGCGCTCAACACGGCCTGCAACCTCAAGCTGCCCGTGCTGTTTCTGATCGAAGATAACGGCTACGCGATCAGCGTGCCCGTCGAGGTGCAGACCGCGGGCGGCGACATCTCGCGCCTCGTCTCCGGCTTCCCCGATCTGCTCGTCGAGCGCTGCGACGGCACAGACCCGGTCGCGTCGCTTGAGACGTTGCGGCGCGCGGTTGACCACTGCCGCGCGCGCCGCGGCCCCGCGCTCGTCCACGCCAAGGTCATACGCCCCTACTCGCACTCGCTCTCCGACGACGAGAAGCTCTACCGCCCGGACGAGGAGCGCACCACGGACGCCGAGCGCGATCCGGTCAAGCGCTTCGGCGCGCTGCTCGTGGACGAAGGCCTCGTCACGCAGGAGGAGTTGCAGAAACTTAAAGACGAGGTGGACGCGGAGGTGAACGCGGCGGCCGACGAGGCGCTCGCCAGCCCGCAGCCCGAACCGAAGACCGCGACGGACTTCGTCTACTCGCCCGACGTTGATCCGACCGCGCCCGAGTTCGACACCGAGGCGGGCGTCGTGCCCGAAGGCAAAGAGGGCACGATGGCCGACGCCATCAACCGCTGCCTGCACGAAGAGATGGCGCGTGATCCGCGCATCGTCGTCTTCGGCGAGGACGTGGCGGACTGCTCGCGCGAGCAATACTTGGATCAGGTCAAAGGCAAGGGCGGCGTCTTCAAGGTGACGGCGAACCTGCAACGCAAGTACGGCTCGGCGCGCGTCTTCAACTCGCCGCTCGCGGAGGCGAACATCGTCGGGCGCGCGGTCGGCATGGCGACCCGCGGCTTAAAGCCCGTCGTCGAGATACAGTTCTTCGACTACATCTGGCCCGCGTACCACCAGATCAGAAACGAGCTGGCCCTGATGCGCTGGCGCTCCGGGAACGACTGGAAGTGCCCCGTCGTGATCCGCTGCCCCGTGGGCGGGTATCTCAAGGGCGGCGCGGTCTACCACTCGCAGTCGGGCGACACGCTGTTCACGCACATTCCGGGCCTGCGCGTCGTCTACCCGGCGACCGCGCTCGACGCCAACGGCCTCTTGCGCACCGCCGTCCGCTGCGACGACCCCGTCCTGTTCCTCGAACACAAACACCTGTACCGGCAGGCCTACAACAAGTCGGCCTACCCGCCCGACAACTTCCTGATCCCGTTCGGCAAGGCGAAGACGGTACGTGCGGGCACAGATCTTTCCATCATCACCTACGGCGCGCTCGTCCACCGCGCGCTCGTCGCCGCCAGGCAGGCCGCCGAGCAGCAGGGCATCAACGTCGAAGTCATAGACCTGCGCACGCTCGCGCCTTACGACTGGGCCGCGGTCGCGCGCACGGTGCGCAAGACCAACAAGGTGATCGTCGCGCACGAAGACTCGCGCACGCACGGCTTCGGCGCTGAGGTCGCCGCGCGCATCTCGGACGAGCTGTTCGAGTACCTCGACGCGCCCGTCCGCCGCGTCGCCGCCCTCGACACCTTCGTCGCCTACGCCCCCCAGGTCGAAGACGCCATCCTGCCCCAAGTCGAAGACGTAGCCCGCGCCATCACAGAACTGTACGCCTACTAAGAACCAACCTTCTTTGCGTTCCTTCGCGGCCCTCTTTGCGGCGTTTGCAGTTAGAGTTTTCGGACTTAACCGCAAAGGCCGCTAAGCGGGCCGCAAAGGGCGCAAGCGCGCCGCACTGTGGCGTTTTGCGCGTCGGGTCGGCCGCCGCGCCGCGCGTTGCGGCGGCGGATAGCCGTACATCTGTGTATCGGAATGTTTCGTTTGGCCCGTCGGCGCGCCCCGCTAAACCCTGTTGGGCGGCGCTTTGGCCGCGCGGCCGCGCGGCATAGGGCTTGCCAAAAATTCTCTCGTGCCTGACCCGAGGCCCCCTCCCTTTGTGCGCCCTAGAACTGTTTGCAAGGAGGAGAGTTGAGATGAACAGAAGATTGCTGAGCTTCATCGCCGGGGCGGCGCTGACGCTCTCGCTGGCGGGCGCGGCCCGCGCGCAGGACACGCCGACCACCACCACCGTCACCACCCAAACCACTAAGACCTTTCAGAACGCCGACGGCACCTGGACGGTCATCCAATACCCGGCCGACAAAGAGGTCGTCGTTAACCTGATGCCGGGGACGACGATGTCGAACGGCAAGGGCATGGCCCGCGTCATGCGCCACGGCGACAGGACGCGGATCAACCTCGACCTGTCGGGGCTGCCCGCCGACGCCTCGACCGTGAACGTCTACGCCGTCGATCCGGCCGGCAAGTTCACGCTGCTCGGGCCCGTGACGCTCGACAGCGGCGTCGCCACGCAGTCGTTCGAGACGCCGCTCGACCGCTTCATGCTCGTGCTCTCGCCGAACGCCGGGCTGAGTTCTTGGACGGCCAACGACATCATGTTCCGCAGCGCCGTGCCCGAAGGGCTGGCGGTCGTCCCGTACGCGCAGACCGGCTCGGAGACTCTGCGCGCCGTCGGCGAGCGCGTCGGCAACACGGCGACGACGACCACGACCATGACGCCCGGCGGCACGATGATGACCACCACGACCTCGGCCTACAACGTGCCGATGCTCGGCATCGCGGGTCTCAAGCGCGGCGAGGACACGCAGGTCAAGGTGAACCTCGCGGGCGAGATGACCGGCTCGCGCGTCAACTTCCGCGTGCTGCCGCGTAAGGACGGCCCGACCATGATCGAGGCGCGCTTCCACGAACTTAAGGACGCGCCCGCCGGCAAGCGCTACGTGCTGTGGGCGGTCAGCCCGGATAACCACTTCGTCAAGCTCGGCCAGATCGTCAACACGGGCAACCGCAACGAGGCCGAGATCAAGAGCGAGGTCAACCTGCCGGAGTTCGGTCTGCTGATCACGACCGAGGACGCCGACGAGCGCCCGACCGGCCCCGTCGTCGGCACGATCATCCGGTAGCGTTCGCTAACCGAGTTGCGCTTGCGTTGTGCTCCCGCCCGCGGGCGCAGAGCGCAAGCTTGCCCACCGGCCGCCTTCCTCGGAGGGCGGCCGGAATTTTTTAAAGGCAGTAGGCAGAAGTCAGTAGTCAGAAGCCAGTAGCCGGTAGGAGCCACGAGCCGGGCGCGAGGATGAAAGGCCGGCCTTTCTCCTTCCGTCCGCCCTGCTTCCGCGTTCGCTATATGTCCTCCTACCGTCTCCCTACTGACTACTGGCTTCCGACTGCTGCCTACTGTCTTTGATCCCTTGCCCTGCGGCGCGGCGGGTGTGTATATTGAGGGAAGCCGCCGGCACGGCGGGCGCGGGCACGACTCTCGACACGAACCCGCCTCGCCAGCCCAAGCCGGTGCGCCACCTACGGGGCCGCGGACGCGGCCGCCAGCTCTTCCGTCAACCAGGCTGCTCAGTCAACGCGGCCGCGCCGTCCCCGCGCGACGCCGCTTGCAAACACCCCAGAGGGTGCTCGCGGTACACTCCTCTTCCGGGCCTGCGGCTCTGTCCCCGCGCCCGCGCCGTTTTGACAGGTCTCAAAAAATGCTGACACGCAGACTCCCCCTCTGCCTGGCCCTGCTCCTGGTGTCGCTCGCCGCCGCCCAGGCGCAGGACGCCGCGACGCTGCCCGAACTCGTCCGCCGCGTCAAGCCGGACGTGGTCGCCATCGTCACCTACGACGCGAAGGGCAACGTCTTGATGAGCGGCAGCGGGTTCTTCGTCCGCCCCGAGCAGGTCGTCACGAACATGCACGTCATCGAGGGCGCGCGCCGCGTCGAGGTGAAGACCCTGGACGGCAAGGGGCGCGTCTACCCGGCGGCGGGCGCGCTCGCGGTGGACGAGGAGGGCGACCTGGCGCTGCTGCGCGTCGAGCTGCCCGTGGAGCGCGCGCACGCGAGCGACGTGACGGCGGCGCTGCCGGACGAGGGCGAGCGCATCTTCGTCATCGGCAACCCGCTCAGGTTGGAAGGCTCTGTGGCGGACGGCATCGTCTCGGCCGTGCGCGAAGTGCCGAACCTGGGGCGCATCATCCAGATCACCGCGCCCATCTCGCACGGCAACTCAGGCAGCCCCGTCTTCAACATGCGCGGGCAGGTGGTGGGCGTCGTCACGGTCAAGGTCGTCAACGGGCAGAACATCAACCTCGCGCTCGGCGCGGCGCGCGTCGCGGCGCTCAAGCCCGGCCAGTTGCAGACCTTCGAGGCGCTCGCCGCCGCGCACGCCAGCGACGACGCCAAGTCGTCCGCCGAGTGGTGGTACAAGAACGGCTTGAACTCGCTCTGGCTCGGCAACTACGACGGCGCGCTCGACTCGTTCGAGAACGCGGTCAGCAAAGACCCCAGCCGCGTCGAGGCGTGGGTGCAGGTCGGCTACTGTCTGGTCAAGCAGGGCAAGAACGCGGCCGCCATCCGCGCCTACAAGCAGGCGCTCAGGCTGAACCCCGCGGCCGCCGAGACTTACAACAAGCTCGGCGACGCCTACTACTACGCCGGCAGCTTCGACGAGGCCCTGTCCGCCTACCGCCAGGCCGCGCGCCTGCGCCCCGACCAGCCCGAAGCCTACTACAACCTCGGCATGACCTACCTCGAACTCGGCGACCGCGACGCCGCCCGCGCCCAAGGCCGCGTCCTCGAACGCCTCGACGCCGAACTCTACAAGAAACTGATGGGCGAGCTTAAGAGATAGTGACGATAAAACTCGGCGGTTGCGTCTAGCGTGCGGCCGGTTTCACACAAAGTACACAGAGTTAGCACAGAGGACACAGAGCTTATTACTGTGTCCTCTGTGTCCCCTCTGTGTACTCTGTGTTAATCCGATCTCACGTTCCATTCAACCGCCACTATAAAAGCGCGGCGGGCCGAATTTGAGGGTTCGGCCCGCCGCTCGATTTTTCTTGCTGTCCTTACTCGCCCGCTTGGCCGGTGAAGACGTTGCGGTCGATTGACTTCGGATCGCCGATGACGACGAACCGAAGGTTGCGCATGTACTTCTGGGCGACGCGCTGCACGTCCGTGGGCGTGACGGCGCGCAGGCGCTCGATGAAGCCGAGCGAGTTGCGCCAGCCGCCGCCGATCAGTTCGTAGCGCGCCAGTTCGCCCGCTTGGGCCAGGTTCGTCTCCTGCCCCATGTAGTACTTCGTCAGATAGCTGTTGACTTCGAGCGCGATGTCGTCGGCGTCCACCGGCTCGTGTTGCAGCCGCGCGATCTCGTTGCGCATGACGCTGATGGCCTGGTTGGCGTCCACCGCCGTGACGTAGATGCCGCCGACGTTCGCGCCCTGCTCGCGCAGGAACGCGTCGGGCGCGTAAGAGAGGTTGCGCTTGAAGCGCACCTCGACGAGCACGCGGTCGTTCAGGAGCGACGAGGCGACGCGCATCGGGTAGATGTCTTCACTCGTCAGCGGCGGCGCGGCGAAGACGCCCTGGATGTAGTTCGTCGGTAAGCCCTTCTGCGTCACGTCCACCGAGCCGGTGGCGAACGAGAGCTGCGGCAGCGGCTCGCTCTTGTACGCGCCGCGCGGCAGCTTGCCGAACGAGTCGGCGACGCGCTGCCGCAGGGCGGCCGGGTCGAGGTCGCCGACGACGACGAGCAGCAGCCGCGAGGTCTCCATCATCTGCTTGTGGTAGCGGCGCACGTCCTCGACCGTCAGCTTCGAGACCGTTTCGACCGTGCCTTCGGGGTCGTTGCTGTAAGGGTGGCCGGCGTAGGCGACGCGCGATTGCAGGACTTGCAGGTAGGCGTCCGGAAAGTCCTGATCGTTGGCGCGGGCGACGACGAGGCGCTGGCGCGCGCGCGTCACGTCTTCGGGCGCGAACGTCGGGTGCAGGGCCACGTCGGCGAAAATCTCCCACGAGCGCTCGAAGTTCGGGCGCGTGCTGATCATGCCGAGCACGGAGTAGTCGTAAGACACGCTGTCGCTCATCTGCGTGCCCATGCGGGCCTGCTCGCGCCGGAGCAGTTCGCGCGGGAACGACTGGCTGCCTTCGGTCGCCGCGTCCCACATCAAGGCCTCGACGCCCGCGTTCTGCGCCGACACGTTGCGCGCGCCGCCGCGCAGGAACAGTCCGGCCGCCACCGACAGACTGCCCGCCCGCCGCTTGACGAGCACCTTCAGCCCGTTCACGTCAAACTCTGTGACCATCGCGGCCGCCTTGTCGGCGGCCGCCTTGACCTGCTCGGCGTCCGAGAGCGCCTGCGTCTGCTTCGACTGCGGCGCGCCGGTCTGCTCCTTCGCCCCTTGCGCCGCGGCGCGCGGGCCGCCGCCCGCCAGCGCGCCCAAGAGGAGCGCCAGCGCCAACACCAAACTGCTAATCGCCTTCCGCATCTTCAACCCTCAAACTCTGTTGCTTAGTTTAGCGCGCACCTCTTCAGCTTCACGTTTAGCGCGCGCCCGCGGCCTTGGCCGGCGCGGCCGCCGCGCCGCCGATCAAGTCCTGCTCGGTCAGACGCGCCTGCTGCTGGGCCTCTTCGGAGAGCAGGGCGAGGCCGACGTGCGGCTTGCCCTGGATGTAGTTCGTGACGTAGCGGTTGATGTCGGCGCGCGACGTGCGCCGCAGGTTGCCGAGGTAGCCGCGGAAATAATCCAGCCCCGTCGAAGACCACCAGAAGCCGACCGTGTGCGTGTAGTCCGACAGCTTCTCGCGCGAGAAGAGGTCGTCGGCTTCGAGCAATCCCTTGGCGTTCTCCAACTCCTGATCGGTGAAGTAGTCGCGGTCGTTGAAGTGCGCCAGCTCGTTGTAGATGGCCTTCAAGGCGGCCTGCGCCTTGTCGGGCGTCGTCTGCGCGAAGACCTGGATGGGGCCGACGTTGCGTTGCGTGTAGTAGGAGAGATCGACGCCGGTCACGAGACCCGAATCCACGAGCGCGCGCTGGAAGCGCGAGTCGGGCTGGCGCAGGATGAACGAGAACACGTCGGCGGCGTAAGTGGCCGCGTTGTCCTGCCCGATGCTCGGCCCGTGCCAGCCGATCATGATGATGACGTTGCCGACCGGCTGTTTGATGATCGTGCCCTCGCTCTTAGCGAGCGGCGGGTGCTGGACGAGCGGGAACTTCTTGAACGGATCGTCGCCGCGCGCCCAGCCGCCGAACAACTCTTCGGCGAGGCGGAACACGTCGTCGGGGCGCGCGTCGCCCGTCACGATGAGCGCCGAGTTGTTCGGCACGTAGTAGCGCGACTGGATGAGGCGCATCGTGTCGGTCGTCGCCGCCTTGACGGTCTCGCGGTTGCCGATGGGGTTCTTGCGACTCGGGTACTTGTAGAACAGCCGGTTGATCATCTCCTGGTTCAGATAGAAACCGGGGTTCGACTCCTGCCGGTCGATCTCGCCGAGCACGGCTTGCCGCTCCTGCTCGAACTGCCCCTGATCGAAGAGCGGGCAGCGCGCCGAGTCGCGCAAGCCCAACATGGCGAGGCGCAGGTTCGGGCTGGTCGTGTGCGAGTAGTAGTTGACGATCTCCTCGCGCGTCGAGGCGTTCGAGAGCACGCTCTGGTAGTCGAGCGAGCGCAGGTAGTTGGCGTTCTGGATGACGGCGCAGTTCGCCTTGAAGAACATGTGCTCGTAGAGGTGCGACAGCCCGTTCAACTCCGGCGGCTCTGTGTACGAGCCGTTCTTCACCGCCAGCTCGACCGTCACGAGCGGGATCGAATGATCCTCCAACACGATCACTTCCAACCCGTTCGGCAGAATCTTGTTGACGAGTTGCGACGGCGCTTGCGGCAGCGCCGCCGCGGCCGTGCTGGTGACGGGCGCGGGCTGCGGCTTCGCGGGCGCGCGCCTTCCGGTCTGCGCGGCGACGGGCACGAACGAGACCACGCCGAACGACAGCGCGAGCGCGAAGGCGGCGAGACGACGCGAGCAAAGAGTGTGCTTCATAAAACCTGTTTCGCTGAATGGACGACGCAGGCCGAGCGCCACGACGATGACGGGCCGGCCCCTGCGGCGACGGCTGAAGGCATCCGACTGGCGAGCGTTCTGTTACGCACCGATTAGAGGCGATGATATCACGGCGCGTTGCTCACAACACAAGGCGGGCAAGGGGCGGGCGCGCGGTCTTCGGAAAAGGGCAAACCGCGAAACCAGACGACGCGGCCGGAACCAACCACGAGCACTTTGTCGTTTATGCTAAACTCAGGCGAGGAGACCGTGACATGTCCACCCGGAGGAATACCCGCAGCCGCGACGACGCCGCGGTGGCCGAAGACATAATCAGCGGCGTCGAACCGCGGACGGAGCTTGGCCGCGCGCTCGCGGCTCTGCGCGCCGAGATCGTCGCCGCGGGCGAACCGCTGCTGGATGACGGCGCACTCGAAAAGGAGATCGCCGAGCGGCGGGGCGGGTATTACCGGGGCGACCGGGATGAGTAGGAAGGTTCTTACCTTCATCGACGCGGGCGTCCTCATCACCGCCGCCCGCGGGGCCAGCGCTAAAGCCCTCGCCGCCTTCTCCGTCCTCGACGATCCGGATCGCGAGTTCGCTTCCAGCCTCTTCGTACAGCTAGAAGTCCTGCCGAAAGCGATCTACAACAGGCGGCAAGCGGAGGAGAATTATTACAGGCGTTACTTTGCGGCGGTGTCGCGTTGGGCCGATCCCGCAGCCGTCTTAAACGACGCCCTCGACGTGGCGAGCACCTACGGCCTGTCCGCGCTGGACGCGTTGCACGTGGCGGCGGCACTCGCCGGAGGCGCGGACGAGTTAGTCACCACCGAAGGCGCGACCAAGCCGATGCACCGTGCCGCCGGTATCGTCATCACCACGGTTTAACGCCTCACGACTGGGATCAAGATTTCACGCGCGGGAGATCGGCGAGGGCGCGCTCGCGCATGGCGGCGCGGTAGGGTTTGGCGCGGGCTGAGCCGGCGTTGGCCGACCACTTGACGCGCACCGCGCCGGACTCGCGCCCGTCCGCGCCGACGCGCAGGCTGTAGCTCTCGCGCGTCTGCGGCACGTAGAGGACGAGGCGGCGGCTGAAGGGATCGTTGCGCGCGTCCGTGCCCGTGCAGAGCACTTCGTCGTAGCCGTCGCCGTCGGCGTCCACGAGTTCGGTCGTCCAGTGCGCGCCGCGGAAAGTCTCCGTGTCGAGCGCGGCGCGCCCCGTCACGCGGAAGCCGGCCGCCGCGCCGCGCGGCTCAAGCAGGAAGAGGTGCGTCGTACCCTCCGTGCGTTCGTCGCGCAGGGCGATGACGGCCGCGCCGCGGCCGGTCTCGATTGAGCGCGCCTCCGGCACAGTGCCGCCGCGCGCGGCGAGCACGGCGAGTTGGCGCGCGGCGGCGTCGGAGAGCGCGGGCGGATCAGGCGCGGGATCGGTGGCGGCGAAAGTCTGTGCGGCGCGTGCGCGGCCGTCCGGCGCGCGGCCGTCGGTCGGGCGTGCGGCGCGCGTCGTGCGCGGGTTGGGCGCGGGCGCTTCCTCCGTGGTCATGGCGGCGGCGCGCAGGCCCGCGACGGGCGCGAGGCGGGCCGCGTAGGCCCACGCGAGCCAGCCGCCGCCGAGCGCCGCGAGCAGCACGACGGTGGCGACGAGGCGTTGGCCGCGCGCGGCGCGGCGGTTGACCGTGGCGAGCGTGTCGGAGAAGGGCGCGGGCGGCGCGGGCAGTTCCTGCGTCTGCGCGTTGAGGCTGTGCGCGAGCAGGCGGCGCGCGGCCTCTGCGTCGCGCGGGCGATCCGCGGGCCGCTTGGCTAAGAGCGTGTGGACGGCGAAGGCGAGCCGGCGCGGCAAGTCCTGGCAGCGCGCGAAGAGCGGCGGCGCGGCCGCAGTCGCCTGCTTGACGAGCACGACCGATTGCAGTTGATCCACGAAGGGCGGCTGCCCCGCCAGCATCTCGTAGAGCAGCACGCCCACGCTGTAGAGGTCGCTCGCCGGGCCGACGGGCTGACCAAGACACTGTTCCGGCGACATGTAACGCGGCGTGCCGATGATGAGACCGGACTCGGTCGTCGCGTGCGTGCGCGTCGCGTCGGATGCGTTGGCGAGCACCTTGGCGATGCCGAAGTCCAACAGGCAGACGCCGCGCGCCGTGAGCATGATGTTCGAGGGCTTCAAGTCGCGGTGGACGATGCCGAGCGCGTGCGCTTCGGCCAGCACGTCGCAGATGGCGCAGGCGATCTCGACGGCGCGCGCGGGCGCGAGTCGCCCTTCTTTCGTCAGGGTCTCGGCGAGGGTCGCGCCCTCGACGTACTCCATGACGATGAAGGGGCGGCCGTCGGGCAAGCGGCCGGCGTCGAAGATCGTGGCCGCGCCGCGGTGGCGCAAGCGCGCCATCGTGCGCGCCTCGCGCATGAAGCGCTCGGCCACCTCCGGGTCGGCGGCGAACTCCGGCTTCAGGACTTTGACGGCGACGGGGCGTTCGAGGCCGAGGTGCAGGGCGCGGTAGACCGTGCCCATGCCGCCGCGGCCGATCTCGCGCTCGATGCGGAAGCGGTTGGCGATCAGATGGGGGATGCCCATGGAGAAACCCTCGTTCGGGGAGTAGGGTCTCTCGGTCGGCCCCCTTGGCGGCGGCGTCACGGGCGAGAGGAAGCGACGACACGACGCGCCCGCCGGGGGCGGCGAGAGGGTTGCTTACGGTTAATCCTGTGTTACGAGACGGGGAGAAAACCGGACGTACACGCTTTACGGCTGCCGGGCTAGCGTCGGAGTGTAGCACCAAGCGCGGCAAAAGGTAAGAGTAAAGATCGCAAAGTTGAGGGCCAAGAGCGCACGAAGCTGAGGGCAGCGCGCGCGCGGGGGTCAGCGCGCGGGGAGGACGACCGCCAGCCAGTGGCCGAAGAGCACGACGAAGAAGAGGCCGGCGTAAGCGAGCGCGCCGCCGCGCAGCAGAGTTTGCGCGCGGCGCAAAGCGTCCTGGCGGCCCGTGGCCGCGCAGAGCGCGACGCAGAGGAGTGCGGCGGCCAAGGCGCAGAGGCCGGCGACGAAGAGCGGCCCGGCCGGGTTGAGTTGGAGCGCCGTTCGGAGTTGACCGTGGATGGTGAAGAGCGTGCTGCGGGTCAGCCCGCAGGCGGGGCAGGGCACGCCGAAGTGCTGACGAAACCAGCAGCCCCAGTCGAGCACGCGCCCGGCGACGGTGATCGAATCGCGGCTGGCTGAGGCAAAGAAGCGCAGCGCGAGCAGTTGCGCGAGGATGAGCGCGCCGGCCGCGCCCGGCACGAAGCCGGGCCGGTTGACGAGCGCGCGGGCGCGGGTAGGGCGGGCGCGCGGCGCGGCGTCGGTCGTGCCCGCCGCGCGCCGCGCGCCCTCTGTGCTCACCCTCACGCTGTCGCTGCGTGCGCTCACTTAGGTCTTGATGACGAAGGTGCTGGCGGCCTTGTCGTGGATGGTCTGCTTCTTCTCGTCCCAGAGCGGGAAGAGCAGGTCGAGCAGGACGAGTATCCAGCCGACGAAGGGGACGAAGCTGAGGCCGACCTGCGCCAGCAGGCGCAGGACGAGCGTGCCGGTGGACGGGATGTTGCCGCCCGCGTCCACCACCTTGAGCTTCTGGAAGTTCTGCCCGATGGACGCGCCGCGCTTGCTCACCAGGAAGACCTTGTTGTAGAGACCGAAGCCGAAGATCGACAGGAACGTGATCAGCATCCCGAGGCAGAAGATGCCGCCGGGCAGCGGGCTGTCTTGCCCGCCCACGGCCCCGCCGATGCCGGCCAGCACGCCGAAGACGATGAACAGCGCGATCATGATGCCGACGTTGAGCGCGCCGTCGATCAAGGCCGCGAGCACGCGGTCGCCCCACTCGGCGTAACGCATCGGCACGCCGTAGGCGACGGGCGCTGGTGTGGCCTGCCCGTAGACGGCGGGCGGGGGCGGGGGCGTCTGGAAGGGGACGTTGACGGGCGTGGGCGGCGTGTAGGTGCCGCCCGCGGGCGCGGCACTCGACGGGGCGCTCGCGCCGGAAGCGGGGGCGTTCAGTTCTTCGGTCGGCGTGCGCCAAGCGCCGGGCGCGGGCGCGAGCGCCGCGCCGCACTGGACGCAGAATTTCGTGCCCTCAACGTTGTTCGTGCCGCAAGATGCGCAGATGGCCATGTGCTTCTCCTTCAGGGGTTCGCGTGAAAGTTGTCTGTCCGAGTGGCGTGTGCTTCAAGCGACCGCGGGCAGCCAAAACGTCTGCCCGTGTTCGACCGTGCGCCGCAGGCCCCGTGCGGGCAATTCTTCCTCCGGGACGCCGAGGAAAGTGAAGTGCGGCAAATCCGTCCGCACGGTCTGGAACCAGCCGTGCCGCGCTAATGTAGCGCGCACGTCGGCGTTCGTAAACTCGACGGCGTCGAAGGCGACGAGCGCGAGGTGCTGCGACGCGCCGGGCGCGGCCACCGAGTAGAGGATCGACTTCGCAAAGTCCTTGCTGCAAAACAGCCCGCGCTCTTCCAACTCAAGCACCGCCGCGATCTGCGCCTCGGGCGCGAGCGCGCGCACGCGCCCGACCTCCGTCTCGGTCAGACACCCGCACGCCAGCCAGTGCGCCAAGGCCGGCTCGACGCGCGAGGCCCACAGCCGCACCGTGTCGGCGTAGCTGCGCCGCGCGGCCTCCGCGCCGCCGCGCGGCGTGATGTCGAGACCGCGCGTGCGCGCCTCCGCGCGCGCCGCGAGCAGTGCGTCGAGCGCCGCCGGCTGTAGCTCGACGGTCACGCCGCCGAACTCCGCGGCCTCGGGCCGCGCCTGCGCCTGAAACGCCTCGACCTCTTCGGCGTTGCTGAAGACGCAGACGGGCGGCACGAGCACCGCGTCCGAGGCGAGGAACATCGCGCCGTACTCGGCGAGCAGGCGGCGCGTGACCGGGTCGTCGAGCGTGCAGACGGCCGCGACCGGCAGACCGCGCCGGATCAGCGCTCGTACGAGCGCGGCGTAAAAAGGTGAAGCGGCGAACTCGCGCGCCGCCTGTGCGTCCCCTTGGAGGCTTGTGCTGTTGCGCATCGGGCTGGCTCGACCGAAACGGGCGCGCGCCGTCTCCGCGGCCGCCCGACCCGTTTTGCGCTATGCTAACAGCACTCGGGCCTGAACGAAAGAAGCAGAAGCGGATTAACCACGAAGACGCAAAGAACACGAAGATGAAGACCGCGGTCGCGGGCGAGCTAGGGCGGTTTGCGGTCGCGTGTAGCGCGCGGCCGGTCTCACACAGAGGACACAGAGTTAGCACGGAGGGCACAGTTAAAGACTCCCTGTGTCCTCTGGGTCACACTATGCGTCGGGTAAACTCAACCGCAACGTGATGGAACAGCTTGACCAGTTTCGCGCGACGCTGGCGACCTACCGCCGCCACGGCTGGCAACTCCGCCGCGTCCTCATGCGCCCCGACACGCTCGCGCGCCTGCGCGCCGCCGCGCCTGACGCACCCGACGCGGCCGCGCCGCCGTTTGAAGGCGTCGCCGTCCAGCCCGCGGAGTTCGACGCCATGTGGCTCGCGCGCCCCTCGCACGGCGGGCGCGAAGCCTGGGAACTGCGCCTCATCGCCGAGCCGCCCTACGCACTCTTCGAGCTGTTCGAGCCGGACGAACCGGAAGAAGACCGCGAAGACGTGCGCCGCGAGATGGAAGCGCGAATAAGAGATGAGGGCGGGGAAAGGGATGAGGGATGAAAAAGACAGAAGCCAGAAGCCAGAAGCCAGTAGAAAAGCAAGAGTGGTTGCTCATTCTACTGGCTACTGACTACTGGCTTCTGGCTTCTGCCGTTACCTCCGCCCCATCTTGACTTCGATGGTCTGGGGTTGGCCGTCGCGGACGAGGGTGACGGGGACGGCTTGGCCTGGGGTGGCGCGGCGGATTTGCGCGCCCAGCTCGTCCTCGGTGCGGACGGGGCGGCCGTTGAAATCCGTGATCACGTCGCCGGGGCGCAGACCGGCGATGTCGGCGGGGCGGTTGCGCGTCACGTCGCCGACGCGCACGCCGTAGAGTTTTTCGTCCGCGTCGGCCACGCGCTCCATGTCGTCCACGCCGAGGAAGCCCTGGCGGCCGGCCGGGTACATCAGGCTGTCGTTGTCGCGGTTGAAGAGTTCGGACGAGACCGTGGTGAGCAGCGCCGTGTGCGACGCGCCGTCGCGCAGGTAGACGACCTCGACGGCCTTGCCGATGGGCGTGTTGCGCAGCAGGCGGCGCATCTCGTCGGCGTCTTCGGGGCGCTTGCCGTCGAATCTCTGGATGATGTCGCCGCCGATCAGGCCCGCCTGTTCGGCGGGGCTGCCGGGCACGACGGCGTCCATCATCACGCCCTCGTCCACGTCCGAAAAGCCCGACGTGCCGAAGAAGGAGCGCGGCGGCGTGACGACGCTGCCGGCCACGCCGCGCAGGTTCTGCCGGACGCGCCGGAGCCACGCGCTGCCGCCCATGGCCGAGACCATGATGACCGCCACCATCACCCAGACGAGCCAGTTCGAGCCGCGCATACTGCACCAGCGGGCGCGGCGCGCGAGCGGCGCGGTGTAGGGCGCGGGCAGCGCCGTGGTCGGCGGCGCGGGCGTCTGCTGTGCGGTCGCGGCGAGCGGCGCGGCGGTGGCGACGGGCGGCATCCGGTCGTCGAAGCGCATCGTCTCGGCGTACTCGGCCACGCCCTCGCCGAGCCGGTAGCCGCAGGTGCGGCAGAAACGCATACCGCGCAGCAGCTTCGTCTGGCAGTTGGGGCAGGTGATGGCGTCGGTGCCGGGTTGGAACACGGGCTGCGCCGCGGCGGTCTGTCGGTTGGTCTCCATAAGCTTGTCCCTGTAAAACTGGTTTGTCTGCGCGGAGGGTTAAATAACCGGCGTTGCGCAACAAACTAGTACGCCGCCGTCCGCGCCCCGGTTGCACATTGTTACACCGCCGCCTAAACTCGACAACTGGACAAACACACGGGCGCACGCGCCGGTCGCCCGCGCCCGGCCGAGGCCGGCTATTATTGCCGCGGCCCGCCGCGGCACGGGGCGTGCTGTTACGACTCGCGCTGTAAGACTGCGGACAGACACACGAGGCTCGGACTCAAGCTGCGGCGCGGCGCTCAACGGGGGCGCGCGCCGGAAGAAAGGTGGCCGAACACAGTGGAAGTAGTCAAGGCGCTTGCCGCCCTCAGACCGCTCTACGGCAGAGACAACGTGGAGATCGTGACCGAGGACGGGCAGCGCGTCCGCGGGCTGGTCAAGAGTATGCGCCAGACGCAGGCGCTCACGCGCCCCAGCGTCAAGATGCAGCGCGCCGACGGCGAGATCGTCAAAATCCCCTTCGACACCATCACCGAGATCATTGATCACAATCAGTAGGCAGTAGTCGGAAGTCAGTAGTCAGTAGAAAAGACAGGGCGGCCAAGGATGAAAGGTCGGCCTTCCATTTCTCGCTCCTGACTCCCGGTTCCCGGCTTCTTGCTCCCCACTGGCTTCAGGCTTCAGGCTTCAGGCTTCTAAACTCTTTTACTCGTCAAGCCGCGCCCGTTTCATGTATAGTACATGGCGAGCGGGCACGCCGCAGCGCGCCGCCCGCGGGCGAGCATGGAAGACAGCCGGCACATGACGATGGAGGAGATCGGCGGGCGCGTGGCGAGCGTCTGGGCGGGCCTGCGCCCGGCGACGCGCAGCCTCGTCGAGCGCGCCTTGCAGTCGCCGCCCCCGGCCGCCGCGCCGCCGCCGCGCTCGCTCTCGGCCCACGACGCGCGCGCCGAGTGGGAGTTGAGCCGACTCTTGGCGGCCTTAGACGAGCGCGTCCGCGAGCGCGGCGCGGTCGCCTTGAGCGCCGAGCAGACGCGCGCGCTGGGGTACATGGCCGAGACCTGCGCGCTCGTCTTGCATCAGGCGGCGCACACGGCCGAGGTCTTCGCGCAACTCTTCGAGCGCGCCCTGCACGCGCGCGACTACAAGCAGGTGGACACGATTGCCGACACGCTGCCGGCGCGCCTGCCGCCCAGCGAACTGTGCGAGCTGGCGCGCTACCCGAACCCGGCCGTGCGCGCCCTCGCCCACGAGACGCTCGCGCAAGCGCCCACCGCCACGCTCGTCGATCTGCTCGCCGACCCCGTGGACGCCGACGTGGCCCGCGACGCCCTGGCCGTCCAGGCCGACGAGTACGGCTCCGACGAAGCCCGCTGGCTCCTCCACGCCCTCGCCCACGCCGAGGAGATGGAAGACGACGACTGAAGAAGAAGAACGACGACCGAAGTCGCATCGAAGCCGACGAACGAAAAAGCCGCTCAAGGTCGAGCGGCTTTTCTCTTAACGTTAGTTAGACGCGAGCGGACTCAGAAAACGATCATGCAGGTTGAAGGTATATGTCCGCTTAAGCAATTCCGACAATCCGGGTTATAAAGACGAGCAAGGTCGGGCCGGGGTGGTGTTCTAATTACCTCACCGGCACGATCCAGCTCAAGAGCAACGTCCGCCTGCGGCTTGAGGCAGGGGCCACGCTGCTCGGCAGCACGGACGCGGCCGATTACCGCAACCTCGATCCGTTCATAGACGGCAGCGGGAACCCGTTGGGGCACGCGCTCGTCGTCGCCGTGGACGCCGACCGCGTGGGCATCGAGGGCGGCGGCCTAAAGCTCCAAGACGTGCGGACGAGTCTGCTCAAACCCGACGCCCGCCCGGCCACGGTCTTCATAGATGTCGCAGACGTGACGCCCGCCGACTTTGCCGCCGAAGCAGCCAACCTCAAATGAACGACTCTTGCGAATTATTCGCAAGATAGTAAACCCCTGCGCCTGCCTGAAGTAGCAGCCTAAATCGCGCAAGCCTCCGTGCATCCTCTGTGCCCTCTGTGTCTCGGTGGTGAATGCCCGTGTGAGCAGCATTCACCACCGAGACACAGAGCACATAGAGGCGGCACGGAGGCTCGTCTAATTGGGCCGCTACCCTGCTTGAAATAATCTTGCAATTGCCGGTCTGATTTGGTACATCTCCCCGCCGTCGGTTACTCGCCTTCCTGCTCGGCCGTCGCCATATGACCTTCGTTCTTAACAGCCTGCCGAAGTCAGCCCTGTGCTGTTCGGCGCTCCTGTTGTTGTTCTGTCACGCCGTCGGCGCGCAGTGGCTCCGGCAAGCGAGCGGGACGACCGTCAGGCTGCGCGGCGTGAGTGCCGTCAGCGCCTCGGTCGCCTGGGCCAGCGGCGACAAGGGGACGTTCGCGCGCACCACCGACGGCGGGCGGACGTGGGTGGCGGGGACGG
Source organism: Pyrinomonadaceae bacterium (assembly GCA_036389395.1). Taxonomy (GTDB): domain Bacteria; phylum Acidobacteriota; class Blastocatellia; order Pyrinomonadales; family Pyrinomonadaceae; genus QHXQ01. The sequence continues at coordinate 40,561 of DASVPY010000045.1, forward strand.
TTCCCGGCGCGGGCGAGTTAGACTTCAGGGACGTGGACGCGTTCGACGCCGACACAGCCTACCTGCTCGCCATCGGCGCGGGCGAGCGCTCGCGGATTTACAAGACGACGGACGGCGGGCGCAGTTGGGTCATGCAGTTTAAGAACAGCAAGGCCGCGGCCTTCTTCGACTGCATGGCGTACTGGGATCGCGATCACGGCATCGCCATAAGCGATCCCGTCGAAGGGCGCTTTCTCGTGCTCACCACCTCAGACGGGGGCAAGTCGTGGGTGGAGTCGCCGGCCGCGGGTATGCCCGCCGCGCTGCCGGGCGAGGGGGCGTTTGCCGCCAGCGGCACGTGCGTCGCCGTGCAGGGGCAGACCCGCGCCTGGTTCGGGACGGGCGGGCCCGCGGGCGCGCGCGTCTTCCGCTCCGCCGACCGGGGGCGGACGTGGCAGGTGGCGCGGACGGCGTTGACGAGCGGCAAGAGCGCCGGCATCTTCTCGCTAACTTTCTGGGACGTGCGGCACGGCGTGGCGGTGGGCGGCGACTACACGAAGGAGCGTGAGATCGGCAGTAACGTCGCCTGGACGAGTGACGGGGGGCGGACGTGGCGGGAAGCAGTTGCTGCGCGCCCGAACGGCTACAGGTCTTGCGTCGCCTACGTGCCGGGCACGCGCGCGCCGACGCTCGTCGCCGTCGGCCCTTCGGGCAGCGACTACTCTTCGAGCGGCGGCCGCAGTTGGCAGGTGCTCGCCGCCGACGGCGGGCACAGCGCGAGTTTCACAGCGGCGGGCGGCACGGGTTGGGCCGTGGGCGAAGGCGGGCTGATCTTGAAGTACGCCCCGCCGTAAGACTAGCGTCCGAGCGCCTGCTCAATCGCGCGCGTGACCTTCTCGTCTTCGGGCTTGTCCGCGGAGTCGAAGCGGGCGACGATGCGGCCCTCACGGTCGATCAGGAACTTGTTGAAGTTCCATGTGATCTCGCCGCCGAACTCCGGGTTCGTGGTCTTCTCGGTCAGGTACTTGTAGAGCGGGTGCTTGTCCTCGCCCTTGACGGAGATTTTGGCGAAGACGGGGAACTTCACGCCGTAGTTGATGCGACAGAACTCCTTGATCTCCTCGTTCGTCCCCGGCTCCTGCCCGCCGAAGTTGTTGGCGGGGAAGCCTAGCACCAGGAAGCCGCGCTCCTGGTAGCGCGCGTAGACCTTTTGCAGCCCTTCGTACTGCGGCGTGTAACCGCACTTGCTGGCCACGTTGACCAGCAGCAGCACCTTGCCGCGGTACTGCGCCAGGCTCACGTCCTTACCGCTCACGTCCTTCAGCGTAAAGTCGTACACCGTTCGTCCCTCGCCGCCGCCGTTCACCGTGCGCCCCGCGCCCGCGCCGTTAGGCGTGCCGTTGGCCGCAGTCCAAAAGATGGCCAGCGCCGTTAGCGCGACGAGCGCCACGCCGCCGAGCACGTATCGTTTCATGCCTCACCTCTGTGTCTACTTGCCGAAGAGCCGGCCGCCTTGGCAGCGACGGGATTATATCTCGGCCCACGGGCGGCCCGCCAAACTGAAATAGTGCCGCGCCGCTTACACGGCGGTAGAAGAAAACTCTTGACGTGTCTACTACAACTATAGTAGAACTGCCGACAACGCTAGTAGCGTGGGGAGGTTGACGACGATGAGAAGCACAGGCCCGCAGCGGAGCGCCGTGGTCTCGGCGGCGCTCCTGACCGTCTTAACGTTTTGGCCGTCATCAACTCACGCCCAGTCGCCGGGCGCGTCTGAGGGCAGCGCGCGGGCCGCCGCGCGGAGGCTGCATCGGGCGGCGCTGGATGACGCCGACCGGGGTCGTTACCCGCAGGCCTTGGAGACGCTCAAACAGGCGGTGCGGGCCGATCCCGCCTTCGCCCTCGCCTACAACGATCTGGGCTACGTCTGCCACGCGTCGGGGCTGTACGCCGAAGCCGTCAAGTACTACCGCGAGGCCATCCGCCTGGAGCCTGAGTACGCGCTCGCGTTCAACAATCTCGGCATGGCTTACAGCGCCGCGGGCGCTTACGAGGACGCGGCGGCGGCGCTCCGTCGTGCGGTCGAGTTGCGGGGCGACTACGCCGCGGCCTTTTATAACCTCGGCTTGACGTACCACAAGCTGGGGCGGCCCGCGGCGGCACTCGAAGCCCTGCAACAAGCGACGCGCCTCGCGCCGACGGACGACGCGGCCCTGCTGAGTCTGGGCATCGTCTACACAGACATGGGGCGCTACGTTGAGGCCGTGGCGGCCCTGCAACGCGCGACAGCCGCCCGGCCGGACGCGCCCGCGATCTACAAGAGCCTGGGTCTCGCGCAGCACAAGGCCGACAACCTCGCCGCCGCCGTCGCAGCGTACCGGCAGGCTCTAGCCCTCGCCCCCGACGCAGAGGTCTACAACAATCTGGGGGTGGCTTACGACCGCCTCGGCATGAGCGGCGCGGCCGTCGCGGCCTACGAGGCGGCGCTCAGGCTCAGACCGCAGTACGCGGAGGCTTACTACAACCTCGGGGTCGCGTACCTGCGTGCCGACCAGAAGGGCGCGGCCTTGCAGCAGTACGCCCGTCTGAAGACGCTCGCCCCCGGTCTGGCCGCAGACCTCTTCGGCCTGCTGCACCGCGACAAACTGCTGGACGCGGCGCACAAGTGAGGCGCGCGACCGCGGCCGCGCCAGATCGACCGCCGCGCCGGCCGACGGTTCGGCCGGCCCTCGGCTAAACATTCTCCTTGACGCGCTACTAGTCTTGTCGTAGATTGACCCTCAAACATAGTAGCGCGGCGCGGAAGGAGAGTCTCCCATTGAAGCAGAGCGTCCGGCTGACGAAGCTCGAACTGGCGATCATGAACGCCTTCTGGCGCATGGGCGCGGCGTCGGTCAGGGAGGTGCAGGACAGTCTACCGGGGAAGAAGCGGCCCGCCTACACGACCGTGCAGACCGTCGTCTACCGCCTCGAAGAGAAGGGCGCGCTCCGCAAGGTCAAGCGGATCGGGAACGCCTACGTCTTCGAGCCGGCCATCACGCGCGAGGCGGCGCAGCGCCGGCTGATAGACGATCTGCTCGATCTGCTCGACGGCTCGACGCGCCCGCTCATGGCCCACCTGATGGACTCCGGGAAACTATCGCTCGACGACCTGCGCGAGATCGAGGATCGGCTGAAACGGCAGGAGGCCGGTAAGACCGAGGGCGCGCCCCGCGGCGGGCGGAAGGCGGGGGCGAAGTAGGCCGGCGGTAGAAAGGAGCGGCGGGCTTTGCGGCTGCACGAACTGCTTGCGGACTGGTCGCACTGGGCTTGGCCCCTGCTCGCCAACCACCTCTGGCAGGCGACTCTGTTCGCGCTCTTCGCCGTCGCGGTTTCGGCCGCGCTCAGGCGCGCGCCCGCGGCCGCGCGCCACCTGGTCTGGCTCGTCGCGCTGGTGAAATTCGCGCTGCCGTCGGTCTGCTTGGTCTTCCTCGCGCGGCAGGTCGGCATTGATTTTTCCGCGCTCGCGCTCCCCGCCACACAACCCGCGCCCGCCGCGCTCGACTTCGCCCCGATACTCTCGCCCGTCGCGCCGCCCGCGACAGTCTTCGGCACGCCCGGCGCGTCCGCGCACGACGCGGCGGCATCGGCCGCCGCCGTCTTCACAAACGCACCGCAGGCGGGCGGGCTGCTTTCCGGTCTGTTGATCTGTCTGTGGCTGGCCGGCTGCGTCCTGCTGCTGGTCTCTTGGCTCAGGCGGCGGCGGCGACTGTGCGCGGCGCTCGCCAAGGGGCAGTTGGTGACGAGCGGGCGCGAGGCCGAGACCCTGCGCCGGGTGCGGACGTGGTTCGGGCTGCGGCATGACGTTAAGCTGGTCGTCACCCCGGCCATCGCCGAGCCGGGCGTGTGGCGCGTCTGGCGGCCCGTCCTGGTGCTGCCGGAAGGCGTCGCCGAACAACTCGACGACGACGAGCTTGAGGCCGTCTTCATGCACGAGTTGGCCCACGTCGAACGCTGGGACAACCTGGTGGGCATCCTACAGCGCGCGCTCTGCTGCCTGTTCTGGTTTCATCCCGTCATCTGGCTGATCGACCGGCGCTTGCTCGCCGAGCGGGAACAGGCTTGCGACGACACGGTGGTGCGCCGCGGCGGCTCGTCCGCGGTCTACGCGAGCGGCATCGCCAAGGTCTGCCGCTACTGTCTCGGCGCGGAGGTGGCCGGGCTGTCGCGCGCCGCCGGTTCGGACTTGAAGAAGCGGATCGAGCGGATTCTCTCCGACTGCGCCGGGCGCAGGTTGTCGGTCTTACAACTGACGGCGGTCGGCTTGACGCTCGCGTGGGTGCTCGCCTTCTCGGTCGTCGCGGGGCGGATAACGGGCGCTGAGATCAACGTCCCGGTGGTGGCTGACGGCGGGGCGGTCGCCGACGCGCGCTTCGAGGTCGGCGAGCCTGCGCCGCCGCGCGCGCGGCCCGAGGTTAGCGGGCCGGCCCGCGTGCATGACCCCGGTAAACCGGCCGACAAAAACAGCGCCGGGCGCGCACGCATTGAGTCCGACACGCCGGCCGCGCCGACTGAAAGTGCGAGCGCGCCCGTCGCGGCCGCGACCACTGCCGCCGGCAACACGCCTGCGAGCGTGAACCAGCCTTCGACTCAGAACCAGTCTCCGAGCCAAACCCAGCCTTCAATTCAGACGATTCAGAACCAGCCCTCAACCGAGAACCCGCGGGCCATGTTGAGCGCCGACGCAGGCCCGCCCGAATGGTACACGCCCCCGCCCGAAGAGCCTCCGGCCGCGCACGCCTATGACATCGGGGTGGCGGTGGTGAAGGCGTCGGCGGCCGACTACGGCGACGCAAGGCGGTTCATCGGCCGTTACGAGGTTGATCCGCTGCGGGCGGAGAATTTCGTCCTGGACATAACGCTCGAACGCGGCGAACTGTGGCTCAAGCCGTCGCACGCGCCGAAGCGGCGACTCGTCCGCCAGTCCGCGACCGACTTCGCGGACGCCTACGCCGACTTCCGCCTCACTGGCCTCTTGGACGGGGAGGGTCGTGTGGTCGGGCTGCGGCTCAACTCCTGGGGCCGGGACGTGACCGCGCGCAAGCTGACCCTGCCGCCGCCGAGCCTCAAGGGCAACGTCACCTTCCGGCTGCGCGGCTACGCGGACGCGAAAGTGGTCGCCGTCGCCGGCACGTTCAACAACTGGAACCAGTCGCAACTGCTCTTCGCGCGCGAAGGCGACGAGTGGGTCTGCCGGGTCAACCTGCCGCCGGGCACGCACCAGTATAAATTCATCGTGGACGGCAACTGGTTCACCGATCCGAGCAACCCCAAGGTCGTACACGACGAGCGGGGCATAGAGAACTCGCTGCTGCGGGCCGAATAAATTTGCGGTTGAGTGTAGCGCGCGGCCGGTCTCACACAGAGTACACAGAGTTAGCACAGAATTCACAGAGGTTCTTACTGTGTCCTCTGTGCTAACTCTGTGTCCTCTGTGTTAACTATGCGTCGGGTAAGCTCAACCGCCCTAAGCCACAGCGGCGGCGATGCGCGCTCTTAGTTTCTCGTCGGGGAGTGGGCCGAGGCCGGCCCGCATGTTGTCGCGCAGGTGCGCCACGCGCGCCGTGGCCGGGATGGCGCAGGTAATCGCCGGGTGCGCGACGACGAACTTGAGCAGCAGTTGCGCCCAACTAGCGCACTCGATCTCGGCGGCCCACGCGGGCAACGGTTGATCGCGCAGGCGGCGCAGCAACTCGCCGCCCGCGAACGGGCGGTTGGCGATCAACGCCACGCCCCGCTCCGACGCCAGCGGCAGCAGCCGGCGCTCGGCCTCGCGCTCGCCCACCGAGTAGTTGATCTGGATGAAGTCCAACGGGCGCGCGGCGACGACGCGTGCCACGGCGTCGTGGCTGCCGGCCTCGTAGTGGGTCACGCCGACGTAGCGCACGCGCCCGGCGCGCTGCCATTCGCGCAGCGTGTCGAGGTGCGAGTTCACGTCCACCAGGTTGTGTACCTGCATCAGATCAATTGGATCGGCGCGCAGCTTCCGCAGCGAGGCGTTCATCTGCTCGACGCCGGCCGCTTTTCCCGTCGTCCAAACTTTAGTGGCGACGAACAGTTTCGGGCGCAGACCGAGCTTGGCGCTCAAGTCTCCGACCACCTCTTCGGAGCTGCCGTACATGGGCGAGGAATCGATCAGCCGCCCGCCGGCCGCCGCGAAAGCGCCCAACACTTCTTCGAGCGAAGCGCGCGCGGCGGCGTCCGCGCCCACGTCGAAAGTCTGCCACGTGCCCAGGCCGATCACGGGCAGCAACTCGCCGGACGAAGGTATGCGGCGCGTCAGCAGTGGCGCTGACACGCCCGTCGTCGGCGGGGCCGGCCCGCCGGGCGTCGGGGCCGGACTCTTAGTGGCCTGCGGCGCGCAGGACGTAACCACCGCCAGCGCCGCCGCGCCCGCGCCCATGAGACGCAGCGCGTCCCGCCTGCTCATCTCCGTCATGTCGCACTCCCGTCTGTGCCGCTACCCGACAGGCTGGTCAGTATAACTGTCCGCAGGCAGGCGGCCGTTTTGTCTTGACCGGGCGGATGGGCTGCTGCCGCCAATTAGACCGCAAGGGGCGGCGCTTGTCATTAAAAAAGACGCGACAGGACTGACGAGACGAAAACGCGGCGCGCGTCGGCGGAAATCCCGTTTGTGGGAGCGGGCAATCTCTAAATCGCACGCCCGCGTCGTCGCGTTATCGATCCGTAACCATCGAATCCACTAGAACCACGGGGTAATTGCCGGCCCGCGCCCGCGGCACGGCGTTTTCATTACGCCGGGGCGCTCGTTGTGTCGGCGGGCGGCAAGTGGAACAAGAGGCGGAGGTGGATGATGAGGGGCTTGTGGCAAGACCTGCGTTACGGCGCGCGCATGCTGGCGCGGAGCAAGGGGTTCACCGCGGCCGCCGTGCTCTCCATCGCGCTCGGCATCGGCGTCAACGCGACGATCTTCAGCGTCGTCAACGCCGCGCTCTTCCGGCCCCTGCCCGTGCCGCGCGCCGACGAACTCGTGCGGCTGTGGGACGGGCAAGCCTCTTCCTACCCGGACTACGTCGCCTACCGCGACGACACGGGCGTCTTCGCCGGGCTGGCCGCTTACGCACAACGGCCGATGAGTCTGACGACCGGCGAGGAGACGGAACGCGTCTGGGGCGAGATCGTCACGGGCAACTACTTCGACGTGCTCGCCGCGCCGCCCGCGCGCGGGCGCGGCTTCCTATCGGAAGAAGACCGCACGCCGGGCACGCACCCGGTCGTCGTCATCAGCGACCGGCTGTGGAAGCGTCGCTTCAACGCAGACGCGGGGCTGCTCGGCCAGACGATCTACCTCAGCGGTCAACCCTTCACCGTCGTCGGCGTCACGGCCGAGAACTTCGCCGGGGCGAACGTGCTCACGCCGCCCGACCTGTGGGTTCCGACGATGAGCGAGCCGCTCGTGCAGCCCGGCTCCGTCGCGCTCAACGCGCCCGACGACGGCTGGCTCAGCGTCATCGGGCGACTCAAACCCGGCGCGACCGTCGCGCAGGCGCAGACCGCGGTCGGCACCGTCGCGGCGCGCCTGCACGAAGCGCGGCGCGCGCGCGACTCAGGGCCGGAGTTGCGCGAGGGGCGGCCGGTGGCGGTCGTCGCGGCGCGCGGGCTGATGGTTCCGCCGCAGGGGCGCACGGCGGCCGCCTTCGTCGTCGGCCTGGTGATGACGGTCGTGACGCTCGTGCTGCTGGTCGCGTGCGCCAACGTCGCCAACATGCTGCTCGCGCGCGCCGCCACGCGCCGCAAAGAGATCGCCGTGCGCCTCGCCCTCGGCGCGTCGCGCGGGCGCGTCGTGCGGCAACTGCTGACCGAGAGTTTGCTGCTCGCGCTGCTGGGCGGCGCGGCGGGGCTGCTGCTCGCGCTGTGGAGCGCAGACCTGTTGCGGAGCCTGTGGCCGGCGTTGTCGGCGGACGTGCGCGGGTCGCTCGACACGAGTCCGGACGTGCGCGTCTTCGCCTACACGCTGCTGCTGTGCGTACTGACGGCGGTCGTCTTCGGTCTCGTGCCGGCGCTGCAAGCCTCGAAGCCGAACCTCGTCGCGGCACTCAAGGACGAGGTCGCCGTCTTCACGCGGCGGCGCTTCAGCCTGCGCCACGTGCTCGTCGTCGCGCAGGTCGCCGTCTCGCTGCTGCTGCTCATCGCCGCCGGCCTCTTCATCCGCAACCTGCGCAACACGCAGCACGCCGACCCCGGTTTCGAGATCGCCAACGGCTTCGTGATGACCTACGACTTGGGTCTGGCCAAATATGAAACGGCGCGCGGCCGGCTCTTCCATGAAGAACTGCTGGCGCGCGTGCGCGCGCTGCCGGGCGTGCGCGCGGCGTCGCTCGCGGAGTTCGTGCCGCTCGGCGGCGGCAACAGGTCGCCGCTCTACGTCGAAGGCGACGCCGCCCCCGCCACGACGCTCGACGAAGACGCGCTGCTCTCGCACGCGACCGTCGCGCCCGACTACTTCAAGACGATGGGCATCGCGCTCGTGCGCGGGCGCGACTTCCGGGCCGACGACACGGCGACGAGTCCGCCGGTCGTCGTCGTCAACGAGACGCTCGCGCGCCGGCTCGCGCCCGACGGCAACGCCGTGGGCAAGCGCCTGCGCATGGACTCCAAGGGCGAGTACCTCGAAGTCGTCGGCGTGGCGCAAGACATCAAGTACGAACAGCTCGCCGAGCGGACGCCGTTCTTCGCCTACCGCCCGCTAGGGCAACGCTACCGCGCGCGCATGACGCTGCACGTCCGCACGGCGGGCGACCCGCAGGCGTTGATGAATCAGGTGCGCAGGGAGGTGCGCGCGCTCGACCGCAACCTGCCCTTGACGGAGGTCAAGACGCTCGCCGAGCACATGCGCGGGCCGCTCGCGCCCGCGCGCCTGTTCGCCGCGCTGGCGAGCGCGTTCGGGCTGCTGGCGCTGCTGCTCGCGGCCACGGGGCTGTACGGCGTGATGGCTTACATCGTCAGCGGGCGCGCGCGCGAGTTCGGCATCCGCGTGGCGCTCGGCGCGAGCGGGCGCGACGTGCTGCGGCTCGTGCTCGCCGAAGGGTTGACGCTCGTCGGCGTCGGCACTGGCGCGGGGCTGCTCGCCGCGCTGGCGCTGACGCGCGTGCTCCAGAGCGTGCTCTACGGCGTCTCGCCCACCGACCCGCTGACGTTCACCGGCGTGGCGCTCGTGCTCGCCGCCGTCACGCTCGTCGCCTGCTACATCCCCGCGCGCAGGGCGACGAAGGTCGATCCGATGATCGCGCTCCGCTATGAGTAACGACGCGCCGGGCCGTGTATGAGGTTAGTGCCCTAACATTGCTCAAGCCTCCGTGCATCCTCTGTGCCCTCTGTGCCTCTGTGGTGAATTAAGAGTCAGTAGCATTCACCACAGAGGCACAGAGCACACAGAGGATGCACGGAGGCAGACGAAAACTTAGGACACTACTTGTATGAGCAACGACTTGAGCGGCGTGCTCGACCGGCGGCAACGACAGACTTTCGCCGAGCTGGGCTACGTGGTCGTGCCCCGCGTGGTGTCTCAGTCTGCGACGGACGCGGCCCGCCGGGCCGTCGCGCATTTAGTGACGCAAGAATCGCCGCCCGCGGGGCACAGTGGGCCGTACTTCTACAACGTGCCCGGCGCGCCGCCCGAACACTTGCGCGCCCTGCTCTGCGACGGCTTGCCCCAGGCGACCGCCGCCGCCCTCATCGCGCCGGGCCGGTTCGACGCGCCGGAGCAGATTCAGGTCTCACTCAACATCCCGCCTTTCGACCACCGCCCCGGCGGGCCGCACGTTGACGGTCTCGCGCCGCCGGAGGCGTCCGGCCGCCCCGGCACGTTCACATTGCTGGCGGGCGTCTTCCTCACCGATCAGACGGGCGAGGACATGGGCAATCTCTGGGTCTGGCCCGGCTCGCACCTGAGCGCCGCGCGCTACCTGCGCGAGCGGGGCGCGGAGGCGCTCATCTCGTGCGCGCCGTACCCGCCGGTCGAACTGGGCGCGCCGCGGCAGGTGCGCGGCCGGGCCGGCGATCTGCTGCTCGCGCACTACCTGCTGGGGCACAACATCGGCGGGAACACGTCGGCCACTGTTCGGGAGGTCGTCTACCTGCGCCTGCGTCGGGCGGGGCATCGGGCGCGCTGGCAGGACTGCGTGCGCGACCCGCTGCTAGAGTTCGAGCCGGTGCGCGCCGCGTCACAATAGTTGATAGCTCAACGTATCCCGACCAACCCCTGCACCGATTGGATCAACTTCTCCGAGTCGTAGCCGACGCCGTCTTTGAAGACGATCTCGACCTGCTCGATGTCGTTGATGTTCGCCGCCGGGTTGCCCTTCACGATCATCAAGTCGGCCTGCTTGCCGGCGGCGATTGAGCCGATGCGCGCGTCTTCGCCGAGAAACTTCGCCCCGTTGTAACTCGCAATCTTTATCGCCTCCACCGGCGTGAAGCCCGCTTCGACGAGCAACTCGACTTCGCGCAAGTCGCCGAAGCCGGCCACGACGCCGCCGTTCCCGGTCGGATCGGGGCCGGCGACGAGTAAGCCGCCCGCCCGGACGAACGCACGCTCGAACTCCATCGCCTTGCGCAACAGCGCGACGAAATTCGCGTCCGCCGGGACGCGCGCGCGCGCTTGCAGGTAGCGCGCGCGCGCGTCCGTTGACATCACGTTCAGCACGCGCGGGTTGAGCAGCGCGCCCGCCGCCCCGATGCCGCTCTGCGCGAGCGGCGCGCCGCCGGCCTCGAACACCGGCAAGGTCGAAGTGAGCGCCACCTTCCGCTCGACCAGCGTGCGGATCGTCTCGCGTGCGGCCGCGCCGTTCAGATCGAGTTGCTGCAAACTGGCCCTGACGGCCGCGCCCGGCGGGCACTGGTCGGGCTTCTTGTCGGGCACGAACTCGGCGTCGGCGAACAGCCCGTGCTCCAGGTTGTCAATGCCGATCTCCGCGGCCTCGCGATAGCCGACGGAGCAGAGGTGGCCCGTGACTTTCAACCCGCGCTTGTGCGCCTCCTCGACGGCCGCGCGCAACTCGGCGCGCGTGATGTTCATGTACGCCTTGAACGAGGTCGCGCCCGCGTCGGCCCAATAGTTCACCATGCGCCGCGCGTCGTCCGCGTCGGCCAGTTGGTGCATGACGGGCGTGAACGCGCCCGCGCCTTCGAGGTAGGGCGCGGTGACGTGCATCTTGGGGCCGATCATGCGGCCCGAATCAATGAGCCGCTTGATTTCGAGATCGGTGTAGGGCGCGACGCTGCCGGTGGTGCGAATCGTGGTGACGCCGAGCGCGAGGTAGAGCCGCGGGAAGCTGCCGCCCATGTTCGAGTACATCGGCGGCGACCCGCCCATCGGGAAGAACAGGTGGTTGTGCAGCCCGACGAGACCGGGCAGCGCCGCGTAGCCCGTGAGGTCGAGCACGCGCGCGCCCGCGGGCACTTGCGTCGTCGCGGTTGCCCCGACCGACTCAATCTTGCCGCCGCTGATGACGACCGTCTGCTCCTCGCGCGGCGGCGCGCCCGTGCCGTCAAGCACGCGCACGTGCGTCAGCGCCACCGTCGGCGCTTCGACCCGGACGAACTGCTGGCGCTCCGGCGCTTGCGCGAACGAGTTAATGACGAAGCAGCAGAGCAGCAGGGCGGTGAGTTTGAGTTTCATTACGTTACGATCCTTTGACGGGTGTTCGGGGTGACAGCGCGATAGAATAATAACGCAAGTGGCGACCGGGAGGGGCTTGAGGTGACGACGAGGATTCCGTATCAGGAACTTTACGCCGCGCTGCTGCGCGTGCTGCTGCGGCACGGGTTCGAGCCGGAGCGCGCCGAGTTGTGCGCGCGGTTCTTCGCCGACGCGAGCCGCGACGGCGTCTACTCGCACGGGCTGAACCGCTTCCCCGTCTTCGTCCGCATGATCGAGAGCGGGGTGGTTGACGTGCGCGCGCGCCCGGAGTTGTTATCGAGTTGCGGCGCGTTGGAGCGCTGGCACGGGCGGCGCGGGCCGGGCAACCTGAACGCGCACGCCTCGATGGCGCGGGCGATTGCGCTGGCGCGCGCGCACGGGCTGGGCTGCGTGGCGCTGGCGCACACGAATCACTGGATGCGCGGCGGCAGCTACGGCTGGCAGGCCGCGGAGGCCGGCGTCATCGGCGTCTGCTGGACGAACACGCTGCCGAACCTCCCGCCCTGGGGCGCGAGCGACGCGCGCCTCGGCAACAACCCGCTCGTCATCGCCGTGCCGCGAGCCGGCGGCCACGTCGTCTTAGACATGGCGCTGTCGCAGTTCTCTTACGGCGCGCTGGCCAATTACCGCGCGGCCGGCAAACTGCTGCCCGTGCCCGGCGGCTTCGACAACGAGGGGCGGCTGACGCACGACCCGGCCGCCGTCGAGGCCAGCAAGCGCCCGCTGCCCGTCGGCTACTGGAAAGGGTCTGGGCTGGCCTTGATGCTCGACCTGCTCGCCGCCATCCTCTCCGGCGGTCAAGCCACACACCAGATACCGCCCGAACTGGAACGGGAGACAGGCCTGTCCCAAGTCTTCATCGCCATCGATCCGTCGGGTCTTGACGAGACCGGGTTCGGCGCGCGCCTGACGGACGCGGTGATCGAGCACCTTCAGGAATCATCAAGTGGCACGGGCGAGCGTGTGCGTTACCCCGGCGAGCGGACGCTGGCGACGCGGCAGGAGAATTTAGAGCAGGGCGTCCCGGTCGAGCCGTCCATCTGGCAACAGGTGCAGGCGATGTGCGAGTGAGAGGATCGTTACTCACGCACGGTGCGGCCGACTCATAAGGTCGCGCCCACGCCTCAAAGTCAAACCCTGTAGCCGCATGACGGAAGCGCCGACCTAACTCAACGTCGCCCGTTCAATGTTGACGGGGGCCGCCCCGGCGGGCACGCCGCCGCAGGTAAAGAAAGCCGCCGACGGTCAGCACGCCCAGCCCGGCGGCGAGGCCGGCGAGAAGCCACGAACGGCGCATGAACCCGAGGAGCAGCAAGAGGGGCACGAGTAACGTGCCCGGCGGGGCGAACGCCAGAAAACCCGCGAGGAGCGGAGCGGCCGCGCGTTTCAGCGATCTCTTCATGCGCCTCGCTGTCGGTGTCCTTCGTTACGGCGCGGGGGACTTGCTCGACCCACGCCTTCGTTAACGTTTGAAGGTGCTACGGGACTCGGTTAAGCTGAGGCGCGAATGAACCCGTCGCCCCGCTACGCGCGAGTCGGGCACACCCTGCTCCCCTGGCTCGCACTGCTGCCCGCCTGCTTCACCGGCATACTAACACTGAGGTGTGCCGTAGACCTGCCGTACGCGGACGAGTTGAGTTTGGTCGCGCTGTTCGAGAAGGCGGCGCACGGCGCGCTCACGTTCCACGACCTGTTCGCGCAGCAGAACGAGTACCGGCAGTTTTTCCCCAACCTGCTCATCGTGACGTTGGGCCGGCTGACGCGTTGGGATGTCAGGTACGAGATGCTGGTCAGCTTCCTGCTGGCCTGTCTCGTCTCCTTCAACCTGTACCACCTGGGCCGGCTGACCGTCGGCGACAGCCGTGGGCCGCGGCTGTCGCTCTACCTCGGCGCGAACCTTCTGATCTTCTCCACCATGCAGGGCGAGAACTGGCTGCAAGGCCAGCAGTTGATCTACTTCATCGCGGTCGCGTGTGTCACCACCTGCCTGTTGCTGGCCCAGTGCGCGCGCCTCGGCACAGGCTCAAAGTTTCTGCTCTGCGGCGCGCTCGCCGTGGTCAGCAGCTTCTCGTCCGCCAACGGGCTGTTGTGCTGGTTGGTGGCGCTGCCCCCGCTCGCCCTGCCCGCCTGGCGGCAAGAGCGCGCGCGCGGGCGGCTGTGGGGCGTCGGCTGGCTGGCGGGCCTCGCCCTGTGCGCGGCGGTCTATTTTTACGACTACCGCAAGCCCGCACCGCACCCCGCGCTGACGGAGGCGCTGTCGCACCCGGCGCGCGCCGTGGTGTACCTGCTGGCCTCGCTGGGCCGCCCTTTGGCCTTCGGCCTCGTCAGCGCGAGTTGTGTGGGCGCGGCGCTGCTGTGCTTGTTCGCGTGGTCGGGCTGGCAGTTCGCGCGGGCCGGGGCGCGCGCGCCCCACCGCGCGCGCCCCATGCTAGGCTGGCTCATGCTCGGCGCTTACTCACTGCTGACGGCGGCCCTGCTCACGGTCGGGCGGCTCGGTTACGGCGTCGAGCAGGCGCTCGCGCCGCGCTACACGACCTTCACGCTCTACCTGCCCGTCGCGCTGATTCACCTGCTGCCGCTGGCCCTCGGCGCGCGGGCGGCCCCCGGCCGCGCGGCCGCGCGCGGGCGCGTCGTCCCGCTGCTGGTTGCGGCCTTGATCGCCGTCCACCTCCCGATATATGTTCTCGGCATACGCCACATGGGCGTACTGCGGAACACGTTGCTACAGTTAAAAGGCTGCGTCCTGCTGGTCAACATCGCCCCCGATCCATGTCTGACCAGACTCGCGCCGGACGTGGACAGTCTGCGCCGCGACTTCAACGCGCTCGACCGCCTGGGCTACCTGCGCCCCGGCCTGCTCAGGAGCGCCCAGACACGGGAGTTCGCCGCGCCCGACGCACGCGCCCCGGAAGTCTACGGCTCCTTCTCGGCGCTCGACCGAACGGCTGACGGCGGGTACACGGCGGCGGGGTCGGCCGTGCTGCCCGACAGGGGCGACGCGGCCGACGTTGTGCTGCTCGCCTACGAGCAGCCCGCGGGCGAGGCGACCGTCTTCGCGGTCGCCGAGACGGCCGCGGGCCGCGACTTCGTCTCCGCGCTCCTGGGCCGCGGGCAATACGGCGACGCGCGCTGGCGCAGGACGTTCCCCGCCGCCGCGCTGCCGCGCGGGCCGCTGGCGCTGAGCGCGTGGGCGTTCGACGCGCGCACGGGACGCGCCTACAGGCTCGCCGGGACGCAACGGATCGACTGGCCGCCGGCTCCGGGCCGGCCGCCCCGTACGCCATGACGGACACACAGCGCGCCAGCATCAGCGTTTTCTTCCCGGCCTTCAACGACGCGGAAGCCATCGGGCCGCTCGTGCGCGCGGCGCTCGAACTGCTGCCCGCGCTCGCCGACGACTACGAGGTGATCGTCGTTAACGACGGCAGCACCGACGCCACGCCCGCCGTCCTCGACGAGCTGGCGCGCGCCGAGCCGCGCGTGCGCGTCGTGCATCACGCGCGCAACATGGGCTACGGCGCGGCCTTGCGGAGCGGCTTCCGCCACGCGTGCAAGGAGTTGGTCTTCTACACCGACGGCGACGGGCAGTACGACGTGCGCGAGCTGTTGCGCCTGCGCCCGCTGCTGACCCAGGGCGTTGACGTGGTCAACGGCTATAAGATAAACCGCTCCGACGGCTGGCAGCGGCGGGCCATCGGGGCGCTCTACAACCAGGTGGTGCGCCTGTTCTTCCGCATCCCCGTCCGCGACGTGGACTGCGACTTCCGCCTGCTGCGGCGGCGGGCGGTCGCAGGCTTCGACCTCGTCTCTTCGAGCGGCAGCATTTGCGTCGAGTTAATGCACAAGCTGGGCCGGGCCGGGTGCGTCTTCGCCGAAGTCCCGGTTCACCATTACCCGCGGGCGCACGGCCGCTCGCAGTTTTTCACCCTCCGGCGCGTCGGGCGCACCGCGTCCGAGTTGCTGGCGCTGTGGCTGAAGTTGGCCGCGCCGTAGCGGCCCCGGCGCAGCGCGCGGCCGGCGGCCTGAGCGCGTCGCGCCGGCCGCGCCGCACCCCCTCCGTCCAAGCCATGACCGAACCTAAAGCTTTCGGCGAATACAAGGGCCGCACCGCGCTCGTCACGGGCGGTCTCGGCTTTATCGGCAGCAACCTGGCCCGCCGCCTCGTCGAGATCGGCGTCCGGGTGACGGTGCTCGACGCGCTGTTGCCCGATCAGGGCGGCAGCCACTACAACCTCCACGACCTCTTCGGCCGGCTCGAAGTCCACGTCGCGGACATGCGCGACCGGCAGGTCGTCAACCACCTGGTCGGCGGCGTGGACTACGTCTTCAACCTCGCGGGCAGCGTCAGCCACCTCGACTCGATGCAGCAGCCGCTGTTAGATCTAGAGCTGAATTGCGCCGCCCACGTGACGCTGCTCGAAGCGTGCCGCCACTTCAACCCGCACGTCAAAGTCGTCTTCACCAGCACGCGGCAGGTCTACGGCAGTCCGGTGTACCTGCCGCTCGACGAGCAGCACCGGGTCGCGCCGCTGGACGTGAACGGCATCAACAAGCTGGCCGCCGAGCACTACCACCTGCTCTACCACCGCGTCTACGGGACGCGCGCCGTCTGCCTGCGGCTGACCAACACCTACGGCCCCCGCCAGCTCATGCGCCACGACCGCCAGGGCTTCATCGCGTGGTTCATCCGGCAGGCCGTGGACGGCGGCGTCATCGAGCTGTTCGGCGAGGGCCGCCAGCGGCGCGACCTCAACCACGTAGACGACGTGGTGGAGGCGCTGCTCCTGGCCGGCGCGAGCGAGGCGGCCGAGGGTGAGATTTACAACCTGGGCGGGGACGCGCCGGTGTCGCTGGCCGAGTTGGCCGGGGAACTGATCGCCATCACGGGGCGCGGCTCGGTGCGCCCCGTCCCGTTCCCGCCGGAGCGGCAACAGATCGACCTCGGCAACACGCATTCCAGCTTCGCCAAGATCGAGGCGGCGCTCGGCTGGCGGCCGCGCACGCCGCTGCGCGCGGGGCTGGCGCAGACCGTCGCGTTCTACCGCCAGCACCGCGCCCACTACTGGGACGCCGACGCCGATCAGTTCCCCTGCTCGCAGATGACGGCGTGAAAGAGCAGGAGGCAGGAGCCAGGAGACAGAAGCCAGTAGGGAGACGGTCGAGGCCGCGGCAGCAGAGAGGCCGGCCTTTCATCAAGGCCGGCCTCTCTTCCTGGCTTCCGGCTTCCGGCTTCTGCCTACTGCCTACTACTCCTTTTAGGCGCGCGGCTTCTCGGCGACGCAGACGACCGAGAGACCGGCGGGCAGCTTCGCGCCGGGGCCTGCGAGCAGACGCGCTTCGGCCGCCAGGGCGGCGGCGAGCGTGCCGTTCAGCCACGCCAGTCCGTGCGGTAGCGGCTTCACGTCAGAGCCGGGATCGGCCAGGCCGATGCGCTTGAGCACCAGCCGCCTGAGGGCCGCGGCGGGCAGCAGCAGGGCGTTGGCATACGTCGCGCGCCGCACGCGGAAGCCGGCCCGCCCCAGCCGCCCCGCCAGTTCGCCCAGCCGGTAACGCCGCTGCGTCCCCAGCGCCTCGTCGTGCCCGCTCCGCATCCACTCGTAAGCGGCCGCGCGCACGAATGCGACGCCGCCCGGCCGCAGCACGCGGAACATCTCGCCCAGCGCCAACTCGTCCGCGCCCGCGCCCGGCAACTGCACCAGCACGTCGAAGCTCGTCACGAGGTCGAAGGTGGCGGCGGCGAAGGGCAGGGCGGTGACGGACGCCTGCACCAAGTCGCGCAGCCCGCGCGCGCGGCAGAAGGCGAGCGCGTCGGGCGACAAGTCTACGCCCGCGACGCGCCCGCCCGCGGCCGCGTAGCGCGTGAGCCACGAGAGCATGTTCCCCGTCCCGCAGCCCGCGTCAAGAATGTCCGCGGCGCGGCCCGGCGGGCACACCGGGTCGAGCAGCGCCGCCGTCACCGCGCGCATCCCGACGAACCACCAGTAAGTCTCCTCCAACGCATACAAGTCGGCGTAATCTTCTGCTCGCAAAACGTGCCTCCGCGAGAGACGAACTTGTGGGGGCGGCCTGCCGCGACACAGCGGGCGGCGCGGCCCCGTCGTAGTTGCGCACTTCGGCTCGGTGTCGTCAGGGCTGACCCTGCGCCCCCTCGTGTCGGTCGTTCAGGCCCGCGCCACAACGCGGCGGGCGCACCATCGTGTCGAGCAGGCGTTCGAGCGCGGCGGCCGGGTCTTGGCAGAAGCCCGTGTGGACGGGCGAGGTCTGGATGATGGTGCTGCGGGGCGCGACGAGCCAGTGGAAGCGTTCGCGCTGCGGCAGCCGGCCGATAGGGCCCGCTGCGGGGCCGCCCGCGCAGACGGCCGGGATCGTGGCGAGGTGTGTGCGCACCGTCGCAAGATCTACCGCGGGCGCGAGCGCCAGCAGCCGCCGCTCGTCGAGTTCGATGCCGGCGGCGAGGAAGCGCCGGCTAGGGCAGGAGACGATCACGCCGACGTTGACGAACTCCTCGCGCTCGACGTTCGGGACGACGCGGACGACGGCGTAATCAAACGTGCTGCGCTCGGGCACTGAGGGCCTCCTCAAGAAACGGGCGCGGCGCGACGAGCCGCCGCCGCAGGTAGTCGGCGTAAGCCGCGCGGTGCGCGGCCGGGTCGGCGAACGGCGCTTCGACGCAGAGCCAGTCGTCGGGGATGAGCGCAATCGTCCGCGTTAGCACTTCTTCGGTCAACTGCGCGGCGAGCGCGGCGTCGGCCCGTTCGAGCGCCGCCGCCTGCGGCAGCAATACGTGCTCGCGCACCTGCGGGAAACGGCTCCGGCTGTGGGCGGCGGGGTCGGCCCAGCCGTGGTGGAAGTAGAGCGCCGCGCCGTGGTCTATGAGCCAGAGCTTGTGATGCCAGACCAGCATGTTCGTGTTCTTCGGCGTGCGATCCACGTTGGTCACGTAGGCGTCGAACCAGACGATGCGCGAGGCCAGTTCGGCCTCCGTGCGCTCGGCCACGGGGTCGTAGGTGATCGAGCCGGGCAGGTAGTCGAGCGCGAGGTTGCGCCCGGCGCTCGCGCGGATCAGGTCTTGGATTTCCGGGTCAGGCTCTGTGCGCGCCAGCTCCGGGTCGAGCGCGACGAAGACCAGCTCGGGCACGGGCAGACCAAGCGCGCGGGCCAGCTCGCCCGCCAACAGCTCGGCGATGAGCGCCTTGACGCCCTGGCCCGCCCCGCGGAACTTGAGCACGTAGAGACCGTCGTCGTCGGCCTCGACGATGGCGGGCAGCGAGCCGCCCTCGCGCAGCGGCGTGACGTAACGCGTGGCCGTGACCGTCCGCAAACTCACCCGCGGATAATACGCGCCGCGCCGGTCTGCTCGTCAAGACGCGCGGCCGTTTAGTAGTGTTCTATCTCTGTGCATCCTCTGTGCCCTCTGTGTCTCGGTGGTGAATGCCGCTCAGAGTAGATTCACCACCGAGACACAGAGGGCACAGAGGTAGCACGGAGGCTTGAATGAATTTAAGCCGCGCGTAGTGCTTCGCGGAGGGTGAAGCGGCCTTCGTAGAGGGCTTTGCCGACGATCACGCTGTCCACGCCGCAGTCGCCCTGATCCTTGAGCCGCCGAATGTCGTCGAGCGTTGCGACGCCGCCGGAGGCCGTGACCTTCAGCCCCGACGCGCGCGCGATCAGGCAGGTCTGTTCGACGTTGACGCCGCCCAGCGTGCCGTCGCGCGCCACGTCCGTGTAGACGATGCGCGCGCAGCCCGTCGCCGCCACGCGCCGCGCCAACGCGACCGCGCCGACGCCCCCGGACTGCTCCCAGCCGCGCGTCAGCGCCCGCCCGTCCCGCGCGTCAATGCCGACACAAACCCGCGCGCCGAAGCGCCCGACGAGCGCCGCCAACTCGGCCGGGGCTTCCGCGGCTAGCGTGCCGAGCACGACCCGCGCCGCGCCGATTGCGATCAGTTCCTCGACATCGGCCACGCTGCGCAGCCCGCCGCCGAACTGCACGGGCACGCGCGCCGAGTTGATGAGACGCGCGACCACGCGCCGGTTGGTCGTGCCGTCTTCGCCGAACGCGCTGTCGAGGTCTACGACATGCAGCATGGTCGCGCCGTCGCCGACGTAACCTTGCGCGACCTCGACCGGATCGCGGTCGTAGACCCGAACGTCCTCTCTGCGCCCGCGCGTCAGGCGCACGCAACGCCCCTGTCGTAAATCAATGGCCGGAATGATCAGCATCGCCTACTTCTTCTCCGCACGGCGTTCGACCAACTCGTCCGCGACGCGCGTGAGCGTGACGCCGCGTTCGACCAGCAGCACGACGAGGTGATAGAGGAGATCGGAGACCTCTTTGGTGAGGGCGGTGCGATCTTCATTCTTGGCGGCGATGATCGTCTCGCTGGTCTCCTCGCCGACCTTCTTGAGAATCTTGTCCAAGCCTTGCTCGAACAGGTAGGTGGTGTAAGAGCCTTCGGGTCGCTCAAGCCTTCGTGCTTCTACGAGCAGGTAGAGCTGCTGCAAGACGCCGCCCAGATCATTAGCTGCTTCGACGGGCTGAAGCTCGTCCGCGTCTGCAAGCCCCGCGGAGAAGCACGACCGCGCGCCGGTGTGACAGGCGGGGCCGGCAGGCTCGACCAGAACGACCAGCGCGTCTTGATCGCAGTCCAGACGCAGTTGGCGGACGCGCTGCGTGTGGCCCGAAGTCGCGCCCTTGTGCCAGAGCGCGGCGCGCGAGCGCGACCAGAACCAAGTCTCACCCGTCTCAAGCGTCTTGTTGAGACTCTCCTCGTTCATGTAGGCCAGGGTCAAGACCTCGCGCGTGCGCGCGTCCTGCACGACGGCGGGGACGAGTCCGCGCTCGTCGAAACGCACCTGTTCCAAGTCTGTTCTCATCGCACCACGACCCCGCGCGCCCGCAGATAATCTTTAACGTCCGCGATCTTGTACGCGCCGAAATGGAAGAGCGAGGCGGCGAGCACGGCGCTCGCGCCCCCGTCGGTCAGCGCCTCGTAGAAGTGTTCGAGCCGGCCGGCCCCGCCCGAAGCGATGACGGGGATGCGGACGGCGGCGCTGACGGCGCGCAGCAACTCCAAGTCGTAACCGTCGCGCGCGCCGTCCCTGTCCATGCTGGTCAGCAGGATTTCGCCCGCGCCCAAGTGTTCGGCGCGCGCCGCCCACTCGACCGCGTCCCACCCGACGGCGTTGCGCCCGCCGTGCGTGAAGACCTCCCAACCTTGCGCCGCGTCGTTCGTATCTCTGCGCCGCGCGTCAACGGCGACGACGATGCACTGGCTGCCGAAAGTGGTCGCGCCTTCGGAGATGAGCGTGGGGCGTTTGACGGCCGCCGTGTTGAGCGAGACTTTATCGGCCCCCGCGCGCAACACGGCGCGCACGTCTTCGAGCGATGCCAAGCCCCCGCCGACCGTGAAAGGGATGAAGACCTCGTCCGCCACGCGCCGCACGAGGCGGCTGACGATCTCGCGGCTGTCGGAAGAGGCCGTGATGTCGAGAAACACAAGCTCGTCGGCCCCTTCCGCGTCGTACTTCCGGCCTTGCTCGACGGGATCGCCCGCGTCCACGAGCGCGGTGAAGCGGACGCCCTTGACCACGCGCCCGCGATCCACGTCGAGACAGGGGATGATTCGTTTGGCCAACATCCGTGGTCGCCCGCTAAGAGAGATCGCTCTCGGCGAAGTTGCGTAAAACTTTAAGCCCCGCGGCCTGACTCTTCTCCGGGTGAAACTGCACGCCGCAGAGGCCGGCGCGCGCGACCGCGGAAGCGTAGCTCGCGCCGTGGTCGGTCGCGCCGATCACGTCGCGGGCGTCAACCGGCTCGCAGTAGTAAGAGTGGACGAAGTAGAAGAAGCTGCGGTCGGCGACGCCGCGCCAGAGCGGGTGCGCGCCGGTCTGGCCGACTTCGTTCCAGCCGACGTGCGGGACGCGCGCGCGCCCGGCCGCGAAGCGGCGCACGCGGCCGCGTAAAAACCCCAGCCCGGCGTGCGTGCCGAACTCCTCGGACGCCTCGAAGAGCATCTGCATCCCGACGCAGACGCCGAGCAGCGGCGTCCCCGCGCCCGCGCGTTCCCGCACCAGTTCGTCGAAGCCGCGCGCGCGGAGCGCACTCATGCAAGCGGCGAAAGCCCCGACGCCCGGCAGCACGAGTCGCTCGGCGGCGCGCAGAACCTTGTCCTCGTGGCTCACGACGGCGGCGCAACCGGCCGCCGCGAAAGCCTTTTCGACGGAGCGCAGGTTGCCCACGCCGTAATCAATGATGGCGACGCGCGGCATGAAGCCTTAAAGCACCCCCTTCGTGCTGGGCACGCCGCGCACGCGCTCGTCGCGCGCGACGGCCTGCCGCAAGGCGCGCGCCGTCGCTTTGAACGTCGCTTCGAGGACGTGGTGCGTGTTCCGCCCGCGCAAGAGATCGATGTGCAGGTTGCAGCGCGCGCTCTCGGCGAAGGAGCGCCAGAAGTGTTCGGCCAGCTCGACCGAGAAGTTGCCTATCGTGTGCCGCCTGGTCTCGACCTCGTAGACCAGGTAGAAGCGGCCCGAGAGGTCTACGCAGGCGCGGCACAGCGCCTCGTCCATGGGGACGAAGGCCGCGCCGTAGCGCGTGATGCCCGCCTTGTCGCCGAGCGCCTCCGCGAACGCGCCGCCGAGCGCGATGGCTACGTCTTCGACCGTGTGGTGATCGTCAATCTCTAAGTCGCCGCGGCACTCAACGTCCAGATCAAACAGACCGTGGCGCGCGAACAGTTCGAGCATGTGATCGAGGAAGGCTACGCCCGTCGCGATCTGCGCGCCGCCGCCGCCGTCGAGGTTGAGGGCGACGCGCACGTCCGTCTCTTTGGTCTTGCGCCGAACCTCGGCGGTGCGCGCGCCCGTCTGGACTTCACTACTCATCGCCGCCTCCTGGCGCGCAAATCTCGCGCAGCGTCTTAAGCAAGAGATCGTTCTCGGCCGGCGTGCCGACGCTCACGCGAAAGTAGTCGCGCAGCATGGGGTAGCCGCTCACGTCGCGGACGAGTATGCCGCGCCGCAACAGTCCGCCGAAGACGCGGCGCGGCGCGACGGCGGAGCGGACGACCACGAAGTTAGCCTCGGAGACGACAGGCGACAGACCGTCGATCCGCCGCAACTCGGTCGTCAGTCGTTCGCGCTCCGCAATGATCCGGCCGACGAGCGGCCGGAGCTTGGTCTCGTACAGCTCAAGCGCGACTTCGGCGGCGGTCTGCGAGAAGGCGTTGAGGTGATAAGGGAGCAGGGCTTTGGCGATTTCGCGCGTTAGTTCCGGGGCGGCCAAGAGGTAGCCGACCCTGAGCGCGGCCAGCGCCATCGCTTTCGAGAACGTGCGGAGGACGACGAGGTTTTTGTAGCGTGCGAGCAGCGGGACGACGGACTGCTCGGCGAACTCGAAATAGGCCTCGTCCACGACGACGAGGCCGGGCGCGGCTTCGAGCAGCGCGATCAGATCGTCATCAGTCAGGCGACAGCCGGTCGGGTTGTTGGGCGAGCAGATGATCGTCACGTCCGGCCCGTGTTGCAGCAACGCTGCTCTGAGCGCGGCCGCGTCGTAAGTCAGATCGTCCGTGAGCGGCACGCTGAGAACGTCGCCGCCGAGCACCGTCGTGATCTGCCGGTAGAGCGCGAACGTCGGCTCGCTGATCAGCACGCGCTTGCCCTCGGCGACCGTGACCATCAGCAACGCCTGGATCAACTCGTTCGAGCCGTTGCCGGCGAGGATGCCTTCGGCCGGCCACCCGCTGAAGCGCGCCAGCCGCTCGTGCAAGCCCCGCGGCACGAAGTCCGGGTAGCGCGACCACGCGCGCTGCTCCATGCGCCGCAGCGTCTCTTGTCTCAACTCGGCGGGCGCGTCCCACGGGTTCTCGTTCTGGTTGAGCTTGACCGCCGGCCGGTCGGGGCTGAGCGCGTAGGGGCGCAGCTCGCGCACGCGCGGCTTGATGGTGTGTAACGGCTCTCGCATCCTCATTGCTCCCCGTCCAGACGAATCAAGGCCGAGCGCGCGTGCGCGTCGAGTCCTTCGGCCTCGGCGAGCGCCGCGATCAAGGGGGCGGTGCGCGCCATCTCGCTTTGTGAAAACTTGAGTATGCTCGTCCGCTTCACGAAGTCTTGGACGCCGAGCGCCGAAGAGAAGCGCGCGGCCCCGCCCGTGGGCAGGACGTGGTTCGGCCCGGCCACGTAATCGCCCACGGCTTCCGGCGTCCGTTCGCCTAAAAAGATCGCGCCCGCGTGGCGCACGCGCGCGCTGACGCGCTCCTCGTCGCGCGCCATGATCTCAAGGTGCTCCGGGGCCAGTTCGTTGACCAGCGCGCAGGCTTCGTCCACGTCTGCGACGATGATGATCGCGCCGTAGGCGGCGAGCGAGCTTGCGATGATGTCGGCGCGCGCGAGCCGCCGCGCCTGCGCGCGGACTTCCGTCGCCACCTCTGAGGCGAGACGCCGGCTCGTCGTGATGAGCAACGCCGAAGCGTCCGCGCCGTGTTCGGCCTGCGCCAGCAGATCGCTGGCGACGAACGAAGCGCGGGCCGTGTCGTCGGCCAAGACGACGACTTCGCTCGGCCCGGCGACGGCATCAATCCCGACCACGCCGAAGACCAGTTTCTTCGCCGCCGCGACGTATTTGTTCCCCGGCCCCGTGATCTTATCCACGCGCGGCACGGTCTCCGTGCCGTAGGCCAGCGCCGCGACGGCCTGCGCGCCGCCGACCGCGTAGACCTCCGTGACGCCCAGCCGGACGAGCGCCGCGGCGACCGCCGGGTTTTCGTTGAGCGCGCGCGGCGGCGTGGCGACCACGATGCGCTCGACGCCCGCGACCTGCGCCGGCACGACGTTCATGACGACGGACGAAGGGTAGCTGGCCGTGCCGCCGGGGACGTAAAGCCCCGCGCGCTCGATTGCCGTGACGCGCTGGCCCAACCTTGCGCCCCCGCGCGTCTCCACCTCCCAAGACTGCTGCCGCTCGCACTCGTGGAAGGCGCGCACGGCCCTGATTGATTCGTCCAAGGCTTCGAGCAGGCGGCCCTCCACGCGCGCGGCCGAGGAGCGTAACGTCTCCGCGCCGAAGCGCAGCTCCGCGCGGCTCAGCGCGCAGCCGTCGAACCGCGCGGCGTAATCAATCAGCGCCTCGTCGCCGCGCGTTTGCACGTCGCGTATGATCTCCGTCACCTCGCCGACGAGTTCGGCGTCCGCCGCGACGTTTCTTTGGCGGATGCGTCGGAGCAGGGCCGAGAGCGACTCTTGGTCGCGGCTCTCTATGATCTCGATCATCGGCCTACGCCTCCGAGGTCTGCGATCAGACGGGCGACGGTTGCCGCCTTCAACTGATAGCTGGCGCGGTTGACGACCAGCCGCGCCGTTGACTCGGCGATCACTTCGACGACGCGCAGCCCGTTTTCTTGGAGCGTGCGCCCCGTCTCCACCACGTCAACGATGCAGTCCGCGAGACCGAGCACGGGGGCCAGTTCCACCGAGCCGGAGAGTTCTATGATCTCCACGGGCACGCCGCGCGCGCCGAAGTGGCGGGCGGCGATGCGCGGGTACTTGGTGGCCACGCGCCGCATCCGGTCGGCGCGCCGCGGCGCGCCGACCGGCGCGGCCAGCGCGATGCGACAGCCGCCGATGTTCAGAGCGAGCGGCTGTAACAAGTCCGGCTCGGCTTCGAGCAGCACGTCGCGCCCGACGACGCCGCAGTCGGCGATGCCGTGTTCGACGTAGACGGGCACATCCATCGGTTTGACGAAGATGAGCCGGTAGCGCCCCGCCTCGTCTTCGACGGAGAGCCGGCGCGACGTGCCGGCCTCGCGCGCGATGCGGACGCCCGCCCCGGCCAACAGCTCAAGCGTCTGCGCCTGCAACCTGCCTTTAGCGACTGCGAGTGTGAGCTTCGTCATTGTTCCGCCTCACTGAAGTTGAGCCGCACGCGCGCGCCCCGTGCGCGCCCGCCCAGGGCTTGCGTGAAGAGCGCGGCCTGATCGTCGCCGGTCAAGGCCCGCGCGGTCAGTTCCGGCTCGAAGGCCGTGGCCGCCGAGCCTTCGTTGTCAGTCAACAGCACGTCGGTCAGGGCGTCGAGGTCGAGCACGAAGCCGATGGCGGGTTCGGCCCGGCCGAAGTTCGCGGTGAGCAGATCGTAGCGCCCGCCGCCGCCCACGCTGCCGCCCGCGCCGCGCACGTAAATTTTAAAAGTGGGGCCGGTGTAGTAATCGAGACCGGACACGTCGCCGAGGTCGATCTCGAAATGATCGGCCAAGTCGAGCGCTTCGATGACGCGCCACAGACGCTCGATGCGGGCGAGGGCCGCGCGCGCGCGCGGGTTGGTGATCACGGGGCGGGCCGCGGTCAGAACCGAACGCTTGCCGGGAAGCTGCACGAGCCGCGCGAAGGCCCCGCGCTCCTCGGCGGAGGCGTAGGGCGCGAGGAAACGTTCCAGGTCGGCCCCGTCGCGCAAGTCCACCAGCCGCCGCATCTCTTCGCGCAAGGGCTGGCTCAAGGCGAGACCCTCGACCACACCGTTGAAGATTTCGACGTTGCCGAGCGTGATGGAATATTGCCCCGCGAGGCCGAGCCGGTTCAGGGCTTCGCAGGCGATGACCAGCATCTCCACGTCCGCCGCGTCGGCGTTCGAGCCGATCAACTCGCAGCCCGTCTGCGCCTGCTCCCTGCGCCACTGGGCGTGCGACTGCGGCCGCTGGCGAAAGACGGAGGCGGCGTAACAGAGCCGCAACGGTCTGGGCCGCGCCGCGAAGAGCGTCGCCGCGGCGCGGGCCACGGCCGAGGTCACGTCCGGTCTGAGGGCGAGCATCGAGCCGTCGGCGTCCGTGAACCTGAAGGCGCGGCGGGCCTCGCGGCGACCCATGCCGTGCTCGAACAGCGCGTAGTAATCAACCGTCGGCGTCGTAATCTCTTCGTAAGACCACCCGTCGAAGACGGTCATCGCCGCGTCTTCGACGAAGCGCCGCAGCCGCGCCTCCGCGCCGAAGTAGTAGCGCATCCCGCCGGGAATCCTGGACAGTGGCTCAGACATAAAAACGGGCGTCCTCCGAATCAAGGCCCCCGCGCCTCCGGGCGCGGCCCAAAAGAAGAACCCGCCGCCGACAGCTTTGCGCGTCGGGCAGCGGGTTCCTTAAAAGCCTTGGGTTGTGATCTTCCCTTACGAACCGCTCAGAAGTTTCCGAGCTACATCACAACAGGCCCGCGCTGCCTCTCGCCGATGATGGTCGGCGTGCTGGCGTGCGTGGCGTGCGTGATGGACGGCGTAACTCATAAGGGGTTTCGCTTCGGGAGCGACCTTTAATACCCGACCGACGCGGCCCGTGTCAACTGGCGGTGGCGGGTGGTGCGTCGGGTTGACTATGACGAGGGGGCAGATCAACACAGAGGGCACAGAGGTCACACAGAGTTCACAGAGCTTTACTGTGTCCTCTGTGCCTGCTCTGTGTCCTCTGTGTTTCAACCGGCCGCACGCCACACTCAACCTGACCCGGCACTCGGTCTCATTCTTCGGCCGCGCCGCCGCAAGAGCGTGGTAGAATGGCCGCCTAAATTCCAGAGCACAGCCAACGTATCGAGGGGGCTTACACCGCGCACCGGCGGGCGGCGGCG
This sequence comes from Pyrinomonadaceae bacterium, assembly GCA_036389395.1. Lineage (GTDB taxonomy): Bacteria > Acidobacteriota > Blastocatellia > Pyrinomonadales > Pyrinomonadaceae > QHXQ01. The sequence continues at coordinate 67,844 of DASVPY010000045.1, forward strand.
GGGCGCGTGTCGAGGCATGAGCATGGCTAAGCTGTTGCGGCTGGCGGCTGCGCGTGCGGGCCGCCGCCGACGAGTGGTCGGCGGCGCGTGCGCGCTCCTGCTCCTGGCGTGCGCGCTCGTCCGGCCGGCCGCGGCGCGCGCGGCGGAACCCGTCGCGCTCCGCGCTGACGAACCAGTCTCGCTCGCGGGCGAGTGGCGCTTCGCACTGGATCGCGCGGACGCGGGTGTCGGCGGGCGTTGGTTCGAGCGCGACTTGACCGAGCGGATCAGTCTGCCCGGCGTGCTCCAGGCCGAAGGGTACGGCGACGAGGTCGGCACGGAGACGCCTTGGGTGCTCTCCCTCTACGACCACTTCTGGTTCCTGCGCGCGGACTACAAGGCTTACACGCAACCGGGGCACGTCCGCGTGCCTTTCCTCGCGCAGCCGCCGCGCCACTACGTCGGCCCCGCCTGGTATCAGCGCGACGTGGACATCCCCGGCGGTTGGCAGGGGCGGCGCGTCGTCCTCTTCATGGAGCGCCCGCGTTGGGAGACGACCGTCTGGGTGGACGCGCGCCGCGTCGGCGCGAACAACAGCCTCGTCGCGCCGCACGCCTACGACTTAGGGCCGCTCGCGCCGGGCCGCCACAAGCTCACCGTGCGCGCGGACACGCGCATGATCCTGCCCTACCGGCCCGACGCGCACAGCGTCTCCGACTCGCTCGCCGGCAGTTGGAACGGCATCGTCGGACGCATCGAGTTGACGACGACCAGCCCCGTCTGGATCGACGACGCGCAGGTCTTCACAGACGTGACGAAGAAGTCGGCGCTCGTCAAAGTCCAGATTGGGAACTCGACCGGGCAACCGGGCCAAGGAAGACTCACGGCGGGCGGCGTGAGCGTGAACGTGACTTGGGACGTGAACGGCGGGAGCGCGCAACTCGACGTGCCGCTCGGCCGCGACGCGCGAACTTGGGACGAGTTCAGCCCCGCGCTGCAAAGACTGACCGTCAGGCTCAACGGCGCGGGCGTGGACGAGAGCCGCGAACTCGTCTTCGGTCTGCGCGAGATCAAAATCGCAGGGGGCGATCTTTTCGTCAACGGCCGCCGGACGTACCTGCGCGGCACGCACCACGGCGGCGACTTCCCCCTAACGGGCTACCCGCCGACCGATGTCGCGTACTGGCGGCGCATCCTCCGCGTCAACCGCGAGTGGGGCATCAACCACATACGCTTCCACTCCTTCTGCCCGCCCGAAGCCGCCTTCGTCGCCGCCGACGAGTTGGGCGTCTACCTACAGCCCGAGCCGGGCACGTGGAACGAGATCAGCCCCGACACGCCGATGGAGCGGATGCTCTACGAAGAGACCGAGCGCATGATCCGCGCCTACGGCAACCACCCCTCGTTCCTCTTGCTCTCGGCGAGCAACGAGCCGAAGGGGCGCTGGCAGCAGTCGCTCCCGCGCTGGGCCGCGCACTTCCGCCGCGCCGACCCGCGCCGCCTCTACACCACCGGCACGGGGCACACCGACCGCGAGATTCCCGACCCGGAAGCGGGCGCGGACTACCTCGTCGTCCAGCGCCTCGGCGAGAAGATGCTGCGCGGGCCCGCAGCCTGGTTCGGACGCGACTACCGCGACTCGCTCGTAGGGATACACGTCCCCGTCCTCTCGCACGAGCTTGGTCAGTGGGTCGCGTACCCTGATTACGATGTCATCGAAAAGTTCACAGGCTACGCGCGCCCCGGCAACTACGAAATCTTCCGCGACTCGATGCGCGCGCGCGGCCTGCTGGCGAAGGACAAAGACTTCGCCCGCGCTTCGGGGCGCTTCCAACTCGCCTGCTACAAGGAGGAGATCGAGGCCAACCTGCGCACGCCCGGCCTCGCCGGCTTTCAGCTCTTAGACCTGCACGACTACACGGGCCAAGGCACGGCGCTCGTCGGGCTGCTCGATCCTTTCTGGGAGTCGAAGGGCTACGTGACCGCCCGCGAGTTCCGCCGCTTCAACTCCGAGACCGTGCCGCTGGCGCGACTCACGCGCCGCGTCTTCACCGCCGACGAAGTGTTGGAGTCGGATGTCGAGGTGGCGCACTACGGCGCGACGCCTCTAACCGACGCCGCGCCCGCCTGGAAGATCGTGGACGCAAGCGGCGCGACGGTCGCGCGCGGTAGCTGGCCCGCGCGCACGATCCCTCTGGGTAAGAACACGCCGCTCGGTCGCGTGTCGGGCGATCTCTCGCGGCTCCCCGCGCCGCGCCAGTACAAGCTCGTCGTCTCCCTGCGCGGCACTGCGGCCGAGAATGACTGGAACTTCTGGCTCTACCCGGCGCGCGTGAGCGCGAGCGCGCCGCGCGATGTCTTGATCACCAGATCGTGGCCCGAAGCCGAGGCGCGACTCGCGGCGGGCGGCAAGGTGCTCTACCTGCCGCGCCGCGCCGACCTCGACTGGACGAGTCCGCCGCTCGACGACGTGCCGGTCTTCTGGAACCGCCTGATGGGGCCGGCCTGGGGCCGCATGCTCGGCCTCTTCAGCGACACGCGCCACCCGGCGCTCGCCGCCTTCCCGACCGAGCCGCACTTCGACTGGCAGTGGTTGGAGATCGTGCGCGGCGCGCGCGCCGTCAACCTCGACCGCCTGCCGCGCGCCCTCGCGCCCGTCGTCTGGGCCATAGACGACTGGAATCGCAACTACAAACTCGGCCTCGTCTTCGAGTGCCGCGTCGGGCGCGGCCGCCTGGTTGTCAGCGGGGCCGATCTCGACAGCGCGCTCGATGAGCGACCGGCCGCGCGCCAGCTACGCCGCTCGCTCCTCGACTACATGGCAAGCCCGCGCTTCGCGCCCGCCGTCGCCGTCACCGTTGAAGCACTGCGCGGTCTGCTCTTCGACACGCGCGTCATGCGCAAGCTCAAGGCCGAGGCCGCGGGCGACGCGCAGCCCGCCAGCCCGGCCGCCAACGCCATAGACGGCGACCCGAACACCTTCTGGCTGGCCGGCGACGCGAAGAAGAACCTGAAGCACCCGCACGCGCTCACGGTCAACTTCCCCGCGCCGGTCGCAATGTCGGGTCTCGTCCTCATGCCACGGCAGAACCACCGCGAGCACGAGGGCGACATACGCGCTTACGTCGTCGAGGTCAGCGACGACGGCGCGAGCTGGCGCGAGGTGGCGCGCGGCGAACTCGCCTCGACCTTCGAGCCGCAGCGCGTGCGCTTCGCGCAGACGATCACGGCGCATCATTTGAAGTTCACCGCCCTCTCCGGCTTCGGCCCCGACCAGACCGCCGCGCTCGCGGAGTTGGCCGTCGTCTACGCCGGGCCGCCGCTCCCCGACGCCGAAGACGACGTGCCGGACTACAAACGCAGCCGCACCGCGACGACCGACATCGAGGAAAGCACAGACCGGCCCGCGAGCGCCGCGCCGCGCCGCACGCCGCCGCGCAAAGCCCCCGCGCCCCGACGACGCCGCCGACCTTAAAGATGAAGGGGCACGCCATCACAGTCGCGCTCGTGCTGCTGACCGCGCTGGGTTGTGCCGGCGCGTCGGCGGTCGCGGCCCAAGAGTCTGCGTCGTGGGTCAGGGACGCGTACCGGGGCGGCGACTTCAAACTCGTCGCGGGCCGGCGCGCGGCCGATCTGCTCGTCGCGCCGGAGGACTTCAAGGTCGTGCGCATCGCGGCGGGCGATCTGGCGGCGGACGTGGCGCGCGTGACGGGGCAGCGGCCGGCCGTGCGGACTGAGGCGGCCGGTCTTTCGGCACACGCGGTCTTGATCGGGACGCTCGGCCACAGCCCTTTCGTTGACCGGCTCGTCAACGAAAGAAAACTCGACGCGGCCGGCTTGCGCGGGCGGTGGGAGAGTTTCGTGATCGCGACCGTGGCCGATCCGCTGCCGGGCGTGCGGCTCGGGCTGGTCGTCGCGGGGAGCGACCGGCGCGGCACGGCTTACGGCGTCTACGAGTTGTCGCAGGCGGTCGGCGTCTCGCCCTGGTACTGGTGGGCGGACGTTGCGCCGCGGCCGCGCCGCGCGCTGTTCGTCGCGGCGGGCGCGCGGCGCGCGGGGCCGCCGTCGGTCAAGTACCGCGGCCTGTTCCTCAACGACGAAGACTGGGGCTTGCAGCCGTGGGCGGCGCAGACCTACGAGCCGGAGACGGGCGACATCGGCCCGAAGACCTACGCGCGCGTCTGCGAGCTGCTGCTGCGCCTGAAGCTGAACACGCTCTGGCCCGCGATGCACGAGGTCACGCGCGCCTTCAACCTGTACCCGCAGAACAAACTCGTCGCGGACGACTACGCCGTCGTCATGGGTTCGTCGCACGCCGAGCCGATGCTGCGCAACAACGTCTCGGAGTGGACGGCGCAGCCCGCGGCGTACAACTACCTGACGAACGCCGAGGGCGTGCGCCGCTACTGGGCGGAGCGCGTGCGCGGGAACGGCCGGTTCGAGAACCTCTACACGCTCGGCATGCGCGGCATCCACGACAGCGCGATGCAGGGGCCGAAGACGCAAGCCGAGCGGATCAAAACGCTGGAGCAAATCTTCGCCGACCAGCGCGCTCTGCTCGCGCGTTACGTCAACCCGAACGTCTCCGAAGTCGCGCAAATCTTCTGCCCGTACAAAGAAGTCCTGGCGGACTACCGCGCGGGATTGAAAGTGCCGGACGACGTGACCGTCGTCTACCCGGACGACAACTTCGGTTACATACGCACCTTCCCCGACGACGAAGAACGGCGGCGCGCGGGCGGCTTCGGCGTCTACTACCACATCTCCTACCTGGGCCGGCCGCTCTCTTACCTCTGGCTCGAAACGACGCCGCCCGCGCTCGTCTGGGAGGAACTGTCGAAGGCTTACGAAAACGGCGCGCGCGCGTTCTGGGTGCTCAACGTCGGCGACCTGAAGCCCGCCGAGATCGGCACGGAGTTCTTCGCGCAGTTGGCGTGGGACGCCGGGCGCTGGCGGCGCGAGCGGCTGCCGGAGTTTCTGCGTGAGTGGGCGGCGCGCGAGTTCGGGCGCCTGCACGCCGCGGAGATCGCGGCCGTGATGGCCGAGTATTACCGGCTCGGCTTCGCGCGCAAGCCGGAGCACTTGCAGTGGCATCTGCCGGGCGAGCCGGCGCGCGCGAGCGACTTCACTTCGGTTGACTACGGCGACGAGGCGCAGGCGCGGCTCGACGCCTACGACGCGCTCACGGCCCGCGCCGACCGACTCAACGCGGCGCTGCCCGCGCGTTTGCGCGACGCCTTCTACGAACTGGTGCTCTACCCCGTGCGCGGCGCTGCGCTCGCCAACCGGCGCTACTTCTGCATGGAGAAGAGCGCCGTCTACGCGGCGCAGGGGCGCGCGCGCGCGCGCGACTGGGCGCGGCGCGCGCACGAAGCGGGCGAGCGGATCGCGGCCGAGACCGTCTACTACAACGAGCGGCTCGCGGGCGGCAAGTGGCGGCACATGATGGCGGTCGAGATGAAGCCCGGTCAGTGGGCGAGCATGAGGAGCACGCCGCCCGCCGTGCCGCCGGCCGTCGCGGAGATGGACGTGCCCGAGCGGGCCGGTCTCGGCGTCGCGGTCGAGGGCGGGGCCGTGCTGACGCGCTCCGAAGAGCGCGGCGCGGCGCTGCCCGCGCTGAGCGTCTACACGCGCGACGTGCGCTTCATAGACATCTTCAACACGGGGCGCGCACCCGCCGCCTGGACGGCGCGCGCGCGTCCCGACTGGATCAGGCTCAGCCGCACCAGCGGCGACCTGCGCGAAGACGCGCGCATCATCGTGTCTGTGGACTGGGCCAGAGTCCCGCGGGGCGAACGCGTCGAGGGGCAGATCGAGATCAGCGGCGCGGGCGGGTGGCATTTCGTGAGCATCCCGGTCTTTAACCCGCGCGCGCCGCGGCCCGAAAGCTTGACGGGCTTCGTCGAGTCCGGCGGCGCGGTCGCAATCGAGGCCGAGCACTTCACGGGGCGGCGTGACGGCGCGCGCGCCGCGTGGCAGACGATTCCGGGCCTCGGCCGCACGGGCGACTCCGTCGCGGTCTTTCCAACAGACGCCGCGAGCGTCGCGCCAGAGCGACTCGCGCGCGACGCCCCGGCGCTCGAATACCGCCTGCACCTCTTCAGCGCGGGCGAGTTCGCGCTGACCTGCTACCTGCTGCCGACGCACCCCGTGCGCGCCGCGCGGGGCTTGCGCTTCGCCGTCGGTTTGGACGACGCGCCGCCGCAAGTCGTCGCCGCCTCAGCCGGCGTCGAGGTCACGTCGCGTGAGTGGGCGCAGCACGTCCTGGACGCGACGACGAAGGCGACGACGACTCTGCGCGTCGCGCCGGGCGCGCATACGCTGCGAGTCTACATGGTCGATCCCGGCGTCGTGCTCGACAAGCTGGTGCTCGACACGGGCGGCGTGCGCCCGAGTTACTTCGGGCCAAGCGAGACGCGCGTCGCACGGCCGCGTTAGACGGAAGGAGAGTAGTCTCCGTGCATCCTCTGTGTGCTCTGTGTCTCTGTGGTGCATGCCCCTGCAACCAGATTCACCACCGAGGCACAGAGCACACAGAGGATGCACGGAGGCTTGAGCGATTTAGCTACTACACGAAGGAGAACGATTCATGCCACGTGCGGCCGAGATGATCCGAACGCGCGGTCGCGGCAGGCCGGCGGCGCTGGTGCTGCTGCTCTGCTGCTTCGCCGCTGCGGCTCAGACGACGAACGGGCAGCGCGAGCGCGTTTCGTTCAACGCCGGCTGGCTCTTCGTGAAAGACGATCCGTCGGGCGCGGAGGGGCGGCTGAGTTATCAGCAGATTAAGAGTAGTGTGACGGCGACGGGCGGCGAGTTCGTCGCGGGCGCGGCGCAGGCAGTTCGACCCGACGACCGTCTGGGCGGCGAGGTCGCTTACACGCGGCGCGAGTTCGACGACTCGGCGTGGCGGCGGCTGAGCCTGCCGCACGACTGGGGCATCGAGGGGCCGTTCAAGCAGGAGTATCCGGGCGAGACGGGCAAGCTGCCTTGGTGGGGCGTCGGCTGGTATCGCAAGCACTTCGACGCGCCGGCCGCGGCGCGCGCCCAGCGCCTCTACCTGGACGTGGACGGCGCGATGGCTTACGCGACCGTCTGGCTGAACGGCCGCTTCGTCGGCGGCTGGCCTTACGGCTACGCCTCCTTCCGGCTCGACCTGACGCCCTTCGTCCGGTTCGGCGCGGAGAACGTCCTCGCCGTGCGGCTCGACAACCCGCCCGACTCCTCGCGCTGGTATCCGGGCGGCGGTCTCTACCGCAACGTCTGGCTCGTCCACGCCGCGCCCGTCCACGTCGGCCACTGGGGCACTTACGTCACCACTCCCGAAGTCACGCCGCAGGCGGCGACCGTGCAGATCAAGACGACGCTCGACAACGACTCCGGCGCGGCCGCCGCCGTCACCGTCACGACGCGCGTCTACGAACTCGCGCCCGACGGATCGAAAGCTGCGCGGCCGGTCGCGGCGAGCGAGGCGGCGCGAGTCAGTCTCGACGCGGGCGCGCGCAGGACGGTTGACGCGAGCCTGCGCGTCTTGCGGCCGAAGCTGTGGGACACGCGGCGGCCCAACCTCTACGCGGCCGTGACGACGTTGGCGCTGGGCGGCAAGACGGTTGACGTTTACGAGACCGTCTTCGGCGTCCGCACGATCAAGTTCGACGCCGCGCGCGGCTTCCTCCTCAACGGCGAGCGCGTGCGTCTGAACGGCGTCTGCAACCACCACGACCTCGGCGCGCTCGGCGCGGCCCTCAACACGCGCGCGTTGGAGCGCCAGCTCGAAATCCTCAAGGAGATGGGCGTGAACGCCGTCCGCACCAGCCACAACCCGCCCGCGCCCGAACTGCTTGAGTTGTGCGACCGCATGGGGCTGCTCGTGATGGACGAGGCGTTCGACGCCTGGCGGCGCGGCAAGAAGAAGAACGACTACCACCTGCTCTTCGACGACTGGCACGAGAAGGACTTGCGCGCGCAGGTGCGACGCGACCGCAACCACCCTTCGGTCGTCCTCTGGAGCATCGGCAACGAGATCGGCGAGCAGCGCAACGCCGAGGGGCACAAGGTCGCGGCCGAATTGGCGCGCATCGTCCGCGAGGAAGACCCGACGCGCCCCACGACGGCCGGCGCGAACTACACCGAGGCCGGCTACAACGGCTTCCAGCAGACCGTGGACGTGTTCGGCTACAACTACAAGCCGAAGGAGTACGGCAAATTCCGCGAGAAGAATCCGACCCAACCGCTCTACGCCAGCGAGACCGCTTCGACCGTCAGTTCGCGCGGCGCATACTTCTTCCCCGTCGTCGAAGACAAGCTGAAGGGGCAGGCCGATTTTCAGGTCAGCTCCTACGACCTCTACGCACCGCCTTGGGCGACGACGCCCGACGCCGAGTTCCGCGGTCAGGACGAGTTCACGTTCGTCGCGGGCGAGTTCGTCTGGACGGGCTTCGACTACCTCGGCGAGCCGACGCCTTACAACGCCGACACGACGAACCTGCTCAACTTCTCCGACCCGCAGGAGCAAGCGCGCGTGGCCGAAGCCTTGAAGTCGCTCGGCAAGATCAGCGTGCCCTCGCGCAGCTCCTACTTCGGCATCGTCGATCTCGCCGGCTTCCGTAAGGATCGCTTCTACATCTACCAGGCGCGCTGGCGGCCCGAACTGCCGATGGCCCACATCCTGCCGCACTGGAACTGGCCCGAACGCGCGGGCCAGGTGACGCCCGTCCACGTCTACACGTCGGGCGACGAGGCGGAGTTGTTCCTCAACGGGCGCTCGCTCGGTCGTAAGCGACGCGAACAGTACGAGTATCGGCTGCGCTGGGACGAAGTGCGTTACGAGCCGGGCGAGTTGCGCGTCGTCGCTTATCGTCAGGGCCGGCGCTGGGCCGAGGACGTGGTGCGGACGACGGGGCCGGCCGCGCGGCTGACGTTGCGCGCCGACCGCAACGTGATCAGGGCGGACGGCGCAGACCTCAGCTTCGTCACCGTGAGCGTCGCCGACGCGGGCGGGCTGACCGTCCCGCGCGCGCAGAACCGGATGCGCTTCGAGGTCACAGGCCCCGGCGAGATCGTCGCGGTGGACAACGGCGACGCCACGAGCCACGAATCATTTCAGGCGCACGAGCGCGCCGCCTACAACGGCCTCTGCCTCGTCATCCTCCGCGCGCAGCCCGGCGCGGCGGGCGCGATCAAACTCTCGGCCCACGCGGACGGGCTGAAGTCGGCGGAAGTCACGATCAGGAGCAAGGGCACACGCTGAGGAGTAGTGTTGTCTCCGTGCATCCTCTGTGGCCTCTGTGTCTGCGGTGGTGAATCTACTCTGAGCGGCATTCACCACCGAGACACAGAGGCCACAGAGGATGCACGGAGGCTAGCCTCTCCCTCAAAGACTGGAGATGAAAAAGTTTAAGCACAGGCCGGCGTCGTGGCCCGCGTGCGTCTGCGCGGGATTGATCGTGCTCGCGGCGTTGACCGGCCTCTTCTTCACACCGCGCGCGCAGCGGGCGGCCCGCGACGGCGAGGCGACGCCGCCGCTCGACTTCTCTTACGCGGGCTACGGCGGGGGCGGCGTGCGGCTGCCGGCCGTGCGCGCCGTGCTGCGCGTGCGACCCACGGGCGGCGACGACACGGCGCTGCTGCAAGCGGCGCTTGACCGCGCGGCCGCGTCGCCCGCGGGCGCGGACGGCTTCCGCGGGGCCGTGCTGCTCGCGCCCGGCCGCTTCCGCGTCGCCGGGCAACTGCGCCTGCGCGCGAGCGGCGTCGTCCTGCGCGGGAGCGGCAGCGGCGCGACGACCGTCGTCGCGGCGGGGCAGAGTCGTCGGACGCTCATAGAGGTCGGCGCGGACGAGCCGCCGCAGACGGGTGCGGTCGTGCGCGCGACGGACGAGACTGTGCCGGCCGGGGCGCTGACGCTCACGCTTGAGAGCGTCGGCGGCCTCGCGGCGGGCGACCGCGTGGTGGTCACGCGCCCCAGCACGCGCGAGTGGATCGCGGCGCTCGGCATGAACCGCGCCGAGGGCGCGTTCGCGGATCAGCGGCTGCACTGGACGCCCGGCTCGCGCGACCTCACGTGGGATCGCGTCGTCACGTCCGTTGACGAAAAGCTGAAGCGGGTCACGCTCGACGCGCCCGTCACGACGGCGCTCGAAAGTCGCTACGGCGGCGGGACGCTGGCAAAGGTCTCGGCGCACGAGCCGGCGCGGCGCGTCGGGGTCGAAGCGTTGACGCTCGACAGCGAGTTCGACGCGGCGAACGCGGCGGACGAGGAGCACGCCTGGCTCGGCGTCGCGCTCGACAACGTGGAAGACGCGTGGGTGCGCGACGTGACGGCGCGCCACTTCGCCGGCTCGGCGGTGCGCGTCGGGTGGCGCGCGCGGCGCGTGACGGTGCTGGGGTGTCGCTTCGCCGCGCCCGTCTCGGAGGTCGGCGGCTACAGGCGGCAGGGCTTCTTCGTCGAAGGACAGCAGGTCTTAGTCCGCGCCTGCCAGAGCGAGGCCGGCACGAACGACTTCGCCGTGGGCTTCGCCGCCGCCGGCCCGAACGTCTTCCTCGACTGCACGGCGACCGGCGCGCTCGGCCCGAGCGGCTCGTTCGAGAGTTGGGCGTCGGGCGTCCTCTACGAGCGCGTGCGCGTGGGCGGCGCGGCGCTGCGGCTCGCCTACGACATGACGCGCTCGCAGGGCGGCGGCTGGACGGCCGCCAACTCCGTCATCTGGAACTGCGCCGCCGCGCAACTCGAAGCGCGCGGCCCCGACGCCGCGCCCAACCTGTTGCGCCAGTCAACCGCGCCGCTCTACGAAGCCCAACTCGCGCGCCGCTGTCCGATTGCGGATTGCGGATTCGGGGCACAGCCCGACGGGCGCGCAGTCATCGGTCAAGCTTTTTCAATCCCGCCTCAGTCTTCAATCCGCAATCCGCAATCCGCAATCCGCAATCGGAAGCGTTCGCTTGAGATCGTCAACGGCCGTTTTGTCGTCGGCGGGCGTGTGCTGTGGGGCGGGATGCTCAACGGCGCGTGGTGGAAGGGGCAGGTCGCGCCGGGCGTGGCGGTGGCGACGAGCGGGGTCAGCCTCACACGCTTCGTGCCGGGGCGTGTGGGGCCGGGGCTGACGGAGGACTTGCCGAAACTGGCCGCGCGCATGGTTGCAGAGAAGCTGCCCTTTTATAACGGCGGGCCGGGTCTCTGGTACGAGCGCCGCCGCGACGCGCACGTCATCACCGCGGAGCCGGACGCGAACGTCTGGGCCCCTTTCTACGAGATGCCTTGGGCGCGCAGCGGCCGGGGCAAAGCCTGGGACGGGCTGAGCCGCTACGACCTGACGCGCTTCAACCCTTGGTACTTCGCGCGCACGCGCGAGTTCGCCGAGTTGTGCGAGCAGCGGGGGCTGGTCTACTACCACAGCCTCTACAACACGCACAACCTGCTTGAGACGGCCGCGCACTGGGTTGACTTCCCCTGGCGGCCCGCCAACAACGTCAACGACACGGGGCTACCTGAACCGCCGCCGCTCGACGCGCGCAACACCGTCCACCTCGCCAACCAGTTCTACGACGCCACAGACCCGCGGCGGCGTGCGCTGCATCGCGCCTTCATCCGCCACAACCTCGACGCGCTCGGCGACACCGCGAACGTCGTCTTCACGCTCGGCTTCCAGTTCCCGGGCCCGCTCGCCTTCCAGCAGTTCTTCCTCGACACCGTGGCCGAGTGGCAGCGGCAAAGCGGCCGGCGCGTGCGCGTCGCGCTCGTCACCGGCAAGGACATCACCGACGCGATCCTCGCAGACCCCGCGCGCGCCGCGCTCGTCTCCGTCATAGACACGCGCTACTGGCAGTACAGACCCGACGGCACGCTCTGGGCCCCCGCGGGCGGGCGCAACCTCGCCTTCCGCGAGATGATCACGAATGACTTCGGCCGCGCGGGCGACGCGCCGCCCGACACGACGCCCGCACAGGTCTACCGCCAGGTGCGCGAGTACCGCGACCGCTTCCCAGACAAAGCCGTCGTCGCGTGGCACGGCGGCGCGGGGCCCGTGCCCGTCCTCTTGGCCGGCGGCGCGCAGGCGCTCATGCGCAACCCCGCGGCCGGGCAGTCCCAAGGGTCGCAGCCCGACGAGACGAAGCTCGACGGGTTCGTGCGTGAACACTTGGCCGCGGTCTTGATGCGTATGTCGCCGCGCGACGAACTGTTCGCGGACGCGGCGCGCAACTGGTGTCTCGCCGCACGGGCGGGCGACGCCGTGCTCGTCTATTCGCTCGCGGGCGCATCGGTCACGCTCGCGCGGGCGCTCCCGCGCGCGGCTTACGCCGGGCTGTGGTTCGACCCGCGCACCGGCGACACGCGCCCGCTCGACGCGCCGCGCTCCTGGCGTCAGGGCACGACGCTCGCCAAGCCCGACGGCGCGGACTGGCTCCTGCTACTGATGGCGAAGGGCGGGGCCGCGTCGTGGTAGTGGTTCAGTTTGAAGTTGAGAGCCGGCGGGTGGCCGGGTTAACACAGAGTACACAGAGGGGACACAGAGGACACAGTTAAGAACTCTGTGAACTCTGTGCGACCTCTGTGCCCTCTGTGTTAAATCCGCCCTCGCCATCGCTCAATGATGAATCAAGTATCTTGATGCAAAGTGGAGGACATCGTGTTTAGAAGCTTGACTCGATCTCTGCGGCTCGCGGGCTGCGCCGTCGTCGGTCTCGCCTTCGTCGGCCTCGGCGTCTGCTACGAGGCGCGCGCCGCCGAGCCTATCGTGCTCTGGCCGCAGGGCGCGCCGGGCGCGTTGGGGCGCGCGCCGGAGGACGTGCCGACGCTGACGCCTTACGTCGCGCCGAAGGAGCGGGCGACGGGCGCGGCCGTCGTCGTCTGTCCGGGCGGCGGCTACGGGCATCTGGCGGAGCACGAGGGCCGGCCCGTCGCCGAGTGGCTCAACACGCTCGGCGTGACGGCCTTCGTGCTCAAGTACCGGCTGGGGCCGCGCTACCACCACCCGGCCATGTTGCAGGACGCGGCGCGCGCCATACGCACCGTGCGCGCGCGTGCCGCCGAGTGGGGGCTTGACCCGGCACGCGTCGGCATCCTCGGCTTCTCCGCGGGCGGGCATCTGGCCGCGACCGCCGGCACGCACTTCGACGCGGGCCGCGCCGACGCCGCCGACCCCGTCGAGCGCGTCAGCTCGCGCCCGGCCGTGATGATCCTGATCTATCCCGTGATCACGATGCGCGAGCAGACGCACGCCGGCTCGAAGAAGAACCTGCTGGGCGACAACCCGACGCCGGAGTTGGTCGCGCTACTCTCGAACGAGGAGCAGGTGACGAAGGAGACGCCGCCCGCCTTCCTCGTCCACACGATGACGGACACGGCCGTGCCCGTCGAGAACACGCTCATGTTCGTCGCGGCCTTACGCAAAGCGGGCGTGCCCTTCGAGCTACACCTCTACGAGCGCGGCCCGCACGGCTTCGGCCTTGGCGTGCGCGAGGGCAAACCCGCCGACCCGATCCTTTCGACCTGGCCCGCGCGCTGCGCCGACTGGCTGAGCCTGCACGGCTTCGTCCCGCCCCGGACGCCGCCGCCCGCCGCGCCGCGTTAATGCTTCTTGAGCGCCGCCGCGATGGCCGCTTCGGCGAGCGGGGCCATGACGGCGTAGCCTTTGGCGGTGACGTGCAGACCGTCGTCGCTCAAGTCGTCGCGGAGCATGTCGTGCTCGTCGGCGACGGCCGTGTGGTAGTCGAGGTAGGTGTGGCCGTTGCGCGCGGCGTACTGTTTCATCCAGTCGTTGAGTTCGTTGATCTGGGCCGGCGGGCGGTCTTTGGTGCGGACGATCTGCGTGCCGTCGCGGCCGTGCTCGTAGTCGCTGACGGGCAGGAGCGACGCGAGCACGACGCGGATGCCGTTGGCGTGCGCCAGTTCGGCCATCGCGGCGAGGTTGTCTTCGACGGCGGCGAGCGTGGTCGGCCCCGTGACGGCGGCGAGGTCGTTCGTGCCGGCGAGGATGACGACCACTTTGGGGCGCAGGGCGATCACGTCGGGGCGGAAGCGGATGAGCATTTGCGGCGTGGTCTGCCCGCTGATGCCGCGGTTGACGTAGGGCTTGCCGGGGAAGAAGCCGCCGTAGCCGGGGCGGCTCCAGAGGTCTGTGATCGAGTCGCCCATGAAGACGACGCGCGTCTCGCCCTTCGCGGGCGGCGCGAGTTGCGCGTTCGCCTCGCGGTAGCGCCGCAAGTTCGGCCAGTCGCGCAGACGCCCCTCGGCCTGATCCACGCGCCGCTTCAGCGCCGGCAACTCCGCACACTCGGCCGCGCTCGGCGGCTGCGCAGGTTGCGGCGACGATGACGAGGGCGCAGTCTGCGGCGACTGCGCGGGCTGCGGCGTGGTCGTCGGCTGCTGCGCCGCGGCCGCAGCGGCCAGCGCGACGACTGAGAGAACGCCGCGCACGCCGAACGAAAGGACGAAGCTGAACACACGTTTCATCTTTGACATACTGCCTACCGTCCTCTGCCTACTGCCTACTACTTCCCCCCTACTGACTACCGACTACTGTCTACCGTCTACTGCCTTCAATGCTTCGCCGCCTTCTCCGCGCCGAGGCCGGTGTTGGCGCGCACGACGAGTTCCGTGTACTTCGCCGCGGCGGCCGGCTCGCGCGCGGTGAGCGTGCCGAGGAACGCGCCGAGGAAGCCGAGCGGGATGCTCAGGAGGCCGGGGTTCTCCAACGGGAAGACGGGCGGCGACTGGATCAGGTGGCGGGCCGCGCCCGTCACCGTCGGCGGGTCTACGGTCATGACGCTGGGGCTGAGCAGGATGAGCACGATGGAGGCGAGCAGCCCCGTGCCCAAGCCTGCGACCGCGCCGCGCGTATTGAAGCGCCGCCAGAAGAGCGAGAGGACGATGACCGGCAGGTTCGCCGAGGCCGCGACGGCGAAGGCCAGCGCGACGAGAAAGGCGACGTTCGCCGCCGGCCCCAGCACGATGGCGATGACGATGGCCACGCCGCCGACGACGAAGGCCGTCGCGCGCGCCACGCGCACCTCTTCGCCCGGTGCGCGCTCCGTCCCGCGGTGGATGACGTTCGTCCAGAAGTCGTGCGCGAACGAGGTCGAGGCGCTGATGGTCAGGCCCGCCACCACGGCCAGGATCGTGGCGAAGGCGATGGCCGAGACGAAGCCGAAGAACACGTCGCCGCCGAGCGTCTGCGCGAGGAGCGGCGCGCTCATGTTCGTGCCGCCGTTCTGCGCGATCAGGTCGCGCCCGACGATGGTCGCCGCGCCGAAGCCGAGGAAGGTCGTCAGGATGTAGAAGACGCCGATGATCGCCATCGCCCACACGACGCTCGTCCGCGCCGTCTTGGCGTCGGGCACGGTGTAGAAACGGACGAGGATGTGCGGCAGCCCGGCCGTGCCGAACAGCAGCGCCATGCCGAGCGAGATCAAATCGAGCGCGCCGTAAGGGGGCTTGTAGCGCAAGCCCGGTTGCAGGAAGTCTTGCGTGACGAGCCGGCCCGCGGCGTCGTGATAAGTGACGTGCTTGATGGCGTCGAAGAAGTTGGCGAAGCTGAAGCCGAAGTGCGCGAGCACGAGGACGCTGAGTATGATCGTGCCCGCCATCAGCAGGATCGCCTTGACGATCTGCACCCACGTCGTCGCCAGCATCCCGCCGAAGACGACGTAGACGATCATCAGAATCCCGACGCCCACGACGGCCGACTTGTAGGTCACGCCCGAACCTTTGAGCAGCAGCGAGACGAGCGCGCCCGCGCCGACCATCTGCGCGATCATGTAGAAGGTCGAGACGGTGAGCGTGCTCAAGGCGGCCATGGCGCGCACGGGGCGCGGGCGCAGGCGGTAGGCGAGCACGTCCGCCATCGTGTACTTGCCGGCGTTGCGCAACGGTTCGGCGACGACGAGCAGCACCGTCAGGTAGGCGACGAGCCAGCCGACCGAGTACATGAAGCCGTCGTACCCCTGGAAGGCGATGATGCCGGCGATGCCGAGGAAAGAGGCCGCGCTCATGTAGTCGCCGGCCACGGCGACGCCGTTCTGCCAGCCCTTGATCTGCCGGCCGGCGGCGAAGTAGGCGCTCGACCCCGAAGTGCGCCGCGCCGCCCAGTAAGTGATGACGAGCGTCACGGCGACGAAGAGCAGGAACATCACGAGCGGTGTCGTCATGCTTTGTCGCCCCCCTCCCGCGCCGGGCGCAGGCGTTCGATGATGCGGCGCGCGGTCTCGTCCCAGCCGCCGGCCGCGCGCACGTAGAGCGCGGCCACCGTCCACGCCATGAAGAACTGCGAGAGCGCGAACAGGTACGCGAGGTTGACGCCGAGGACGCGCGTGTCCATCAGCCGCGGCGCGTAGCCGACGAGGACGGGCAGCGCGAAGTAGTAGACGACGAAGAAGACCGTGGCCGGCACGATGAAGCGGCGCTTCGCGGCGAGCAATTCTTTGAACTCGCTTTCGGCGGCCACCGCGTCCCAGTCGGCCGCGTCCACGTCCTCGTCGGCCGTCAGCTCGTGCGCCGGCTTCGCGCCGCCGCGCCCCAGCGGCGCAACGTCGGTCGCCGCGCCGACCTCCGGCGTGAAGTCGCCCGGCTCCGGCTCCATGTGTATCTTTGGCGGCATGAGTCCTCCTTAAAGAAGAAGCCTGAAGCCGGAAGCCAGAAGCCGGAAGGATTAGAGAACGGAGAAGCAGAGGGGCTGGCCTTTCATCAAGGCCGGTTTTCATCCTGGCTTCCGGCTTCCGGCTTCTAGCCCCTGCCTCACGGCATCTGTTTCAACAGCCGCTTCATCTCCTGCACGGTCTTCGCGTAGGCCGGGTCTGCGGCGAGGTTCTTGAGTTCGTGGGGGTCTCTGGTTTCGTCGAAGAGCATGGCCCCGGCGCGGCCTTCGTCCCACTCGGCGTAGCGCCAGCGGTCGGTGCGGACGGCGCGGCCGAGTTTGTTCTGGAAGAGGGTGACGGTGTAGGCCGGGTGCGCCCAGGGGGCGCGCGGGTTTTTGAGCAGCGGCGCGAGGCTGCGCCCGCGGGGCGCGGGCGGGCGCGGCAGACCGCAGAGTTCCGCGAGCGTCGGGTAGAGGTCGAGCAGTTCGACCGTGCGCGCGGAGACTTGCGCGCGCCCGCGCGGCACGGCGACGACGAGCGGGACGCGCGTGCCGACCTCGAAGAGCGAGTATGCCTTAGACCACTTGCCCTTCTCGCCGAGGTGGTAGCCGTGGTCGCCCCAGAAGACGACGATGGTGTTGTCGCGCAAGTTCAGCCGGTCGAGCGCGTCGAGCACGCGGCCGACCTGCGCGTCCATGAAGCTGGTCGAGGCCCAGTAGGCGCGGATCATCTGGCGCGCTTCGTCGGGCGAGGCGTCGCGCCCGATGAAGAGGTCTGCGTTGCGGCGCGGGACGGAGAGTTCGGGGAAGCCGGGCGGCGCTGACGGGCGCGGCGCGAAGTCGGGCGGGAGCGTGATGCGCGCCGGGTCGTAGAGGTCGAAGAACTTGCGCGGGGCGGTCGGCGGGCTGTGCGGCTTGACGAAGCCGACGGCGAGGAAGAAAGGCTTGTCCCGGTAGCGTTCCAGATAGTCAATGGCGCGCGTGGCCGTGCGGTAGTCGCCGTGGCGTTCGCCGTCGCCTTCGAGCACGACGATGCGGTCGGAGGCGCGGCGGCGGGCCTCGCCGTCGGCGGCGGTCGCTTGAGCGGGCGGGGCGTCTTCCGCCTCGTCGGGGTCGCGCGCGGGCGTCGGCGCGGGCGTCGGCCGTGCGGGCTGTGCGTTCGAGCCGCGGTTGACGATGGCTGGGTCTACGGGTTCGCCGCCTTCAGTCCAGGAGACCTGATCGTCTATGCCGCCGTGAAAGATTTTGCCGGTGCGGAGCGTGGCGTAGCCGTGCGCCTTGAAGTGCTGCGGCAAAGTCACCCAGTCCGGGTGCTCGGCGCGGAAGTATTTGTTGTTGTCGAGCACGCCGGTCTCGGTCGGGTAGCGCCCCGTCAGGAGCGACGTGCGCGAGGGGTTGCAGAGCGGGTACTGCGCGTAGGCGCGGTCGAAGCGCGTGCCGCGCGCGGCGAGGCGGTCTATGTTCGGCGTCTTGATCGTGGGGTTGCCGTAAGCCCCAAGCTCGGGGCGCAGATCGTCGGAGATGAGGAAGAGGACGTTGTAACGCGGCGGCGGTGCGGCGCGGCGTGAACGCCGGGCGGCTTGCGCGGGCGCGAAGCCTTGCACTAACAGTGCGAGCGCGCAGAGCGCGGCGCGTAGTCTCAACGTCTGCCTCACAAACTCTCCCGCCCGCGGCGCGGGGAATGAAAGACCAACGGGGCGGGTCTCGGCCAAAATTTCGCGGGGGCGAATTGCGTTAGAAGTTTTCTGCATTAAACTACAGGCCAACGTGAGGGACAAGAGCCGGATGAGATTTCGCGTGAGCGTGCATGAGCGTCGGCGGCGCGGCGCGGCCCTGTTGTGCGCGGCGCTGCTCGCGTGCGGCTGGCTCGCGTTCGCGCGCGAAGCCGGCGCGCAGTTGACGCGGCGCGCGCCCGCGCGTCGCCCGAACATCATCATGATCGTGGCCGACGACCTCGGCTACGGCGACCTCGGCAGTTACGGCCAACGCTTCATCCGCACGCCGAACCTCGACCGCATGGCGCGCGCGGGGCTACGTTTCACCGACGCTTACGCGGCGAGTCCCGTCTGCGCGCCTTCGCGCGCGAGCCTCATGACCGGGCAGCACCAGGGGCACGCCACCATCCGCGGCAACATGGGGCGCAACAACGAGCGCGTGCCGCTCCGCGCGGAGGACGTGACCATCGCCGAAGTGTTGCAGGCGGCCGGTTACCGCACGGGCGTCATAGGCAAGTGGGGCCTGGGCGAGCCGGGGACGACGGGCATCCCTACGCGCCAGGGCTTCGACTACTTCTTCGGCTACCTCAACCAGAACCACGCGCACAACTACTACCCGGATTACCTCTGGCGCAACGACGCGCGCGTCGAACTGCCGCGCGGCACGTACTCGCACGATCTCTTCACGCGCGAGGCGCTCGACTTCATCCGCCGCGAAGCGGCCAAGCCTTTCTTCCTCTACCTCGCCTACACGCTGCCGCACGCCAACAACGAGTTGACGCGCCAGACCGGCAACGGCATGGAAGTGCCTTCCGACGCGCCTTACACGCGCGAGCCTTGGTCGCCGCAGCAGCGCAACTACGCCGCGATGGTCACGCGCCTCGACGCGGACGTGGGGCGCGTGCTGGCGCTCCTGCGCGAGTTGCGTCTGGACGAAGAGACGTTGGTCGTCTTCACGAGCGACAACGGCCCGCAGGGGCGCGACGAGGGCGGCTACGATCAGACGCGCTTCGACAGCAACGGCCCGTTCCGCGGTCTCAAGCGCGAACTCTACGAGGGCGGCATACGCGTGCCGCTCGTCGTGCGCTGGCCCCGGCGCGTGCGCGCGGGCGCGGTGAGCGCGTACCCGCTGACGCTCTGCGACCTGCTGCCGACCGCCGCGGCGCTCGCGGGCGCGCGCGTCCCCGTCGGCGTGGACGGCGTCTCAGCGCTGCCCGTCCTGTCGGGGCGGCGCGCGCCGCGGCGCGAGTACCTCTACTGGGAGTTTCACGAGGGCGGCTTCGCGCAGGCCGTGCGGCTGGGACGTTGGAAGGCCGTGCGGAAGGGGGGCGGCGGCGCGGTCGAACTCTACGACCTGCAAACAGACATCGCCGAAGCGCACGACCTCGCCGCCTCGCACCCGGCGCTCGTCCGCCGCGCCGCAGAGATCATGCGGCGCGAGCACGTCCAGTCCGAAGACTGGCCCGTGGGGCGCTGAGCTTGAGTGTGGCGGGCGGCCGTTTTAACACAGAGTACACAGAGTTAGCACAGAGGCCACAGTAAGAACTCTCTGTGAACTCTGTGTCTCCTCTGTGTACTCTGTGTTGAACTGATTCTCGCGGTAAAGATGACGAACGACGTTCACAGGCGGCTGTGCCTGCTCGCGTGCGCGCTCGCGCTGCTCGCGGCGCAGGCGTGCCGCAAGGCGAACGCGCCGAGGCAGACGCCGGGCGCGCGCGACGGGATGGTCTTCATCAACGGCGGGACGTTCCGCATGGGCGCGGACGACGAGATGCCGGACGAGTCGCCGACGCACGAGGTCTTGGTCGGCCCCTTCTGGTTGGACGCGCGCGAAGTCTCGGTCGCGGAGTTCGCCCGCTTCGTCGCCGCCACCGGCTACAGGACGGACGCGGAGCGGTTCGGCTGGTCGGGCGTCTTCGACCCCGCGGCGCGCGCGTGGGCGCGCGTGGACGGCGCGGACTGGCGACACCCGGAAGGCCCCGACGCGCCGCCAGCGGCCCCCGACGAGCCGGTCTGCCAAATCTCCTGGCGCGACGCGGCGGAGTACGCGCGCTGGGCGGGCAAGCGCCTGCCGACCGAGGCCGAGTGGGAATACGCCGCGCGCGGCGGGCTGGCGGGCACACGTTACGCCTGGGGCGACGAGCTGCGCCCGCGGGGCCGGCCCGCGGCGAACTGGTGGCAAGGCAGCTTCCCCGAACGCGATACGGGCGAGGACGGCTTCCGCGGGCGCGCGCCCGTCGGCAGCTTCGCGCCGAACGGCTACGGTCTCTACGACGTGGCGGGGAACGTGTGGGAGTGGTGCGCCGACTGGTACGGTGGTGACTACTACGCCTCGTCACCGCGCGCGAACCCGCCGGGGCCGGCGGCGGGTGAGGAACGCATCATCCGCGGCGGCTCGTGGATGTGCGCCGAGAATTTTTGCAGCAACTACCGCGTCGCCGCCCGCAGCCACGCCCCGCCCGACACGGGCCTCAACAACCTCGGCTTCCGCTGCGCCCGCGACGCCGAGCCGACGCAGTAAAATTGATTTACGGTTGAGTTTATCCGACGATCAGTTCAACACAGAGGGCACAGAGGTCACACAGAGGACACAGTAAGAATTCTCTGTGCTCTCTGTGTTTCCTCTGTGTACTCTGTGTTAAAACGGCCGCGCGCCTCACCCAACCTCAATTGAACTTGCCGCCCGTCATTACTTCCTGCTCACTTCGGGCTGCTCGACGTTGACCGCGTTCGTCAGTTTCACCGGCTCGCCCTTGGGCGTCCGCAGGCGGACGCCCTTCATCGTCCAGTCGCGCGCGTGCTCGATGTAGCCGGTCTCGTCGCCCTCGGCCGTGACGTTCATGAAGGTCACGCCGACGATGGGTTTTTCGGGCAGCCCCGTGGCCGTGAAGACGCGCTTCGCGCCCACGACCTCGACGTTCTCGATGCGGATACGGCTGAACTCGCAGTAGCCGCGCTCGACCGGCAAGACGGGCGTGTTCATCACGACCCAGTGGGCGGGCGGGTTCTTGATCTCCTTGGGGATGGTCGCGTAGGAGTAGCTCGGGTTCCAGTTGAGCGTGAAGGTGAAGGGCAGCGGCACGTTCTCCAACTTGAGGTCGCGGACGAGCACGTCCGTCACGTAGCCGCCGCGCGTCTTCGCGGACTTGAAGCGGACGCCCTCGCTCGTGCCGACGCCGCGGTTGCGGTAGGCGACGACGTGGCGGATGCCGCCCGACGTTTCGCTGCCGAAGGAGAGGACGCCGCCGCCGCGCCGCGTCAGGTTGTCGCGCACGACGACGTACTCGGTCGGGCGCGCGACGCGCAGCCCGTCCGAGTCGCGCCCGGCCTTCAGGCAGATGTCGTCGTCGTTGTTGTCTATGTCGCAGTGCTCGACGAGGACGTAAGCCGAAGAGTCTATGTCCACGCCGTCGGTGCTCGGGCCGCCGTTGTCGCTGATCTTAACGCCGTTCACCGTGACGTGATCGGAGTAGACGACCTGCACCGTCCAGAAGCCGGAACGCTTGAGGCTCAGGTTCTCGACCGTCACGTCCTGCGACTGCCAGACGACCAGTAGGCGCACGCGCTCGGCGTCGTAGTCGGCGGCCCAGCGCAGGCCGCGCGGCTCGTAGTCGTTGCGCCGCAGCGTCCAATACCTGTCCCACCACTTCTTGCCGCGCCCGTCAATCGTGCCGCCGCCGGAGAGTTTCACGTTGCGCTGATCGTTGACGTTGATGAGCGCGGCGGGCCACTTCATCTCGATGCCGGCGACGCGCGTGAAGATCGAGGGGTAGTCGGCGTCCTCCTGGCTGCCGAGCAGCGTGACGCCTTCGCCGACGACGAAGTGGACGCCGGACTTTATGAAGAGCGCGCCGGTGACGTACTCGCCCGGCTTAAAACTCACGACGCCCCCGCCCGCCTTCGCGCACGCGTCTATGGCCTTCTGAATCGCCTTCGTCGAGTTCGTCACGCCGTCCGCGACCGCGCCGTACTCGTCGGCCGAGAAGACACGCTTCTTCTTCGGCTCGCGCCGCGCGCCCGCGTCCTGCACCCACGCGGGCAGCCCGTCTTCGCTGTCCTTCGCCGCCTTCTGCGCGGCCGCCTGCGCGCTGCCGGCGCAGATGATAAAGACCAGCGCCGACATCAGCGCCCGCGACTTCATAGACATGCTTGCCTCCAATGCTCAACCCCAAGTTAAAACCGCTTCGAGTCCGTTCGCTCGACGCGCGTGTCGGGGACGGGGCGCGACTGGCGGACGGTGAAGTCCTCGACGTTCTTGAGGACGAAGGTCGGCGCGTCGCCCGCCTTCTGCGCGGCGACGCCCAGGAAGTTCGCGCCGCGCACGTCTTCGAGGTGGAAGGCCGGGCGCAGGTCTTCCGCCATGAAGCCGACCTCGACGTTCGAGAGTTCGACGCCGCGCGCGTGCCGGATGAAGAAGCCGTAGGCGGGCAACTCGCCGAACATCGAAGGCTCCGGGTAGTTCGTCTCCTTCTCCGGCGGCTCAAGCGAGGCCTGCGCGCGCGTGCCGCCGCCGCGGTAGAGGATGCGTATGTCGCTCAGGCGCACGTCCTCGACGGGGCGGCCCGGTAGCCCCGCGATGATCGAGGCGTAGCGCGGGTCGGCGTTGTAGACGACGACGTTGCTGATCTGGACGCGGCGCAGCGTGCCCGGCGCTGCGCCCGCAGGCCCGCGCATACGCGCGCCGAGGCGGAGGAAGATGGGCGCGGTCACGATGTCGCGCATCGTGATGTTGGTGACGGTCACGTCTTCGAGCGGGCCGCCGTCCACGGTCTCAAAGGCGAGGCCGCGGCAGTGGTCGAAGACGATGTTCGAGATGGTGATGTTCTTGAAGCCGCCGTTCGATTCCGTCCCGAACTTGAGGCGGCCCGTGGGGCCGTCGCGGTCGGGCGCTTCGGTGACGTTGCGCTTGTAGGTGGCGTCCAGGAGCGACCCGATGTCGTAGCCGCTGACGAAACAGTTCGTGATCGTCACGTTCTCGGTGGCGCGCGGCGCGCCGAGCGCGTAGGAACTCTTCAGGACGATGGCGTCGTCGTTCGGCGAGTTGACCGAGCAGTTGGAGACGCGGACGTTGCGGCAGGCGTCTATGTCGAAGCCGTCGCGGTTGGTGTCCACCTTGAGGTTGTCTATGGTCAGATTGTCCACGCCGGTGGCGAGCAAGGCGAAGTGGCCGCCGTTGAGGATCGAGAAGTCGCGCAAGGTGACGTTGCGCGCGAGCTTGAGCGCGATGGCCTTGTTGCCAAGACCGTTCATCTCGCTCGGCGGCGCGTCCTCGCCGAGCGGCGACTGCGGGCGCGCGGCCTGGCCGCCGCCGAGGGTTGTGGGCGTGTCGCCGGCTTGCAGGGGGCGGCGCGGGCGCGGGCTGCGGCGCGTGAGGCCGCGGCCGTCTATGAGACCGGGGCCGGTGACGGAGACGTTCTCGACGTTGATGCCGTAGATGAGACTGTTCTGCCAGTGGCTGTGGCCGAAGTCCTGGTACATGTCCCACTCGTTCGGCTCGGGCAGGTCGTAAGACCCCTTATCCTTGGCCGGGTCGGCGGCGAGGATGGTCGCGCCGTGGTCGAGTTGGAGCGCGACGTTGCTCTTGAGGCGGATCGAGAAGCAGAGGTACGTGCCGGCGGGGAACTGCACCGTGCCGCCGCCCGCGGCGTGCGCGGCCTCGATGGCGCGGTTGACGGCCGGCGTGTCCAACGTCCGCCCGTCGCCGCGCGCGCCGTAAGCGCGCACGCTGTAGACGCCCGCCGCATCGGGCCGCGACCCGGCGGGCGCGCGCCGCTGCGCGGACGAGGGACTTTGCAGCGCGGCCGGCACTGCAAAGCACGCGAGACCGAGCAGGGCGGCGTAGGCTCGAAGCCGTCTCCTAGTCTTCATCAACACCTCCGGTAAATCTCTTTGCGCACCTTTGCGGCTCTCCTTTGCGCCCTTTGCGGTTAAAGGTTTTAGGACTTAACCGCAAAGGGCGCAGAGCGGGCCGCGAAGGAACGCAAAGTTAAAACCAGCAACTACCGCAGCAGCGCGGTCGCCGTCCAGAGCACCGGCGCTTGGCCGTGCAGGTCGCCCGTCTTGCGGTCGCGCGCGAGGTAGAACTGCAACTGCTTGTCGAGGTCTGGGCCGACCTCCTGAAAGGCCTTGTTCGTCCCGACGCACACGTCGGTCACGTTGGCCGCGTCGTCAATGTGTTTGACGAGACCGAGCCAGGCGTTGCGCGCCGCCGGGCCGTAAGTCTTCGCGTCGAGCCAGCCCTCTTTGACGCCCGTCACCAAGGCGAAAGCGAACATCCCCGTGCCCGAAGTCTCGGCCCACACGTCGGGGCGATCAACCAACTGCCGCCACAGGCCGTCATCGGCTTGGGTCTTCAGGAGCGCCGCCATCATCTTGCGGTAGCCGTCGAGGATGCGCGCGCGCCGCGGGTGCTTCGCGGGCAGCGAGCGCAACAGTTCGGTCATGCCGGCGGCGTACCAGCCGTTGCCGCGCCCCCAGTAGAAGGGCGAGTCGGCGGCGTGGAAGAAGAGACCGCTCGGCTGTTGCAGCTTGTCGAGGTAGGCGGCGACGGCGAGCGCGTTGCGGTCGAGGTACTGCACGTCGCCGGTGGCGCGGTAGGCCTGCGTCTGTAGGGCCGAGATCATGTACATGTCGTCAACCCAGTAGCGCGCCTCGGCCGTGATGCCGTCGGGCGTGGTCTTCGCCCACTGCCCGTCGGCGAAGCCGCGCCCCAGATCGAGGTAGCGACGATCCTTCGTCTCCAGGTACAACTCCAGCGGGACGACGCCGAAGACGTGGTAGTCCACGTGCGCGTCCGGCGAGACGTGCGCCGCGCCCTCCGGCGTCAGGTAGGGGTCGAACTTGGTCTTGAGCCGGGCGGTGAGGTCACGGTCTTTGGTGAGGCGCGCGACGGTGAGCGCGCCGTACCAGGCGCAGACCTCCGGGTAGATGACGTACTTGCGCTTGCCCTGCTCCCATTCGAGCTTGCGCGCGACGAAGTTCTCCGCCACGCGCTTGCCGACCTCGGCGGGCGACGCGCCCGCGGGCCAGTTCTTGAAGTGGTCGTTGCGCGCGAGCGCGGCGGCCGGGTGCAGCAGGAGCAGCGCGAGCGCGGGCGCGAGTAGCTTTGATTGTCTGCGCATCTGCAAAGTTTCTCCTCAACGGTTCGACCGGCTGTTGATTAAGTGTGACTCGGGCGCGGCGACGGCGACGACGGACGCGGAGCCGGGGGCGAGTCCTCTGGCCGCGGCCGTCAGCGTGATGCGGCCGCGCGGCGCGAGGGCCTTGAGCAGTGCGAAGCAGCGCCCCTGGTACGCGCGCCGCTCCGTCGCCTGGAACGGCTCGTGGCTCGCGTTGTCGCCGCTGTCCACGGCGACGACGCACCCAGGCCCCGCGACCGTGAAACTGATCAGATCGGCCGCCGCGGGCACGACCACGCCCGCCGCGTCCACGACCGACGCCTCGACGTAGACGACATCATCCCAGGCGGGCGCGAGACGCGTGCGGTCGGCCGCGAGCATGATCTTGGCGGGCGGGCCGGCGGTGCGTAGCTCGTGCGTGGCGACCACGCGGCCGCCGTTCGTGCCGACGGCCCGGAGCGTGCCCGGCGCGAACGCGACGCGCCAGTTGCGCGGCGCGTCGTCCGCGGGGCGCGGCTGCGCGCCGAGCGAGCGGCCGTTGAGGAACAGCTCGACCTGCTCGCAGTTGCTATAGACCTCGACCGTCTCCTCGTGCGCCGACGTGTCGCGCGGCGTCCAGTCGGGGAAGAGCACTTGCGGCCGGCGGTCTGTGCCGTAGCCGGGATCGGTCGGCGCGAGCGGCGTCGGGGCGACGCGGCGCGCGGCGAAGACCATGGGTTGCTCGCTCCACCAACTCTGCCGCTGGCGGCCGAGCGGGCGCACCGTGCCGACGCGATCAATTAACCCGAAGTTGAAGCCGACGAGCGGCCAGCCCGGCGACTCGCCGAGGTAGTCAATGCCCGTCCAGAGGAACTGCCCCGCGTAGGGCGGGTTGTCGCGCAAGGCGAGCCACGCCTCGCGCGTGTGCGTGTTCTCCGTGCCGAGAATCTTGCGCGTGGGCTTCTGCTTGTACGCCGCGAGGATTTCGTTCTCGCGGTAGTTCTGCCCGACCACGTCGAGCAGGTCGGCGAGACCGTTGTCGTAGTCGTGGCTGACGTTGGGGCGGAAGAGCGCCTGCGTGACGGGGCGCGTCGGATCGCCCGCGTGGAACTCGGCGACGAGCGACGAGAGGATGCGCTTGGCCAGCTCCGCGTTCGGCGTGTCGTGTATCTCGTTGCCGGCGCTGTAGACGAAGACCGACGGGTGGTTGCGGTCGCGCCGCACCGTGTCGCGCGTATCAACGAGCGACCAGTCTTTAAAGTAGAGGTGATAGTCGTAAGGATTCTTGGCGACCGTCCAGGCGTCGAACATTTCGTCCATGACGACGAAGCCCATGCGGTCGGCGAGATCGAGGAACTCGGGCGCGGGCGGGTTGTGCGCGGTGCGGATGGCGTTGACGCCGAGCGTCTTTAAGAGCGCGAGCCGGCGCGCCCACGCGCCGAGCGGCACGGCCGCGCCGAAGGCCGAAGCGTCGTGGTGGAGGCAGACGCCCTTGAGTTTGAAGTTGCGGCCGTTGAGCCAGAAGCCGGTCGCCGGCTCGAAGCTGAACTCGCGTATGCCGAAGTGTACGCGCTCGTCGTCGAGCGTCCGACCACTTGAACGCACGCGCGCCGTCGCCGTGTAGAGCGCCGGCTCGTTGATGTCCCAACGGCGCGCGTTGCTGACGACGACCTCCTGCACGAGCGCGACGGTCTGCCCGGCGGCGACGGGCTGCGGCGTCGTCTCCGCGGTCTGGACGAGTCGGCCGTCCGGCGCGTTCACGGCCACTTGCAGCGAGACGGCGCGCGTCGTGTCTGACTGGTTGACGACCGCGCACTCGACGCGCACGGTCGCGCCGTCCTTCGTGACGCGCGGCGTGGTGACGAACGTGCCCCAGTGCTCGATGTGAACGGGGTCGGTCGAGACGAGCCGGACGTGGCGGTACAGCCCCGCGCCAGCGTACCAGCGCGAGGCGGGCTGGCCCGAGTTGTCGGCGCGCACGGCCAGGACGTTCTCGCGGCCCGCGCCGAAGTGCAAATGGTCGGTCAGCTCGTAAGCGAAACTCACGTAGCCGTAAGGACGGCGGCCTAAGTGGACGCCGTTGAGCCACACGTCGCTGTTGGCCATGACGCCGTCGAACTCGACGAAGACGCGGCGGCGCGCGTCGGCGGCGGGCAGCGTGAAGTGCTTGCGATACCAGCCGACGCCCGCGGGCAGGTAGCCGCCCGCCTTGCCCGTCGGGTTCTGCTCGGCGAACGGCCCCTCGATGCTCCAATCGTGCGGCACGTCGAGCCTGCGCCAAGCCGCGTCGTCAAACCCCGTCCGCTCCGCGCCCGCGGCGTCACCTTTGAGGAAGCGCCAGCCGGCGTCGAACGACGCGGTGACGCGCGCCGCGGCGACGGGCGCGGCCGGGCGCGCGACGGTCGGCGCGGGCCACGATGCGAGCGCCGCCAAGAGCAACGCCAGCGCAGTTGTGATTCTCACTCGTTCGGGTCTCATGCTCAATCCCTCTGCGTTCCTCTGCGGCGCTCTTCGCGCCCTTTGCGGTTAAGTCGTAAAAGCTTTAACCGCAAAGGCCGCAGAGGAACGCAAAGAAAAGCTAAAACCGCAGCGGCGCGACCGGCGTGAGTGTGACGGGGCCGAGCAGGCCGGAGTCGCGCGGCGCGAGCTTCGTCGCGTCGAAGAGGCCGTCCGCGCCGCGGTTCTCGGGCCGGCGTGGGGGGAAGTTCGTGTTGTAGAACTTCTTGTAACGGACGCCGCGCCGCTCAAGATCAATCACGCGGTTGAGCATCAGGTTCGAGACCTCGACTTCGAGCGTGTTGCGGTCGCGCAGGAGCGCCGCGGGGATTCTGACGCGGAACGGCGCGGTGATGAGCACGCCCAGCTCGCGCCCGTTCACGCGGACGCGCGCGCTCTCGGCGACGCGCCCAAGGTCGAGCAGCAGGTCGCCGCCCTGCGGGTAGTCGAAGGTGGTCGCGTAGACGGCCGTGCCGGAGAAGTATTTGTACGCGTCGTCGTCGAACTGCGTCCAAGACTTCAACTCGTTCAGACGGCGCGCGGGCGGAAGCCTTGGCCCGCCGTCAACGAATTGCACAGACCATTCGCCGCCGAGCGTCTGCGGCGCGCCCGCCGTCTTGAAGTAGGGGAAAGACTGCCCGCGCGCGCCCCGGTCGAAGGTCTGCACGACGCACGACGCGCCGGGCGCGAGTTGCAGGTAGACCTCCGGCCCGCCGCCGGCCGCGACGCGCGTCGCGGCGACACCAGACGCGCCGTTCAACGGATCGAAGAGGGCGGCGGCGCGCGCGCCCGACGCGAGCCGCACCCAGCCGTCAAACGGCACGGCCCCGCGGTTGAGGATGAAATAGAACGTGCCTTCAGCGTCCCTGCGTCGCGTGAAGCGCAAGCCCTGTTCGATCATCGGCTCGCGGCGCGTGCCGGCGTAGGCGAGCAGCTTCGGCAGTTCGTCGCCGAGCAGGAAGCGGCCCGCGCCGACGCGCGCGCTGCGCACGCCCTCGGTCGCCGTCTCCGCGAAGTCGAGTTGGGCCAAGAGGCGTTTGAACTGTATGCGGCGCGCGGCGAGGTTCGTCAGGCCGGGCACGTCCGCGGGCAGACTCTTGCGCACGACGACGGTCGCGCCCGCGCGCGCGAGCGCCGAGAGCCGCTCGAAGGTCTCGGCGGGGACGAAGTGCGTCTCCGGCAGCACGATGGTTTGGTACGCGAGTCCGCCCGCGCGCAACGTCCCGCCCGCGGCCGTGACGGCGGCGAGCTGGCGGTCGGAGACGAGGTCGAAACTGTAACCCGCGTCGAGGAGCGTCTGCGCGTCCGTCTGCGTGATGCCTACGTCGTGCCCGCCGCCGACGTGGATCAGCCGGCCCTCGTTGCCGCGCTCCATCCACATGTCGTGGACGGGGTAGTAGAGCAGCACGTCGTTGTCCGCGCGACCCTGCTGCATGAACGACTGCACGCGCGCGATGTAGCGGTTGAGCGCGGGGAAGTCTTTCCAGTCGGGCATCTGCGGCCCGAAGTGTACGGCCGCGTAGAAGAGCCGGCCCGGCCAGGGGTCTTGCTGCGGCGAGTATGCGAGCCCGTGGTAGACGACGTGGTTGATGCCGCCGAGGAAGTTGAGGTCTACGGCGCGCTTCACGTCGCCGAGCGAGGAGACGAAGTGCTCGTCGAGCCACGTCACCGTCTCGGCCGAGGCAAGGTTCTTACCCGTCACGTTCGCGGCCGACGAGGCGAACTTCATGCGGACGATGTCCGTGCCCTCGGTCTCGGGGATGTCGCTCGCGGCGTAGAGGTCGAGGATGTTCGCGGGCGAGCCGTGCGACTGGTTGCGGACGACGGCGCCGCGCTTGTGCGCCCACTCGCGCCACGTCGCGGTGAAGCGGTCGCGCAGGAGGTCGGAGACGGTCTCGCGGAAGTCGTGCACCACGCGGTCGCGCGTCTCCTCGTCGCCCTCGCCGAGCAGCGCGGGCAGTTGCGTCCTCAAGTCGTAACCGCGGCGCGTCTGGAACTCTTCGAAGAACCTCGGCGTCCAGTCGGACTGCCCTTCGGCGTCGTCAACCTCGTAGGAGTCATTGAAGAAGGCGCGCAGGCCGCGGACGTTGCGTCCGGCGAAAGCGCTGTCGAACTTACTTAAATAATGTCCCAACGCCTCGGCCGAGAAGTGGTCTACGACGTTGCCCTCGCCGCCGGGCGCGGCGCGCTCGACCATCTTGCCGTGCCATCCCTGGAAGAGGCCGTAGAGCTTCCAGCGCCCCTCCGGCGCGACCCAGTCGAGCGCTCCGTCCGGGCGGACGCGCGAGGTGAGGTCGATGGTCTCTCCCCTGTCCGAGCGTGCGACGAGCGCCCGCAGCGGCAGAGGCTTCTCGAAGCGCACCTGGTCGAGCGCGAGTTCTTGCAGGTTCGGATTCGAGCTGATGGGCTCGCGCAGGTCTTGAATGTTCGGCCTGCGCCCGACGGCGCGCACAAGGGGCTTCTGCACCGCGCGCACGGGCTCGCCGAGGCGCGCGCCGCCGCGCAGCTCCCACGTCTTCGAGACCAAATCCTTGGCCGCGTCCTCCGCGTTAATCCACGGCCCGCCGAACGGCCACCCCGTCCCCGTCGCCATGTCTACGCCCAGGCCCAGACGGTTCGCCTCCCTCAGAGTGTGTTCGAGCATCCCGACCCACTCGGGCGAGAGGAAGTTGACGAACTTCGACTCCTCGCCGCGCACGCCGTAGATGGGCGTCAGCTCAAGTCCGCCTAAGCCCGCCCGCTCGTACTGAGCCAGGGCCGCCGAGAGGTCGCGCCGGTTGACCGCGTTCCCCAGCCACCACCAGCGCGCCCAGGGCTTCGACTGGCTCGTCAGACGCGGCCACGCCAGCGCCGCCGACGGCGCCTGTGCCCTCGCGCCGCCGCGCCGCGCGCCCTGCGCGAAGACGCCGACGGGCGCGAGCATCTGGACGACGAGCAGCAGCGAGGCGAAGGCGCGCGCCCTCTTGTGCGGTTTCGGCTTCGTCAAGGTTTCGGTCTCCTCAATCCCGGTTTGCGGCCGGCAGTCCGCCGCGTCGGCGGCGCTTGAATGTAGCCCGGCCTTTCGAGGCCGGGTCTGCGTCGGTAACGGTAGCGGCGTCGCGTAGCGACGCGTGAACGTGCCGTGTCGATTCAGGCGTCGCTGACGCGACGCGCGAACTTCCTGCACACCTCACCCCGGCCTCGAAAGGCCGGGCTACATTCAGACGCCGCCGACGCGGCGTTCTTCACTTCCGCAGGCGCCTTACTTCTTAAATCTGACTTCGACGATGTTCGGGCGCGGCGGACGCTTCATGCCTTCGCCTACGAAGAAGCTCGTGTGCGGCGGCTGGTTGTAGGCGACGTTCTGCCAGGCGATGCTCAGGCGGTACTGCGGGTCGTGCATGAAGGTGTAGAAGCGCTCCGCGGTCGGGATGGTCGTCGTGTAGACGCGCAGCTCCTCGTTGTCCGACGTGCGCCAGACGACCTCCTCGCGCCAGTCGCCGAGCAGGTCTGCGGAAAGTGCGGGCGTCGCCTTCGTCCCGTTGTTCGACACGCAGCCTTCGGCCGGGAGCAGCAACGTCTCGGTCGAGTCCTTCCAGTTCCACTTCGAGACGTAGTTGCGGTCGAGCAGCTCGCTCAGAGTGTCTCCGTCCCAGTAGACGCCGAAGTTGCACGAGCGCGGCGTCTGTTCGGAGATGAGCGTGCCGCGCGCGTCGAAGAGGCCGCGGATGTCCGCGCCGCGCACCCAGCACTCGAAGCCGCTGTAGCGCGGGTCGATGTCCAGACAGAGCCCGCGGCTCGGCCCCTCGCCGTCCGCGCCCGCTTTGACGGAAGGCTTCTTCCACAGAATCCGTCCCGTGCGCGCGTCGCGGAAGTGCGCGCCCGCGTCGTCGAAGCGCTCCTGTATGTCGAAGACTTCGAGCCCCGGGTGTTCGGGGTCGAGGTCTGAGAGGTGCATCGCGTCGCCGTGGCCGAGGCCGGTCGAATAGAGACCCTTGCCGTCGTCGTCGACGACCATCGCGCCGTAGACGATCTCGTCGCGGCCGTCTCCGTCAACGTCGCCGACGCTCAAGTTGTGATTGCCCTGCCCGCCGAAAGCCTTGTTGCCCGGCGTCCCGTCCTCGCTGTCGAACGTCCAGACGCGCGTGAGTTTGCCTTCGCGCCAGTTCCAGGCGGTCAGCACGGTTCGCGTGTAGTAGCCGCGCGACATGACGAGGCTCGGCCTCTTCCCGTCAAGATAAGCGACGCACGCGAGGAAGCGGTCGACGCGGTTGCCGTAGCCGTCGCCCCAGACGGCCGTCAGCTCGTCGGGCGTCGGGTCGTGCTTCGAGGGGTGGCGCGGCGGGATGAAGTTCGTCGTGGCGAGGGCGGCGCCGGTCAGCCCGTCGAAGACCGTCAGGTACTCGGGGCCGGAGAGGACGTAGCCGGAGGTGTCGTGCCTGAACTCGCGGCCGTCCGTGTTGCGCCGCCACACGGCGACGGCGCCCTCCGGGTTACGCCAGTCGGCCTTGGGGTCGCCGATGACTTTGCCCCGGCCGTCCACGGTGCCGTCGGCGGTCTTACAGGCGACCTCGGCGCGGCCGTCCCCGTCGAGGTCGTAGACCATGAACTGCGTGTGGTGTGAACTCTCGCGGATGTTGCGGCCGAGGTTGATCGCCCAGAGGAGCGTGCCGTCGAGCTTGTACGCGTGGAGGATGGGCTCGGTCGGGAAGCCCATCCCGCCGTTGTTGCCTCCGGGCGGGACGACCTCCATGTGGACGACCAGCTCGTACTCGCCGTCGCCGTCGAGGTCGGCGGCCGAGGCGTCGCCGGGCGCGTACCCCCGCGGCGTCTGCATGGGAATCGAAAGGTACTGCCGCGCGGGAGCGTTCGCGGGAAGCGTGAACGCGGCGCTCGGCGCCTTCTCTTTGCCCTTCAGGATGGGGCGGACGAAGTAGGAGTTCGACACCGCGGCGTCGGCCC
>DASVPY010000046.1:0-38456 GCA_036389395.1 Pyrinomonadaceae bacterium
CGGGCGGACGGAAGTGGCTTCCGTCCGCCCGCGCCCGGCACGTCTATTAGCGGAAGGTCATTATGTCGCAGTAAACGTCGGGCGGCGTGAGCCGGGGGCCGGGCCACTGCGGCGGCTTGAGCAGTTCCGGCAGCGGGCCCGTGAAGTAAACGTCGGTCGCGGGCACGTTCTTCACGGTCTGGCCGTCGGTGGCGGTGCGCAGGTCGGTGAACTGCATCGGGTAGAGCGTGCCGCGGCCCGTCGCGTCCAACTTCACGTAGGCGATGTGCAGGTGCGGTTGGCTCGAACCGCCGGAGTTCCCGACCTGGGCGATCTGTTGGCCCGTCTTGACCTTGTCCCCGACTTTGACGAGGCTCGTCCCCGTGCGCAGGTGGTAATAGGTCGAATATTCGTCCGGGGCGTGCTCGATGTGGATGTAGTTGACGCCTTTCGTGGAGTCGCCTTTGTCCCCGTTGTTTTCCGGCTCCGTGTCGTGCACGCTCCGCACCGCCCCGGCGGCCATGGCGAGCACGGGCTGTCCGTAATCGTAGTAACTTTTGTTCTGACCGGGGTCGGCGTAGGTGCCATCGTCCTTCTTCATGCGGGTGGAGTTGTTCTCGTCTACCTTGGTCAGATCGACGGCGAACCGCTGGTGCGGCCACGCGTGGGCGTCGGGGGTCGTGTGGTTGGGCGAGTTGCCCCAGCGCCAGCGCCCCACGACGGGCGGGGCGAGCGTGACGGGCTGTAGGTTCGCGGCCGGGATTTCGCGGACGGTCGCGCCGCAGCGCTCCCCGATCTTGTAGTTGGCGATCAGCCTGAGCGTGCCCTTGGCGAACGGCTCGGGCGCGGGCCCGAGGTCGAAGCCGTAGACGAAGTAGGTGAGAAGATCATCCAATGCCATCTCGCCGTCCGGCGGCGGCGGCGGCAGCGGCATCAATATCTGCTTCAGCTTGCCGTTCACCATCGTCGGCACGTAATGGCTGAAGTTCATCGGCAGCTTCTTATCGAGGATGACTTGGCCGTCGGCCTCGAAGACCAGATGCCAGCCGACCAGACGCAGCGTCTGCCCCGAGCCGTTGACGAGCTGCCCGCCGACCGTGAGCCAGCGCGTCGGCGCGTCGCCGAGCCAGAGCGGGACGACCTCGGCCGCCGCCGTCCACGTGCCGATGAAGACGGGGGTCGGCGCGCCGAAGGCGGCCGGCGCGGGGTAGCCGGCGCGCGCCGTGGGGATGACGGTGTGCGAGTATTGCTGCTGCCCGCCCGCGCCCTGCGCCCGGAGCCGGACGATGAAATGCTCCGTGCCGAGGCCTTGATCTTTAAAGACTTCGAGCCGCTGTAGGCCTGCCCCGGACTCACGTCCTGACTCTGCCCTTTGAAAATCCCGCCCGCGCCGTAGAGCGGTTGCGTGAAGAAGTATTCGACCCAGCCGCCCGTCTGCGTTAACAGCGGTTGCGCCTCCGTGATCTTGACGGCCTCGGCGGTCTTGTTCTTCAGGTTGAGCGTGAGCGACAACTCCTCGTCCAGCACCGGGACGTTATTCTTCAGTTCGTCGAGGCTGCCCGTGCCGGTGACCTCGATGAGCTTCGCGCCGTTCGGGTCGGGCCCCGGCCGGTAGGCGTATAAGACGCAACTGAGCAGGCGGCGCGCGCCGACCGCGTAGGTCCTCAGCTCGACCGGGTACGTGCAAAACTGATCGAGCTTACGGCCGAGCGCCGGCTCGTCGAGACCGGGATACCACCACCACGTCTTCCTGCCCGGCCCCGTGTTGCTGACCCAGACGGCGGCGTAGCGCAGGTGGTCGCCGCTCAGGAACGGCGCGAGCGAGACGAGCCGGCCCGCGTCTTTGGCGAGCAGTTGGCCGAGGGTCGCCCCGTCCACGTCGTGCCGCCACGACCACGCCTGCTTCTGGTCGCCCGTGTCGCCGACCCACACGGCCGCGTATTTGCGTTTGCCGGCCAACTCGTAAGTGCATAAGGTGGTCAGGCGTTGGTTGTTGGCGGTCAGCGTCTGGCCGAGCGTGGCCGGGTTCACGTCAGGACTCCACGACCAGGCTTGGCTGTCCGCCACGGCGTCGTTAACCCAGACGGCGGCCAGGCGCAACTTACCGCTGACCACGAAGGGCGCGAGGGCGACCAGCCGCGCCTTGTTCGCCGCGAGTACCTGCTTCAGCGTGGCGGCGTCCACGTCATGGTTCCACGACCACGCCAACTCCTGGTCGCCCGTGTTGCTCACCCAGACGGCGGCCAGGCGCTGCTTGCCGCCGCTGAAGAACACGTCGAGCGCGACGAGCCGGCCGTTGTTGTCGTCGAGCAGGATGGACAAGGTTTTGGCGTCCACGTCAGGACGCCACCCGTAGCCACTCGGCTCCGCGTTGACTTCAGACATGGTTTTAGCTCCTTTCTGGATGGCAAAGCGCCTTGGACTTGCGCGCCGGCCCGGTCGGGCGGGGCGGCAGCCGAAGCGCGTGGCTAAGAGTTAAGCCCAGGGCGCGCGCGATGAGTTGAGCGTCAGACAGTCGCGCGCCGACAACTGCGCCGGTAACGTAGTGCCGCGCCGACTCGCACGGACGGCGCGCGGCGCAAGATCGGGCGGCGCGGACACGGACTCGCGGCGTTCCGACCGCGCGCCGCCCAGAGCTTCTTCCCGTCTGATCGCTTGTTCGGCCGAGGAGGTAAGGCCGACCAGAGGAGTGGAATGCGTGGGCGCTTATATCACTACTCGGCGAGCCGGCCAATAAAAAACTGCGCCGGGCGGCGGGCGCGTGCGGCGCGGTCACGCCGGGTGCTAAGGTTATCGGGCCGCGACCGGGCCGCGGGAACTGCCGGGCGGCGGCGGCGCGTGAAGGGGGATGTCGCTATGAGCGTGTTGAGGCTAGCGTTGGTCTTACTCTGGCTGTGGCCGGCGTGCGCGGCGGGGCGCGGGCAGAGCGCGCAGACGCAAGGGCAGGGGATGCGGACGCAGGGGCCGGGCGCGCCGTCGCCGTCTCTGAAGAAGCCGCCGCAGCCGGTCTTGCCGGCCGCGCGCCAGCGCAAGTATTACGACAGCGCGCGCAACGTGACTTACGTGAACGTGGACATCACGCTCACCGGCCACCGCGCGGGCAGTGTGAACACGACCGGCGCGAACGCGAACGGCGCGGGCGCGAAGGACGCGAAGACGAAGGGCAAGAAGGATGCGAGCAAGAAGGACGCGGGCGCGACCGCGGACGGCGCGCCCGCGGCCGACGTGCGCGGCGTGGCGCTCGTCTTCCAGCTCATCTACAAGGGCGCGACGACGACCGATCTGAGCGCGGCGTACCTGTTCGTGCAGGCGACCGCGCCGCCCGACGAGCCGGCGCGCCTGAGCGCCGTCAAGCGGCTCGACATGGACGCCGATGGCTACCTCTTCGGCTACGACCGCGTGGACTACCGCACCGAGACGTTCGAGACGAAGGGCGCGGCCGCGCTCGTCTTGCAGCGCGAGGCGGCGGTCTTCGAGTTGTCGCCCGCCGACCTGCCGCAGATGGCGAACGCCGGCCGCCTCGCCGTCAAGTTCGGCGCGGAGACCTTCACCGTCAACTCCGTCCAACTCGCCGAGCTGCGCAGCACGCTCATCTCCGGCGCTGATTAAAACTTGAACGCTTCAGGCGCGTGCGCGCCACGCGGCGCGGGTGATGCCGTAGACGAGGACGCGGTGGCCGAACAACTCCGTCTCGCCTTCGTGCGTCTCGCCGAGCCGTTCGGCGACGCGGATCGATGGTCGGTTGTCGGGGTGTATGAGACTGATGACGTGTTCGCGCGCCATCTCGTCGAAGGCGTAGGCGAGCGCGCGGCGGCCGCCCTCGGTCGCGTAGCCGCGGCCCCAGACGGCGCGCGCCAGCGTCCAGCCGATCTCGAAGCCGGGCCAGCCTTCGGGGTTGAAGAGACCGAGCCGGCCGACGAAGCGCCCGCTCGCCTTCTCCGCCACCGCCCAGTGGCCGTAGCCGCGCAGTTGCCAGTGGCCGACGAGCAGCGCCATGTGCCGCCACGCTTCGAGCCGCGAGAAGGTCTGCCCGCCCAGGAAGCGCATCACCTCCGGGTCGGCGCACATCTCGGCGTAAGGCTCGAAGTCTTCCGCCCGCCACTGGCGCAGACGCAAACGCTCCGTCTCAAGCTCAACCATAAAAGTCTCCGTCTAACTTAACTCTCTTTGCCGCCCTCGGCGGCGGCGAGGAACGCCGCGACCTCCGCGCGCGAGCGTAGGCGGACGACGCGCTTGTCGGCCGCGTGCTCGCGCAGGAGGGCGAGCACCTTCGGGCGCGTGCGTTGCGGGTACGTCCAGACCCAGCGGTAGAAGTCGAAGTTGAAGTGTTCGTGGCAACCCTCGGCCATATCGGGGCGGCTGTCCGCACGGTAGCGCAAGCGCCGTCTGACGACGCGCCACAGGCAGACCGTGCGCGGCAGGTCGAGGAAGATGAGCGTGTCGCAACTCTCAGCGCGCGCGGCGAGCGTGCCCGAATAGTTCCCGTCCATCACCCACGCCTCGCGCCGCAGCAGCGCGGCGACGTGCTCCGCCCACTCCGCTTTCGGCGGCTCGACCCAGCCCGGCCGCCAGTAGTGCTGATCGAGGTGGATGACTTCCAAGCCGAGCGCCGCGCCCAGCCGCCGCGCGAACGTGGACTTGCCGGCCCCGCCCGAACCTATGACCAGCACCCTTCTCATCATCTCTTCGACACGCGCCAAAGCGGCGCGCGAGTATAGCACGCAGGCGAGAGCACGCGTCTCAGTGTGTGACGAGCCTCCGTGCATCCTCTGTGCCCTCTGTACCTCTGTGGTGAATGCCTCCGCGACCGAGTTCACCACCGCAGACACAGAGGGCACAGAGGGGGCACGGAGATAAAACGGCCATTGCCGACAGCGAGGCCGGCGTGTCCGAGGCGCGACCTGTTCAGGTTGAACGAAAGTATGAAATCAGTGCGAGGGGCGGGGCGGGGGCGGGGCGCGGGGGCGTGCGTGGGCGCGGCAAGTGCTGAAATAACTTCGGTTCGGGCGGCGCGCGTCCGCGGCGCGGGGTCGGGAATAGTGCTTGCTGTAGGTTTGTCAGCTTGGACGCAAGAATATCGTCGCTCGCCGGAGGCGAGCAACCCGCGGTGCGGCCGGCGTATACTTAGTGGCAGACGCTTCCCCCGAAAGCCCTGGCGCAACTGTAGGCGCGAAAGTGATGCGCGCGGCGTCGAACACGTGCGTGCGCTCTGCGCCCGAAGTAACTCTTGAACAGGCACGACGCGATGTTGGACGCACGTGCGGAGAGCGATTTGATGGCAGGCAGCGACACGAGCGCGCCGACCCTTGAGGCGCGGCGCGAACGAGCGAGCGGCGCGAACGAGCGGGCGGCCGAGTGGCCCGCCGCGGCCGCCTTGCTCAACCGCGAGTTGAGCCTGCTCGAATTTCACCGCCGCGTGCTCGAAGAGGCGCAGGACGAGACGCAGCCGCCGCTCGAACGTTTGAAGTTCCTGACCATCTTCTCGGCCAACATTGACGAGTTCTTCATGATCCGCGTCTCCGGTCTCAAGGAGATGTCGGAGCACGAAGGGGTCGAGCCGGCGGCCGACGGGCTGACGCCCGTGGCGCAACTGCGCGCGCTACGCGCACGGCTGCTCCCGCTCGTCGCCGAGCAGACGCGCTGCCTGCGCGCGGACGTGCTGCCGCAACTGGCCGCCGCGGGCGTCGTGCTCGCGCGCTACGACGAGTTGACGGCGGACGAGCGGGCGGCGCTCGACGAGTATTTCACCCGCCAGGTCTTTCCGGTGCTCACGCCGCAGGCGGTCGATCCGGCGCACCCGTTCCCTTACGTCTCCGGTCTCAGCCTGAACCTCGGCCTGACGGTCGAGCCGCGCAGCGAGCATGGCGTCACGGCGTCTCTGACGGGGCGGGGCGAGCGCCGTTTCGCGCGCGTCAAAGTGCCGCCCTCCGTGCCGCGCCTCGTGCCCGTGGGCGCACCCGACGCGACGAAGTTCGTGCTCATCGAAGAGTTGATCGCGGCCAACGCCGAACAGCTCTTCCCGCGGATGCAGGCGGGGCGCTGCTACCCGTTCCGCGTCACGCGCGACGCGGACGTGCAGGTGCGCGAGGACGAGGCCGAAGACCTCCTGCGCTCGATGGAGCAGACCTTGCGCCGCCGCCGCTTCGGCACGCCCGTGCGCCTTGAGGTCTGCGCCGAGATGCCGCGCGAGATGGTCGAGACCTTGCGCGCGGAGTTGGAACTGACGGACGAGGACGTGTACGCCGTCGAGGGGCCTTTGAACCTGACCGACCTGATGCGGCTCTACGCGCTCGACCGGCCCGACCTGAAGGATCGCCCCTTGCGCGCGTGCTACCCCGCCATGCTCAGGCGGGGCGGGAGCGTCTTCGACGTGCTCAAGCGGCGCGACGTGCTGCTGCATCACCCTTACACGTCTTACGCGGTCGTGACCGACTTCGTCCGCGCCGCCGCGCACGATCCCGACGTGGTGGCGATCAAAATCTGCCTCTACCGCACGGGCGCGCGCTCGCCGATCCCCGAAGCCTTGATCGAGGCGTGCGAGCGCGGCAAGCAGGTGACGGCCGTGGTCGAACTGAAGGCGCGCTTCGACGAGGAGCACAACATCGAGTGGGCGAAGCGGCTCGAAGAGGCCGGCGTCCACGTCGTCTACGGCGTGCTGGGGTTGAAGACGCACTGCAAGGTCGCGCTCGTCGTGCGGCGCGAGGGCGAGGAGTTGCGCCGCTACGTCCACGTCGCCACGGGCAACTACAACCCGATCACGTCCGGCTTCTACACGGACTTGGGGCTGCTGACGGCGGACGAAGATTTCGGCGCGGACGCGACCGAGTTGTTCAACTTCCTGACCGGCTACTCGCGGCAGAAGGAGTACCGGCGGCTCTACGTCGCGCCGGTCAACCTGCGCGCGCACCTGCTCTCTTGGATCGCGCGCGAGACGGCGCACGCGCGCGCGGGCCGGCCCGCGCGCATCATCGCTAAGCTCAACCGCATCGCCGACGGCGCGGTCATACGCGCGCTCTACGAGGCGTCGCAGGCCGGCGTCGAAATTGATCTCGTCGTCCGCGGCGTCTGCATGTTGCGCCCCGGCGTGGCGGGGCTGTCGGAGACGATCCGCGTGCGCTCGATTGTCGGCCGGTTCTTAGAGCACAGCCGCGTCTATTATTTCCTGAACGGCGGCGAGGAAGAGGTCTACATCGGCAGCGCGGATTGGATGGAGCGGAACTTGAGCCGGCGCGTGGAGGTCGTCGCGCCCGTTTTGGACGCGGGGCTGCGACAATACTTGAAGGAAGAACTGCTGATAGTTTATCTGCGCGACGACGTGAAGGCGCGGCTGCTCAAGTCCGACGGCTCTTACGAGCGCGCCGTGCCCGCGCCCGGCGAGCAGCGTTGCAACGCCCAGGCGCATTTTGCAGCCCGCGCCGGCCGGGAGTGCGGCCGGGGCGACGGGTAGAGGTGAGTGCTATGCGGAGTGAGAGCGTGAGGGGCGCGTCGCGTCGGCCGGGCGCGTGGCTGGTCGGGCTGGCGTTGGGCGCGTCCGTCCTGTTCGGTCAGGTGTTGAGCGCGTCGGTGGCGGCGCAGAAGTCGGGGGCTAAGGAAGAAGCCCCGCCGAGCGGCACGCCCGTCCTGTGGCGCGCGCCCGAAGACATCACGGCGCGCGACCTGGCCGCGGGGCCGGGCGGTAAGGAGATGCAGCCCGACCTGTCCAACGTCACCTTCGTCGAAGAGGAGACGGGCGGCTACTCGGTCAAGTGGCGCGTGAAGGACGGGGCGGGGCAGACCTGGGTCGCCAAGCTCGGCAACGAGGCGCGACCCGAGACGGCCGCCGTGCGCCTGGTCTGGGCCGTCGGCTACGTGACCGAGATCAATTACCTCGTGCCCTGCGCACACGTCAAGGGCGCGCCCAAGCCGCGTAAAGATATACAGCGCTGCGAGGGCGACGGCTACACCAACGTGCGCTTCGAGGCGCGGCCGGCGGACGTGAAGCGCGCCGCGCAGTGGTCTTGGAAGCAGAACCCGTTCACGGGCACGAAGGAGTTGAAAGGCTTGGTCGTGCTCATGGCGCTGCTGAACAACTGGGACTTGAAGGACGAGAACAACCGCGTCATCGTCGCCGCGGGCGCGGACGGCGCGAACGAGTTGCGCTACGTCATCAGCGATCTGGGCGCGACCTTCGGCAAGACCGGCAACTTCATCTCGCACAGCCGCAACGAGCCGGAGAAGTTCGTCAAGACCAAGTTCGTCGGGGGCATCGAGGGCGGGCGCGTGCGCTTCGCGTTCAACGGCAAGCAGGGCGACTTGCTGCGCGAGATAACGGTGGAGGACGCGCGCTGGATCGGGGGCTTGCTCGCGCAGTTGAGCGACCAGCAGTTGCAGGACGCCTTCCGCGCCGCCAACTTCACGCCCGCCGAGGTCGAGCTGCTGACGGCGGAGGTGCGCGACCGCGTCAACGAGCTGGCCAAGCTTGGCGGCGAAGCGCCCGCGGCCGAAGCGCCGGCCGCCGCCGCCATGCCAACACCGACAACAACGCCAACGCCGACCCCGACGCCGACCCCGCCGCCGACCCCGCCGCCCGCCGCACCGCGCTAAGTGTTGATTGAGTCGGCGTCACGTATCGGGTCGAAGAACCAAGGAGAGGAAATTCCATGACCGCAGGTAAGTGTTGGCGCGCTCTGGCCGCCTGGTTGGTCGTGCTCGCGCTGAGTCTGTCGGGCGCGGGTCTGGCCGCGGCCAAGGGCAAAGACAAGAAGGTCAAGGACAGAGACAAGAAAGAGAAGCAGGAGAAGAGAGAGAAGCAAGAGAAGCAAGAGAAGAAGGATAAAGAGAAGAAAGAGAAGGAGAAGAAGCAGCACGCGCGCGGCACGCCCGTCCTGTGGCGCGCGCCCGAAGACATCGAGACGCGCGATCTCTTTCTCGGCCCCGGCGGCTCCGCGCTCAAGCCCGACCTGCGCCGCGTGACCTTCGTCAAGGAAGAGAAGGGCGGCTACTCGAAGAAGTACCGCGTGCGCGACGGCGCGGGGCGCGAGTGGGTCGCCAAGATCGGCAAGGAGGCGCAGTCCGAGACGGCCGCGGTGCGCCTCATCTGGGCCGCCGGCTACATGACCGAGGTCAACTACCTCGTGCCGAGCCTGACCATCGAGGGCAAGGGCACGTTCGAGAACGTGCGGCTCGAAGCGCGGCCCCGCTACGTCGAGCGGCTGGACGAGTGGAAGTGGGACAAGAATCCTTTCGTCGAGACGAAGGAGATGCAAGGGCTGCTCGTCATGCTGGCGCTCCTGAACAACTGGGACATCAAGGACGCGAACAACAAGGTGCTGCAAGTGCGCAGCCCCGAAACGGGCCGCTACGAGTTGCGCTACATCATCAGCGATCTGGGCGCGACCTTCGGGCGCGTCAAGTCGGGGCTGCCCGTCGTCTGGCGCTTCCGCCGCAACCGCAACGACCCGGACGACTACCACGACTCTGATTTCGTCCGCGAGGTCGAAGGCGGCTACGTCGAACTCGCCTACCGCGGCAAGCGCGAAGATTTGTTCGAGGCGATCCGCGTGGACGAGGCGGCGTGGCTCGGCAACTGGCTCGCGCGCCTGAGCGACGAGCAGTTGCGCGACGCCTTCCGCGCGGCCAACTACACGCCGGGCGAGATCGACCTGCTGGCGGGCGAGGTGCGGCGGCGCATCAACGAACTGGCGCGCCTGCCGGGCGAGCAGCGGGCCGGCGGCGCGCGCCGCTGACCGAGCGAGGTGCGACTCATGGACAAGCGGCAGTTGCGCTGGGTCATCATCGGGGCGGCGGTCGTGGCCGCGGCGCTGCTCGGTCTCTGGCTGGGCGGCGTGCTGGGCGGCGGCGCGCGCACGCCCGCGGCGGGCGTGACGACGAGCGCGCCCGCCGACGACGCACGCGCGAACGACGCGGCGCGCGCCGATCAGACCGCGCACGCGCAGGCGGCCGCGCCGCACAACGGCACGTTCCTTGACCGCATCTTCGGCGCGGGCGCGACGCCGCCCTCCGAAGGCGCGCCGCCGGAGAGTCTGCCGGTCGCGGCCGGGCGCATACTGTTCCGCCTGGGGCTGGCGGCGCTGCTGGCCGCGGCGCTCGCCTTCCGCCCGCGCCGGGGCGGGCATCTCTTGCAGCGCAACCCGTTCGTCGCGCAGAC
The DNA here is from genome assembly GCA_036389395.1 of Pyrinomonadaceae bacterium. Classification (GTDB taxonomy): domain Bacteria; phylum Acidobacteriota; class Blastocatellia; order Pyrinomonadales; family Pyrinomonadaceae; genus QHXQ01. The sequence continues at coordinate 10,127 of DASVPY010000046.1, forward strand.
GGAGATACTGCTGGCGGTCGTCGCCTCCGCGCTGATGATGATCGTGGGCGACAGCGCGGCGCGCGCCTTCGGCATCTTCGCCGCCGCCTCGCTCGTCCGCTTCCGCACCAACATCTCCGACCCGAAGGAGATCACGGTGCTACTCATCGGGCTGTCCATCGGGCTGGCGACGGGCGTCGGGCACTGGGAGTTGGCGGTGCTGCTGGCCGTGTTCATGCTGGGGCTGCTGTGGCTGCTCGAATCCTACGAGCCGGAGCAGGTGACGCGCCCGATGGAGTTGAGCGTGACGACGCGCAACTTGGATCGGACGCAGAGCGTCCTGAAGCAACTGTTCCGTCGCTACCAGTTCAACGCCGAGGTGCGGCAACTGGATCGCGAGTCGGACGAGGCGGAACTGGGGCGGCTCGTCTACTTCGTCAACGTCGGCGCGCAGGTCAGCACCGATCTCTTGAGCAGCGAAATCCTGGCCGCCGCCTCCGAAGACATAGACGCCATCGAGTGGCAGCAGTCCAAGGGCGTCTCCTACATCTACAAGTGAGCCGCGCGCCGCGCGCAACCGCAAAAGCGAAGAGGCCGCCTCGTCGAGAGGCGGCCTCTTCTGCCATGTGTTGCTGTGCGGCTCAGTGGGTGGCGGCCGCCGCGGCCGCGGCGTGCTGCGTGTGCTGGGCCTGAACCTTCTGCCAGTAGTCTTCGACGTACTTCTTCATGTCGCCGTGCCCGAAGCGCGTGTAGAAGTCGTAAAACTTCATCTCGGCGTAGACCCGATCATAATCCCAGTGGTTGACGTTGAAGCGGTAGACCGCGCCCGCGACGCCCGTGCGGTGCCGCCCGCCCGCGCAGTGGACGTAGAACTTGCCGGTCGCCGGGTCGTTCGCCAGCCGCAGGAAGGCGTTGATCTGCTCGTCCTTCGGGTAGTCCTTGTCCGACATCGGGATGTTGACGTAGCGCATCCCCGCGGCCTCCGCGGCCGGGCGCTCGTAGTCCGTCGGGTTGTCGCGCAGGTCAATGATGGTCTTGATGCCGAGGGCGGCGAGGTCTCTGTAGTCGCCCTCCTTCGGCTGCGCGCCGCGGTAGAAGCGCTCGTCCATCTGGCCGAAGTTCTTGATCTTGATCTGGGGGAACGCGGCGCGCTGCTGCGCCTTCTGATCCTGCGCGAACGCCGAGAGCGTCAGCGCCAGCAGGGTCAACAGGGTCGCGGGGACGAAACGGGCGCGAGTCAGTTTCACTGAAAACCTCCTAAGGGAAACGCCGCAAATAACTTTGTCCGGGGGTCTGGGGGAGGGTGTTAACGAATGCTAAGCCGTGTATCGGGGGCTGTCAAATTGGCTTGTGCGCGTCCGCGCCGCGCGGGCTTGGTGTTCGCCCGACTCTCACTTTGATTGGTGCGCCCGCCGCCGTTCGACTTACGTTTCTCTCGTCGCGCACCAGAACTTTAGATGCCCGCGTGTCGCGCCAGTTGTCTGAAAGGCAGGAGACAGGAGTCAGAAGCCAGGAGCCGGAATGAAAGGCCGGCCTTCCTGCTGCCGCGGCCTCTACCTTATCCCTACTGGCTTCTGGCTTCTGGCTCCTGCCTCCTCCTGCTCTCCCGCTTGCCCGGCGCGCGCGGGGCGTGCTACCGTTTTTGCTTTCGCCCGCGGGCCGAATCCCGGCCCTATCGGTAGACGGACATGATTAGACCCTTTAGAGACAAGCGGCCGCGGATCGATCCGACGGCCTACGTGGCCGAGACGGCGGTCGTCATCGGCGACGTGGAGATCGGCGCGGAGTCTTCCGTCTGGTTCGGCGCGGTCGTGCGCGGCGACGTGTTCCACATACGCATCGGCGCGCGCACCAACGTGCAGGACGGCACGGTCGTCCACGTCGCCAACGGCACGCACCCGACGATCCTGGAAGACGAAGTCACCGTCGGGCACAACGTCACCTTGCACGGCTGCCACGTCGAGCGCGGCTGCCTGATCGGCATGGGCGCAATCGTGATGGACGGCGTGCGCGTCGGCGCGCAGTCGCTCGTCGCCGCCGGGTCGCTGCTCAGCCCCGGCACGCAGGTGCCGCCGCGCTCGCTCGTCATGGGCGCGCCCGCGCGCGTCAAGCGCCCGCTCACCGACGAGGAGGTCGCCGGCCTCGCGCAATACTGGCGCAACTACATCGAGTACACGAAGCAGTACAAGGAAGAGTAGTCAGAAGTCAGAAGTCAGAAGTCAGTAGAAAGAAAGTTGTTTTCTACTGGCTACTGGCTGCTGACTGCTGGCTACTGACTACTATGAACACTAATCCGGCGCGGGGGATGCGCGATTTTTTGCCGGCGGACGTGCGGCGGCGCGAGTACGTGATGGGCGTCGTGCGGGCGGTGTACGAGCGTTACGGGTTCGAGCCGTTGGAGACGCCCGCGGTCGAGAACATCGAGACGCTGCTGGGCAAGTACGGCGAAGAGGGCAACCAGCTCATCTTCAAAATCCTGAAGCGCGGTGAACACGAGAAGACGGGCGAAGCGGATTTGGCGCTGCGCTACGACCTGACCGTGCCGCTGGCGCGCGTCGTCGCCGAGTACGGCGCGGCGTTGCCGAAGTTCTTCAAGCGTTACCAGATGCAGCCCGTCTGGCGCGCCGACCGGCCCGCGCGCGGCCGCTTCCGCGAGTTCTACCAATGCGACGTGGACATGTGCGGCTCGCGCTCCATGATCGTCGAAGCGGAGCTGTGCGCCGCCGTCAGCGACGTGTTGGTTAAATTGGGCTTCGACGATTTCACGATCCGCTTGAACCACCGGCAGGTCTTGGCCGGCGTGCTTGAGCAGGCGGGCGTGCCGGCCGACAAGCAGGCGGACGCGCTCGTCGCGTTGGACAAGTTGGACAAGGTCGGCGCAGAGGGCGTCGCGCGGGAGTTGAGCGCGCGCGGCGTCGCGGGCGAAACGGCTGTAAAACTCCTGCGCTTCTTCGAGGGCGTGGCGGGCATTGAGAAGGCGGCCGCACTCGTTGACGTGGGCGAAGCGGGCACGGAGCGTGCGGCCTTTAACGCCGACATGCTAGGCCGGCTCGTCGAGTTCATCGGGCCGAACGACGCGGGCGCGCTCGGCTGCGAAGACCTGCGGCAGATTTTGCAGTACGCCGAGGCGGCCGGCATCGGTACGCGGATCAAATTAGACCCCAGCCTCGCGCGCGGCCTGTCCTACTACACCGGCGCGATCATGGAGATCAACGTGCCCGACCTGGCGGGTTCTTTAGGCGGCGGCGGGCGCTACGATAATCTGGTCGGTATGTTTTCGGGGCGCGACATCCCGGCGTGCGGCTTCTCGCTGGGCCTGGAGCGCATCATCGTCGTCATGGACGAGCGCGGGATGTTCCCGCCGGAGTTAATCAACACGCCGGCCGACGTGATGGTGACAATTTGGGATGAGGATTCGGTCGCCGACGCGCTCGCGCTCGCGCGCGACTTGCGCGCGGCGGGCCTGCGCGTGGACGTGTACACGGACGCCGACAAGCTCGGCAAGCAGTTCAAGTACGCGTCGGCGCGCGGCGTGCCGTTCGTCGCCGTCACCGGCCCCGACGAGCGCGCGCGCGGCGAGGTCGCCCTGAAGGACATGCGCTCCGGCGAGCAGCGCACATTAAACCGCGACGCGGTGGCCGCGACCCTTTTGGCATCATTGAAGCGAAGCTAATCAGAAGCAACTTACGATCATGCTGGATAACCTCGGAGACTTACGGCGGACGCACACGTGCGGGCGGTTGCGCGCCGAACACGTGGGGCAGGCGGTGACGCTGATGGGCTGGGTCGCGCGGCGGCGCGACTTCGGGCCGCTGACGTTTTTTGATCTGCGCGACCGCGACGGGTTGACGCAAGTTGTGTTCGACGCCGAGAGTGCGGCGGCGGCGCACGCCAAGGCGAAGGACGTGCGCGGCGAGTACGTCATCGCGGTGACGGGCGAGGTCGTGGCGCGCGCCGAGGGGCAGCGCAACCCGAAGCTGGCGACGGGCGACGTGGAGGTCGCCGCGCGCGACTTGTTGATCCTGAACACGGCGCGCACGCTGCCGTTCCAACTCGAAGTCGCGTCGTCGGACGCGCTGGCGAGCGAGGACGTGCGGCTCAAGTACCGCTACCTGGACTTGCGCCGGCCCGTGTTGCAGGCGAACCTGCGTCTGCGCCACCGCGCGATTGCCGCCGAGCGCCGCTACCTCGACGAGCAGGGCTTCACGGAGATCGAGACGCCCATCTTGATCAAGTCCACGCCCGAAGGCGCGCGCGATTACGTCGTGCCGTCGCGGCTGCACCAAGGCAAGTTCTACGCGCTGCCGCAGTCGCCGCAACTCTTCAAGCAGCTCTGCATGATCGCCGGGCTGGATCGCTACTACCAGATCGCGCGCTGCTTCCGCGACGAAGACCTGCGCGCAGACCGCCAGCCGGAGTTCACGCAGCTCGACGTGGAGTTGAGTTTCCCCTCGCTCGAACTGGTCTACGAGTTGGTCGAAGGTCTCTTCGCGCGCGTCTTCAAAGAGACGCTCGGCGTGGAATTGCGGACGCCGTTCCCGCGTCTCTCTTACGCCGAAGCGTTACGCCGCTACGGCTCGGACAAGCCCGACCTGCGTTTCGAGATGGAACTGCAAGACCTCGCGTCCGCGCTTGCCGAGACGACTTTCGCGCCGTTCGCCGAGGCGCTCGCGGCGGGCGGCGAGGTGAAGGGTCTCGTCGTCAAGGGCGGCGCGAAGTGGTCGCGCAAGCAGTTGGACGAGTTGCAGGAGTTCGTGCGGCGTTACGGCGCGGGCGCGCTCGCGTGGGTGAAGCTGGGCGACGAGCTTTCGTCTTCCTTGTTGAAGGCGCTCGGCGAGGACGGCGTGCGGCGCTTGGCCGAAGTGGCCAAGGCGGAGGCGGGCGACGCGTTGCTCGTCGTCGCGGGCAAAGCCGCGACGGTCGCGGCCGCTCTGGGCGCGCTGCGCAACGAGGTGGCGCGGCGCGAGAAGTTGATCCCGGCCAACGTCTTCGCGCCGCTGTGGGTGACGGAGTTCCCGATGTTCGAGTATCACGAGGACGACGGGCGCTACTACGCGATGCACCACCCATTCACCTCGCCGCTCGACGAAGACCTGCCGCTCTTAGAGCGCGCGCTCGAAGGCGACGAGTCGCACCTGTTGGGCCAGATTCGCGCGAAGGCTTACGACACGGTGATTAACGGCGTGGAGGTGGCGGGCGGCTCGATCCGTATCCACCGGCGCGACGTGCAGCGGCTCATCTTCAAGGCGCTCGGCATGACGGAGGAGACGGCGCGCGCGCGCTTCGGCTTCTTCCTCGACGCGTTGGAGTACGGCACGCCGCCGCACGGCGGCATCGCCTCCGGCATCGAGCGCCTGCTGATGGTGCTCGTCCCGACCGACAACATCCGCGACACGATGGCGTTCCCCAAGACCGCCTCGGCCGCCGACCTGATGATCGACGCGCCGGGCACGATTGACGAACAGCAGTTGCGCGAGCTGCACATCCGCCTCGTGGACGAATGATCACACTGCGGCGCGCGCAGGTTGAAGAGTTGTGCGGGCACGCGCGCGCGTGTGCGCCCGCGGAGTGCTGCGGGTTGGTGGGCGGCCGGGGCGAACGCGCCGAGAGCGTGTACCGCTTGCGGAACGTCGCGGCCGATCCGCTGACGGCTTACGAGGGCGCGCCGGCCGAGTTGTTCGCGGCGCAGCGCGAGATGCGCGCGCGCGGCGAGCAGTTGTTGGCGATCTATCATTCGCACCCGCGCGCCGCCGACCCCGCGCCGTCCGAGCGCGACGTGCGGCTCGCGTTCTACCCGGCGGCCGTCTACCTGATCGTCGGCCTCGGCGCGGGCGCGTGCGTCGTGCGCGCCTTCCGCATAGACGAGGCGGGACGGCGCTGGGAGCGGGTGGCGTGCCACGTCGTCGAGGAGTAAGATTCGGGGCGCGGCGTCGGGCGCGCGCATCATGTTGAACCCGCGGCGCGTGCGGTTCGTAAACAATCCTGTCATGTCAGAGAAGCGCAGCAAGTACGACACAGACCCGCTGGATCAGGACTTCGCCGCCCGCGCCGACGACGCCTGGGGCGCGACCCGCGCCGCCACGCCGCCGCGCCCGACCGACGAAGTCGTCGGCAACGAACAAGAGACCGTGCGGCTGCCGCATCAGCCGCCCGCGCCCGAACCGCAGCGCGCCGCCGCGCCGCCCGCGGACGCGCCCACACGGCGCATGGACGAGCAGTTCTCGCAGTCCTACCCGTCGGTCTTCATCCCGCCGACGTACCAGCCGCCGCCGCAGCAGCAACAGTACGCGCCGCCCCCGCAGCAGCAGTACGCGCCGCCGCCCGGCGCGACCTACCCGACGCCCGACCGCACCATCGCCGGGCTGAACATCTCCGAGAAGTACGCGACCGTGCTCCCTTACGCGCCGTTCTACATCGGGCTGGTCGTGGCCATCGTCGAGTTGTTGATGGTGCCGCGGCGCGAGGTGCGGACGCGCTTCCACGCGGCGCAAGGTCTCGCGCTGCACCTCGCCATCCTCGCCGTCAGCTTCCTGTTCACCTTCATCAACCTCTTCGCCAGCACGGGGCCGGGCAGCGGGCTGGTGCGCGCCGCCGCCTTCGTCTTCCTGATCATCTCGATGATCCGCGTCTGGAAGGGCCGGCCGCACCGCGTCGGGCCGCTCGAAGACGCGACCAGGTGGCTCAACGAGCGGATCGACCCGCGGAAAAATTAAGCAGTGGTCAGTGGTCAGTGGTCGGTGGTCAGTCGTTCTTCTAACGGCAACTGCGGGCTTTACTTTCGGCCCGCAATTAGCGTAAAGAACATCACTGACCACTGACCACTGACCGCTTTTTAAGACACTCTGCCGGGAGACGTGGCCTTGCCTATGAGCCGCCGACTGCTTTTGTGCGCGTGCCTGCTGTTCGCCCTGCCGCCGCTCGCGCCGCCCGCCGCCGCGCAGCGCCGCCGCCCGCAGAGTGCTTTGAACAACGCGGCGGACGCGCGCGTGCGCCAGTTGGCGGACGAATACCTGCGCGGCTACTACGAGTTCAACCCGACGACGGCGACCACGCTGGGTTTGCACGAGTACGACGCGCGGCTCGAAGCGCGCAGCGCCGACGCGGTCGCGCGCGAGGTGCGCCGCCTGCGTGCGACGCTCGCGCAAGCAGCGCGCGTCGCCGAATGGCGGCTCACGCCCGAGGCGCGCTACGACTTCCTCGTCCTGCGCGCGCACGCGCAAGGCCAGCTCCTCGACCTCACGGAGATACGCACCTGGCAGCGTGACCCGAACCTCTACAACAACCTGCTCGCCGGCAGCGTGGACAACATACTCAAGCGCAACTACGCGCCTGTCGAGCAGCGGCTCGACGCGCTGCTCGCGCGCGAGCGGCAAGCGCCGCGGCTCTTGGGCGAGGCGCGCGCGAACTTGCAGAACCCGCCGCGCATCTACACCGAGACGGCCGTGGCGCAGGTCGAGGGCAGCGTGGACTTCTTCCGTTCGGTCGTGCCGCAGATGTTCGAGCGCGCGGGCGGCGGGCGTCTGTCGGCGGCGCGCCGCTCCGAGTTCGCCGCCGCGAACGCCGAGGTCGTGCGCGCGCTCGAAGAGTTCGCCGCCTGGCTGCGCGGCGATCTGCTGCCGCGCTCGAACGGCTCGTTCGCCATCGGCGCGGAGAACTACCGCCGCAAGCTGCTCTACGACGAGATGGTGGACACGCCGCTCGCGCGCCTGCTGGCGGACGGCGAGCGCGAGCTGCGCCGGACGCAGAACGAGATGCGCGCCGTGGCCGAAGAGATCGCGCCCGGCCGCGACGTGCGCGACGTGGTGCGCCTCCTCGGGCGCGAGCACCCGACCGGCGACGGGCTGGTCGGCGAGACGCGCGCCGAGCTGGATCGCATCCGCGCCTTCGTCCGCACCAACCAGATCATGACGCCGCCCCCGCGCGAGCACCTGCTCGTCGCCGAGACGCCGGAGTACGCGCGCTCGCTCTCCTTCGCCTCGATGGACGCGCCGGGGCCGTTCGAGCGCGTCGCCACCGAGGCTTATTACTACGTCACGCCGCCCGACCCCGCGTGGGACGCGCGCCGCCGCGAAGAGCACCTCAGTTTCTACAACCGCTACTCGCTGCCCATCGTCTCGATCCACGAGGTCTTCCCCGGTCACTACTACCAGGCGCTCAGCTTGCCGCACACCACGTCGCGCGTGCGCGTCGTGCTCGGCGCGAACAGTTTCGTCGAAGGCTGGGCGCACTACTGCGAGCAGATGATGATTGACGAGGGCTACGGCGGCAACAACCCGAAGCTGCGGCTCGCGCAGTTGAGCGCCGCGCTCACGCGCCTGTGCCGCTACCTCGTCGGCCTGCGGCTGCACACGCAAGGCATGACTTACGAAGAGGGCGTCGAGTTCTTCATGCGCGAGGGCTACATGGAGCGCACGAACGCGGAGCGCGAGGCGCGGCGCGGCACGCTCGACCCGACCTACCTCGTCTACACGCTCGGCAAGATGGAGATCATGCGGCTGCGCGAAGACTACCGGCGGCAGCAGGGCGCGCAGTTCCGCCTCGGCGAGTTTCACGACCGCCTGCTCAGCTACGGGATGCCGCCCGTGCGCGTCCTGCGCCTCGCGCTCTTGGGCGACGACGGGGCGGCGGCCGGGCGTGCCGACGCGCCGACCGAAGACGAGACGAGCGTCGTGGACTTCACGGTGCTGGCGACGGGCACGCACAGCGGGCACGCGGGCGGGCGCGCGGTCGAGTTGATCGAGTCGGCGGCCGAGTGGCAACGCGTGTGGCGCGAGATCGGCGGCGGGCGCGACGTGCCCGACGTGAACTTCGCGACGCGCGCCGTCGTGGTCGTCTTCCAGGGGCGGCAGCCGACGGGCGGTTATTCGGTCGCCATCACGGGCTTGCGCCGCGCTGGCACTGTGCTTGCTGTCAGTGTGTCGGAGCGCCGGCCTGCGTCCGGTGATGTTACAACTCAGGTCGTCACGTCGCCGTTCGTCGCCGTCTCGCTGCCGCGCCCCGTGACGGGCACGACCGTGCGCTTCGCGGACGAAGCCGCGCCGCCGCCGCCCGTGCGCCGGCCCGCGCCGCGCGGGCGCAGACGCCGCCCCGGCCGCCGTTTTTAAGGGCGCGGGCACGCCGCTCGGCGGTGTCGAAGAATTGAAACGCCGTCGCAACAATGGCGCGTTCGGAGTGGTCGCGGCGGGTTAGACGAGAACGCATACGCGCGGCCGAAATGGGGCGTGGGAAAAAGGTCAACGATGTCCGGTTAGGATTCATCCAAGTAGTGACAGATGAGAGCCGCCGACTGGCCCGACCCTCGCGGCTGTTATTTGGCAGTAACTCGCTCTCCCCGGTCGCGCGCGCGTGTTCGTTCGTTCGCGCGCGGCGCGCAAAGTGTGTCAGGGGCGCGAGGCTGAACAGCTAGAAGAAGCGGCCGCGATCCTCTGAGTTCGAGCGCAGAGGCGTCGAGCCGCTTTTCGCATTTGGGGCGGCCGCGAGAGTGTTTTCAATGGCGCACGCGCAGCTCTTCAGGCGCGTGCTTGCGGAGGAGGTTCACGAGATGAAACGTAGTAGTTATCGCACACGCGCCGTGTTGGGTTCGGCGCTGGCCCTCGTCCTGCTGGCGCTGCCTTACGGCGCGCTGGCCGAGGGCACGCACATCAACCCGCCGTCGAACCGCTACAGCCCGTCGGACGACGTGCAGGTCGGCCAGCAGGCGGCGCAAGAGGCCGAACAGCAGTTGCCGATCCTGCGCGACGCGGAAATAACCAACTACGTCAACGACGTGGGGCAGCGGCTCGTGCGCGCGATCCCGGAGGAGTACCAGCACCCGGAGTTCCGCTACTCGTTCCGCGTGGTGAACGCGAAGGAGGTTAACGCCTTCGCGCTGCCGGGCGGGCCGATGTACGTCAACAGCGGCATGATCATGGCGGCGCGCAACGAGGGCGAGATGGCCGGCGTGATGGCGCACGAGTTGTCGCACGTCGCCCTGCGCCACGGCACGGCGCAGGCCACGAAGGCGCAGAAGTATTCGATCCTGGGCGGCGTGGGCGCGATCCTCGGCGGCGTCATCGGCGGCGGCGTCGGCAGCGTCATCGGGCAAGGCTCGCAGACGGCGGTCGGCGTCTACTTCCTGAAGTTCAGCCGCGAGTACGAGACGCAGGCCGACATCCTGGGCGCGCAAATCATGGCGCGCGCCGGCTACGACCCGAACGATCTGGCCAACGTCTTCCGCACGCTGCAAGAGCAGGGCGGCGGCGGCGGGCCGCAGTTTTTGAGCGACCACCCGAACCCGGCCAACCGCTACGCGCGCATCAACGAAGAGGCGCGGCTCATCGGCACGGTGCGCAACCCGATCAAGAACACGCCGGACTTCCAGCGCGCGCGCGCGCGCCTGAGCGGCGGCTCGTACCAGAACTACCCGAGCCAGAACTACCCGACCGAGTCGGGGCGCGGGCAGGACTACCCGAACTACCCGTCCGACACGCGCCGGGGCCGCGTGCCGCGGCCGTCCGGGCGCTACCGCCAGATCAGGGGCGAGTGGTTCGCGCTCTCGATCCCGGACAACTGGCGCGACTACGCGACGCAGACCTCGCAGACCTACGCGCCCGACGGCGGGGCCGACGCGAACGGGGGCATCACGCACGGCGTCATCATCGGCGTGGCCCAGCAGCAGGTGACGCGCGACCTGCGCACCGCGACCGACCAGTACGTCAGTCAACTGCTGCAAGAGAACTCGTACCTGCGCGCGCAGAGCAACGGCTACGCGCGGGCCGCGATCTCCGGCCGGACGGCTTACGCCATCACGCTGGTCGGGCGCTCGCCGATCACGGGGCGCGACGAGCAGGTCACGGTCGTCACCACGCTGCTGCGCGACGGCCGCCTCTTCTACTTCGACGCCATCGTGCCGCTCGACGAGGCGGACTACTACCGCGCCACATTCAACAACGTCCTGCGCAGCATCCAGCTCGGCCTCTAAACGGACGCCGCGGGCTAAACGGAAGGCGGGCCGGTCAGTTGACCGGCCCGCCTTTTTTTACGTGCCGATTGCGAGCGGCGCACGGCCGCTAAAGTGGCGTGCGAGTCGCGCCTTAGCTTGCGCGCCGCGCTAGAACTTCGCGCCGCACTCGGGGCAGAACTTGGGCGTGCCTTCGGGCTGATGCCCGCACTCGGCGCAGGTCGGCTTCGGCCGCTGCGTCGGCGTGCCGCACTCGGGGCAGAACTTCGCGCGCCCGACGCCCGCGCCGCAACTCAGACACAGCGGCCCGTCCGCGGCCCCGCTGGTCGGCTCGGCGGCCGGGGTCGTCGAGCGGGCGGGCGGCGTGGGCGGCGGCGCGGCGGCGTAAGCGTCGGCGCTCATGTCGGTCTGCGACGCGTAGTCGGTCCGGCGCGCGCGCTCGTACAACTGCTCGCGCGCCGCGTCCCGCTTGGCCTGCGCGTGGGCGGCGGCGAACTCCTCCTTGTAGTCCGGCGCGCACTCCTCGCACTGCCCCGCGTTCGCGTTCCAGCAGACTTCGGGGCAGACCCAGCGCCCGCAGCGCGAGCACTGGTGGAAGTGCGCCTTGCCCTCGGCGACGGCCTGTTCGAGCGCGTCGTCGTGCGCCTTGCCGCCGACGGCGCGCTGCACCTCATAGGCGGAGTTGCCGGCCGAAGAGGCCCAGCCGCCGAACAGGTCGCCCGCCGCGCGCAAGAACGAGCTGGCCGTGCCCAGCGTCGAAGCCTGGTAGCGCGTCAGATACCCGTTGCCGCACTTGTCACAATAGAACTTAAACTGAAACCCCTTGTCCGTAGACAAGTCGTCGTAATTCCGCACGAACTGCACCAGCGCCATGCCTCAAAAGCCTCCCCCTCAAGCAGTCTTGAGCGACGCCCGACGCGTCACCCCACCGTCAACCCACGCCCCATCTTAACACCGAACCCCGCGCCCACGTCACACCCGCCGCGAGCCGAGTGCCGACGCCGCCTTTGCGTTTCGACCCCGCCCGCGAATTGTTTTGGACAAAGCTACCGGCCGGGATTAAAGTACGGCCATGAGCGGCGCTTACGTAGAACAGTCTGAAGGCGCTTACCGCATCGCCGGGACGCGCGTCTCGCTGGACTCAGTTGTGCACGCCTTCCTGCGCGGTGAAACCGCTGAAGCCGTCGCGCAATCGTTCCCGCTGCTCACGCTCGAACAGGTGTACGGCGCGATAGCATTCTACCTCGCCAACCGGGATGCGATTGACGCATACCTTACCGAGCGCCAAGCCGACTACGAGGCCCAACGACAGGCGGCGCGCTACGCTGACCCCATGTTCTACCAGAAACTTGCCGCCGCCCGCCGCAAGCTTGAGCCGACGCGCCCATGAAGGTGCGGTTTCAAGCCGACGCCGATCTGAACCAGACCATCGTGCTGGCCCTCTTGCGCCGCGAGCCGGGCATAGATTTTCAGACCGCTACGGCCGCGCATCTGGCTGGATTAGATGATGCGGCTGTCCTGGCTTTAGCCGCACATGATGCGCGCGTCCTCGTAACGCACGATCAGGCAACCATGCCTGCCCACTTCGCGCGCTTCATCGTGGCGCAGACGAGTCCAGGACTGATCATCGTGCCGCAACACCTCCAGCCGGCCACCGCCATCGAAGAATTGCTTCTAATCTGGGCTGTGTCCGAAGCAGAAGAATGGCCCAACCGGATCGTCTACCTTCCGCTTTAGCCACTCGCGCCTTTCGCTTCCTGCCACAACGCTTCCATCTCGTCGAGCGTGGCTTCGTCGAGGGTGCGGCCGCGGGCGTGGAGACCTTGTTCGATGTGGCGGAAGCGGCGGCGGAACTTGCGGTTGGTGAGTTTGAGCGCGGCTTCGGGTTCGACGCCGAGGTGGCGGGCGATGTTGGTGACGGCGAAGAACAGGTCGCCCAACTCTTCGCGGACGCGCGCGTGCTCGGCCTCTTCGTCCGCGGCTGGGCGCGCGGGCGCTTCGCGCCGCGCCTGCTCGCTGCGGGGCGGCGCGGCGGCGCGCTCGCTGGCGGCGCGCGCGCTTCGTTGTTCGTCGCGCTCTTGGATGGCGGCCTTCAGTTCGTCGATCTCTTCGTGGAGTTTGGCGAAGATGTCGGCGAGGTGTTGCCAGTCGAAGCCGACGCGGGCGGCCTTGGTGGTTAGCTGGTGCGCCTCCATCAAGGCGGGCGCGCGTGAGGAGACGCCGTCGAGGAGCGAGGCGGCTTGCGCTTCGTCGGGCTGGCCGGCGGCCTTCTTCTCGGCGGCCTTGATGGCTTCCCAGTTGCGCAGGACGGCGGCGGTGTCGGCGGCGGTCTCGTCGCCGAAGACGTGCGGGTGGCGGCGCACCATCTTCGTGTGGATGGCGTCCACCACGTCGTCAATCGTGAACTCGCCGCGCTCTGCGGCGACCTGCGCGTAGAAGATGATCTGGAAGAGCAGGTCGCCCAACTCGGCGCGCAACTCTTCGGGGCGACCCGCGCGCGCCGCCTCGACGGCCTCGAACGCCTCGTAGGCCTCTTCCAACAGCATCGGCGCGAGCGTGGCGTAGGTCTGCTCGCGATCCCAGGGGCAGCCGTCGGGCGCGCGCAGACGCGCCATCAGGGCGACCAGGTCGGCGAATGTAGCGGGCATAAGCGTCAGCCAGAAGTCAGGAGTCAGAAGTCAGCAGCCAGAAGTCCAAGGGGCTAAAGTCCGTGGCTTGAGTCTAAGACCTAAAGTCGTCTGTTCCAAGCGGCCCGGCGCACAGCCCTTAGACTTTCGGCCTGAGCTTCTGGCTCCTGGCTTCTGACTCCTGACTACTGATCCCTGCCTTCCCCTTTCTTGCGAGCGCGCGGGCGCGGGTGCTACCATCGCGGCGTTCATCACAGACGACATTTAACCGAGCTGACCGGCCGCGTGCGTCCCAACCGGCCGTCGCCGCGAGAGCCTTATGAGCGAAGAGAAACCTACCTTCAAAGTCACGGATCGTCGCCTCTTCAACGCCGACGGCACGCCGCGCGAGGTCGAGCGCGAGGAAGCGCCGGAGCCGCCGCCCGCCGCCGAGCCGGCGGCCGCGCCGCCCGCGCCCGAACCGCCGCCGCGCGCCGCCGGAACGGAAGCGCCGCCCGAAGCCCGCGGCGCGCACGAGCCGGCGCGCGCGCGCGAAGACGACGCGAGGGCCGCGCCGGGCGGCGACCCGACGCCGTTCGCCAACCTCGTCATGTTCATCGCGTCGCCGGCCGCCGCCGCGCTCGGCATGACCGAGCACCCCGGTCTCGCGCCGGGCGAGGTCGATCTGCCGCTGGCGAAGCACTGCATCGATCTGCTCGCCACCGTCGAGCAGAAGACGCGCGGCAACCTCAGTATGCAGGAGCAGCAGATTCTGCAAGGGCTGCTCGCCGAGCTGCGCATGCAGTACGTCGCGCTCGCCGGCACGCGCCCGCCCACGCCGCCCCGCGGCTTCACCGGCGGCGACATCACAGGCGGCCGCTGAGTTCAAGGTTCAAGGTTCAAAGTTCAAAGTTGTCCTCGTCGTTGAACCTTGAACTTTGAACCTTGAACTTTGAACTCGCCTTTATGAAGTTCACTTTACTCGGCACTGGCACTTCGACCGGCGTGCCGTCCATCGGCTGCGGGTGCGAGACGTGCACGTCGGCCGACCCGCGCGACAAGCGGCTGCGCGTCTCCGTGCTCGTCGAGCACGACGGGCAGACGATCTTGGTGGACACTTCTTCGGACTTCCGCCAGCAGGCGTTGCGGCAGGGCCTGCGCTGGCTCGACGCCGTGCTCATCACGCACTGCCACGCCGACCACGTCTTCGGCCTCGACGACATACGCCCCCTGAACTTCCGCCACGGCCCGCTCGGCGTCTACGCCAACGAGCGCGCGTGGGTGGACATCCGCCGCATCTTCAAGTACGTCTTCGAGCCGTCGCACTTCGGCGGCGGGCTGCCGCAGGTCGTCGCGCACACGGTCGTCGCGGGCGCGCCCTTCTGCCTGAGCCGCGACCTGCACGTCACGCCGCTCGAAGTCATCCACGGCCGCCTGCCCGTGGTCGCCTACCGCTTCAACGACTTCGCCTACGCGACCGACCTGAACGAGATTCCGCCCGCCGCGCTCGCGGGCCTGCGCGACCTCGACGTGCTCGTGCTCGACTGCCTACGCATCACCCCGCACCCGACGCACCTCTGGTTGGAGCGCGCGCTCAATTACATCGCGGCCCTGCGCCCGCGCCGCGCCTATCTGACGCACATCGCGCACGACATCAAACACGCACGCGACGCCCGACTCCTGCCCCCCGGCGTCGAGTGGGGCTACGACGGACTCGAAATCACTTCGTAGATGTCAGAGGTCAGATGTCAGATGTCAGTTAAGCAGACACCGACATCTGACATCTGACCTCTGACATCTGTTTTATGCGGCTGTTCCACGGCACGGACAATGCTGAGATCGCGCGGCCGACGGTGCTGACGTTGGGCGTGTTCGACGGGCTGCACCTGGGGCATCAGTTGATCCTGCGGACGGTGGTCGAGCGCGCGCACGCGCTCGGCGCTGTGCCGACGGTGTTGACCTTCGACCCGCACCCGCGCGCCGTCTTGCACCCGGAGTCCGCGCCGCCCTTGTTGCAGACCTTCGATCAGAAGGTCGAGGCGTTCGGCGTGCTCGGCGTCGAACAGACCATCGTGGTGCGCTTCACGCGCGCGTTCGCGCAGGTGCGCGCGGCGGAGTTTTTGCGCGACGTGGTACACGAGCGGCTGCACGCGCGCGAGGTCTACCTGGGGCGCGGCTTCGCGTTCGGCTACCGGCGCGAGGGCGACATCGAGCTGCTCCGGCGCGTGAGCCGCGAGTTGGGCTTCGCCGCGGCGGAAGTGCCGGAGGTGCAACTGCGCGGGCAGCGCATCAGCTCAAGCCGCATCCGCGAACTGCTGGCCGCGGGCCGGGTCAATCTCGCGCGGCGCATGTTGGGCCGACCTTACGGCGTGGAGGGGCGCGTCGTGCGCGGCGACGAGCGCGGGCGCACGCTGGGCTTCCCGACCGCCAACCTGCAACCGCAGAACCGCGTCATCCCCGCGGGCGGCGTCTACGTCACGGCCACTCTGATTGACGGGGCGTGGCGGCGCAGCGTGACCAACATCGGCGCGCGCCCGACGTTCGACACCGGCGGCCAGCCCTCCTGCGAGACCTACGTGCTCGACTGGGCGGGCGACCTCTACGGCGACGTGGTGCGCGTGCGCTTCCTCCACCGCCTGCGCGCCGAGCGCAAGTTCGCCTCCGTGGACGAACTCAAGCGCCAGATCGCCGCCGATGTGGCCCGCGCCCGCCGCTACTTCACACACCCCGGCGTCCGCCGCTCCCTCGCCGTCATTTGATAAACGCCGCGGCCGCGGCGCGTCGCGTCCGACGGGCCGGTTGCCGCGGCCGCGCATCTAATCCCGTGGCCCGGAACTTGATAGCGAAAAAGCTCGTTGCTGTCATAGGATTGTTACAGGCTTAATTTAACTTCGGATACGGCATGGCAACTGTTGAGCGGAGAGAGACGGCGCTCGTCCCGGCTGGCAAAACGCCAGGGGGCGGGCAAAATGCGAACGGCGGCGCGCACGGCAACGGGCGCGCGGCCCTGCCCGCGGGCGTGCGTGCGGGCGGCGGGAACGGTCATTCGGTGACGGCGGGCAATGAGTCGCCCGCGCGCGCCGCGGCCGTCGAACTCGAACGGCTCGGCTGGCGCGGCCTGTGGCGGGTCGTGCAGATCGGGCGGGTGCTGGGGCTGCTGTCGTTCTACCTGTACCTGGAAAACTACGAGGCGCGCAGCAAGTTCAACCAGCGCATGGGCGAGCGCGACCGCGCCGAGGCGCAACGGTTCGGCCGCGCGGCGCGCTTCCAGGCGTGGAGCCGCGACGTGGACAGGCGCGCGCTCGACCGCGTGCTCCGCGCCGTGCGTTACGTCGTCTTCCGCGGCGCGGACGCCTCGCGCACCAAGGAGGCGCGGCTCGAACGGCAAGCGCAATGGTTCAAGCGCAGCCTGATCCGGCTCGGCCCGACCTTCATCAAGATCGGCCAGTCGCTCGGCACGCGCGGCGACCTGCTGCCGCTGGCTTACGTCAAAGAGTTGACGACGCTGCAAGACCAAGTGCCGCCGTTCCCCACAACGGAAGCCTACGCGCGCATCGAGGCGGAGTTGGGGCGCAGCCTGCAAGCGGCGTTCGCGGAGATTGACGCGGAGCCGATTGCCGCGGCGTCGCTCGGTCAGGTCTACCGCGCGCGGCTGCACGACGGCGCGGAGGTCGCGGTCAAAGTCCAGCGCCCGCGCCTCGAAGAGATCGTCGGGTTCGACATCGCGGTCTTGCGCCGGCTCGTGCGCTTCATGTCGCGCTATCCGAGTTTCAACGAGAACGCGGACTGGGAGGGGATGCTGCGCGAGTTCGACGAGACCGTCCACGAGGAGATGAACTACGCGCAGGAGGGGCGCAACGCCGACCGCTTCCGGCACAACTTCCGCGACTGGCGCGCCGTGCGCGTGCCCCGCATCTACTGGTCGCACTCGACGCGCCGCGTCCTGACGATGACCTACATCCGCGGCACGAAGGTCACAGACCTCGAAGGCTTGCGCGCGCGCCGCATCTCGCCCGTCAAGGTCAACCGCCTGCTCATCCGCACGTACCTGAAGCAGTTGCTCGAAGACGGCTTCTTCCACGCCGACCCGCACCCCGGCAACCTCCTGGTCATGGACACGGGCCACCTCGCCTTCTTCGACTTCGGCATGACCGGGCGCATCACGCCGCGGCTTCAGGCGCAGATGATCGACGCCTTCTTCCACGTCGTCGAGCGCGACGTGCACGGGCTGGCGCAGGACTTGATCAACCTCGACTTCCTCAAGCCGGGCGTCAACCCCGATCTGGTGCGCCCGGTGGTCGAAGGGCTGTTCACGCATTATTTGAATTTGAAACTGGGCGAGGTGAACTTCAAGGAGTTGACCTACGAGCTGGCGGACGTGATGTACGAGTACCCGTTCCGCCTGCCGGCGCGCTTCACCTACATCATGCGCGCGCTGATGACCTTGGAAGGCGTAGGGCTTGTGACCGACCCCGGCTTCAGCTTCTTCGACACGGCCAAGCCCTACGCCAAGGAGTTCATGCTGCGGCGCGAGGGCAAGCAGTTCCGCCGACTGCTGCTCGACAAGTTCACCGGGCGCGACACGGAGGACGGGCGCATAGACTGGCGCAAGATGTGGAAGCTGGCGAAGATGGCCGCGAAGATGTACCTCGACAAGTAACAGTCAACCGAATGCCGGGGGCGCGGGCATCCCTGCCCGCCAAGCGTGCTTTAGCACGCTAAAGAAGTAACGGCGGCACTCAACGTTGAGTGCCGCCGCTAACTTTATTCGCGCTGACGCGCTCATGGCGGGCAGGGATGCCCGCGCTCCCGGCATGAGGGCCGCGGTTTTCTCAACGCACCTCGAAGTTGGCGCGGCGCGTGACGCTGGTCTTGGCGATGCGGTCGAGGGCGGTGACGCGGAGTTGGTAGCGGCCGGGGGGCAGTCGGTCGAGGGCCAGCTCGGCCTCGTAGGGCAGGCGGCGCAGGTCGGTGGTCGAGGGCGCGGCGACGAAGCGCACCGGCGCGGTGATGACCGGCTGGTCGTCGCGGAAGATTTGCACCTGCAAGGCCACGTCCGGCTGCTGGCGCGCGCCGCCGCGCGCCGCGTTGTAGATGTAGGTGCGGAAACGCAGCGCCGACTTCGCGTCGTAGCGCCCGTCTATGTTCGGGTGGACGGGCGACGCGGCGTCCGCCCGCCCCGGCGCGCGCTCGTGCAGTTGCAGGCTGGCGAGCGCGAGTTGGCCCGCCGCCACGTCCGGTATCTCGATCCAGCGCATGGCGCTGCCCACCTGGCCCGTGCGCACGTCGCGCGTCGCGGCGCGCACCTGGTAGAGACCCGGCGCGAGCTGCACGTTGTACTGCGAGACGACGCCGCGCCAAGCGTCGGGCCGCCCGCCCACCGGCGCGCTGATGTTCAGACGGTTGCGGAAGCTCGCCACCTGCCGCCCCTCGCGGTCGAAGACCACGCCCGCCACCTCGATCACGGCCGCCGGCTCGCCGCCCGCCGGCTCGAACGCGATGCCGGTCGCGTCCACCTGCACGGAGGCCGTCACGACGGGGCCGAACGCGGGTGTGTCCTGGTAGTTGAGGCTGAGCGCGGTGGGCAGCGCGCCGCCCGGATAAGGCGCGAGGATGGCGGAGACGAGTTCGGGCGCGGTCACGTTGGAAGGCTGTGGCGCGGTCGCGGCCGCCGCGTCCGCGACCGTGCGGTGGCGCGCGGTGAGCACGCGCGGCTGCGTGTCGGCGTCTTGCAGGAAGTAGCCGCGGCGCACGAGCACCTTGTACTCGGGGTGGCCTTTGACGGTGACGTTCAGGCGGCCGACGCGCGCGGCGCGCGCGTCATCTTCGTCCGGCTGCCAGACGAGCAGGTAGTAGCGCGCCGTCTCCCTGAGCGCCTCGGCGACGCCGGCCGCGAGCACGTTCGTGTTCAGAAAAGCGCGCCCGCCGGTGTCGCGCGCCAGCGCGTTCAAAGGGTCTTGCGCGGCGCGCAGCGCGCCGAGGTCGTTGCTGAGTAGTTGCCCGGTCGGATCGGCCGTCGCGCCGCTGGCCGCATCGGGCAGTCCCGCGACGCTCAAGCCGCGCGTGTCGAGCGAGTAGATGACGACGCCCGAACGCGCGGCCGTGTCGGCGACGCGCCGCAGTTGGCCGAACGTCGAAGTGTTCGCGCGATCAACGTAGAAGCCGTCGCTCAGGAAGAAGAAGAGCTTGCGGCCGGGCAGGGACGCGACGGGGCGGAGCGCGCCGTCGAGCGCGTAGAGCGTCTTGGCGGTCAGGTCGGCGCTCTGGTGCAAGAGCGCGTGCGCGCGCGCGACCACCTGCACGATGGCCGTGTCCGGGTCGAGACCGGAGTCCCTGACCAACTGCCCGACGAAATATCCGAGCACGCCCTTGTCGTTCTGCTCGACGGCGAGCGCCTGCCAGACGGTCATCGGCGGCTGCTGGTAGTCGTTCACGGTCGGGCCGGGTCTGACGCGCTCGACCGCCGCGTGCAGCACGGCGCGCTCGTCGGTCATCTGTTGCAGGAAGCCGACGCGGCCCGAGGCGGCGATGATGGCCATCTGATCGTTCTGGCCCAAGTCCGCGTCAATGAAGCGGCGCAGCAGTTGGCGCACCTGCGCCGCGCTCGTGGTCGTCAGGTGGAAGTCGTCCACGAAGAAGAAGACCGTGCGCCCGCGATCCAAAGGCTGGCGGTTCGAGCCGGTCATCGCGCCGCCGCCCGCGCGCCCGCGCGCCAGCGCCAACTGCGCCTCCTCGCTCAGACTGCCCGCCGTCACGCGCTCGAAGAAAGCGATGGGCTGGGGGCGTCCGTCCACGCCGAGCGTGAAGTCGTCGCGCGTCAGGTTGTCCACGAAGCGCCCCTCGCGGTCGAGCACGAGCACGTCCGCCTGCACGAGATCGACGTTGATGCGCAGCTCGTCTTCCGTCTGGGCTTTCGGCGTCGGCGCGGCCGGCGGCGGCTCCTGCGCCCGCGCGCCCGCGAACAGGCCGCAGAGGCAGACGAAGATAACGGCGGCCGCACGCGACCGCGGGCTGGCACTCTGAGTGTTGACCGTTGCACTCATCGCAAGGCTCCTCTTCTCATGTTTCGGCGGCCCCGCGCGCGACCGCCGCTTAGCGCACCTCGAAGTTAACGCGGCGGGGCACAGACGCCTTGCCCACCCGATCCAGCGCCGTGACGCGCAACTGGTAGCGGCCGGGCGGCAGCCGTTCGAGCGCCAGTTCGGCCTCGTACGGGAGCCGGGCGGGATCGGCGGACGAGGGCGCGGCGACGAAGCGCACGGGCGCGGTGATGATCGGCTGGTCGTCGCGGAAGACCTGCACCTGAAGGGCGACATCGGGCAACTGGCGCGCGCCGCCGCGCGCGGCGTTGTAGACGTAGGTGCGGAAGCGCAGACCCGAACTGCTGCGTAAGCGCCCGTCAATGATGGGGCGCACGAGCGGCGCGCCGTCGGGCGTCGGCGCTGAACCTTGCGTGCGCTCGCTCAGTTGCAGGCTGGCGAGGGCGAGCCGGCCCGTGCTCAGGTCGGGCACTTCGATCCAGCGCATGGCGCTGCCGAGTCGGCCCGTGCGCACGTCGTGGGCCGCGGCGCGCACCTGGTAGAGACCGGGCGCGAGCTGCACGTTGTATTCCGAGACGACGCCGCGCCAAGCGTCGGGCCGCCCGCCCGCGGGCGCGGTCAGGTTCAAACGGTTCTTGAAGCTGGCCACCTGCCGCCCGTCGCTGTTGAAGACCACGCCGGCCACTTCCACGACCGCCGCCGCATCGCCCGCGCCCGGATCGAAGGCTATCCCTGCGCCGTCCACCTGCACGGCGGCCGTGACGACGGGCCCGTAGCCGGGCGCGTCGCGGTAGTTGAGGCTGAGCGCGGTGGGCAGCGCGCCGGACGGGTAGGGGGCGACGATGGCCGAGACCAGCGTGGCGTCGGCCGGCGCGGGCGCAGGGGCCGCGCCCGCGCCGCTCGACTCGGGGCGACGCACGCTCAGCACCTTCGGGATGGTGTCGGCTTCGAGCCGGAAGTAGCCGCGCCGCGCGAGCACCGTGTACTCGGGGTGGCCTCTGACGCTGACCACGACGCGCCCCTCGCGCCCGCGCGCCGCCGCCTCGTCGGGCTGCCACGCCAGCAGGTAGTAGCGCGTCGTCTCTCTGAGCGCGTCGGTGACGCCCGCGCCGAGCGCGTTCGAGTTTAAGAAGGCGCGCCCGCCCGTGTCGCGCGCGAGCGCGTTCAAGGGGTCTTGCGCGGCCGAGAGGCTGCCCAGCCCGGCGCGCACCAGCCGGCCCGAAGGATCGACGGCCGCGTCGTCGGCCGCCTCGGCCAGCCCCGTGCTCAGCCCGCGCGTGTCAATCGAGTAGATGACCGCGCCGGCCCGCGCGGCGGCGTTGGCGACGCGCCGCACCAGCCCCAGCATCGAGGTGTCCGTGTGGTTCAGGTAGAAGCCGTCGCTCAGGAAGAAGAAGAGCTTGCGGCCGGGCAACTCGGCCGTGGGGCGGATGGTGCTCTCAAGCGCGTAGAGCGTCCGGGTGGTGGCGCTGGTGGTCTGTTGCAGCAGCGCCGCGGCCCGGCCCTGCACGATGTCGCGCGCGACCTCGACCGGGAGTTTGAACTCGCCCTTCTGATCTATCCCCTCCTGCTCTTGCACCTTGCGGACGAAGAACTGCGTTACGTCTATGTCGCGCGCCGCGATGGCGAGCGCCTGGTACTCGTTCATGGGCGGGCGCTCGTAGCTGGCCGCGGGCGGCGGGCCGGGCTTGAGGCGCGCGATGGCGGCGCGCAACACGGCCCGCTCGTCGGTCAACTGTTGCAGGAAGCCGACCTGCCCGCTGGCCGAGAGCACGCACATCAGATCGTTCTGCCCCAGTTCGGTCTCGACGAAGCGTTGCAGCGTGTCGCGCGCCTGCTTGGCGCTGCCGGCGGAGAGGTGAAAGTCGTCAACGAAGAAAAAGATGAGGCGGCCGCGGTCGGGCGGGCGCAGGGCGGTGCGGGCCGCGCCCGCCGCTTGCGCCTCGCCGCGCGCCCGCGCCAACTGCGCCTCTTCGTTGGGGCCGCCCGCCGTCACGCGCTCTAAGAAGGCGACGGGCGCGGGCCGGCCGGCCACGCTGAGCTGAAAATCGTTGGCGGTCAGCCCGTCCACAAAACGGCCCTGCCGATCCAGCACGACCACGTCCGTCTGCACCAACTCGGCGTTGATCCGCAACACGTCTTCGGGCTGCTGTCCGGGCGCGGGCGGCTGCGACTGTGCCTGCGCGCGGGCGTGCGCGCCGAAGAGCAAAAGGCAGACGAGGATGGCGGCGGCGCGGCGGCGCGCGCGCCCGTTTGCGCGTAAACTCCGGTTGCACGGGACGGCGCTCATCTGGGTTTACCTCCTGTCGGGAACGCCTGTTGATGTTTAGCCCGCGGCCGCCCGCGCAGTTGACGGCCGGGACGCCTCCGAAACGGTGTGCTCGGTCTGTAGACCGAATCTGTCTGAAGCTTAACTCGGCTCAGTCGGCTTTCGCCGCGAGCGCGTTGAAAAAGAGCGGGTAAGTGGCGAACGACTGCCCGCGGTACTGCGGGCGGAAGCCGAAGAGGATGACGCGCCCGCGCCCCAACGTGACCTCGACGAGCGCGGCCTTGCCCCACAGTTTGCGGCCGCCCAGCAGCCAACCCGAAAGCAGCGGGTCGCGGTCAACCGGGTAGTGCGCGACGATGCGGACGCGCGCGCCGATGTCGCGCGTGTCCACCTCGAAGACGGGCGAGTTCTCGACCCAGGCGACCGACTCTTTCGGCACTTTGCTGTAGCGCCACTCCATCGCCTCTTCGTCGTAGCCGGCCTTCAGCGCGCGCTGCATGTCGGCGGCGATTGGGTGCGTCCTGTCCAACTCGATGCGCAGGATCGAGCCGGGCGCGTAGTATTCGGTCTGCGGCAGACCCGCCGTGATGTCGCGCACGGGCAGTTTCAACTGCTCGATGGCGAAGTCAGACGCCTTGTTCAAGGCGACGAGCGTCCCGCCCTGTTCGACGAACTCGCGCAGAGCGCGCACGCCCGCCTCGCCCACCCCGCCCGTGTATTCGGGCGGCATCGTGCCGGCGCGGTGACCGTTCAGGATGGCGCGCGGCGACTGATCGGGGATGACGATGGTGTCGTACTTGGCGCGCAGGTGGCCGGCGCGCAACTCCGCGTCTTCGAGCGTCCACACGTTGACGTGCGCCTTGTCGGCCTCGTCCTCTTCCATCAAGACGGTGTCGTAGAGGAAGTTCGCGTCGTGCTTGAACGCCCAGCGCGTCCAGCCCTCGTCCAGCGCGGGCACGTAGGATTTGTAGATGCCGACGCGCGGCATGGCCAGCCCCTTGCCCCACATGAACTCGCTGCGCTTGACCGCGACGGGGCGGTACTTGACGGGCGCGAACAGCGGCTTGACCTCCACGCCCATGAGTAAGGGCAGCGTGTGCGCCGTCACGTCGTAAGGCGCGATGGGGTGGCCGCTCTCGTCGCGCAGGTCCGGGTAGTGCTGCACTTCGAGCAGGGCTTTGGCGAACGAAGCGTAGGGCTGATCCATGCGGACGAGCGCCTCCTGCGGGGCCAGGAGCGCGGGCGACTTCGCCCGGCGCACGACGGGCCGGGCGCGCGTGTAGATGACCTCCACCCCGGCGCGGCGCAGAATCTCTTCGAGGTGGTAACTCGTCCACGACGAGGCGGAGTTGATCTGAAAGCCCCACAACTCGCCGGGCCGGCGCGGGCGCACGGCCTGTTTGCCGATCTCGTAGAAGCGTTGCAGCCATTCCTGCCGATGCTCGGCGGCGTGGCGTAGGAGGGCGAAGGCGGCCGCGTCCATGTAGTTGGTGATGTCGCGCAGACGCCACTCGCCGCCTTGCCACAGCGGGCCGAAGTTCGCCGTCTCCTTCTGCGGGTCGTAGCCTTCGCGCGAGCGCAGTTCGGAGAACTTGACGGTGAGCGGCGAGGCGAGGCGGGCCGAGGCGGTCTCGGAGAGGATGCGGACGCCGCCGTGGTAGTGCGAGTAGGCGCGCGCGGGCGTCCAGGCGTCGTAGGTCGAGTCGGTCGTGATGCCTTTGAAGCCGGCGGTGCGCAAGCTGGCCGCCATGTAGTTGCCGAGTTCGGTGTAGCCGGCGACGATCTGCTGCGGCACGTTCGGCTCGACGGGCTTCATGTAGGGCGGCAGAAAAAGCCGCGAGCCGTTCTCGCCCTGCTGGTGTATGTCGTGGACGATCTGCGGATGCCAGACGTTGTGAATTTTGTCCACGGTCAACTGCGTCTCGACCTGCGTGAAGGCGTACCAGTCGCGGTTGTTATCGTGCCCCGCGTACTTGTGATAAAGCTCCGGCGGACTCGTCCCTTCGTACGGCGTGCCGAGCGTCTTGTCGTACCAGTTCTTAACTATGTCCACGCCGTCCGGGTTCAGGCTGGGCACGAGCAGCACGATGCAGTTTTGCAGGATGCTGCGAATCTCTGGCTCGTCGGACGAGGCGAGCCGGTGCGCGATCAACATGCTGACGAGGTTGCCGCCGACCTCGGTCGAGTGGATGCCGCAGGTGATGAGGACGACCGTCTTGCCGTTGCTGATTAACCCTTCGGCCTTAACCTCCGGGCGCGCGCCGAGCGTGCGCGGGTCGGCGAGCCTGCGCTGAATGTCTTTGTACACTTCGAGCCGCGCCATGTTCTCCGGCGCGCTGATGATCGCCACGACGAAGGGCCGGCCCAAGGTCGTCTGCCCCAACTCTTCCAACTTCACGCGGTCGCTCGCCGCGGCCAGCTTACGAAAGTAGTCGAGCATCTGCGCCCAACTGGCGAGCTTGCGGTCGTCGCCGGGCGTGAAGCCGAGCACGTCCACGGGCGCGGGCACGGGCGCGGCCGCGCGCGCCGTGACGGCGACCGCGGGCGGGCTTTGGCCGGGGTCGGCCGCAAGCGCGCGGCGCGCGCCGGGCGTCCGCGCGTAGGGCGCGAGGGCGAGCAACTGCGTCAGGCAGAGCGCGAGTGCTAAGCAACGTGGGCGCATGTTACGTCAAAACTCCGAGGGGAAACCGGGACGATAGGCGCGCGTAGTTTAGCACAAAAGGCAGTGGTCGGTGGTCGGTGGTCGGTGGTCAGTTGGGGACAGAGTTCAAAGTTCAAAGTTCAAGGTTCAAGGTTGGCTGCGTCCTTAACGTTGAACCTTGAACGTTGAACCTTGAACTCCGACTTCCCGCCGACCACTGCTCCCGCTTCTTGCTTCGCGCGCCCGCGCGGGGTTAAAGTAGCGGCGCAAAAGGAACCCCGCTGCTCCCCTGTACATCTTGCGCGAACCTAATCGGAGGTCATGACCAATGGCTACTGAGACGGCTGACGTTGCCGAGACCAACGAATACCCGGACATCGTCGGCGCGAAGCCTGACAACCCGTACCTCGCCGCGTTTCGCCCGTACCTGCCCGCGAGCGCGAACCTGCCCGAGTTGACGCCGCTGCCGCTCGTCGTGGGCACGCTGCTCGGCATCATCTTCGGCGCGTCGTCGCTCTACCTGGTGCTCAAGGTCGGTCTCACGGTCAGCGCCTCGATCCCCGTCGCCGTCATCTCGATCACGCTCTTCCGCGTGCTCTCGAAGCTGGGGCTGCGCGACGCGACGATCCTCGAAAACAACATCGTGCAGACGGCCGGCTCGGCGGGCGAGTCAATCGCCTTCGGGTTGGGCGTCACGATGCCGGCGATCATGATCCTCGGCTTCGACTTAGAGGCCACGCGCGTCATGCTCGTCGCGGTGCTGGGCGGGTTGCTCGGCATCCTGATGATGATCCCGCTGCGGCGCGCGCTCATCGTGCAGCAGCACGGCTACCTGAAGTACCCGGAAGGGACGGCGTGCGCCGAAGTGCTGAAGGCGGGCGCGTCCGAGGAGTCGCGCGCGGCGGCGCACACGGACGCGCGCTCGGCGGCGGCGGCCGACGACGCGATGCTCGGCGGCAAGACCATCATCGCCGGCTTCGGCATCGGCTTCGCCTACTACGCGCTGCAACAGATTTTCAAGTCGTGGAAGGAAGTGCCGACCAAGGTCTTCGGGCGGCCCTTCGAGGCCGGCTCGGTCTCGATTGAGAACAACCCGGCTTTGCTCGGCGTCGGCTACATCATCGGGCCGCGCATCTCGGCCATCATGATGGGCGGCGGCGTGCTCTCGTACCTCGTGCTCATCCCGGCGATCAAGTACTTCGGCGCGGGCCTCGCCGGGCCGCTCGCGCCCGAGACCGCGCACCTGATCCGCGACATGAGCGTGGGCCAGATACAGAAGGGTTACATCCTCTACATCGGCGCGGGCGCGGTGGCGGCGGGCGGCATCATCAGCCTGTTCCGCTCGCTGCCCGTCATCTGGAGCGGGCTGAAGGGGGGCTTGGCGGACTTGCGCGGCAGCGGCGCGGCCAGCGAGAACGCGCCGCGCACAGACCGCGACCTCTCGATGAAGTGGGTCATCGGCGGCGTCATCGCCATGCTCATCGTCATCATGATCGCGCCGCAGTTGAACCTCCGGTTCAACATACTCGGCGCGCTCTTGATCGTCGCGTTCGGCTTCCTGTTCGTCACCGTCTCGTCGCGCCTGACGGGCGAGGTCGGGTCGTCGTCGAACCCGATCTCCGGCATGACGGTGGCGACGCTCTTGCTGACCTGTCTCGTCTTCCTCGTCATCGGCTGGACTGCGCCGCCGTACTTCGTCACCGCGCTCTCCATCGGCGGCATCGTCTGCATCGCCGCGTCGAACGGCGGCACGACCTCGCAGGACTTGAAGACGGGCTTCCTCGTCGGCTCGACGCCGAAGGCGCAGCAGATCGCGATCCTCGTGGGCGCGCTCTCGTCGGCGCTCGTGCTCGGCTACATACTCCTGTGGCTCAACCAGTCTTCGACCGTCTACGTGCCGGTGGCGAACAACACGGAGGTCAGTCTGCCCGCGGGCTTCCGCTTCAACCCGGCGCAGTGCGAGCAGAGCGGCGGGCAGCCGAAGCGCGAGCACCTGCTCGGCTCGCAGGCGAGCAGCGACACGAACCTGTACCTCGTCTGCCACCAGACGGACACGGCGGCCGGCCCCGTCGGGCGCTACCTCGCGGACGAGTCGGGCACGCCGGTCTACCTGTCCGACCCCGGCATCAACGGCGTCATCACGGAGCGGCCGGGCGGCGGCACGGTGACGAAGTACAACGCGCCGAAGGCGACGCTGATGTCCTACATCATCAAGGGCATCCTGAGCCGGCAACTGCCTTGGGGGCTGGTGCTCCTGGGCGTCTTCATCGCGATTGTGCTTGAGTTGGCGGGCATCCCGTCGCTGGCGTTCGCGGTCGGCGTCTACCTGCCGATCTCGACCTCCGCGCCGATCTTCGTCGGCGGCATGGTGCGGCTCGGCGTGGACAAGTACACGCGGCGCAAGTTCGCGGGGCGCAACTTGTCGGAGGAACAGTTGGTGGCGGAAGGCGACAAGAGTCCGGGCGTGCTGCTCGCGTCCGGCTACATCGCGGGCGGCGCGTTGGCGGGCGTCGTCCACGCCTTCCTGAACCTGAGCGAAGGCGTCTCCGCGCGCCTCACCAACGTCGAGCGCTGGGCCACCGCCAACAACCCCTTCTTCGAGGGGCCAAGCTCCGACGTGCTCGCGCTCATCCCGCTGATACTCTTGACGGTGCTCCTCTACCTCGTCGGGCGCGAAGTCCTCATGGCCGGCAGACGCGCGCGCGAGCGTTGACGACGCCGCGCGCCGCGCTGAAGCGCGCAAGTCACAGCCGGGGGCGCGGGCATCCCTGCCCGCCATGAGCGCGTGAGCGCGAACGGAAAGAAGCGGCGGCACTCAACGTTGAGTGCCGCCGCTGCTTCTTATTCGCGCTTTGC
>DASVPY010000047.1:0-46945 GCA_036389395.1 Pyrinomonadaceae bacterium
CGTGCGTTGGTCTCTGTCGCGGCTGACGCTGACACATGAGATGGCTCGCGTCGTGCTGGTCGAACAACTTTATCGCGCGTACACGATCATGCACGGGTTGCCGTACCAGAAATGAGCGCGACGGCTGAAACCTTTAACGCGCGTTCGCGTTTTATTTGAAGTCGGGACGTGAAAGAACAAGTAGGGTTTAAGAGAGGGGCATAACATGGATAAGCGTAAGTTGAAATCATACCGTGATCGTTTGTTGGAACGACGCGAGGGTTTGTTCCGGCAGGTGACGGAAGCGGAGATGTCGAGCCGCGAGCGCGACCTCGAAGCCACGCAAGACCCCGCCGACATGGCCGCCAACGCCTACACGAAGGAACTGTTGATCTCGATGTCGGCCAACGACCGCCGCCTGCTCGCTTTGATTGACGAAGCGTTGCAGCGCATCGAGACGGGCGGCTTCGGCGAGTGCGTCAACTGCGGCGAGCCGGTGCAGGAGAAGCGGCTCGAAGCCGTGCCGTGGGCGCGCTACTGCCTCAAGTGCCAGGACTTGCAAGAGCGCGGCCTGTTGAATACGGAAGAGGAATAACCTAACAGCCCGACGGGGCGCAGCGCCTTCACGCGCCGCACGCAATCTTAACCGCCGCCGCCGGTCTCGCGCACGTCGAGACCGGCGGCGGTTTGGTGTATAAAGGCTGTCCGTTGTCCGTGGTCAGTTGTCCGTTGTTCTTCTTTCGTCGGTCGAACGTCTGATCTTTAGCGTGCGACCGGCGTAACGAGAACAACGGACAACTAACGACGGACAACGGACGGTTTTCAAATCATGTGGCTGACGCGGCGGCTCGACACGCTTTATGACGCGGCGCTGGCGCTCGTCTACCCGTTGGCGTGCGCGGTGTGCGGCGCGGCGGACGTGGCGCGGCGCGCGGACGCGCCCGCGTGCGCGGCCTGCTGGGCGCGGACGCGCGTCTTCACGGGCGCGGAGACGTGCTGCTGGAAGTGCGGCGCGCTGGCGCAAGTGGACGTGCCGGCGGTCGCGCCCGAAGCCGTGTGGTGTCGGCGCTGCGACGCGGAGGCGTTCACGGCGGCGCGCGCCGCGGGCGTCTACGAGGGGGCTTTGCGCGCGGCCGTCTTGCGCCTCAAGCGCGAGCCGCACGTGGGCGCGCGGCTCGCGGCGTTGCTCGCGGCGACGCAACGGCGCGCGCCGCTCGACGCGGCCGACCGCATCGTGCCCGTGCCGCTCCACCCGGCGCGCGAGCGCGAACGCGGCTTCAACCAAGCGGCGCTGCTCGCGCGCGCCGTCGCCGCGCAGACGGGGCTGCCGCTCGACGAACGTAGTTTGAGCCGCGCCGCGCACACCAACGCGCACCGCGCCGGCCTGGACGCACGCGCCCGGCGCGAGACGGTCGCCGCGGCCTTCGCCGTCTCGCGCCCGCGCCTCATCGCCGGCACACGCGTCCTGCTGATTGACGACGTGTTCACCACCGGCGCAACCGCCAGCGCCTGCGCGCAGGCCTTGACGGCCGCCGGCGCGGCCGCCGTCTACGTCCTCACCGCGGCGCGGGCGGAGAAGAACAGGGGCTAGATGTCAGATGTCAGATGTCAGTAAGAGTTCAAGGTTCAAGGTTCAACGTTCAAGGTTAGCTGCACGCCGAACCTTGAACTTTGAACCTTGAACCTTGAACTTTGAACCTTGAACCTTGAACTTATCCTGACCTCTAGCCTCTGACCTCTAACCTCTGTATGATGCCGGCATGAGAGACTTGTACCCGCCGATTGAACCATACGATGAGGGCCGGTTGCCGGTGTCGCCGGTGCATACGCTGTACTACGAGCAGAGCGGCAACCCGGACGGGCAGCCGGTCGTCTTCCTGCACGGTGGGCCGGGCGGCGGCACAGTGCCCGACTACCGCCGCTTCTTCGACCCCGAAGCTTATCGCATCGTGCTCTTCGACCAGCGCGGCTCCGGCAAGAGCACGCCGCACGCGAGCCTCGAAGAGAACACGACGTGGCACTTGGTTGACGACATCGAGCGGCTGCGCGAGCACCTCGGCATCGAAAGCTGGCACGTATTCGGCGGCTCTTGGGGCAGCACGCTGGCGCTCGCCTACGCCGAGACGCACCCGGCGCGCGCCCGCTCGCTGGTGCTGCGCGGCATCTTCCTGTGCCGGCCGCGGGAGATCAGTTGGTTCTACCAGGAGGGCGCGAGCGCCATCTACCCGGACGTGTGGGAGCAGTACCTCGCGGTCATCCCGGAAGCCGAGCGCGGCGACATGGTGAGCGCCTACTACCGGCGGCTGACGAGCGAGGACGAGTCCGAGCGGCTGGCGGCGGCGCGCGCCTGGTCGATCTGGGAGGGCAGCACGTCGAAGCTTTTCCCCGACCCCGACTTCATCGCGCAGTTCGGCACGGACGAGTTCGCCGTCGCCTTCGCCCGCATCGAGTGCCACTACTTCATCAACAACTCCTTCTTCGAGACCGACAACTGGCTCGTCGAGCACGTCGGCGCGATCCGCCACATCCCGGCCGTGATCGTGCAGGGGCGCTACGACGTGGTCTGCCCCATGATGTCCGCGTGGGAGTTGCACCGCGCCTGGCCCGAGGCCGACTTGCGCGTCGTCCCGGACGCCGGCCACTCCGCGCTCGAACCCGGCATCCGCAGCGCGCTCGTCGAGGCGACGGATCGTTTCCGCACGTCGGGCTGAACGATCCGACCGACCGTCTGTCGGCGACGACCCGTCGGTCGTCGCAGCACCAGAAAGCGTTACGTCAGCGCGTTTAAGCGTCGCCTGGCGGCGCGGTTGCGCCCGCCCGCATCAAAGCGACAAGCCGCGCGGCCGGGCGAAGTTTTTGACAGGCTCGGCCGCGCTCCCGTAATATCTGAGGGCAAGATGACTGGACGAGTGCTAGTCCTGAACGCTTCGTTTGAGCCGATCAACGTCTGCACCGAGCGGCGGGCGGTCGTGTTGATCTTCAAGGGCGTGGCGCGGATGGAGGAGCACAACGGGCACATGCTGCACTCGGCCAAGGTGACGATGCACGCGCCCTCCGTCATCCGCCTGACCGAGTACATCCACATCCCGTTCAAGCACCGCTCGCTCTCGCGCAAGAACATACTGCTGCGCGACCACTCGACCTGCCAGTACTGCCGCCGGCAACTGCCGCCCTCGGAGTTGACGCTCGACCACGTGCTGCCGCGCTCGCGCGGCGGCGAGTCGTCGTGGGATAATCTGGTCGCGTGCTGCAAGCGCTGCAACCACCGCAAGGGCAGCCGCACGCCGGAAGAGGCGGGGATGCACCTGGCTCGCCGCCCGCGCGGCTTCTCGCTGCACGTCAACCGCCAGATCATGCGCTACCTGGGGCGGGCGGACGTGACGTGGCGCAAGTATCTTTTTTTTGAATCCGGCAGCGCGGCGGGAGAGTGAAGCCGGCGGCCCAACTGGAAAGAAGTGATCGCACATGAACGCAGCCACGCTGGCCTTCGCCTTCGGCCCCCAAGAGTTGATCATCATCCTGCTGATCGTCTTCCTGCTGTTCGGCGCGTCGCGCCTGCCGCAGTTGGCGAAGGCGCTGGGGCAGAGCAAGCGCGCCTTCCGCGAAGGCATGGACGAAGCGGACGCGGAGGCGGAGGCGCAGAAGCGGCAGTTGCAGCGGGGCGAGACGCGGGGCACGGCGGGCGAACTGTCGGCCGTGGATGACGAGGCGCTCTTCGAGGAAGCGCGCCGCCGCGCCGCGCGCCAGCGCGCCGAAGGCGAGCGGCCTAACCGTTCTTAAAGTTGCGTCCGGCGCGCGGCCGGTTTCACACAGAGGGCACAGAGTTAGCACAGAGGGCACAGAGAAAAACTGTGCCCTCTGTGCTAACTCTGTGCCCTCTGTGTTGATCTGATCGCGGGTTACACTCAACGACAACAAAACAAGGGCGCGGAGAGCGTTGCGACTCTCCGCGCCCTGTCGGTTTTTGCCCGCGCGTTGTTACTGCGGCACGGTGGGCGCTTCCGCGCCGGCCGGGACGAGCCAGAGTTGCATCCGCGTCTCGCCGCCGGGCCGGCCCACGAGCGTCACGATGCGGCCGGCCTCAAGCGCGCGGTTGGTGACGAGGTAGGTCTTGGCGTTGGCGGCGCGCGTCTGCGCCGCGTTGCCGCGCCCGCCGACGATGATGATGTAGCCTTGCGCGCCGGGGTTCGCTTGCAACTCGGAGGCGAAGATGTCGAGCCGCGCCTTCTCGTCGTCGCGCTTGACCTCGCCGAGTTCGTCAAACTGCTGCGGCCTGCGCCGCTCGGTCTGCACCGGCGTCGAGAAAGAGGCCGTGCAGTTCAGCCCGCCGTAGCCGTTGACGGTCAGCGCGGCGCGCACGTCGCGCCCGCCCAGGCTCGCCGACGAGACGGTGATCGTGGGCGTGCCCTGCCCGCTCGTGATCTGGCCCGGCTCGACCGTCCAGTTGTAGACGGGCGTCGCGCCGGGCGTGCCGCCGTTGACTTCGGCCGAGAACGTGATCGGCTGCCCGACCGTCACCGTGTCCGGCCCGACGATGGAGATGTTCGGGCAGACCTCGCGCAGCGGCGGGCACTCGACGACCGCGACGGGGATCGTGGCGAACGCCTCGCAGCGCGCGTCGCCCGTCGTGACCGTGACCTCCGCCACGTAGCTGCGGCCCGCCACGGCGTCGGTCAAATCCCACTCGGTGTTGGCCCCGTCGCCGACGATGCGCCCGCCCGTCGTGCGCCACGCGTAGCGGATGGGCAGCCCGTCGGGCGACCTGGCGTCGGCGGTCAGCCGCACGCGCCCGCCGCCGCCGCCCTCCTCGCGCGGGCAGATGGTGATGGTCGCGGCGTCGGCGCTCAAAGACACGGACGGCGGGTTGGGCGGCGTCTCGGCGACCGCCTTGCGCTTCTTCTGGGCGGCGGCCAGACCCGTTGTCAACAGCAGCAGCGCGAGCGCGAAGACGGAACCACGTTTAGTTGCGAGCATCTCGGTTCTCCTTAGCGCCGGCGGCCGTTCGGGGTGGCGGCGCGGCCGAGCGCGAAAACGTGCAAGAGGATGTCAAAAGGAAATACTCAATCGCCGCCCGTTTCCAAGAGTGGGCGTGCGCGGCCGCGCCGGTCGCGCGCCTTTGTCAGCGCGGCTTCTGCCCGACGACGAGCGTCGCCTTGACCGAGAGCGCGAACTCGCCCTCGTGCCGCTCCTCGTCAATCAACTCGGCGACGGCCGCGAGCGCGCGCGCGCGCGCGCCCTCGTCCCGCAGCGGTTCGAGCCAGTCGCGCAGCAGGAAGTGCTTGACGAGCGGCGCGCTCAAAAACTCCGCGCCCGAAGCGTAATCGAACTCCTCGATGCGTGTCCACGACTGTATTTCGTCAAGCCCCTCGCGCGCCGCCAACCGCTCCACCTCCGAGACGGTCGGCAGCGCCGAAATCAACTGCTCGACGAGCGCCCCCTCCGTCACCAGCCCGGCGTTACCGAGCGCCTCCCAGTAGATCGAGAAGAACTCGCCGAAGCTCGACGCCGTCGGCAGGTTCAAGGCGACCGTGCCGCCCGGCGCGGCGACGCGCACCATCTCCGCCAACATCTCCGGCAGCCGCTCCGGCGCGACCAGCGACGCGTCGCCGACGACGAGCGCGAACCGCTCGTCCTCGAAGTCCAAAGCTTCCAACTGCGTCAGACGAAACTCGGTCTGCGCTTCGAGCTTGGCGGCGGCCGACTTGGCGCGCGCGAGCGCCAGCCGCTCGGCGCTCTCGTCCACGCCGATGAGCGTCACGTCCTTGCCGGCGCGCTCCTTGAGCGCCAGCGCGTGCCCGCCCGTGCCCGCCGCCACGTAGAGCGCCGCGCCCTCTTTGGGCAGCACGACGTGCTCGTCAATCAACTCCGCGAACCGCTCGCCCCAATCAGGCGCGACGTACAACTCGTGCAGGTAAGCTAACTCCTTGTCCGTCTCGTGCTGGTTCATGAAAGTGCTGTTATTGGTTAACTGTTAGTTGTTAGTTGTTCGTTGTTAATTGTGCCCATGCCGCGCGGCCACTACGCTATCGCAAATCAACCTGTTCCCATCTACAACTAACCACTAACAATTATCAACTAACCAATAACAATTGACAGCCATTCATTCATCGAAGTATTGCCGGCCGCGCAATCCTTCGGGCAGACACGCCATCTCGTCTTTGGCCTGCGGGTCGTCGTGGACGTAGCGGTAGCCGCCGCCGTAGCCGACGCGCTTCATCAGGGGCGTGACGGCGTTGCGCAGGTGCAGCGGGACGGGTTCGCGCGCCGTCTCGCGCGCGTCCTCGGCCGCGGCGTGGTAAGCGCGCTTGACCGCGTTCGACTTGGGCGCGCGGGCCAGGTAGACGGTCGCCTGCGCGAGCGGGTACAACGCTTCGGGCAGCCCGATGAGCTGCGTGATCTCGGCGGCGGCCGCGGCCTGCACCATCGCCTGCGGGTCGGCGAGACCTACGTCTTCCGACGCGAGGATGCAGAGCCGGCGCGCGATGAAGACCGGATCGGCCCCGCCTTCGATGAGCCGCGCGAGCCAGTAGAGCGCGGCGTTCGCGTCCGAGTTGCGCAAGGATTTGATGAGCGCCGACGCGAGGTTGTAGTGCTCCTCGCCGCCCTTGTCGTAGGCGTAACGCGCGCGCCCCAGAGCCTCGGCCACGATCTCCTCGCGGATGACACGCGCACCCTCTTCGTCGGGCGCGGTCGCGTCCACGGCCGCTTCGAGCGCGCTCAGGGCGACGCGCGCGTCGCCGCCCGCGGCCCGCGCGAGGCGCGCGAGCAGTTCGTCGTCTAAGACGGGGCGCAGCCGCGCCAGCCCGCGCTCCTCGTCCGTGAGCGCGCGGCGCAGGAGCGTCTCAATCTCTTCCGCGCCGAGCGGCTCAAGCACCAGCACGCGCGAGCGCGAGAGCAGCGCGCCGATGACCTCGAACGAGGGGTTCTCGGTCGTCGCGCCGATCAGAGTGATCGTGCCGTCTTCGACGGCGGGCAGCAGCGCGTCCTGCTGCGCCTTGTTGAAGCGGTGTATCTCGTCGATGAAGAGGACTGTGCGGCGGCCGCGGCGGCGGTATTCGCGCGCCTCGGCGATGGCCTCGCGCATGTCTTTAACGCCGGAGAAGACGGCCGACAGCGCGATGAACTCGGCGTCCTCGCGCTGCGCGACGAGGCGCGCGAGCGTCGTCTTGCCCGTGCCGGGCGGGCCCCACAGGATGAGCGACGGCAGCCGCCCCGCGCCTTCGAGCAGCCGGCGCAGCACGCGCCCCGCGCCCACCAACTGCTGCTGCCCGACGAACTCTTCGAGCGTGCGCGGGCGCAAACGCTCCGCCAGCGGCGCGCTCGTATCCTCGGCCGCACTCGCCGCCGCCGGCTCCTCGAACAGTCGCTCCGTCTTCCGCCGCGCCATATTAAAAGCCGTGACGGGTGACAGGTGACGGGTGACAGGAAGAAGCTGTTAGCTATTAGCTGTTAGCTTTTCTCCTGTCACCTGTCACCTGTCACCCGTCACGGCTCTCTCCTGTCACCTGTCACTTGTCACCCGTCACGGCTTTTCGCCTTGACCGCGGCGACCCTGACCAGCCACAATTCGCACAGGGGGTTTTGTCCACCACGAGCTTAGCACATTTCGGGCGCGGCGCGTGCGCCGGTCTTGCGACCGGGGCGGGCGTTAATGGGAACGCGGCGGGCCGGGCGTGCGTATAGGAAGGCGAGCCACGCTTGAGGGGCCGCCGCAGCAGGCCGCGCCAGCGTGACGCAATTGCAATAAAGTCGAGGTGCTTGAGATGAAAGACGCTTGGAGAGTTCTGGGAATCATCCTGCTCGGCCTGTTCGTGCTGATCGTCGGCATCCCGCTCGTCGGCGCGGCCGTCGGACTGGGGTTCGCCGTGCTCGGCACGATCATCGGGCTGGCGATCCTGCTGATCAAGCTGGCGGTGGTGCTGGCGGTCGGCTACCTGGTGCTGGCGGGCATCCGCGCCCTGATGCGCTGAAGACGCGCGGGCGGGGCGCGGGCGCGCAGCTTCCGGCCGCGCGCGCACCCCGCGCGCCTTAACCTCGGAGAGAGGCCAGCATGTACTGTCCCACCTGCGGCGCGGAGTGCCAGCCGGGTCTCAACTTCTGTAACCGCTGCGGCACGCCGGTCGGCGGCACGGTCGTCAAACAGGAACTCGTGCCCGTGGACTTGCGCAGCCCCGTGCGCGTGCTCGGCGTCACGATCACGCTGACGACCGTCATCTATCTGGCGATCCTCTTCATCGGGCTGGCGGGTCTCGCCTCCTGGCACATTGACGAGGGCGTGATCGCCGCCATCGGCGTCGTGGGGCTGCTGGTCTTGTTCGGCCTAGACCTCGCGCTCATACGCCTGCTGTCGCGCCTGCTCGGCGCAGCGCCGGAGAAACGCCGGCTCACGCTGCCGCTGTTCGGCAAAAGCGACACGCCGCCCACCAGAGAACTCTACGGACAGCCGCAGTACGCCGCCCCCCTGCCCGAAGGCGTGCCCAGCGTGACCGAACACACCACGCGCACCTTCAGCCCCGTCTACCGCGAGCCGCGCGGTTAAGCAAGACAACGCCGTTAAGATAATCCAGCCCGCGCGCGAGCTTGCCCGGCGCGGGCTGTTTGGCGCGCGCGTGCTCGCGCTGCGCGCGCGCGCTACTTGCCGCGCTTGCCCGCCGCACGCTTGGCCGCGGGCTTCGCGCGCGCGTGTACGATCAAGCCCAAGTCTTCCGCCCGCCGCTTGAGCTGGCCCAGCGGATCGGGCGCGACGATTGCGCGCGCGCCCGACGGCTCGCGCCGCCCTTTACCTTTGCCGTCCTTCGTCTGCGCCATTTGCATTTCCTCCCGTCGCCGGACGTTCAAGCCGCGCGTCGCTCGTCCGACCCGCGCGGCCTGTCCGCGCTCAGATTATAGCCGAACGTCGGCGGCCGCACGACGGACAGTTTGACGAGCAAGTTGCCGCGGTCAACCTGTTCACAGGCCGCGGCGCGGCGCGACTGTTGACACGCGGCGCGCGGCTCAACTATTGTCGGCCGCGCCGAACGAACCGCGTCCGCGCCGCGCGGCCTGCAAGCGCCGCGCGCCTCGCCGCCCCGTCACGGAGGTCACACACATGAGCGCCCGACTCGCACGCTTCTCCTTCACGTCGCTCCTGCTGCTCGTAATGCTCGGCAGTTCGCACGCGCGCGCGCAAGATCGCGGGCTTGACCTCAGCGCACGCGCGGCCGCCCCCGGCCACTTCTACGCGCTCGTCATCGGCAACAACGCCTACCAGAACATCCCGCGCCTGCAAACCGCCGAGGCGGACGCACGCGAGGTGGACGCCATCCTGCGCACCAGCTACGGCTTCCAGACCAGGCTGCTCCTGAACGCCGGTCGCCAGCAGATCATCTCGGCGCTCAACGCCTACCGCCGCGAGTTGGCGGCGGACGACAACCTGCTCATCTACTACGCCGGGCACGGCGTCAACGACCGCGAGGCCGACAAGGCCTACTGGCTGCCCGTGGACGCGCGCCTCGACGACAACTCGAACTGGATCAGCGCCGACGACATCACGACGAACGTCAAGGTCATCCCCGCGCGCCACGTCCTGATCGTCTCGGACAGTTGCTATTCGGGCACGCTCACGCGCGGGCTTGAGCCGGCGGTCGGCGAGCCGGCGATGCGGCAGCGTTATCTGGAGAAGATGGCGGCGGGGCACTCGCGCACGCTGATGGCGTCGGGCGGCAACGAGCCGGTCGCGGACGGCGGCGGCGGCGGGCATTCGGTCTTCGCCGGGGCGCTGCTGCGCGGTCTCGCGCAGATGGAGCGGCCGCAGTTCACCGCCACCGAGTTGTTCCGCGACTTCGTCGAGCAGAGCGTCGCCGGGCGCGCGCAGCAGACGCCCGAATACAACCCCCTACGCAACTCCGGGCACGAGGCGGGCGACTTCGTCTTCGTCAAGACGGGCGCGCAAGGCGTGGCGACGACGACGCAGCCACAGGGCGGGCCGCCGGGCGCGGCGCGCAACGGCGGCGCGAGCGCGCCCGTGCAGGGCGCTGCGCCCGCGGTCGATCCGCTCGCCATCGAGCTGAGCTTCTGGGAGACGATCAAGAACAGCACCGACCCGGAAGACTTCAAGGCGTACCTGGCGCGCTACCCCAACGGGCAGTTCGCCGACCTGGCGCGGCGGCGCGCGCAGCCCGCGCGCACGCAGACGCAAGCCCTGATTGACGCCGCGACGCGCCCCGAAGCGCCCGCGTCGCGTTCGGGCGACGACGCAGGCAGCGCCGCCGGGTCGGCGGCCGGCGCGCCGCCCGCCGTCATGCAAACCGTCCGCGATTATTTCCTCTGGCTGCCGGAGCAATACCTGGCCGTGCCCCTCGCACGCCGCGCCGAAGTGCTCGCGAGCGGCGGCACGGTCGTTGACACGAAGAACGGCTACATCTCTTTTCAGCCGAGCGCGGACGAGCGCACGGCCGTCGCCGTCTTCCGCCTCGGCCCCGGCAACCACCTCGTCGCCGTCAGTGCCATCGGCTCCGGCCCCGCCGGCTCGCGCCTCCACTTCATCAAACGCGAACAGGGGCGCTGGCGCGACCTGACCGCGGCGACCCTGCCCGCGCCCTTCGACCCGGCGCTCAAGTACGAGCTGCCGCGCTTCGGCACGACCATCGTCGTGACGAACCGCGCCGGCAACAAGGTCTACGATCTGGTCTGGACGGACGGCAGCTTCGTCCTCAAGCGCGGGCGCTGAAAAATTGCTGCAACTTTAGCCGGCTTGGAACGTCTTACAGGCAGATACGTGCTCTCCGATCTGTCTGTGGTGGACTCCTCCGGAGAGGCGTACAGGGGCGACGCGGCCTGGAACACCGCGCCGCCCCGCTGCTTTAGCGCGACCCACGTTGCGACAGGCAACCGCCGCTCGCTTCAAGGTGCCGCATACCGTTTCAAGGCAAACGCCGCCGTGGTCTAATAGTAGTTAGGCCGCTGTGATGCGGTTAGTCTCTCACCATCCAGAAAGGAGGCGGATTGTTATGGCCCTGAAACTCCTACAAATGGATTACCTCTTCGCCGGCCCGTGGGGCGAAGAGATGGCGGCGGAATATTCCGATCTGGCGCACCGGATAGCCGATGTGCCGGGTCTCGTCTGCAAGGTGTGGACGGAGAATCGTGAGGCGGGCGAAGCCGGCGGGGTTTATTTGTTCGAGGATGAAGCTTCGCTCGACGCCTACCTGGCGGGGAAAATCGAGCGCATGAAAGCGGCCGGCATCGAAGGGCTGCGGGCCAAGAAGTTCGACGTGAACGAACCGCTCACGCGCATCACCAGGGGCCGGCTCAGCGGGTGAGAGAACAGGGGCCGCAAGGTCGGCTTTACATCGGCGGGGCGGGCGTCGGCGGTGACGTGAGCCGGGCGTCAGACGTTGAAGCGAAAATGTACTACGTCGCCTTCTTGCATGACGTAGTCTTTGCCTTCGAGGCGGAGGAGGCCTTGCTCGCGGGCGGCGGCGTAGGAGCCGGCGCGCAGGAGGGCGTCGTAGCTGACGACCTCGGCGCGGATGAAGCCGCGCTCGATGTCCGTGTGGATCGTGCCGGCGGCCTGCGGGGCGCGCGTGCCGCGCGGGATCGTCCAGGCGCGCACCTCCTTCTCGCCCGCCGTCAGGAACGACATCAGCCCCAGCAGCCGGTACGCGCTCTTGATCAACTCGTCCACGCCGCTTGACGCGACGCCCAACTCCCGCAAGTAAGTCACGCGCTCTTCGGGCGCGAGCGCGACCAGCTCGGCTTCGAGCTGCGCGCAGATGACGACCACCTCGGCGGCCTCTGCGGCGGCCAGCGCGCGCACGGCGCGGACGTGCGGGTTCTCGTCCGGCGCGGCGAGCGTCGCCTCGTCCACGTTCGCGGCGTAGATGGTCGGCTTGGCGGTCAGCAGGAAGAGCGTGCGCGCGATTGTCTGCTCGTCCGCCGAGAGCGCGGCGGCGCGCGCGGGCTGTCCTTCGGCGAGCACGGGCAGCAGTTTTTCGATCACGTCCATCTCGGCGCGCGCCGCCTTGTCGCCGCTCTTCAGACTCTTCTGCACGCGCTCGCGGCGGCGCTCGACCGACGCGAGGTCAGCCAAGGCTAGTTCGATCTGGATCGTCTCGATGTCGCGCTGCGGGTTGACGGAGCCTTCGACGTGGACGATGTTCTCGTCCTCGAAGCAGCGCACGACCTGGATGACGGCGTCCGTCTCGCGGATGTTAGCGAGGAACTGGTTGCCGAGGCCTTCGCCCTTGGACGCGCCGCGCACGAGGCCCGCGATGTCCAGAAACTCGACCGTGGCCGGGACTATCGTGTTGGTCTTGACGAGTTTCGCCAGCGGTTCGAGGCGCTCGTCGGGCACGGGCACGACGCCGACGTTCGGCTCGATGGTGGCGAACGGGTAGTTGGCGGCCAGCGCCGCCTGTTGCGCCGTCAGCGCGTTAAAGAGCGTGGACTTGCCCACGTTCGGCAGCCCCACGATTCCGGCTCGCAGCATGAAGAGACTTTAAGAAGGCAAAAGGCAAAAAGCAAGCGAGTTAAAGGCGCAAGGCGAAAGGCGCAGGGCGAAAGTCAGGACGGCGCTGCGCGCCGAACTGTTTTCAGATGAGCTGAAATCTGAAGAACAGATCACGCCGCAGGCGTGTCCTAACTTTCGCCCTGCGCCCTGCGCCCTTCGCCTTTACTACGGCGTGCCGTCTACGAGCGGGCGCATCTCGCCGACGAACTTGTCGAGCGGGGCGATGCTGTAGAGCACGATCTCGATGGCCTTGTCGGGGAAGCCGGATTCGAGCGTGAAGGTGTAGCCGGCGAAGATGTCGCCGGTGTCGTCCGCGCCCCAGAAGAGGAAGTTGTGGTCGCTCAGGTTGAGCAGCTTGCGCATCAGCGCCGCCCCGCTGCGCGCCTTGTCGATGTTGATGTACTCGCCCTTGTAGTGCGGGTAGATGCGGAAGCCGATGGTCTCGTCCTGCGAGATGCCGATGACGACCTCGAAGCTCTCGGCGTTGGTCAGCCCGTCGCGCTTGACGCCGACGAAGTTGAACGGCTGCTTGTCGCTCTGCCGGAAGGTTATGTTGATGCCCTTCTTCGGGCCGGCGGTGGCGAGCAGCGCTCGCAGCTTCTCGCGCGTGGCGACGCGCGCCGCCTCCTTCTCCTGCGGCGTCTGGGCGGCGACCGCGCCGGCGCACGCGAGCAGCAGCGCGAACGCAAGGAGCACGAGCTTGTGTCTCATGTACGATCCTCCGTTGGCGTGTTGGTTGTGGCGACGCGCCGGCCCGCAAACGGGCCGCGCGCGCGTGTTCAGCGCACGACGCGCTCGCCGCCCGGCGCGGGCGCGAGCGGGCCGAACAGCAGCCGCCCGACGCAGGCCAGGACGGCGGCTATGATGGGGCCGATGACGAGGCCGCCGCCGCGGATCGCGAGCACCTGGGCCATCGTCGGGAACGGCGCGTCCGGGGGCAGGTTGAGCGCGTCCCAGTGGACGTAGTAGGAAGTCGTCAGGTGCATGGCGACGCTCAAGACCGTGGCCGCGAAGATCAGGATTTGCGACCAGAGGCCGAGCGCGACGCCCGTGAGCACCGTGCC
The DNA here is from genome assembly GCA_036389395.1 of Pyrinomonadaceae bacterium. GTDB lineage: Bacteria > Acidobacteriota > Blastocatellia > Pyrinomonadales > Pyrinomonadaceae > QHXQ01. Next base: position 13,534 of record DASVPY010000047.1, read on the forward strand.
GAGCCAGCCGAAGCCGCCGACCTTGCGCGAGAGCGCGCCCCAGATGGCGCTGCTGACGAAGGTCAGCCCGACGACCGAGAAGACCGCGTTGCCGCGCGGCGCGTAGGGCACGCCCCGCAGACCGAGCACTAAGCGCATGACCGCGTAGATCAGAATCAGCACGAGGGGCAGGCGGACGAAGCGGAGCACTTGGGAGAACATGGGGGATAGTCATCCTTTCGGCGCTAGGGTTGACGAAAGCCGCGCCCGCTGCCGGCGCGAACCGCCCGGCCGCGACGGCCCGGCGTGGCACGTACCCGCTGGATACGTTTATTATAAGCGCAAAGTTAACATGACTGCGCCCTGCGCCCAACCGGAATCTTTATGGCCCTCTTGCTCGCGCTCGCCGCGCTCCTGAGCGGCGCGCTGCTGACATACCTGTTCGACGACGACGCGCCGCCCAGCGCGCGCCTGTGCGCGGGCGCGTCCATCGGCTTCGCCGCGCTCGGCCTCTGCGGCTACGTGCTCGCGGCCCTGCTCGGCTCGACGACGCTGAGCCTCGCGCTGACCGCGCTCTTAACGGCCGCGCCGCTCCTGCTGCTCGCGCGTGCGGACTGGCGTGCGCGCATACTCGCCGACGCACGCGTGGGCGCTCGCTCGCTCGGTCGTGCTCTGACCGCGCCGACGATGCGCGCGACGCTGCCCGTCGTGCTGTTCGTCTGCGCGCTGCTCGTGTTCTGGCGCGTCTTCGACCGCGCGTTCTACGAGCAGGGCGGCGCGCTCTTCACGGGCGTCGAGAATAACCTCGGCGATCTGCCGTTCCACCTCGCCATCATCACGGGCTTCGCGCGCGGCGCGAACTTCCCACCGCAGCACCCGGAGTTCGCGGGCGCGCGCCTGACCTACCCGTTCCTGGCGGACTTCGTCGCGGCGCTCTTCGTGCGCGGCGGCGCGGCGCTCACCAGCGCGCTCTTCTGGGAGAACCTCGCGCTCGCGCTCGCGCTCGCGGGGCTGCTCTACCGCTTCGCCCTGCGGCTGACGCGTGAACGCTCGGCCGCCCTCGTCTCCGTCGCGCTGACGCTCCTGAGCGGCGGTCTCGGCTGGCTCTACTTCGGGCGCGAGTGGCTCGCGGGCGACCGCCCGCTCTTCGAGCTGCTCATGGCGCTCCCGCGCAAGTACACGATCAGCTACGACAACGTCTACCGCTGGGGCAACGCCGTCACCACGCTCCTCGTGCCCCAACGCGCGCTCCTCCTCGGGCTGCCGCTCGCCCTCGTCGTCATGCTCCAGTGGTGGCGCGCGGTCGTCACGGAAGACGACGCGCCGGACGCGGTAACTGACTCCGAAGACCGCGCGGGCAAGAAAGGGAAGCGCGGCCGCGGCGCGGCGGGCCGCGCCGCGGCCGCGCGCGACCGGCGCGCGGCGAAGCGACAGTCCGCAACGACGGCCGACGCGGCGGCCAAAGCGACGACTCGACAACCAACAAACGCGTCGGTTCGATCAGCGACACTCTCATGGCCCGCCGCGGTGTTCGCGCGCGGCGACGCGCGGCTGCGGCGCATGATCGGCGCGGGGCTGGTCGCGGGCTTGTTGCCGCTGGCGCACGCGCACACGTTCGTCGTGCTGATGATCGTGGGCGCGTGCCTGGCGTTGCTGTTCCCGCGCTGGCGTCTGTGGTTCGCGTTCTTCGCGGCGGCGTCCGCGCTGGCGCTGCCGCAGATGTGGTGGGCGACGCGCGGGAGCGCGGTGCGCGCCGGCAGCTTCTTCGAGCTGGCGTTCGGCTGGGATCACGGCGCGCAGAACGTCTTCTGGTTCTGGCTCAACAACACGGGGCTGTTCATCCCGCTGCTCGCGGCGGCGCTGCTCTGGCGCGGGCGCGCGCCCGTCGTCCCCGACCGCCTGCTCCGCTTCTATCTGCCGTTCACGCTCTGCTTCGCCGCCGCCAACGTGACCAAGCTCTCGCCCTACCTGTGGGACAACATCAAGGTACTGTTCTGCTGGTACGTCGCCTCCACCCCGCTGGTCGCGCTGCTGCTCGTGCGCGTGTGGCGCGCCGGGCGCGACTGGCGCGCGGGCGGCCCCGTCGGCGTCTGGGCCACGCGCATAGTGGCCGCGGCACTCTTCCTGTCGCTGACGCTCGCGGGCGCGCTCGACGTGTGGCGCATCACCTCGGCCCGCGAGGAGCAGCGCGAGTTCGACTCGGACGGCGTCGCGTTCGCCGCGCTCGTCGAGCGCGCCACGCCGCCGCATTCACTGATCCTGATCGCGCCGACTTATAATCACCCCGTCTTCCTCTCGGGCCGGCGCGCGCTCCTCGGCTACGGCGGCCACCTGTGGTCGCAGGGGATTGACTACGGCGCGCGCGAGCAGGAGGTCAGACGCATCTACGCGGGCGGCGCGGACGCGCCCGTGCTGCTCACGAAGTACGGCGTCGCGTACGCCGTCACAGGGCCTTTGGAGCGCGCGGCGGGGCCGGTCAACGAACAGTTCTTCGCGCGCTACCCATTAATCGGAGAGATAGGTGAGTACCGCCTCTACAAAATCGCAGCGCCGTAAAGCGGCGGCCAGACAGAAGGGCGGCGCGCAGAAGGGCGCGCCCGCGCCCGCCGCGCCCGAAGCGACCGCCGCCACGCTCTCGCCGCGCGCGTGGCAACTGGCGAGCGGCGCGATCCTCTTGGGCGCGACGCTGCTGCGCGTCTTCCGCCTGGGCCTGAACCCGTTGCATCACGACGAGGGCGTCAACGGCTTCTTCCTGGTCAACCTGATGCGTAGCGGCGTCTACCACTACGACCCGGCCAACTACCACGGCCCGACGCTCTACTACTTCGCGCTGCCGCTCACCTACCCGCTCGATCATTATCACGCACTCGACACCTGGGCCTTGCGCCTGGTCACGGCCGCGTTCGGCGTCGGCGTCGTCTGGCTGACCTTGCGGCTGCGTTCGTACCTCGGCGCGTTCGGCGCGCTCGCGGCCGCGGCGCTCCTCGCCGTCTCGCCCGGCATGGTCTACAACTCGCGCTACTTCATCCACGAGATGCTCTTCGTCTTCTTCACGCTCGGCATCGTCGTCGCGGCGGGTCGCTTCTACGAAGACGGCGCGGGGCAGACCGCCGAAGAGGCCGGCCGCCGCGCGCCGCCCGCGCAGGACTGGCCGAGCGCCAACCTCTGGGGGCTGCTCGCGGTCGCGGGCGGGCTGGTGCTCGCAGCCGCGACGCTCGGCGCGGTCTACCGCCCGGCCAGCTTCACCTATTACCTCTTGCTGCTGCTCGTCGCGCTCGTCGGCACGGTCTGGGCGCTGTGGGCCTACGACGGCCCGCGCGCGTCCTACCTGCTCGTCGGCACGGCCTCGGCCGCCTTGCTGTTCGCCACCAAGGAGACGGCCTTCATCTCGGCGGTGACGCTCGTGCTCGCCGCGCTCATCGGCTGGTGGTACGTCTGGGCGGCCCGACGACTACGCGCGCCGCAGAACGCGAGCGCGCGCAAGAAGGGGCGCGCGCCCGCACAACCCGTCGCCGCCTGGCCCGCCTTCGTCGCGCGCTCCGGCGGCTACGCGCACCTCGCGCTGCTCTTGGCGGCGGCCGTCGGCATCTTCCTCTTCGTCAACATCGTCTACTACTCGTCGTTCTTCACGAACCCGAAGGGCGTCACCGACGCGCTCGCCACCTTCCGCATCTGGGCCGAGACCGGCAAGAGCGACTTCCACAAGCACCCCGTCACCACCTACCTCCACTGGCTCTGGCAGGAAGAGGCGGCGGTGCTGCTCCTCGGCGTCCTCGGCACGCTTGTCGCGCTCTGGCGCGGGCGCAGCCGCTTCGCCGTCTTCGCCGCCGCCTGGGCCTGGGGCATCACGCTCGCCTACTCGCTGGTGAACTACAAGACGCCGTGGCTGCAACTCAACATGGTCTTGCCGCTCGCGCTCGTCGCCGGCTACGGCTTGGAGCGGCTATACCGCCACGGCACGCGCCGCGCGCACGGCCACTGGCTCGCGCACGCACTGCTCGGCGCGGCCCTCTGCCTCGCGCTCTACCAGACTTACCAGATCAACTTCGTCCACTACGACGACGACCGCTACACATACGTCTACGCCCACACCCAGCGCCCCTACCTCCAACTCATCGCGCAGGTTGACGACCTCTCGCGCCGCGCCGGCTCCGGCTTCGAGACGACCATAGACATCGCCTCGCCCGACTACTGGCCGATGCCCTGGTACTTGCGCGACTACAAACACGTCGGCTACTCCGGCCGCGTCACCACCGCGACGAACGCCAGCCTCGTCGTCATCAACGTCAACGACACGGCCCAGGCCCAAGCCCTGCTCGGCGCGAAGTACCGCGAAGTCGGCACCTACAACCTGCGCCCCGGCGTCATCCTCGCCCTCTACGCCCGCCGCGACCTGGCCGGCTGAACCGGGTGGGGTGGCGCGCCGTTACATTCCGGGCAGGTCGGCTCAGCCCCGGCCTGAGCCTCACTGCTGCACCGTCAGGAACACGTCGTAGGCGAAGGGCTGCCCCCGCGGCCCCGTGACCTTAGCCCGGTAACTGAACACGTTGCCGTAAGCGTCCCTGCGGCGCGACAGCTTGTAGTTAAGTGAGATGGCCGTGACGCCGAGCGCCGGCAGGGCGTACAACTCGTTAGCCTCCGACACGCCGTTATGGTTGTCGTCGCGCCAGAGGCGGAGCGCCGCGAACACGGCGTCGCGCGCGTCTATGCAGTTGTCTTCGTTGCCGCCCTGCGCCGCCTTGTCGTATTCGGCCAGCGCGAGAAAGCCGTGGGGGCCGCAGACGCGGGTTGTGGCGTGTGATTGCCGAACAACTCCTGCCCGGTGTCTATCGTGCCGTTGCCGTTGCGATCTAAGGCCAGCCACGCGTCGTCCGCGCCCGCCGCCGTCCAAGCGTACCGCCTAGGCTGCCCCGTGCCTGCCAAGTCAAACCAGACGCCGCCGGCCGCGGCCGTCAGCCGGAAGCCGTCGCCGTTGACATCTATCAGGACGGGCGAGCCGGGGTCGGAGCCGTTGCAGCCACAGCCGAAGTAGTAGCCGGCGCACTGCCAGCGGGGGAACCAGAAGCCCCACTCCTCGGGCGCGCAGCCGTAGTTGGCGCTGTAGCGGCAAGCGCCGGAAAGGTAATAGCCGCCGGACTGCCCACACTCTTCCTCCTCTGTCGGCGGACACTCGTGCGTGTAATCTGCGTTACGCGTCATGCTGCCGTGGTTGCAGAGAGGGCCAATGCTGTTGGTGCATGACCAGACGATTGTATCGTAGTACGTGATGGTGAACGTGCCGACGCAGGAAGAAGCGTTGTTACTGCCGCCGATGTTGGCAATAGTGATGTAACAGGCGTGCGAGCCGCCGCTGGCCGTATTAGGCCCCCCGCAGACCCCACCGATGTTGAAATTCACCTGCTCGCTGCCGTCGTACCAGTTGATCTGGTACACGGTAGTGTCGTCGAAGGTGTGGCCCTGCGAGCAGGGCCAGCCGACGCAGGCCGTCGAAGAGTTATCGCTGTGTGAGACAAAGGCGGAGCTCACATACTCGTAATTACGGCCGCACGTGCAAGACGCCCACACGTAGCTCGTCGTCAGGGCGGCGAGACAAGTGAAGAGCGCTAGGCCTAACCAAAATGCACGCGGCCCGCATAACTGATCTTTCACCGCGGTTTCCTTTCGCGGGCACGCTACTGTTCGTTGTGCTGTGCCTTCAGGTTGTTTAGCTCGGCCGGGAAGCCGTGTCCGGCCGCTTTATTCGCCCGCTTCCAGCGTAGTTCCTCTGCGTGTCTGCCCGCGGTCGTCCCGTCGTGCCACACGACCGCGGTCACGGCCAGCTGCGCCCCGTCCGGGACGTTGTTCAGTGGGAAGGCCAACTCGTCTGTGCCGTGCGGTGGGATCGCCGGCTTGGGCGGATCAAGGCTAAACGTCGTGCCGTCCGGTTGCTCCTGGTCGCGCGCGTCGGTAGAGATTGAGAACCTCGTCGTTGCGCCGCCAGTCTGTACCGGGCGCGCCCCATAGCCGACGGGCGCGATCTGGTAAGCGTCAATCGGCCGATCTGTGTTGTTATGCACAGTCAGGATGGCGTACTCGGGGCCGGACTCTGTGTTGCGCTTCAAGTAGCCGGTCAGGATTACGCCCGGCACGTCCGATTTGCCTTCCGGCATGATATTGCGCTGCGTGCGTTCGGGGAATTGCACGACTGAGCGAGACTTCATCCGGCCCGGCGTGGTTGTGCCGAACAGCACGGCCACCACGGCTAAAAGCAACAAGGCAAGCGCAACACCATAGGCTCTTTTGCGGTTCATACGCGATCCTTTCGTGGTTGCGGGCGCTTGGTGGTTGTGTAAGTGTCAGGAGCGTGTACATCATGCGCCCCTTTCTACTGGCTGTCAACGATTTCCTTGCATTTGCATGGTTCTGAGCACGGCGGCCGTGCGGCCACCACGCCAGCCTCGTCGTCATCAACGTCAACGACACGGCCCAGGCCCAAGCCCTGCTCGGCGCGAAGTACCGCGAAGTCGGCACCTACAACCTGCGCCCCGGCGTCATCCTCGCCCTCTACGCCCGCCGCGACCTCGCGGGGTAAAAAACGGTGCCGAGTGCCGAGTGCCGAGTGCCGAGTTAAAGAACTTGTCTTTGCTCGTCCTCGTCGCTCGTCACTGCTGTTGTTGACACGCGCTCCGGTGCAGTGTTAAGTTCGCGCCCAAGCCGTAATCCCGACAGCTAAGTTCGCGTCATCCCCCCGCTCGTTACCCCTTTGCGCTCCACCCCTCGGCGCAAGTAACGCGAACCGCGCAAAGTTTCCCACGGCAGATAAACGTCCGGTTGCCAATACTTAAAATAGTTATCCGTTCTACACGTGCGGCGAGTGTTTGCGCGCAAATTATCCATGCGCATGTGCGGCGCAATCTACTTGCAACGAAATCGTAAGCGGAAGATCGCTTGACAGGCACGGTTCCGCTGTTGCGCTCAAGTATTCCTCAACCGTCGGGCACTAAGCTGTCCGCATAAGTTGAGGCGAAATCTGCTTCCCCAGTTACCCGACACCGGGCAGGCGCTGAAGAAAGATTGCAGGCGTCGCGTCGGACTCTTCCGGCTCCTCGCACTTAAAGGTCTATGGGGTAAATCTAATGAACAAGCTGCTTCCCACCTACACTCGCACAAATACCGGCCAGCCCAGACTCTTGTCCGGCGTGCTACGCAAAGCGCATAACCTTCGCTCACTCAGCTTTGGTTTTAGAATCCTGCTCGCGTTCGCGCTCTGTTTGACGGTCGTGGCGACTTTCGTCGCACTACGCGCGCGCGCGGCAGTGCCGACCGGCGCGCAGGAGACAAAGCAGCAGCGCAACGTCGGACAGCGGGCGGGCGCGCCCTCTGCACCGGCCGACGCCTGCACACTGCCGGGCAACGAGGTCGCAACCGATCCGGCGGGCGACGAACTCGACCAAGTGCCGAGCCACGACCTGCTCTCCATCTCGGTGGCCGAGCCGAACCTCGGCACCGGCATCAACAAGCTGTTCTTTACCCTGAAGCTCAGCGACCTACAGACGCTCACGCCGCAGACCTTCTGGCAAGTCACCTTCACGGCCCCGGATACGCATGTGTATTACATTTACATGCGCACCTTCACGGACTCGCCGACGGTCTCCGGTTTCATATACGGTAAAGATGATACCGACGTAGGCGATGCCGATCCCGAAAGCCATTACGATCCCGCCACCGGCACGATCACGCTGGTCATCCAAAACGCCAAAGTCGGCAACCCGACGGCGGGGCAAATGCTGACGAAGATAAACGCGGAGGTGGATACCGTCGTCCTAGTGGCTGATCGCGCGCCGAACGCGGGCACTAGCTCGACCGCCTCTTACACGCTCGTCGGCAACGAGACGTGTCCGGCCCCGCCACCGCCGCCGCCCACGCCGACGCCGACGCCGCCGACCGGCCTCGCGCCGCGTTACCAGAACTACGCCGCGCCGAACGGCTTGGGTGGCAGCGCGGGCGAACCCAGCCTCGGCACAAACTGGCTGACCGGGCGCATCATGTACATCGCCGGTTTCCAAGTCTTGCGCGTCACGTTCGGCGATTGTCCCTCGCCGGCCAACGCCACTTGGCAGGACGTAACGCCGCCGAATTCCATCTCGCCCGCAGGGCTTGATCCCATCCTGTTCACAGATCACATGCGCACCCCCAGCGCCACGCCCACACCCCCGAATCGCACCTTCGTCTCGCAACTGACCGGACAGGACAGCGCCTCCGCCTATACGGACAACGACGGCGATACGTGGACGCCCAGTCAGGGCGGCGGTATTCCTTCCGGCGTTGACCATCAGACGATTGGCGCAGGCCCCTACAAGCAAAACACAACGCCGCCGCCGCCGGTCAATCCCACATACCCGAACGCCGTGTACTACTGCTCGCAGGACGTGGCCGTGTCCTTCTGCGCGCGTAGCGATGATGGCGGTCTAACCTACGGCGCGGGTGTGCCGATCTACAATTTGACGCAATGCACGGGCATCCACGGGCACGTCAAGGTCTCACCCGACGGCACGGTCTATGTCCCGAACCGTGATTGCGGCGGCAAAGCGGGCGTCGCGCGCTCGACAGATAACGGCGTCAGTTGGGTGGTGAAGACCATCCCGACGAGCAGCACGACGGGCTTCCTAGTTGACCCGTCAATCGGCATCGCGCACAACACGACGGGGCGACCCAATGGGCAGACGGTCAACACGATCTATCTCGGCTATCAAGCCGCGGACGCGAACCCGCACATCGCCGTCTCGCACGACGAGGGCGACACGTGGACAAATGACACCGACGCCGGTGCGGCGGCCGGCCTTAAGAACTCAACGTTCCCGGAGGTGGTCGTCGGCGACGATAATCGCGTCGCCTATGCCTTCCTCGGCACGACTGTCGAAGGCAATTACACCGATCTGAACGGTTACCCGCACGACGCGCCGTGGCATCTCTATATCGCCACCAGCTTCGACGGCGGTGGGTCGTACCACTTAGTGGACGCGACGCCAAACGATCCCGTGCAGCGCGGCTCGATCTGTAACTTGGGCACGACCACGTGCGACCGCACGCCGAACGACCGCAACCTGCTCGACTTCATGGATGAGACGATTGACGTGCAGGGGCGCGTGCTCGTCGCCTACCCGGACGGCTGCATCACGCCGACCTGTATCAACAACACGCCCGCTCAGGGCGCGCGCCCGAACGACTACACTGCCCGCGCCACCATCGCGCGCCAATCAGGCGGCAGGCCGTTATTCTCTGCCAACGATCCGGTCGAGCCGAGCGTGCCGGCCGCGCCCTCGGCGATGGCGGTGCGCAACGGCGGCGTGATCCACGTCACGTGGTCAACGCCCGACAACGGCGGCTCGCCTATCACCGCGTACAAAATCTATCGCGGCACGCCCGGCGGCGACGAGATACTGCTCGCCACCGTGCCGGGCAACGTGAACAGCTACGACGACGCGACGGCCAGCCCTGACATCACTTATTACTACCGCGTCACGGCCGTCAACGCCGTCGGCGAAGGCACTTCATGCGGACTCGCGTTCGTGGTCGTGCCGGAGAGTCCGTGTCGTCTGCCCGGTCGCACCGCCGTCGTTGACACGAGCGACAGCGGGCAGAACACACCGCCCGATCCGCGCGTGGACATCCGGTCGATCTCTGTCGCCGAACCCTTCCTCGGCGCGGGCGTCAACAAGCTGGTGTTCACTATGAAGCTGGCACCGTCAACCATGAACACGGCTCCGCCCAACAGTCAGTGGTTCATCATCTGGGATCGCATAAATAATACAGACCCGGACTTCGACCGCTGGTACGTGGCGATGCGGACTGACGCGGCCGGCACGCCCTCTTTCGAGTACGGCAAGTTCGGCGTGCTGTTGCAGATCGTCCCGCCCGATCCGAACCCGAACGCCAATACGCCCGTGAGAATCGGCGACGCCGACAGCGGCGTTTATGATCCCATTACGGGCCTGTTGCGGATCACGCTCTCGACCGACAAGTTTGAGTCGCCTTCCAAGACGGTTCAACCGGGGCAGTCGCTCAATAACCTCAACGGGCGGACGTATCTCAACCGCCCCGATCCCGGTCAGCGGAGTCAGAACAACGCCAACGACATTACGGGCAACGGCAGCTACACGCTCGTCGGTAACGCTGCGTGTACGCCCTCGGCGGTCGCGGGCGGCGACGTGATCATCAGCGAGTTCCGCTTCCGCGGCCCGACCCCGACGGTTCCACTTAGCGACGGCGCGACCGACGAGTTCATCGAACTCTACAACGCGACGAGCAGCGACATCATCGTCGGCGGCGCAGGCGGCGGCTGGGCGCTGGCGACGAACACGGCGGGCGCGCCGCTCGTCATAGCAGTCATCCCCAGCGGCACGGGCATCCCGGCGCATGGGCACTACCTCGTCACCAACAGCGGCGGCTATAGCCTGAGCGGTTACGCGCCGCCCGACCAGACCTACACGGGCGACATCAGCGACACCGGCGGCATCGCGCTATTCGGGACGACCGTGCCCGCCGACTTCACGCTCGAAAACCGGCTCGACGCCGTCGGCTTCCAAGCCGTCCCGTCGCTGTTTAGCGAAGGCAACTCGTTGCAGTCGCCGGGCGCAAACGACGGCGAGTACAGCTTCCTGCGCACGATGGCCGTCACGGGCTTGCCCGCGGACACGAATAACAACGCCGCGGACTTCGCTTTCGTCTCGACGAACGCAGGGAGTTACGGCGGCGTGCAGTCCACGCTCGGCGCGCCGGGGCCGGAGAACACGCAGAGTCCGATTCAACGCAACGCGCAGATCAAAGCTTCGCCGGTCGATCCGGGCTGCTCCGGCGGCTCGAACGACCCGACGACCGCCTGCGGGCGCGTGCGCAACACGGCCGACGTGGGCCCGAACAAGTCGATGGGCACACTCGCGTTCCGGCGTCGTTTCACCAACCGGACGGGCCTCCCCGTAACAAAGCTCCGCCTACGCATCGTGGACATCACGACGGCGGGCGGGCGCACGGCGAGTCAAGCCGATCTGCGCGCGCTTGATTCGCCGCAGGTCATCGTGATGCGTACCGACGGCACACCCGTGACTCTGCAAGCCACGACCGTCGAGACGCCGCCCGCGCAACCCATGGGCGGCGGCTTGAACACGTCGCTGGTGGTCACGCTGCCGGGCGGCGCGCTCGGGCCGAACGCGCCCATAGACTTGCAGATCGTCACCGGCGTCGAAGCCGGCGGCAGCTTCCGCTTCTTCGTCAACGTCGAGGCGCTAAACGGCACGCCGCCGACAAATGCGCCCGCGCGCGGCGGCAAAGGCGGGCCGTTGAAGCAGCCTGCGCCCGCGCCGCCGGACAGAACGGCGGCTGCACCAGACAAAACTGCGGCTGCGCCGGACGCGCCTGCGCCAGCGGTTGCTACGCCGTCAGCAATCGTGCAACTACCGCGGTCGGTCGCACCCGCGCCGGCCACGCAGACGGAACGACGCAGGCGAACGAAACGCACCCGGCGCGCCGTTCCTTCACGCAGTGCGCAGTAAAGCCCGTATGCTTAACCGGTTTCGTCGCGGTTCGAGAATGTGCGTCGCGTTTAGCTTGCGCAAGCTAAACGCGACGCACATTTGCCTGCGCACCGGGCACGTGACAGGCATGCAATCGGACGGTAAGCGAAAGGTCACTTGAGCGCCGTGGCTCGTTGCCGAACTCAAGTTTTCCTCAAGCCCCGGTTGCTAATTTGTGCTCGGCAACGTGCAACAGGATGGCTCGTCTCAACCGCCTATCGGGTGGCCGCGACAGCCGGTTGTTATTTCAACATGTCATTGATCTCAACGGTCGCTGTCGAGGGCGACCACCTTGCCCCGGAGGGAAAATGAAGAAGCAACGCCCAACTAATTTGCGCGGTCTGTGGCTGGCCCTACTCGCGCTCGCCGCCGTCGCGTCCGTCGTCTTCATCCCAGGCGTCTCCGCCAAGCGCGCGGGCGCGCCCGCGCCGGCCTTCGACACGCCGCAGCGCCAGTTGCCCACCACCTTCGACGTGCGCGGCCACGACGGCGTGCCGCGCGGCACGTCTCTGCGCGCGCCGACCGCCGCGCAGTTGAAGGCGCTCAGCTCCTTGCAGGCCGCCGCGGGCGCGACGCTCCGCGTCAACTACAACGGGCTGACCGCCACGCCGAGCCACCTGTTCAACCCGACGGGCTACCTGAGCGCGCCGTCGAGCCTGCCGCCCGAAACCGTCGCGCGCGACTTCCTCAACCGCTGGAAGGGCGTCTTCCGCTTCAGCCAAGCGGACGTGGACGACTTGCGGCTCAAGAGCCGCGCGACCATCCCCGACCTCGGCGCGACCGTCCTCGTCTTCGAGCAGCAGGCGGCCGGGCTGCCCGTCTACCACGGCGAGGTGCTGGTCAACGTCAGCCGCGCCGGCCAGGTCATAGACGTGGGCAGCGAGAGCTTCCCGCAGTTGCAGATCATGCCGACCTTCACGCTCACGGCGGCGCAGGCGGTCGCCGCGGCCGCCGCCTCGCTCGGCATCCCGAACTTCAGCGCGCCGCCGCTCGGCCAGGCGCAAATCCTGCGCTCGTTCGGCAACGCGCCGCAGGTCTTCGCCACGGGCGAGAAGTTCGGCGGCGGCGGCGTCTTCGCCGACGACATCGTCGTACTGCGCACCGCCTTCCCCGTGGGCGACACGGCGCGGCCGGCCTACCTGTTCGCGCTGACCACGCCGCAGTTCAGCGGCATCACCTGGCTCAACGTCGTGGACGCGCAGAACGGGCAGGTCTTGCGCCGTTCGAGCCTGACGGCGTTCCAGAAGAAGGGCGGCGGCAAACTCGGCGGCGCGCCCGCGCCCGACGTGGAGCCGAACTTAGGCCCGCCCGGCGGCGGCAACGGCGTCGGCCGGCTGCCGACCTTCCGCCCCGACTTGCAGGACAAGGTCGAGGGCTTCAACAACGCGGGCACGGCGCAGGGCGGCGTCGTGGACTCCGTCCCGACGGCGCTGTCGGGCTACCGCGGCTTCGGCCGCTCGCCCGCGCGCGGTACGCCGCCGACCTACGCGCCCGAGACCGAGACGGTGCGCACCTCCGGGCGCGGCTTCAAGTTCAGCCTCGTGGACGCGCGCCGCGAGAACCCGCTCGTCTACAACGTCCCGTTCGGCCAGGTGACGCGCGGCTTGCCCGACGCTTTGAACCCTTCGGCCGAGTCGCCCTACGGCTGGTTCTACCTGCCGACCGCGTCGGGCGGGCTTGAGGTCACGAACGCCGACACGAACCGCGCCGCCACGCAGGCCTACGGCTACCAGATGGCGACCGAGGCGAAGATGCGCAACGACCACGCCAACTCGCCCAACGGCGACGGCGACCAGCCCTTCTCCGCCACGCTCACGGCCATCCCCGGCGCGACCCCGCTGCCCGACGGGCGCACGCTCTCGATGGTCTTCCAGTCGAACTACACCGAGGGCAACAACGTCGTCGTCGCCGACGACCGCGAGAACGACAACGCGACGACGCGCGGCATCCGCGGCTTCAACGCCCTGCGCCAGTTCACCGCGCCGCTCTTCTCGTTCACCAACGGCTACGAGTTCGGCGGCGTGGACGCCGCCGAGACCGGCTCGTGCCCGCCGACCGGCGGCGACTGCTTCGTCAACTACCCGCCGTCGGCCAACCCGGACGTGTACCCCGGCGCGGTGTCGTTGTTCTACTTCAACAACATCATGCACGACTACATGTACAGCATCGGCTTCACCGAGGCCCTGTGGAACTTCCAGCAGGACAACTTCGGGCGCGGCGGTGCGGGCAAGGACGGCGTGCAGGCCGAGGTGCAGGACGGGTCGGGCACGGACAACGCCAACTTCTCGACGCCGTTCGACGGCAGCAACCCGCGGATGCAGATGTACCTGTTCACCGAGACGACGTTCCGCCGCTCCGACGGCTCGTTCGACTTCGACGTGGTCGGGCACGAGTGGACGCACGGCACGTCGAACCGCTCGGTCGGCAAGGGCGACCAGGACTGCTTGGGCATCGGCCTGGTGGGCGAGCCGGGCGGCGAGGGCGAGGGCTGGTCTGACTACTACGCCTCCTCGATGACCGACGACGACTCCGAAGGCGAGTACGTCACGGGCGAGTTCGACAAGGGCATCCGCCGCCTCCCGTACGCCAACTACCGCTGGTCTTACGGCGCGGCCAACGGCACGGTCTTGAACCGCCGCGACCAGCAACCGCCGGACAACCGGGCCGGCGCGATCCCTTACGAAGTCCACGACATCGGCGAGCTGTGGGCGGCGACCCTCTGGGACATGCGCGAGCTGATCATCATGAAGCAGCCGGCGGGGCAGTTCTTCGACGGCGACCGCCGGCTCGGCTCGGGCACGCCGTTCTTCATCGGCTACCGCCAGGTGCAGTCCGTGGACACGCAGCACCCGATCAACTACCGCGCCTCGTTCAACGACTCGACGGGCACGACGCCGACCATCGTCGCCGCCAACCACATCGTCCGGCCCGCGCGCGTCGCCACCGAGATCGCGGCCCAGGGCAACCGCAACGGCCCGCTCGCCACGGCCGTGCGCACCGGCGCGCGGCTCTCGGACGTGCTCGTCCTGCGCGGCATGCAACTGTCGCCCTGCAACCCTTCGTTCGTTGACTCGCGCGACTCGATCCTCTTGGCCGACCGCGAGCTGACGGGCGGCGAGAACCAGGCCATCATCTGGCGCGCCTTCGCCAGCCACGGCGTCGGCGTGCTGGCCGCCTCCGACACCTCGGAAGACCCCAGCGGCAACACGACGCCGGTCATCGTCGAAGACTTCAGCGTGCCCGCGGGCGTGACGCAGTGCGAGCAGTTGGGGCCGCTCGCGCCGCCCCCGTTCACGCTCTCGAACGTGCAGCCGAACACGGTCACGATCACGATCAACGGCGGCGTGCCCGTCACGGGCGCGGCCAAGTACATCATCTCGCGCGCCACGAGCGCCGCGGGGCCCTTCATCAACATCGCCGAGATTCCCGGCTCGCAGACCACCTACAACGACAACAACAACGGCGAGGGGCTGTCCGCCGGGCAGACCTTCTACTACCAGGTGCGCGCCAGCCGCACGTCCGACTCGACCTGCGTCTCGGCCGCCAACACGCAGAGCATCACCGTCACCATCGGGCAGGTCATCACGCCGCCGCCCATCTTCGCGGGCGTCGATCAGGTGAACGACCCGCAGGCCTGCAACCGCCTCGTCGTCACCTGGCAGCCGGCCATCTCGCTCAACCCATCGGCGGACATCGTCTACGACGTGTACCGCACCGACGAGATCAACCCCGACACCGTGCAAGACCCGACCTTCACGCCGTCGGCCGCCAACCGCGTCGCCGAGGGCGTGCGCGATCTCTCCTACGTGGATACGAACAACGGCGCGGGGCTGAAGCTCAACCGCGTCCAGTACTACATCGTGCAGGCGCGCGATCTGAACAACGGCAAGGTGGACGGCAACACGCGCGCGAAGTTCAACGCGCCGTCAGCGCCCGGCGTGACCGCCGCGCCGCCCTTCCCGTTCGAGGACTTCGAGACCTCGGCCGCCGACACGCGCTTCGTGCCGCCGCTCGCCGAGTCGGGCAACGACCCGAACGACTCGCTGGCCAACTTCCAGCGCGTGACCGGCGTGCAGATCGGCAACATCACCGCCTCGATGATGTACGCGCCCGACTTCGATCCGGGCGGGACGGGGCAGGGCGCGGCCAGCAACTTCTCGGCCCGCATCGGCCCGCTCAGCTTGTCGCCGACCTCCGTGCTTGAGTTCGATCACTTCTTCAACACCGAGGCCACGTTCGACGGCGGCGTGCTCGAAATCTCGTCCGACCCGTCCTTCGGCGGCAACGACGCGACGCCGTTCCCGAACAACACGAACACCTACGACCTCGGCAACTACATCGTCGAGGGCGGCTACAACGGCAAGCTCAACGGCTCGCTCACGGGCGGCGTCATCCTGTCGCCGCTCCAAGGCCGCCGCGCCTTCACGGGCGCGAAGGGCCTCAGCCACGTGCGCGTGCCGCTCGAAGACTTCGCCGTCGGCGGGCAGAAGAACCCGGCCGGCGTGCCGATGTACGTCCGCTTCCACATGACCTCGGACGTGGGCACGAACGCGGGCGTGAACAGCGGCTGGTACGTGGACAACCTCGTGGTCAAGAACCTCGACCCGTCCTCGTGCCCGCCCCTGAACCCGTTCCAGCCCGGCGACGTGCTCATCAGCGAGTTCCGCACGCGCGGCGCGGCCGGCAGCGCGGACGAGTTCGTCGAGCTGTACAACAACACGAACGCGCCCATCCAGGTCAGCTCCGGCGACGGCTCGGCCGGCTGGACGCTGGTGGCCGACATCGGCGGCACGCCGACCGTCGTCGCCACCATCAACAACGGCACGAACATCCCGGCGCGCGGGCACTACCTGCTGACCAACTCGACCAACCCCGGCGGCTACAGTCTCAGCACTTACCCCGCCGGCAACGGCGGCGCGACCGGCGACGCCAGCTACACGACCGACATACCCGACGGCGTCGGCCTCGCGCTCTTCACGACGGCCGACATCGCCAACATCGGCACGACCAACCGCATAGACGCGGTCGGCTTCACGACCGAATCGAGCGCGCTCTTCCGCGAGGGCGCGGGGCTGCCCAGCCCCGGCGCGGCCAACGGCGAGTACAGCTTCGTCCGCAAGATGGCGGGCACGGGTCTGCCGCGCGACACGAACGACAACGCCTCGGACTTCAGCTTCGTCTCGACGACGGGCGGCAGTTTCGGCGGCGTCCAGTCCACGCTCGGCGCGCCGGGGCCGGAGAACTCGACGAGTCCGATCCAGCGCAACGCGACCGTCAAGGCGTCGCCGGTCGATCCGGGCTGCTCCGGCGGCTCGAACGACCCGACGACCGCCTGCGGGCGCGTCCGCGACACGACGCCCGTCCCGAACGGCGCGATGGGCACGCTCTCGCTCCGGCGCAAGTTCACCAACCGCACCGGGCAACCGCTGACGCGCCTGCGCTTCCGCGTCGTGGACATCACGACGCTCGGCAACCGCGCGGCCGGCGAGGCCGACTTGCGCGTGCTCGATGCGCCCGACATCACGGTGACGAACAGCAGCAACATCAGCGTCCCGATCAAGGGCACGATGATTGAGACGCCGCCCGCGCAACCCAACGGCGGCGGCCTCAACACGAGCCTGACCGTCGGCACGATCAGCATGGCTTCGCCGCTCGCCCCGAACGCCTCCATCAACGTGCAATTCCTGATGGGCGTCCAGACGGGCGGCAGCTTCCGCTTCTTCATCAACGTCGAAGCGCTACCGTAAGGCAGTAGGCAGTAGACAGTAGACAGTAGTCAGTAGGAGTCAGGGGCCAGAAAGAGAGGCCGGCCTTTCATCAAGGCCGGCCTCTCTGCTTCCGCGCCCCCTACCATCTTCCTACTGGCTTCTGACTACTGCCTACTGCCTACTGCCCACTATTTGACATCACCCGTACGCCCACATATAGTGTGCCTCTTCCGGCCCCCGCTCTACCGGCTGTGCTCGCCGCCAAGGGTCAGCCGATACTGGGCAACGAAAGACGCGCGCATGTTCAAACTCAAACGGCTGGAAATCACCGGCTTCAAATCCTTCGCGGATTACACCGATCTCATCTTCACCGGCGAGGGCATCACCGGCATCGTCGGCCCCAACGGCTGCGGCAAGAGTAACGTCGCCGACGCCATCGCGTGGGTCTTGGGCGAGCAGCGCGTCAAGAGCCTGCGCGGCGCGGCCATGCTGGACGTGATCTTCCAAGGGTCGCGCAACCGCGCGCCGAGCGGCATGGCCGAAGTCGTCCTCCACCTCGTCCGCGACGAGACCATGCCCGAAGACGCGGACGTGGACGACATAGACACCGCGCTCGAAGAGATCGACGAGCAGACCGGCGCGGTCGAAGAGAAACTCCTGCCGGAGTTGACCCCCGCGGACGGCGGCGGCGCGCACGCGCAACCGTTAACGGCTGACGCGGCCGCGGCGATGACCGAAGCGGCGGTCACGACCGATGCGTCTGCGGCGGCCGACGCGGGCGCGGCGGCCGAAGCGACACACGCCGCGACGCCCGAAGCTTTGACCGAGAAGGCGCGGCACGCGCACGCCAAGCGCCACTGGCGGCCGCGCCGGCTCGCGCTCGACTTCGCGCCCGGCGAGACCGTCACGGTCACGCGTCGCCTCTACCGCGACGGCGAGAGCGAGTATCTACTGAACGGCCGCGTCTGCCGTCTGCGCGACATCCAAGACCTCTTTTCGGGCACGGGCCTGTCGGGCGCGCACTACGCCATCATCGAGCAGGGGCGCATCGGCCAGATTCTCTCCGCCAAGCCGATGGATCGCCGCACGCTCATCGAAGAGGCCGCCGGCATCACCAAGTTTCGCGTCCGCCAGCGCGCCGCCGAGGCGCGGCTCGAAGGCGCGCGCGCCAACTTGCGCCGCGTCTCCGACATCATCTCCGAGATCGAACGCCAGGTCGGTTCCTTGCGCCGCCAAGCGGCCAAGGCGCGCCGCTACCGGCAACTGCGCGAGGAGTTGCGCGAACTGCTGCGCCGCGTCTACGCCGCGGACGAACGCGCGCTCACCCTTGCGCTCGAAGAGTTGCGCGCGCGGCTCGCCGCCGCCGCCGAAGAGGAGCGCGAGCTGGCCGGAGAGGTCGAGCGGCACGAAGAGGAAGCGCGCCTGGCGACGACCGAGGCGCGCGGCTGCGAAGAGGAGTTGGCGCAGGCGCGCGCGGCGGTCGCGGACGCGGCGTTGCAGCACGACCGCCGCGAGCGCGAGCGCGCTTACCAGCAGGAGCAGGCGCACGCCCTTGAGCGCCGGCTGACCGACGTGGCGGCGCAGATGGCGCAGTTGAACCTGCGTCTTGAGAGCGTCGCTGCGGAGGGCGAGAGCTTGCGCGCGACCGACGCGCAGTTGCGCGGCGAGAGCGAGGCGAGCGCCGCGTTGTTGCGCGCGGCCGAAGAGGCGTTCGCGCGGCGCAGCGCCGAAGTCCTGACCGCCGAGCAAGAGATCGAAGCCGCGCGCGCAGACCTCCTGACGCACACGGCGGTCGCCGAACGTCTGCACGAGACGGGCCGGCAGTTGGACGCCACGCTCGAACGGCTCGCCCTGCAAGCCGAAGGCTTAGAGCGCGAGGGCGAGCGCGCGCGCGCGGCGCACGAAGAGGCGGCGGCGCAGGCCGAACGACTGCAAGCCGAGAGCGCGACGGCGCGCGCGCAGCTTAGTCAACTCCTGATCGAGCGCGAGGCGGCCACGACCGGCGTCGCCGCGGCCCGCTCGCTCGTCTCCGCGACCGCGACCGAGTACGCGCGCGCGCGCGAAGAGGCGGCGCGCGTCAGCCACCGCCTCGACACGCTCGCCGAACTCGACACGCAGCGCGCGCTCTACTCGCAGGCCGTGCAGCGCATCTTCTCCGAGGAGCGCGCGGGCGTCGAGACGGGCGCGCAAAGTTTCCACGCCGTCGGCACGCTCGCAGACATACTGCAAGTCGAGCCGCAGTGGGAGCGCGCGGTCGAGGGCGTGTTGGGGTCGTACCTGCAAACCGTCATCGTGCCGACGCCGGAGGACGCCGTGCGCGCCGCCGCGTGGCTGCAAACCACGGGCGCGGGCCGCGCCACGTTCCTCGTCGCCGGCCTGCACGGCGCGTCCGCCGACGAGCCGCGCGCGCGCCACACTTACGAGGGCGACGGCGGCAGCGACGGGGCGGGCGACATACGCATCGGCGATCTGCTCGGCGCGTCCGCCGAGATCGTCTCGGTGCTCGAACGCACGCTGCCGCGCGAGCTGCGCGCGCGCGTCGCGGTCAATCTCGAACAGGCGCTCGTGCTGTCTCTGGCGACGGGCGAGATGTACGTGACGGCGGACGGCGAGTGGGTCGCGGGCGGGCAACTGATCGGCGCGGGCGGGCCAGCGCCGGCCGCCGAAGGCACGGGGCTGCTCGCCTTCAAGCGCGAAATCCGCGAGCTTGAGACGCGCGCCGCCGCGCTCACTTCGGAAGTCGTCTCGGCGGAAGACTCCGTGACGGCGGCGCGCGCGCGGCTCGTCGAGTCGGAAGACGCGCTGATGCTCTTGAACGAGCAGATCGGGCGCGCGGAGCGCGAGCAGGTCGCGCGCGAGTTGCAGGCGGCGCAGTTGGCGCAGGAGATCGAGCGCGCCGCGCGCCACGTCCGCGTCGTCGCCGACGACTCGGCGCGGCTCGCCGCCGAGCGCGCGGAACTCGAAGCGCGGCGCGCGCGCCAGGCCGCGGAAGCCGCGGCGGCCGAGGCGGCGCGGCTCGCGGCGCAGACCGAAGTGGCCGCCGCGACCGAGACGCTCGCGCAGGCGCGGCGCGCGGCCGAGGCGGACGCCGAACAGTTGAGCGCGCAGCGCGCCGCCGCGGCGGCCGCGGCCGAGCGCCGCCGCGCCACCGCGGCCGAGTTGCGCCGCATGGAAGCCGAAGCGGCCGATCTGGCCGCGCGGCTCGCGCGGCACGAGACGGAGGGCGCGGAGATGCAGGCGCAGCTTGAGACGCTGCGCGCGGCCCTCGCGGCGTCCGCGCAGACCGCCGGGACGGTCGAGGACGAGCGCGCGGCGCTCGAAGCTGTGGTCGGCGAGTGCGCCGCGAAATTGATGGAAGCCCGCGCGCGCGCCGACGAGTTGGCGGCCGAGTTGACGGAGTTGCATAACCGCGCGGGCGCGGCGCGCGACGCGCGCGCGGGCTTCGAGGTGCAGCGTGCCGAAGCGACGGCGCGTCTGAGCTACTTGCGCGAGGCGTGCGTGGCCGAGTTGAACCAGCCGCTCGAAGAGGTCGCCGCGGCGCACGCGCCCGAAGCCGGATTTGATTTAGAAGCGGGTCGGGCGCGCGTCGAAGAGTTGCGCGCGCGGCTCGAAGGCTTCGGCGCGGTCAACATGATGGCGCTCGAAGAGTTGGCGGAAGCCGAGGAGCGTTTCACCTTCCTGACCACGCAGCGGCAGGACATCACCGACGGCATCAGTTCGACCGAAGAAGCCCTGCGCGAGATCAAGCGCCGCTCGCGCGAACGCTTCCGGCAGGCGTTCGAGCAGATCAACCGCAACTTCGGCGAGTTGTTCGTCGAACTGTTCGGCGGCGGGCGCGGCGAGATGGGCTTGATCGACGCCGACGATCTCCTTGAGTCGGGCATAGACATCGTGGCGCAGCCGCCGGGCAAGCGTTTGCAGAACGTGCTGCTGCTCTCAGGCGGCGAGAAGGCGATGGCGGCGCTCGCGCTCGTCCTCGCCATCTTCCGCTACCACCCGTCGCCCTTCTGCCTGCTCGACGAGGTGGACGCGCCCTTGGACGAGGCGAACATCGGCCGCTTCGCCAGCAAGATCGTAGAGATGGCAACGGACACGCAGTTCATCGTCATCACACACAACAAGCGGACGATGGAGGCGGCGCGCGCGCTCTACGGCGTCACGATGGAAGAGGTCGGCGTCTCCAAGCTCGTCTCGGTCAGCTTTGAATAGAAAATGAAGTCCGGGCGTTGGTCGCTACACCTGATCGCCGCGCTGTGCTTATCCGGCGCGGCGATTGTTACGTCCGTCCCGGCGCAGCGGCGGGCGAACAGCCGCACGCCGCGCGCGGCGACGAAGCCGACGCCCACGCCCGCGCCCGCCCTTGAGCCTACGCCCACGCCGCTGCCCGCGCCCGGCAAAGCCAACAGCCGGCCCGACGCGCCGCCGGAGCCGACACGCGCGCCGCAGACCGCGGCGGCCAAGAACGCGAAGACGGACGAGACGCCGGCCGCGCCGCGCTACTTCTACGAGTTCACGCAGCCCAACTTTTACCTGCGCCACGTCCAGATCGAGCACGACGCGGCGGGGCGCGGGCAGATCACGTTCGAGCGCAAGGCGGACGAGGAGCCGCTGACCGAGCCTCTGCAACTCGCGCCGGCCGCGCTCCAACGCATCGCCGCCGCCTGGGGCGCGCTCCACTTCCTCGACTCGACCGAGGACTACCAGACCGACCGGCAGATGGCGCACCTCGGCACGATCCGCCTGCGCCAGACCGAGGGCGCGCGCACGCGCACCGCCGAGTTCAACTGGACGCACAACCCGGACGCGGCGGCGCTGATGAACGAGTACCGGCGCGTCGCCGACCAGCAGTTGTTCGTCTTCGAGATCGGCGTGGCGCGGCAGTACCAGCCGTCCGACAGCGTCAAGCTCCTGAAGGGGCTTGAGTCGCTCGTCGAGCGCGGCGCGATCTCCGACGGCCCGCAACTGCTCCCGCTCCTCAACGACCTCGCCACCGACGAGCGCATCCCGCTCATCGCCCGCAACCAGGCCGCCCAACTCGCCAAAAAGATCGAAAAACAGGCCGCGCGCCGCGGCTGACTTCACCTTTGCGATCCTCTGCGGCTCGCTAAGATGAAGTCAGTAACGTGAACCCTCGCGGCGTTCGCCGAGCAGGTGGTAGTCGCGCCGTTCGATGGCGGATTGGACGCGGGCGCGGTCGGTGTAGAGCGACTGGCGGGCGCGGTTGTGGAGGGCGAGGCCCGTGTGGAAGACGAGGCCGCAGGCGAGCACGACGGCGGCGAAGATTTGCCAGCGGCGTCGCAGCAGGTACGGATACCAGCAGTAGAAGCTGTAGAGCATGGCGAGCGGGAGCGTGACGTAGAACGTGTGCGAGTGCGGCTGCCGGAAGGAGAAGCTGAAGAGCGCGTAGAGCAGCGCGACCGCGGCGAGCGTCAGGTACTTGACGGCGGGCCAGTCCGCGAGCGGGTGGCGGCGCTTGAACCAGAGCGCGAGCAGCGCGACGGGTTGCAGCACGCCGACGACCGTCAGGAAGGCGACGAAGGGCGCGAGCCACAGGTGCTCGCGGACGAAGCCGAGGCGCGCGCGCGTGTTGCCGCCGATGAAGCGCGGCAACTCGAAGCTGGCGAACGAGAGGAAGCGGCCGAGCACGCCCTCGACCACGTTCAGGTGGCGCTTCACGTTGTCGAGGTTGAAGACGACGACCTGCGGCGTGTCGCCCGTGCCCTGCGTCAGCCCGTAGCGCAGGAAGGTCGGCGCGAGCAGCGCGCCCACGAGCAGCGCGCCCGCGCCGAACCACGCGCCCGCGCGCCACGCGCCCCGACGTTCGGCGCGCGCACGCGCGTAGAGGCCCGCCAGCACGAACGGCACGAGCGCCACCCAGGACATGTGCAACTGCATCACCCAGCAGAGCGCGCAGCCCATCATGAAGGCGGCGCGGGTCGGCCGGATGAGCTGCCGGCTCGTCGGCGTGAACAGTTCGAGGAAGCCGACGAAGAAGAGGACGCCGCCCGTCAACACGTAAGACGGGTTCAGGACGTGCGTCGAGAGGTTGAGCGTCCACGGCGCGGTCAGCAGCCAGGCCCAGACGAGCCACGGCGGCAGGCCGGGCAAACGTCGCGTCGTGTACCACGCGAGCAGACAAAGGCTGGCGAACGACAGCAGGTTGAGCAGCACGTAAGGGGCTTCGGGGGCGGGCCAGACGAAGAAGGGCAGCCCGACGAGCAGGCCTTGAAGCGCGCCGGGAATCTGGATCGTCGGCGTCACGTCCGGCCCGAAGAAGGGCCACGCGCGCGTCGCGTAGAACTTCAGCCCGATCAGGTAGACCTGCGACTCGTCCTCGGGCCAGAACGGCGAGCAGACGCCGAACCACAGCCGGAACAGGAAGGCCAGCGCGAGCAGCACGACGATGAGGAGTTGTTTGCGGCGAGTGTTAGTCAGCACGAAGGGCAGATGGTTTGGAGCCGCTGCCGACGCAAGATGGTTGCAGGCGCGACGCGAGCCGGCGGCAATGTCCTAATTTACTCAACCCTCCGTGCCCCCTCTGTGGCCTCTGTGCCTCTGTGGTGAATGCCACTTAACCCAGATTCACCACCGAGACACAGAGGACACAGAGGGGGCACGGAGAAGAACTGAATTCAGGACGCTGCCAATACTTGAGTTCGCAAGCGAACTGCGCGCGCGTGCTCGCGGCTCAGGCGGCCGGGGCTTCGGCTTCTTTGTCGGCGGCGGGCGGCGCGGGCGTGTACCGGACGCGGCGGATGCGGTGCCTGTCCACCCGCTCGACCGTAAACCGCGCCCCCTCGTACGCCACCTCCTCGCCCGGCTGCAGGATGCGCCCCGCCTGGGCCAGCAGGAACCCCGCCACCGTCGTGTAGCGCCCGTCCTCCGGCAGCCCTAAGTGGAACTGCCGGTTCGCGTCCCGCACCGCCAGCATCCCGTCCAGCAGGTAGCTCCCGCCCTCGGCCACGATCTGCGCCCGCACCTCCTCGTCGTACTCGTCGTCGATCTCGCCGACGATCTCCTCCAGCAAGTCCTCCAAGGTGACGATGCCCTCGACGCCGCCGTGCTCGTCCACGACGAAGGCCAGGTGCTGGCGCGCCGACTGCATCTGGGCGAGCACCGCGCCGAGGCGGGCCGCCGCCGGCACGAACAGCGGCGGGTGGAGCATCTCACGCAGCTCGAACGGGCGCGGGTCTTTGGGGCGCAGGCACGGCATCAGCTCTTTCATGAAGAGCACGCCGACCACGTTATCAAGTTGCTCGTGGTAGACGGGCAGGCGCGAGTAGCCCAGGTCGCAGAACGCCTGCTCGGTCTCTTCGAGCGTGGCGGTGTCGGGCAGCGCGATGACGGCCGTGCGCGGCACCATCGCCTCGCGCACCTCGGCCTCGGAGAAGTCGAAGACGCGGTTGATGAGCCGCTGCTCCTCTTCTTCCAGGTGGCCGCTCTTGCGCGACTGCTCGATCAACTGGCGCAACTCGGCCTCCGTGTAGATCGCGCCGTGCTCGCTCTCGCCCTGCAAGCCCATCAGGTGCAGGATGCGCGTCCCGACCCAGTGCAGCCCGCGCGTCGGCAGCGAGAAGATTTTGTAGAACAGGTCGAGCAGCCCGGCGGTCGCCAGCGCCACCGCTTCGGTGCGTTCGAGCGCGAGCCGCTTGGGCACGAGTTCGCCGAAGACGATGTGGAAGAAGGTAACGGTGATGATCGAGAGGCCGAACGTGATGACGTGCCGCCAGACTTCGGGCACGCCCGCGAGCCACTGGTGCAGGAGGCGATCCACGAACGGCTCGCTGATCGCGCCCAGGGCGAGCGAGGCCAGCGTGATGCCGAGTTGCGTCGCGGAGATGTAGGCGTTGATGTTGTTGACGAGCTTGAGGACGCGGCGTGCGCGCGCGTTGCCGGCCGCCGCCAGCGTCTCGATGCGCGCGCGCCGGACGCTGACGAGCGCGAACTCGGCCCCGACGAAGAAGCCGTTGGCGAGTACCAGAAAGACGAGCGCCAGAAGGTTCAGAGCGATCATCTGCGACGTGGGCGCGTGCGGCGGCCCGAACCGTAAAGCCATCTCCGCGGGGGCGAAACAACGCCCCCAAGATTATTGCCTCCGCGGCGGAACGTCAACAAAGCAGAAGCCAGGAGTCAGGAGTCAGAAGCCGGAAGGTAGAATGAAGACCGATTTTCTTCTGGCTTCTGACTCCTGGCTCCTGGCTTCTAACCTCTCGCCTCCTCATAGCTCTCCACCTTCTCGCAGAACTCGACGATGCGGTTCTCGGCCCAGAAGCGATCTTCTGGGCCTGGGCCGTCGGCGGCGACGAAGCCGACGTGGCCGCCGTGGGGCGGCGCGAGCAGGACGACGTAGGGGTTGGCGGCGAGCGCGGGCGCGCGGAAGGAGGCGAAGGGGATGAACGGATCGTCCTGCGCGTGGATGACGAGCGTGGGGCGGCGTATGTGGTGGAGGACGGGCAGCGCGCTCGCGCGCTGGTAGTAGTCGTCCACGTCGCGGTAGCCGCCGGCCGGCGCGGTGTAGCGCGCGTCGAACTCGCGCAGCGTGCGCACGCGGCGCAGGTCACGCAGGTCGTAGCGGTCGGGCCGGAGGCGTCCGGCCTGGCGCATGCGGCGGCGCAGGCGGCGCATGAAGTCGTACTGGTAGAGCCAGTTCGAGCGCCACGCGATGGCGGCGGCGCAGGCCGGCAGATCAATCGGCGGCGAGACGGCGAACAGACCGCGCACCGCCGCCGGCAGCCGCGCGCCCTCGTCGCCCGCGAGCTTGAGCGTCATGTTGCCGCCGAGCGAGAAGCCGCCGAGGAAGATGGCGGGCAGGCGATCAACTTCGGCCAACTCGCGCACGACCGCGAGCAGGTCGCCGGTCAGGCCGCTGTGGTAGAGCGTCTCGGCCAGGTGCAGCGTGTCGCCGCAGGTGCGCAGGTTGAGCCGCACCGTGTTGTAGCCCGCGCGGTACGCCTTCCCGGCCGTGCCGACGACGTGCTTCGACTCGCTCGAACCTTCCAGTCCATGAACGGCGACGAGGGTCGGGTGCGCGCGCGGCTCGGCCTGCCAGCGACAGTGCGCGAGCAGACGCGCGCCGGGCGCGACCTCGAAGAGCCGCGCCTCGTCCGTGCGCGCCGCGCGCAGCGTCTCGTGCCGCGGCCACGCGAACGCCCCGATGGTCTGCGCGTGCCCGCTCACGAACAGCGGGTGCGGCCGAAAAGGCTTCTCCTTAAGCGCCTCCCCGAGCTCGCGCAGCCACGCGGGCGCGTCGGCGCGCGCGGGCGTTGTCTGTGTCCGAACGTCTGCGTGAACGGTCGTCGTCTGCTCCATAAACGATCTGCCGGCGCGGCGAGCCTCTACCCTCCGCGCGCGCCGCACTCATTTTACACAGCGACGCGGCGACGGGTGAAGAAGGCGCGAGCGCGGCCTACATGATGCGCGGCGGCTCCGTGGGCGTCGGGTCGCCGGTGGGGAGAGGCGTGTCGGGTTCGCGGACGGGGGCTTGACCCGGCTCGCGGTCGGGCGGGAGGGGCAGGGGTTCGGGTTGCGCCGGGGTGGGCGGGTCGTGCGGGTGTGTGGGCGGCAACTCGTCGGGCGTGGCGGGCGGCAGTTCGTCGGGCGTGGCGGGTTGCGTCGGGTCTGTGTTCGGGTTGTGCGGGTCTATGTCGGGTTGATGTGTCATCGGTTTGCTCCTGTGTCGGCGTGGCGGCGAATCCATGTGGCGACGGCGGCGGCCGTCTCGGCGGGGGGCGTCTTCGTCGTGTCTATGAGCGTGACGGGCGGCGTGGTCGTGGCGGCGTTGGCCTTGAGCCAGTGGTTGAACTGGACGTGCTCGGCGATCATCTCCTCGCGTGTGTCGCGCCAGCGCGGGCGGGCGCGCAGGCGCGCGGCGAGCACGTCGTCGGCGCAGACGAGCGCGAGGTAGTGGATGGCGGAGAAGAGGCGGCGCGCGGGGAGCGTCTGCGTGTTGTGCGGCACGGCGAAGCCCGCGCCGAAGAGTGCGACGGGGCGGCCCGACTGCGCGATGTGCGCGCACAGGCGCAGCCACAGCGTCATGTAGTCGAGGTAGCCGTCGGCGGGCGTGTTGAACTCGCGCCGCCAGAGCAGGTCTGATTCGAGGATGACGGCCTCGCCGACGTGCCCGACGAGCGCCGCGCCCGTGGCGGACTTGCCCGCGCCCGCGGGGCCGCCGACGAGCATGAGCGGCCGGCGTTGGTACGGCCGCCGGTCGCCGCACAGAGGGCAGACGAGGAACGCCCCCGTCTCGTCCACTTCGGGCGCGTCGTGCGTCCCGCCGCAACTCACGCACACGTTGAACACGCGCGCCAGTGTCGCAAGCCGCGCGGCGCGCGTCAAACGCAGACCGCCCGCGGCCGATCTCTGCGGCCCTACGGCGGGCGCGCTCCGCGCCCTTTGCGGTAAAAAGGTTCTGCACCGCAAAGGACGCGGAGCGCGCCCGCCGTAGGGCCGCGGAAGGGGCCGTTTAGCCGACGCCCGCCTGCACCGCGTCGTCCAGCGAGATGATCGCGGTGGTCTGCTGCTCGTCGGAGTTGAGCAGGGCGCTGATGATGTCGTCGGACGCGCCCGCCGCCTTAGCGCCGACGGTCTGCGCGGCCTGGACGCCGTAAGGCAGGAACTCCGTCAGCAAGGCCGAGTTGACGATGGCTTCGCCGTACGACTGCTGCCCGGCGTTCTCCACCAACGGGGCCACGCCGAACCGCAGCGTGTAGAGGCCGCCAGCCTGAATCCTCGGCCGGACGACCAGCGTGATGCCGGTGTTCGACGGCAAGTCTTCGCAGAAGTCCGCCCATTGGCCGCCCGGCCCCATGATCTGGAGCACGCCCAGGATTTGGACGCGCCCGTAGCGCGGCCGGCGCGACACGGGCCCCAGGTTGAGCGTCAGCGCGATGATGTGCTCGCCCGCCACCGGCGTGCTGAACACGTACTGGTAGTAGGTGTAGAGTAGGCACGACCCCGCGCCCGTGCCGGCCTCCGCGCCCAACTGCGCCACCATACCGCCCGTCGTCGGGTACAGTTTGACGTAGCCCCAATAACCCGGGCAGGGGACGAGGAGGCCGTCCGCGACGGGATACCTGCGCCAAGCGCC
This sequence comes from Pyrinomonadaceae bacterium, assembly GCA_036389395.1. Taxonomy (GTDB): domain Bacteria; phylum Acidobacteriota; class Blastocatellia; order Pyrinomonadales; family Pyrinomonadaceae; genus QHXQ01. The sequence goes on from DASVPY010000047.1 coordinate 41,856, forward strand.
GCCGGGGTACGGCCCCCACCCGTAGAACGGCGGCCCCAGGTAGACGGCCGAAGCCAGGGCCGCCTGCTGTTTTTTCTTGTTCGTTTCCCCTTTGTCCTTTTTCGTCGTTTTCGTTGGCATGTCGCTCTCCTTTGTAGCGTTGTTTGAGGTTGCCGCGTGCCCCGCGCGCGCGGGACACTCCTCACGCCCAGAACTGTGCGGCCGGGGCAGTGCCTCCGGCCTGCGGCCGCGCGGCGGCGCGGCGCGGCATGGACGCAAGGCCCGCCAGGCGCGGGCCGGCCGTGCCGCGGTGCGCCGCGCTTACGCCGCGCGCGATTGCTGGAAGGCGCTGTCGCCGAACTGGCTAAAACTCATAAGCCCTCTCGCCAGTCAGTAAGAATGTGAGGCTAACAAGGGATGAACTCTCGTTAGCAAGAAATTGAGCAAGCCACAGCGGGGGCAATTATTACCCTTTTGGCCGAAATGTCAACACTCAATTTTGCCGGGCCGCGCGCCGGGGTTAGTGGATCGGGCAGGATTGGATGGTGACGAGTTGCCAGCGGCCCTGGCGTTCGGCGTAGACGTTGACGGTGCTGTACTGCTGGGTCGGCACGTTGCGCCCGTGGTAGCGCCAGTGCGCCGTGTCGCGGCACGTCAGCACGGCGGTCTGGCCGTAGACGCGCACCATCACGTGATCGCGCGTGATCTGTTCGACCGCCAGCTCGCCCGACGCCACGTCGGCGATGAACTGCGCCGCGTCGTCGCCTTCGAGCGGGTAGATGAAGACGCAGTCCTCGGCCATGATGCGTTCGAGCGCGGCGGCGTCGCGCTCAACGAGCGCGTGCACCCACTCGTCGTTCAGCCGCCGCACCTCACGGGCCACCTGAAAGGCGTGCTGCTGCTCGTCCGTCTCTTCGCTCATGCTCGTCGCCACCCGCGCCGTCGGTCTCGAATAACGCCAAGCCAAGTTCTAGCCTAAAGCCGCCGGGTCGTCAACGGGCGGCAGCCTCCTTCTTTGCGTTCCTTCGCGGCCTTTGCGGTTAAAGGTTTTAAGACTTAACCGCAAAGGCCGCCAAGCGGGCCGCGAAGGAACGCAAAGAGGGAGTTAGGGTGGAAGGTCGCCGCCGGCCGCTTGTTCGGCGCGCTGTAGGTCTGCGACGACGAAGCGGATCATGCGGTAGGTGATGTGGCGGGGCAGCCGGTCGCGGAGCGGCTTGAGGCGTTCGGGGCCGAGTTCGGCGATGGCCTGTTCGATGAGCGCGCGGTCGTGCGCCGCGACGTGCGCGGCCACGTCGAAGTCGCGCCCCGCCGCGATGCACTCGGCGAGGTGTTTCTCGACGGTCATCTCGGTCAGCCTTCGTTCGTGCGCGATCTCTTCGACGGTCATGCCCGCCTGGTAGAAGGCGTAGGTCTCGTCCACGGTGCTGACGCGCGGCGCGGGCGCGGAGGCGTCGGAGTTCGACGCAGGCGTACGCGCGGGCTGACGCGTGGGCGCGGGCGGCGCGGGCGCGGGGAGCGCGAGTTGCACCTCGGCGCGCTCGCGCATGACGGCGTCGCCGAGCGCGGTCAGCGTGACCATCGGGTACGCGCCGCCCGTGACGTGCAGGCAGCCGGCGGCGACGAGCGCGTCCACGTAGAGCATGATCTCGTCCTGCGTGAAGTGCGCGAGCAGGCCGTAGGTCGAGAGCCGGTCGAGACCGGCCTGTTGAATCTTCGCCTGGCGCGAGCCGCGCAGCGTGGCGGCGAGGAGACCTTTGCCGAAGCGCCCCTCCATGCGCGCGGCGCAGGCGAGAATCTTGCGCACCGTCAGCCGCTCGTCTTCGTCCAAGGCGCGCGCCTGCGTGACCTGGACGACGCTGCCGACCGCGGCCTCGGCCGCGCGCTCGGCTTCGGCGCGCGCGCGTTGGAAGCGACTCTGCTCGTCCAACTCGCGTTCGAGGTCGAGCGCGACGGGCGCGTGCGCGCGCACGAAGCGGTCGAGCTTGGTGGGCGCGGGCGTGGGCGCGCGGCGCGGCGCGACGTTAGAAAATTCAAGATCGTCGGGCGCGGGCGGGGGGAAGCCCGCGGCGTCGGCCGCGTCCAACTCGTAAGTGGTGGCGGGCGGCTCGTCTGTCTGCGCGGGTCTGGTGCAGTTGCCGCACGTGCCGCAGTTGGCGGCGTGGTGGCGGTCGCCGAAGTAGTCGAGGATGAAGGCGCGGTAGCAGTGCTCGGTGTAGCAGAAGCTGATCATCTCGCGCAGCTTGCGCTGTTCGAGCGCGGCGCGGCGCGCGAGGTCTTGCGGGCGGATGTTGAGCCGCTCGACGGGCGCGTCGTCCAAAAGCGTCAGGCCGCGCGTGCGCCGCGCCGGCTGGTAACTGATGAGACCCGCCTCGGCGAGCGACGAGAGCGCGCGGCGCAGCGCCGCCGCGTCGAGACCCGCGCCCTCGGCCGCCTCCTGCACGTCCAGCTCGACGGGGACGCGCTGGCTCAGGTTGAAGCCGCCGAGCAGCGCGAACAGGACTTGCTTGTCGCGCGCGCTGCGCCGCGCGGCGACGGCCGCGCGCGCCTCCTGCGGGCTGACGAGCAGGCGCACGCTCGCGCGGTTCTCGCCCGCCGCGCCGCGCTCGATGTGCCCCGCCTTCTCCAAGATGATGAGCGCCGACTGCACGGCCATCTCGTTGCGCAGGGCGGCGCGCGTGGCGATCTCGCGCGTCGAGAGTTCGATGCGCCGCTGGCCCGTGCCGACCAGCGCCTCGTAGACTTTCGCGATCACTTCGGGCGGCGGGTAAGAGCCTTCGATGAAGTAGTCTTGCGTGCGCTTGTCCGCGTAGTTGAACAGCAGGACGCAAGACGAAGGTTGCCCGTCGCGGCCCGCGCGGCCGATCTCCTGGTAGTAGGCTTCGATGGAGCCGGGCAGGTGGTAGTGCGCGACGAAGCGTATGTCGGGCTTGTCTATGCCCATGCCGAAGGCGTTCGTGGCCACGATCATCTGCTTCGCGCCCGACATGAACTCTTCCTGCGCGCGCACGCGCTCGGCGTCCTCCATGCCGGCGTGGTAGGCGACGACGCTCAGGCGCGCCTCGCGCAGTGCGCGCGCCACCTGCTCGACCGACTTGCGCGTGGACGAGTAGATGATGCCGGAGCCGCCCGCGGCGGCGAGCCGGCGCACGTGCGCGATCTTCTCGCGCTCCTTCTGCGTGTGCACCACGTCGAGCGTCAGGTTCGGGCGGTCGAAGCCGCTGACGAAGGCGCGCGGCTCGTTGAGACCAAGTTGCTCGATGATGTCGGCGCGGACGTAAGGCGTGGCGGTCGCGGTCAGGGCGACGACCTGCGGGCGGCCGACCTCTTGAATCGCGGCCTTGAGGCGCAGGAAGTCCGGGCGGAAGTCGTGCCCCCAAGTGGAGACGCAGTGGGCCTCGTCCACGGCGAAGAGGGTGACGTTGGCGCTGCGCAACGCCTCGACGAAAAAGTTGCTGCGGAAGCGTTCGGGCGCGACGTAGACGAGCTTGTAGTGCCCCTGGCGGACGCCGTTGATGCGCGCCTTCTGCTCCTCGAAGTCAATCGAGCTGTTGACGAAGGTCGCGGGCAGATCGCGGGCGCGCAGGGCGTCCACCTGATCTTTCATCAGGGCGATGAGCGGGGAGACGACGACGGTCGCGCCGGCGCGCAGGAGCGCGGGCAGTTGGTAGCAGAGCGACTTGCCGCCGCCGGTCGGCATGACGACGACGGTGTCGTGCCCGGCGAGGAGCGCTTCGATGACCTCGCGCTGCCCCGCGCGGAAGTCGGCGAAGCCGAAGTGTTCGCGCAGCGCGGCGAGGGCTGTGTCCAAGGTGGCCGTCATCGCGTGAAGTCCCGGCAGCAGGCCCGCGGAGACCGGCAGATTTTACCGCAACTGATCGGCGGAGCGTGAACGCGGGCGCACAGGCCTATCGCCACGCACAACCCCCGCGGGTTTACGCCGCCCGCGGCGCGCGCGTACCATGCGGCTGATGAGCGAGCAGGCGTGGCAGGCGCGGACGAAGCGCGAGTTGATGATCGAGGTCTGGGAGCGGCTCGACTGCGAGACGGTGGGCGCGCGCGAGTTGGAGGCGATCCTGACGGTCGTGCGCGAGCGGTTCGGCGCGGGCGCGGCGGAGAGTCCGGCCCAACTGGCGCGGCTGCTGGCGGACGAGGGCGCGGAGCTGCGCCACGCCGAGGTGCTCGAAGCCGACGCGCGTTGGCGCGCGCGCGACCCTTACGAGGCCATGTTCCGCAACGTCCTCAAGTTCTCCGACTTCACGGAGGCCGCCAACTCGCTCCGGCGCTTGGAGAACCTGCGCCGCGAGTTCGCGCGCAAGCGCGACGCCGAAGGGCTGCGCCGCGTGCGCGAGCTGGCGTTGAAAGGGAAGCAGCGCGCGCAGATGATCGCGCGCAACACGAGCGTCAACGAGCGCAAGCGCGCCGAGAAGGCCGAGATTGCGCACTGGTTCACCGTCTGGCTACAGACGCCGGAAATCTTCCAGGACTGGCTGGCCCTGCGCCAGCGCGCGCCCGAATTTCAACAACGCTTCCCGCCCGAAGGCGCGTCCTGAGCCGCGCGCCGCGTGCCTTGAGGCGTGCCGCCGCGTCGCCTGTGGCTGGATGGCCGCGGCGCACAAGAATGCCACGACGCAGCCGCCTGGCCCCGCGCGGCCAAGCCTCTGATAAGTCATCTTTTTCTGTCCCGCTCAGCGCCGCCGCGCGTGGTGCGCCGTTTGCAGTCGCACGGTTAGCGCCGGGCGGACGCTCGGCGCGGCCAGTTATCGCACGGACGCTCCTCTGACGTTGACATGCAAAGCAAACGGAGACAGCAAAGATGAAACGAACAATCACGACGGTCGCCTGCGCGCTCGCGCTCGCGCTGAGCGCCACGGCGGCCACGGCCCGGACGAAGAAGCCGAAGCGCAACCCCGAACGCACCGCGGCCTTGCAGAAGTGCCAGTCCGACTACGTCGCGGCCGTGAAGGACGCCAAGGGCAAGAAGGGCAAAGAGCACGCCGACGCCATCAGGGCCGCGCGGAAGGCGCGCGCCGACTGCGACGCCGCCGCGCCGAAGTAAAAGCCGGCCGGCTCGTAACCGCACGGGCGGGCGCGGGGCGCTTCTGATCGCCCCG
>DASVPY010000048.1:0-6710 GCA_036389395.1 Pyrinomonadaceae bacterium
ACCTCAGTGAGGATGTCGTAGCAGATCGTCGAGCTCGACTTGATCACCGAGCTGCCGGCGCAGTACGGACACGGTTCGGTGAGCACCCGTTCCAGGCTCTGCTTCACCCGCTTGCGCGTGATGATGACGAGCCCGAAGTCCGCGACCTGAAGCGCCTTGGACGGCGACCGATCCTTTTTGAGCTCCAGCTCGACAGCTTGCAGGACCTTCTGGCGATTCTTCTTCTCCTCCATGTCGATGAAGTCGAGCACGATGATGCCGCCCAGATCGCGCAGCCGTATCTGGCGCGCGATCTCGTCCACGGCTTCGAGGTTCGTGCGCGTGATCGTGTCTTCGAGCCGCGAGCCGCCGCGCCCGACGAACTTGCCCGTGTTCACGTCAATGGCGACGAGCGCCTCGGTCTGGTTGATGACCAGGTAGCCGCCCGACTTGAGCCAGACGCGCGGCTTGATCGCCTTATCAATCTCGGCCTGCACGCCGTAGTGTTCGAGGATCGACTCTTCGCGCGTGTAGAGCTTGACGCGGTTGACCAGCCGCGGCTGGATGCGGTTGATGAACTCGACGATCTCCTGATACTCCTCCTCGGAGTCCACGCGGATGGCGGCGAAGTCGTCCGAGAGCTGATCGCGCAGGATGCGCTGGACGAGGTCGAGGTCTTTGTGCGCCATCGCGGGCGCTTTCTGCTTCTCGGCCGCGCGCCGTATGTCGCGCCAGGTGCGGACGAGGTAGCGCGCGTCGTCGCGCAGGTCTTGTTCGCTGATGCCGACGCCGGCCGTGCGGACGATGAAGCCGCCCGCCGGCACGTCCTCGGTCTCGCGTATGTCCTTGATCAACTTGCGCAGCCGTTGGCGCTCGGAGTCCGACTCGATCTTGCGCGAGACGCCGACGTGCTCGATGGTCGGCATGTAGACGAGGAAGCGACCGGGCAAAGCGATGTGCGACGTGATGCGCGCACCCTTGGCCGCAATCGGCTCCTTGGCGATCTGGACGAGAATCTCCTGCCCCTCGCGCAACAGGTCTGTGATCATCGGCGTGTGCCGCCCGCCGCGCCCGCCGCGCCCGCCGCGGTCGCCGCCCCTATCGCCGCCCCTATCGCCGCCGCGCGTGCCGCCTCTGTCACCACCTCTGTCACTACTTCTGTCACTACCACGTTCGCCGCCGCGCTCGGCGTCGCCGCCGCGCCCGCGGCTCTCACTCTGGCCGCGGCCCTCGCGCTCGCCGCGTGCGTGCCCGTCGCCGTCGCCGCTGCGCCCGCGGCCCGCGTCGCGCCGGCCCGACGTGGCGCTGCTCGCGCCGCGGCCGCCCGACGTGCTGCTGCTGCCCGCGCCGCGGCCGCCGCGCTCGCGCCGGGCCGGCGGGGCGACGGGCGCGGGCGCTTCACTGATAACTTCGACCGGCGCGGGCGCGGCCTCGACCGCCTCTTCGACGACCGGCTCGGCGTGCCCGTTGCCGTTCTCGTGCCCGTCCGCGCCGCCGTCCGCGCCGCCCTCGTCCTTGTGCCGGCGGTTGCGACGCCGGCCGCCGCGCCGCGCGAACTCGCCGCGCGCGGGCGTCTCGCGCACGCTCGCCTCCGCGTCCGCGTACTCCGTGCTCGCCGCGTCGCCCGCGCCGGTCACGTCGCCGGTCGTTTCGGTCGCGTCGCCCGCGGCCGACTTGCCGCGCTTCGTGCGCCCCTTGCTCGCGGCCTTCTTCGCGGCCTTCGGCTCGTCGGCCGGCTGCGCGCCGAGCGCCTTCTTCGACGCGCCCTTGCTCGCGCGCTTGCGCTTCGGCGCGGCCGCTTCGGCCGCTTCTGTCTCAGTCGCGGCCTCTTCAGTCTGCTCCGGCTGCGCGGCCTGCTTCTTCGAGCCGCGGCGCGCGCGCGCGGTCTTGCCCTTGGCGGGCGCGGCCTCGACGGCCTTCTCTTCGTCGCTCACGCGCTCGAACGACTGCGGCGCGCCGCCCGTTGCGGCCGCGTCGCCGGACAACTCTTCGGTCAACGCGGCGACGGAGGCGGCCACCGCCGGCTGCACCGCCTGCACGCGCCGCGGCGCGCTCTCGTCTTCGTCTTCGTCGGCGACGCGCTCGAAGCCGCCGCCCGAAGACAGGTCGTTAGTCGCCAACACCGAGCCGACCTCGACCGCCTGCGCCGGCTCGTCCATGTCGAACTCGATGCCGCGAATCTGATCGGTCAGACGCTCTTGTAGCCGCGCGTCCTTGAACATCTCGCCGTCGCCGTAGGCCGCTTCCTCTTCGTCCACGACGCGCTCGAACGAGCCGGCGGCCGCCGCGAACGGCGTGTCGGCCTCGACGCCCGCGCCGACGCGCGGCTGAGTGCCGGCCCCGGCGGCCGCTTGCGCGGCGCGCGTCTCGCCTTCCGCGCCGCGCTCGCCGCGCCCGCGCCGACGCCGCCCGCGCCGCCCGCCCGGCTCGGTCGCCTCCGCCGCGTCGGCCGCCGCCGGCCGCGCCGGCTCGGCTTCGTCCGCCGTGGCGGCTGCCAGCAACGGCACGAGTCCCGGCAAGGTCTCCTCCGCCTCTTCCGCCTCTTCCGCCTCTTCTTCCTCTTCGGCCTCCGCGCCGGGCACAGCGCCGCCCTCGGCGACGACCTGCGCGCTCTCCATCTGCCGCTCGCGCTCGATGCGCTGCCGCTCGATCTTCTCGGCGGCGGCGGCGCGCGCCGCGGCGTCGCCCGCCTTCGTCTTGTCCACGACGATGCGCTCGAACTCCTCCTCCTCGTCGAAGAAGTCCGAGACGTAGAGGAAGGCGTCGCGCTCCAGCCCGATGTCCACGAAGGCGGACTGCATGCCGGGCAGCACGCGCATGACGCGCCCCTTGTAGATGTTGCCGACGATGCCTTGCTGGCCTTCGCCGCGTTCGATGTAGAACTCCGTGACCTTGCCATCCTCGATGATGGCGATCTTCTTCTCGCGCCCGTTGACGCTGACGATTAACTCTTTGGGCATTGGTCGAATCTTGTCTCCCGGAGGGGCTGCGGCGCGCCGTCGCGGTCAAGTGACCGGGCGCGCCTGAGCGCCCCTGTTAGTGGTTTGGCGCGGCTTGACGGGCGGCGCGGTGAAAGACGCGCGGCGCGCCCGCGGCGGCGCTCCTCAGACGGCGGGCGCGGAAACTCCCTTGGCCGTTTCCGGCCCGCCGGTGGATGAGATGAACGGGTCTTCAGAGTAAGCGCGACGGGCGAGGCGGACAGACATACTTCAGAGCGTGTGCCCGCGCTTGCGCATGTGATGGCGGCGCTTTGAGGCGCGCGCCGTCAGGCCAGACGCCCGGCGGGCGCAAGCCTTTGACGGGCCGGCGCGCGTGCGGGCGCGCAAAACTGTTCACATGAAAACCGTCGAGCCGCTTTACGCTGCGGAGCGCGCGGCGGACGCGCCGCCGTGGCGTGCCCGCGCCCGGTCGCCGCTGGCGACCGCGCGTTTCCGGTAGGCGTCTCGGCTCTGGCGCGCACTGCGGCGCGCGCTGTTGTGGGACGCCCGCGGCCTCAAACATCTCTTTTGGCGCGTGCCCCCGGCCATCAGGCCGGGGCGCGCGCCGCAAACTTTGTCTCGCCGGCCGCGCGCCGTCGAACTTGTGGCGCGGCTGAACGCGCCGTCGGGGCGCGCTTTGTTGACTTACGACTGCAAACGTCAAGCCGTGCGAGGCGCGGCCAGTATAGTGCCGCGCGGCGTCAATTCACAAACCGCCGCAACTGCACGCTGACCGCGAAGCCGATGGCGATGAACGTGGCCAGCACGGCCGACAGCCCCGCGCTCATCAGCGGCAGCGGCACGCCGATGACCGGCAGGATGCCGACCGCCATGCCGACGTTCACGAAGATTTGAAAGGCCATGCCGCCGACGAACGCCATGATGACGAGCATCCCCGTGCGGTCGGGCGCGCGCCGCGCCGCCTTCGTCAGCCGCGCCAGCAGGATCGCGTAAGCGAGCAAGAGCAGCACGCAGCCGACGAAGCCGGTCGTCTCCGCCGTGACGGCGAAGATGAAGTCGCTGTGCGGTTCGGGCAGGAACTTCAGCCCCGACTGCGAGTATTCGGGCGTGCGCCCGCCGTTGCCCGTCAGTTGCCCCTTGCCGACCGTCAGGATCGACTGCCAGGTGTGATAAGCGTAGCCGCGCCGGTCGGCGTTCTCCGGGTCGAGGATGACGTTGATGCGTTCGAGTTTGTAGCCGTGCAGCACGCCCGTCTTGACGCCGACCTCGTAGGCGAGCGGCGCGCCGATGATGCAGAGCGTGAGCGCGGCGATGACGATCCACATGCGGATCGACGAGAGGAAGAGGACGACGGCCAGGAGCGGCAGGTAAGTGAGCGCCTGCCCCGTGTCCGGCTCTAACAAGATCAGCCCGACGGGCAGCGCGAGGATGCCACAGCCTACGGCGATCTCGCGCCACGCGAGCGCGCGCTGGCGTATGCGCCCGTAGTAGTAGGCGAGCATCAGCACGGTCGGAATCTTGACGAACTCGGAGGGCTGGAACTGCCCGATGCCGGGCATCTTGATCCAGCACCGCTGCCCGTTGAGCTTCAGCCCGATGCCCGGCACGAGCACGATGACGAGCAGGATGAGACCGAACAGGTAGAAGGCCGGCGCGAAGTGGACGAGCTTCCGGTAGTCGGTGAACGAAATGGCGAGCAGGGCGACGAGCGAAATCCCTAAGCCGAGCAGTTGCTTCTTCCAGAAGTTCCGCAGGTCGCCCGTCGGCTGCGCGTTGTGAATCTGCCAAGTGCCGAAGAGCACGATGCCCGTCGCCAGCAGCGTCAGCAGCCAGTCGAAGTCGCGGAAGCGGCGTGTCTCAAGTATGGCGACCATAAAGCAGAAGTCAGAAGTCAGAAGTCAGAAGTCAGTAGGAACGAGGTCGGTAAAAGCTTCGCGGTTAGTTGTGGGTCTTGACTGACTGACCTCTGGCTTCCGGCTTCTGGCTTCTGACGTTCTCGGCAATTTGCGGCACGGCGTCGTCGCCGCGGGTCTTGCGGACGTACACGTCGTAGAGGGCGCGGGTGGCGGGCGCGGCGAACCGGCCGCCGAAGCCGACGTTCTCGATCAGGGCGATGGTCGCAATCTCAGGCTTGAAGGCCGGGCCGTAGGAGACGAACCAGGAGTGATCCTTGTTCTCGCCCACGTCCTTGCCCAGCCCGACGACCTGCGCCGTGCCGGTCTTGCCGGCGATGTCGAAGCCGGCCATCTTGATCGCGGCGGCCGTGCCGCCGTTGTTGACCACGCCCCACATCCCTTCGACCACCGCCTTGTGCTCCTCTTCGGGCAGCGGCAGCACCTTCGGGTTCGGGCGCGTGTCGAGCTTCTGCTCGGCGCGCACCTGATCGTAGTTGCGGTAGGGGCGGGCCGGGCGGTAGTCGGGCTGCCCCGGCTCGCTGATGGCCGGGATGGGGCGCACCTCTTTGAGCAGGTGCGGCACGTACATCCGGCCGCCGAGGCCGATGGCGGCAATCGCGCGCAGCATCGAGACGGGCGTCATGATGTCGTAGACCTGGCCGAACGAGGCGTAGACGGTGTCTATGTCCTTCCAGTCGGGCGCGCGCGGGTTGAAGCGTTTTTTGAACTCGGGCGAGGGCGTCCAACTGACCAACTCGTGCGGCAGATCAATGCCGGTCTTCTGGTTCAGGTCGAACTCGTCCACCATCTGCATGATCCCGTTGATGCCCATCTTGAGGCCGAGGCGGTAGAAGTAGCCGTCGCACGACTTGGTGATGGCGTAGCGCACGTCGGGCGAGCCGTGGTGGCCCATGCAGCGCGTGAACTTGTTGCCGATCTGGATGCCGCCGCCGCACACCAAGTTCGAGTGCTGGACGGTGATCGCGCCCTGCTGCAAGCCGGCCATGGCCATCGGGATTTTCCAGGTCGAGCCGGGCGGGTAGCGGCCGCGGATGGCGCGGTTGTAGAGCGGCTTCTTCGGGTCGCGCAAGAGGGCGGCGTACTCGGCGCGCCCCTCCTTCGTGTTGATGCGCTGCGAGAAGAGGTTCGGGTCGAAGGTCGGGTAGGAGGCGAGCGCGAGCAGCTCGCCATTGTTCGGATCGAGCGCGACGATGACGCCGCGGCCCGTGGGCGAGTTGCGCAGTTGCTCCTCGGCCTTCAACTGTAGTTCGAGGTCAATCGTGGTGACGAGGTCTTGACCGGGCTGCGGCGGCACGCGCTCGATCTCTTCCTGGATGCGCCCGCGCGAGTCCACGATGACCTTGCTGTAGCCGTCCTGCCCGCGCAGGTAGTCGTCGTAAGTCGCCTCCAGGCCTTCCTGCCCGATGATGTCGCCGGGCTTGAGGCCCTTCTCTTTGTACTTCGGCTGCTCAAGCTGCTTGGGGTTGATCTCGCCGACGTAGCCGAGGACGTGCGCGAGCAGTCCGTTCTCGGGGTAGCGGCGCTGCGGCTGCTGGGCGATGCGCAGGGCGGGGAACTCGGCCGAGTGCGCCTCGACCCAGGCGATGTCGGCCGGCGACGCGTTCTGCTTGACGGGGATGGACTCGAACTGCGGGAGCGATTTGACCTGCTCGAAGCGGTCGCGCAGGATGTCGGCGTCCACGCCGAGACCGGCGGCGAGCGGCCCGACGAGCTGGTTCATGTCCTGCCCCTTCGCCTCCTCGCGCGAGAGGATGACGTTGTAGATGGGGCGCGAGTCCACCAAGACCTTGCCCGCGCGGTCGAAGATCGTGCCGCGCTGGGCCGGGATGGGCAGGAGGCGCACGCGCTGGTTCTCGGCCCGCTCGGCGTAGTACGC
>DASVPY010000049.1:0-34197 GCA_036389395.1 Pyrinomonadaceae bacterium
GAACCAGATTGACACCTACCTGATCCTACTCAAGCCGAGCGAGACCTCGCCGGGGCCGAACACGATCTTCAACGACGACGTAGCGCCCGGCTCGAACACCAACTCGCGCATCCCCGTCAGCGGCTTCATCACGCTGCCCGAGTCGGGCACGTACTCGATCCTCGCCAACCTCTTCCCGGCCGTGGATCGCCCGATGACCGGCGACTACCAACTGACGCTGACCTTCGGCGGCACGGGCGGCACGATCTGCCCGCCGACCCCGACCGTCATCAACAACGGCCAGACGGTCAACGGCGTACTCGACACCAACGACTGCGCGCTCCAGGACGGCTCGCGCTACGACGCCTACTCGTTCACCGCCACGGCGGGGCAGCAGGTCTCGATCCTGATGTCCTCCGCGACCGTCAACGGCACGTCCGGCGTCCAAGACCCGTACCTGCTGCTGCTCGCGCCCGACGGCACGGACATCGCCGAGGACGACAACGGCGGCGGCGGCGTCAACGCGCGCATCCCGGCGGGCGGCGGCGTCGCCGTGCTGCCGCAGACCGGCACTTACACCATCTACGCCAACACCACGGCCGCCGGCCAGACCGGCGGCTACTCGCTGACGCTGAACATCTCCGGTCAGTGCCCGACCCGCAGCATCGTCTACAACCAGACCATCGGGGACGGGCAGTTGACGAACACCGACTGCCGGCTGCCGGCCGACGGCTCGTTCCTCGACCTCTACACCTTCAGCGGCACGGCCGGGCAGCAGATCAGCATCTCGCTGTCGGCCGCCGCGGGCAGCACGCTCGACCCGTTCCTGTTCCTGCTCGCGCCCGACGGCACGGAGGTGGCCTCGAACGACAACGCCGCCGCCGGCTCGACCGCCGCGCGCATCCCGCCCACCGGCACGCTCACGCTGCCGACGACCGGCACTTACACCATCGTCGCCAACAGCGCGCAGCCCAATCAGACCGGCGCGTACACGCTCACGCTCAACGGCCCCGTCTCCACCTGCGTCTCGATCTTCCCGCCGCTGCGCGCCTTCGGCCCCGGCGCGTCCACTTCGGGGCGGCTGACGGTCGTGGCCGACACGGGCACTTGCGCCTGGACGGCCAACCCGGACGTGCTCTGGATCACGATCACGGAGGGCGCGTCGGGCACGGGCACGGGGCGCGTCCGCTACAGCGTCGCGGCCAACACCACGGGCGCGACGCGCATCGGTCACATCAACATTCAGGGTCTCGTCCACACCGTCACGCAGACGGCCGCCGCGACGACGCCCACGGTGCAGTTCAGCGCCACCAATTACACGGTTAGCGAAAACAACCTCGTCGGCAACGTCAACGCGGCGCGGATCACGCTGACGCGCACGGGCGACACGGCGGGCGCGGTCACGGTGGACTACCAGACCGTGGACAACCCGGCCGAGATCGGCTGCTTCGACACGGCCGGCAACCAGGGCGCGGCCTTCGCGCGCTGCGACTACGCGACCAGCATTGACACCGTCACCTTCGGCATCGGCGAGACGACGAAGACCTTCGACATCCCGCTCATCAACGACGTGCACGTCGAAGGCAACGAGACGTTCCAGGTGCAACTGCTCAACGCGCAGGGCGCGACGCTCGGCACTTCGAGCGCGACCGTCACTATCACCGACGACGACACCGCGCAGGCCACGACCAACCCGATCAACCGGACGCCCTTCTTCGTCCGCCTACAGTACCTCGACTTCCTCGCGCGCGAACCCGAAGCGGGCGAGCCTTGGACGGGCGTGCTGAACCGCTGCCCGGACATCAACACGGGGCCTGAGGTGAACACGGACTGCGACCGCATCGCCGTGTCGGGCGCGTTCTTCGGCTCGCCGGAGTTCCAGTTGAAGGGCACGTTCGTGTTCCTCGCCCACAAGGCGGCGTTCGGCAGCGCGAGCAACCCGAACTACGTGCCGGCCTACGTGGACTTCGCCGCCGACCTGCGCCGCGTGACCGGCGCGACCCCGGCCGAGGTCTTCGCCAAGCGGCTCGACTTCGCCGATGACTTCGTGACCCGCCCCGCCTTCGTCGCGCGCTACGGCGGCCTGTCGAACGCGCAGTACGTGGATACGCTGCTGGCCAACGTCAACGCGTCGCTCTCAAGTGCCGACCCGACGACGGGCGTCTCGCGCAACTCGCTCGTCAACGACCTGAACGCCGGCACGAAGACGCGCGCCGACGTGCTGCGCCTGATCGCCGACAGCAACGAGGTCAAGCAGAAGCAGTTCGTCTTCGCCTTCGTCGCCACGGAGTACTACGGCTACCTGCGGCGCACGCCGGACGCCGGCGGCTACCAGAACTGGCTGACCTATCTAGCGGCGCACCCCAACGACTTCCGCACGATGGTCAACGGCTTCCTGAACTCGACCGAGTACCGGCTCCGCTTCGGCCCGAACACGACGCAGTAAGCGGGCGCAACCTTAGACGACCAAAGCGGGCGCGGCGAGCTTATGCCACTCGCCGCGTCCGCTTTGCGCGTAGGCGCGCGGGGCCGTTAGCGCCGCGCGCGCGTGTGCTGGTATCATGTCCGGCTTGCTCAGTCGGCCGATTCGCCGCCGTGTAACCTGAACGATGAAACTGCGCCTGCTCTACCACGGTCACTGCTTCGACGGCGTCGCCTCGGCCGCCGTCTTCACCTGCTTCTACCGCGCCCGCGTCCGACGCGCGGCCGACGTGGCCTACGCCGGGCTGCTGCACCGCCCCGGCGCGCTCTTCGACGAGGCCATGTTCGACGGCGACGAGAACGCCATCGTGGACTTCAAGTACGCGCCGTCCGAGCGCCTGACCTGGTGGTTCGATCACCACCAGTCGGCGTTCCTGACGCCGCAGGACGAGGCGCACTTCCGCGCCGACCGCACGGGGCGCAAGTTCTGGGACCCGGAGAGCAAGTCCTGCACCGAGTTCATCGCGCGCGTGGCCCGCGAGCGCTTCGACTACGCAGACCAACGGCTCGCGCCGGTCATCCACTGGGCGCACGTCATTGACGGCGCGCTCTACGAGTCGGCGGCGCAGGTGGTCGAGCTGCGCGCGCCCGCCCTTCAGTTGATGCAGGTGATCGAGAACGTGCCGGGCGAGGAATTCCACGAGTGGCTGATCGGCGCGCTCACCGAAGCGTCGTTGGACGAAGTGGCGGCGCGCGGCGAGGTGCAGACGCGGCTCGCGCCCATCCTCGCGCGCCACGAGGAGACGCTGGAACTGATCCGGCGTAAGGCGACTTACGCGCGCGGCGTCGTCAACTTCGACCTGGCGGACGAAGGCCTCGCCGGCTTCAACAAGTTCATCCCGTACTACCTCTACCCGCAGACGACCTACTCGGTCGCGGTCACGCGCGGGGCGGAGCGCACCAAAATCTCGGTCGGCTCGAACCCCTGGGCCCCGCGCCCGCGGGCGCACAACATCGCCTCGATCTGCGAACGCTACGGCGGCGGCGGGCACGCCGTCGTCGGCGCGGTCTCCTTCAAGCCCGAAGAGGTCGAACGCGCGCGCCAGGCCGCCCGCGAGATCGTCGCCGAGTTATCGTTCCCCGATTAAATCCTAACTTGAGGGCCGGCGCGCTTACACTCAAGCCCGAACTGAACCACTACCCAAGGCCGGCTTCGGAGGCTTGCGCGAGGGCGCAGCGTTTCTGCATGGCGCGCAGGGGTTCGGGCATGAAGGCGGTCAGGTGGAAGTTGGCGGTGTGCCCGTCGGGGAACGCCTGGAAGAGGTTGAGGTCGGGGAACTGTAGGCAGCTCAGCGGCGACTGGTCGGAGTAGCCCGTGTCGAGGCCGATGGCGCTGTGCGCGATGTAGATGCCGTGGCGGCCGATGCGCCCGCGCAAGGGGAGGAGCGGCGTCGGCGTGTGGCCGAAGACACAGGGCTTGCCGTGGTAGTGCTTGAAAAAATTCGGGTCGCGCGTCCAGAGCAGCGTGTGCGGGGGCGTGTCGCGCGGGTGCTTGCCGTCCTTGAGACCGGCGTGGACGTAGAGGGCGTAGTCGTCCTCGTGCCAGTAGGGCAGGCGGCGGAAGAGTTCGAGGTGCGCGGCCGGGAGCGCCGCGGCGAACGCCTCGCGCACCGTCACGAAGTCCTGCTCGGTGCGGACGCGCACGGGCGCGCCCGTGTACTGCTCGATGGTGTACTCGCTGCCCACCGCCGTGTGCAGCCAGAGCACGTCGCCCTTCTCGACGAAATCCAGCAACATCTGCTCGTGGTTGCCGCGCAGGCAGACGACGCGTTCGGGCTGCTCGTCGGCGAGCGCGAGCACGTCGCCGACGAGACCCGGAATGTCGGGCCCGCGATCCACTAGGTCGCCGAGGAAGACGAGCGTGTCGCTGTCGGCCTGGCGCGGGATCAGGTCGAGCAGCGCGCGGAGTTGCGCGCGCCGCCCGTGCAGGTCGCCGATGACGTAAGTGCTCATGCGTCGTCCCTAATCGTCGCGCCGTCCGTTCGTCATTAACCGAGCACGCCGGCCGTCACAACCTTTGCGTTGCTTGACGCGCCGCGCGCCGGGCTTCATTCCAAATTCGCGCGCGCCTTCGAGCGGTCGCGCTCGATGCGGGCCATGAGCGTCTTGAAGCGCTCGTCCCCGCGCAGGTCGGCCCAGACCGGGTTGGACTCGAACCAGGGCAGGTTCTCGTTGCCGATGTCTATGGCGTGCTCCAACCACTCGAACGCCTCCGCGTCGAAGCCTTCGAGCGCGTAGGCGGAGGCGAGCCAGTAGGGCGTGTCGTGGTCGGCGTCGGCGATCTGCTTGACGCGCTCGGTCAACTGCGCGCGCGCCTCCTCGTGCCGGCCCAGCATGGAGAGCGCGATGGCGAGGTGCGGGCGGATGCCGTCCATCTCCGGGTGGCTGTCGAGCACGCCCTGCAACAGCTCGACGGCCTTTTCGGGCTGCCCCTGGCGGTAGTGCCAGACGGCGGTGAAGGTCTTGATGAACGGGTGATCGGGTTCGACCGCCGCGCCCTGTTCCAACTCGAGCAGCGCGTCCGAGTAGCGCCCCTGGTACATGAAGATGCGCGCGCGGTTGTAGCTGACGACGACGCGCTCGTTCGGGTTCAGGCGCAGCATGCGCTCATAACTGCGCAGCGCCTTGTCGTACTCGCCGTCGAGCCGGTAGAAGTAGCCGCTGATGAAGTGCACGCCCACGTCGTTGGGCGCTTCGTGGCGCAGGCGCTCCACCTCGGCGCGGGCCTTCTGCCGCTCGCCGCGCCAGAGGTAGATGTAGATCATGTGCATCCGCGCTTCGTTGTTCTTCGGGTCGAGCGCGAGACCCTTGTTGAACTCCTCCTCGGCGCGGTCGTAGTCCTCCGCGTCGCCCATGCCCTTGATGACGCGGTTGGCGTAGACGCCGCCGAGGGCGCAGTGCGCGAGCGCGAAGCCGGCGTCGAGTTCGAGCGCGCGCCTGAAGTGGGCGATGGCGGCCTCCACGTCCTCGTTGGCGAGCGTGTGGTAGATGTAGCGCCCCATGCGGTCGCGCCCGCGCAGGTACTCTTCGTAGGCCTCGGCGTTCGCGCTGGCGCGCTGCGCGAGACCCACCTGCTCGTCCGCCGTCAGCTCGACGCGCAAGCCGTCTACGATGTGCTGCGCGATCATGTCCTGCACGCCGATGATGTCGGCGGCGGCCGCGTCCATGCGGTCGCTCCACAAGAGCGCGCCGGTCTCCACGTCGAGCAGTTGCGCGTTGACGCGCAGCTTGTCGCCCGCGCGCAGGAACGAGGCCGCCAGCACCGCGCCGACGCTCATCTCGCGCCCCGCCTGCAAAGGATCGATCTGCTGCCCCTGGTACTTGACGATCAGCGAGGACGGGCGCACGACGAGCGAGCGCAGCCGGGCCAGCTCGGTGATGACCGCGTCGGCGAGCGAGAACTCGTAGAAGCTGACCTCGGCGTCGCCCGACAGGTTGCGGAACGGGAGGATGGCGATGGACTTCTGTCCGTCGGGCAGGCTCGTCTGCGGCGTGTCGTGGATGGGCTGGCCCGAGGCGCGCGTGGGCGCGGTCGAGGCGGCGGGCGGTTGCGAGCTGGTCTCGGCCGCCCCGGTGATGTTGCGCAGCCAGCGCTTGAAGGTGCTGCCGAAGCCGCTCTGCGCCTGCGACTGGTGGCGCGGCGCGACCGGCGCGAACGTGTCCTCGATGGACTGGCCCTGACCCGCCAGCACTTCGCGCAGGACGCCGCGCACGTCGTCGCGCAACTCGCTCATGCGCTGGTAGCGCTCTTCGGGCTTCTTGGCCAGCGCGCGGTTGATGATCTGCTCGATGCGCGGCGGCACGTCCGAGCGGAAGTCTGAGACGGGGCGCGGCGTGTCGTGCAGCACGGCGTAACGCACCTCGACGCTGGTCTTCCCTTGAAACGGCCAGATGCCGGTGAGCATCTCGTAGAGGAGGACGCCGGTCGAGAAGATGTCGGCGCGGTGATCGACCCTGCCGCCCGTCGCCTGTTCGGGCGCGGCGTAGGTGGCCGTGCCGTAAGGGATGCCCAACTCGGTCAGGTGCATGTTGGACTTGTCCGCGCCGCTCTCGTCCGTCAGCTTGGCGAGACCGAAGTCGAGTATCTTGGCCGTGCCGTTGGCCGTGACCATGACGTTGCCGGCCTTGATGTCGCGGTGGATGACGCCGCGCGCGTGCGCCGCGGCCAGAGCGTCCGCGACTTGCAGGGCGATGGAGAGGGCGCTGCGCAGTTCAAGGGGCCGCCCGTTGACGAGTTGGCGGACGTTCTTCCCCTCGATGTACTGCATCGTGATGAAGTGGACGCCGCCCGTCTCGTGCAGCCCGTAGATGACGCAGATGTTCGGGTGGTCGAGCGCCGAGGCGAGTTGCGCCTCGCGCTCGAAGCGCCGCAGGTTGACTTCGCGCGCGGTCAACTCCGGCGAGAGCACCTTGACGACGAGCGTGCGGCCCAGCCGCGTGTCCTGCGCCTTATAAACCGTGCCTTGCCCGCCCGTGCCGAGCTTCTCGATGATGCGATAATTAAGGAGGGTGGAACCCAGCATAAGCTGACTGCTATTAAAACGCTAACACGCGCCACACCGCAACCCGCTCGCCCGGCCGCTCCGCCGCGGCGCAGTCAGCCGCGACCCGAAGACGGGCGCTCAGGTCAAGCCTGCTTGCGCTCCAACTCCGTCACGCGCTCGTCCAATTCGTCCACGTCGGCCCGGGTGGCGATGAACAAGCCTCGATCCGAGCCAGCCGCCGGCCCTGATTACGCTGCTCGCGCTCGACGCGCTCAAGCCGCGCCTCGACTTGCGCCACCCGCGCCTCAAGCCGGTCAACGCGTTCGCTTAGTTGTTTCACCTCCGCGCGCAGTTCGCCCACTTCGCGGCGCAGTTCGCCTACGTCGTGGCTGATGGCGCTGAGGTAGTTGATTATCTCGGTCGTCCGGTCGTTGCTCACGCTGATAGCCCTCCGTTAAATCGTCGTGCGGCGCTTAACTGAGGATTTCGGTTGGGCCATCATACACCCGGCGGGCAGAAAGCGTAGGCCCGCGGCGCGCGGGTCGGCGGCGATAAAATTGCCACGCCGCGGCGCTTCGTCGGCGCACGTTACGCGCACGTTGTTCAGCGGCTTGTCTGCGCGAGGCGCGCCGCCGGCCCCTGCGGGTTGAGCACGGGTTGCAGGTCGCGCCAGGGGATGACGACCTTGTCGAAGACGGCGGCGACTTGGGGCAGGCTGTAGTAGAGCACCAGCCCGCGCGGCGCGAGACCCCACGCGTGCCGGTCGCCCGCGTAGCCTTCGCCGGTGAACGGCTCGTCGTCGGGGCCGGCCAGGTGCTTGCCCTGCGCGTTCATGTCGGCGAGCGCGAGCCGTTCGAGCAGCGCGTCGTAGTCGGCCCCGCGCTTGAAGAGCGCGGCGAACTCGACGGCGCGGCCCGCGCGCAGATCGTAGACGAGGCTTTCGTAGACGGTGTTCGGGTGCGCGCCGCCGTAGTCGTTCAAGCCCGTCAACTCGACGCTCACGAGATCGTCGGACGCGAACGTGACGTTGTAGTCGAGGTCGAGCGAGGCGCGGTCGCCGGGCGAGACGCCCTGCCGGAACTCGGCCGCCTGCTTGGCGGCGAAGGCCGCGACGGCGCGGTTGAACGCGAGCGCGCCGGGCGTCGTCAGCCCCGTGAGTTGCGGGTAGGCGACCGTGATGTCGGGCCGCCGCTGCGTCAAGGTCTTGGTGACGAAGCGCGCGCCTGCGTTGGCGAACGCGCGGTGCTGCGCCCAGAGCGAGACGGTCTGTTCGTGCGTGCCGTCGGGCCGCTTCCACTGGCCGTCGAACTCGGGCAGCGAGGGCACGACGGGCGTCAGGTCGAGTTGGCCTGTGAACTGGCCCGTCTGCCGGCCCGCGGCGTCGAACTCTTGCAGCGCGACCTGGCCGCGCGCGTCCACGCGCCCCGTCAGTTTCAAGTCCTGCCCGACGCGCTCGTACTGGTACGTGCCGGTGAGTTTGTCGCCGCCGCGTTCGAGGCGCATGACGACGGGCTGCGAGCCGAGGCGGCCGCGGAGGATTAACGCCTGCGCGCCCGTCTGCGCGCAGCAGGGCAGCGCGGCGATGAGCAGGAACGCGAGCAGAGTTAGTGAGCGCATAGGCTTGATAATTCCCTTTGCGTTCCTTCGCGGCCCTCTTGGCGGCCTTTGCGGTTAAGTCTTAAAACCTTTAACCGCAAAGGCCGCCAAGAGGGCCGCAAAGGACGCAGAGAGTTTTTAGTTGGCGACGCCGAGTTGGCTGAGGAGGAAGGCGTAGTCGAAGGCGACTTCGTGGAGCGCGTCGTAGCGCCCGGAAGAGCCGCCGTGCCCCGCGCCCATGTTGACCTTCAAGAGCAGCGGGTTCGCGTCCGTCTTCGTGGCGCGCAGCCGCGCGACGAACTTCGTGCCCTCCCAGTAAGGAACCTGGCTGTCGTTCAGAGAGACCTTGACGAGCATCGTCGGGTACGCCTTGGCCGCGATGTTGTCGTAAGGCGAGTAGGACTTGATGTAGTCGTAGGCCGCCTTCTCGTTCGGGTTGCCCCATTCGAGGTACTCGCTCGTCGTCAAGGGCAGGCTCGCGTCGAGCATCGTGTTGACCACGTCCACGAAGGGCACGGCGGCGATGACCGCCTTGAACAGATCAGGCCGGAGGTTCACGACCGCGCCCATCAACAACCCGCCCGCGCTGCCGCCCTGGATCGCGAGCCGGTCGCTCGCGGTGTACTTCTCTTTGATCAGGTGCTCGGCGCAGGCGACGAAGTCTGTGAAGGTGTTCTTCTTCTGCATCATGCGCCCGGCCTCGCGCCAGTCCTCGCCGAGTTCGCCGCCGCCGCGGATGTGCGCGATGGCGTAGACGACGCCGCGGTCGAGCAGGCTCACGCGGTTCGACGAGAAGGTCGGGTCAATCGAGATGCCGTAAGAGCCGTAGCCGTAGAGCAGCATCGGGTTCTTGCCGTCGCGCTTCAGGCCCTTGCGGTAGACGAGCGAGATCGGAATCTTCGTCCCGTCGCTGGCGGTCGCGTAGACGCGCTCGGCCGTGTAGTTGGCCGGGTTGTAGCCGCCGAGCACTTCGGTCTGCTTGAGCTGCGTGCGCGTGCGCTTGTTCATGTCGTAGTCGAAGACGGTGTTGGGCGTGGTCAACGACTGGTAGCGGAAGCGCAGTGTGTCTGTGTCGAACTCGCGGTTGGTGTCGAGCGCGGCGGTGTAGACGGGTTCGGGGAAGTTGATCGCGTGCGCCTTCTGGTCGCGCAGGTCTATGACGCGGATCGTCTGCAAGCCCTTGGCGCGCTCGGAGAGCACGAGGTGGTGGGCGAACAGGTCGAAGTCGTCGAGCTTGACCTGCGGCTCGTGCGGCACGATCTCCTTCCAGTTCTTAACGTCCGGGTTGTCCATCGGCGCGGCGACGAGCCGGTAGTTCTTGGCGTTCTTGTTGGTGCGGATGTAGAGCAGGTCGCCGCGGTGGTCTATGAAATACTTGTGGTCGTTCTCGCGCGCGAGGACGAGGCGGGGCGCGTCCGTCGGCTTGTCGGCGGGGACGTAGCGCGCCTCGGCGGTCGTCTTGCTCTCGCTGTAGACGACGACCAAGGCCTTGTCGCGCGTGCGGTACGCGCTCAGGTCGTAGAGTTCGTCCTTGTCCTCGTAGACGAGGTCGTGCGCCTGCGTGCCGAGCGCGTGGCGGAAGAACTTGTCGGCGCGCTTCGTGACGTTGTCCTCGGTCACGTAGAAGAGCGTCTTGTTGTCGCGCGCCCACATGACCTCGCGGACGCGCTCGGCCGTGTCGGGCAGCAACGCGCCGGTGCGCAGGTCTTTGACGTGGAGCTGGTACTGGCGGTAGCCGGTCGCGTCGGTCGTGTAGGCCAGCAGGTTGCCGTCGTCGCTGACGACGTAAGCGCCCACGGCCATGTACTTCAGCCCCTTGGCCAACTCGTTCACGTCGAGCGTGACCTGCTCGGCGGCCTTCGCGCCCGCGCGCGCGTCGCGGCGGCAGTAGATCGGGTACTGCTTACCCTCTTCGGTGCGCGTGTAATAAAGGTAATCGCCGTAGCGGTAGGGCACGCTCAAGTCGGTCTGCTTGATGCGGCCGAGCAGTTCCGCGTAGAGCTTCTGCTGCAACGCCTCGGTCGGCTTCATGAACGCCTCGGTGTAGGCGTTCTCGGCTTCGAGGTACGAGATGACCTCCGGGTTCGACTTCTCGCGCAGCCAGAAGTAGTTGTCCACGCGCGTCTCGCCGTTGGCGGTCATGGTCTTGGGCACGGGCTTGGCGGCCGGCGGTTTTGCGCCCGTCATCAGGTTCTGCGCGGGCGCGGGCAGGTTCAGCGTCATGGTCATAGCGATCAGCAGTGCGAGTTGACAGAGTCTGGGGAACTGGCGGTGCATGATTTCGATCTCCTAAACGGGTGGCGGTGGCGGAAAAGGTTCGGTCGGCGCGAGGGAGTGCGCGCGGGCTGCGGCGCGGCCGGCGGCGCTTAAGAGCCTGTGGGCTTCACGCCGCCGGCAAGCCTTTACTTGTGTCCGGGTCAAAGCGGGCGCACGGCCCGCGTCAGTCGTGTACCGTTCAACCGCGCGGCGGGTCGCCCCAGCCGGAGCCTTTGTAGACGCCGTCCTCGACGATGCACGGCACGGTCGGGTCGCCGCCCGAATAGGCGAACATCTCGGCGCGGCGCGCGCGGTCGTTCTGCGCGTCGTACTCGGTGAAGGCGACGCCCTGCGCGTTGTAATGCTCGCGCGCCTGCTGGCAGTAAGGGCAGCCCGGTTTCATGTACAGCACTAAGCCCACGGCTCGCTTGTCCTCCCTTGCCCCGCCAGTTTAGCAGAGCACCGCGACGGGTGACGAATGAGCGCCGGGGGGCCGGCCTTTCATGCGGCGCGCGCCCGTTTCCACTTGTCACGGGGGGCGGCCTTTCAGTTATACTCCCGCGGAATTTTTTAGAACCCCTGGCCGCCGCGGCCGCCGCCGCGCAACCCTCGTGAACGAAGACGACCTGTTCGAGCCTTACGACCGACTGATCGAGATCGACGTGCTGGGCCGGCGCGTCGAAGTGCCGGCCAACAACCGGCTGCTGCGCTGCTTCCAGTACCTCTCCCTGCGCAGCATCTCCTACGGCGACTTCTGCTGGAACGGCGACTGCTCCAACTGCCAGTTCTGGTATCAGGACGACCAGCCCAGCGCGCCCGACAAGACCGCCCTCGCCTGCCGCTTCCGCGTCCGCGAAGGTCTCCGCATCACCCGCCTCAACGACTGCGTCCAACTCGAAGGGATAAACAAGTAAAGGCGCAGGGCGCAGGGCGAAAGTTCGGACGGCGCTGGCGCGCCGAACTTTTTTCAGATACCGGCCTGCCCGGCAGCGGCCCGCCCCGCGCTTCAGACGCCAATCTGTTTTTCAGAAGTCACGCCGCAGGCGTGTCCGCACTTTCGCCTTTCGCCCTGCGCCCTTCTCCTTTATCCTATCCGCCATGCGATTCGAGTATTACCACGAAGGTCTCGCGGACGTGCCGAAGCTGTCGGTGGACGGGCTAGTGCCGAACGCGATTCACCTGACGCACTGGCAGGGCAACGAGACGAACGCGAAGTTGAAGGCCGACACCTCGACCGAGATCGCGCTCAACCTCGCCGCCGCGCCCGACCGCGAAGAACTGACGCGCGGCGTCGAACTGGCGACCAATAACCACTTCGACACCGACGGCGTGCTCTCCGTCTGGACTGTGCTCAACCCCACGCGCGCGCTCCCGCTCCGCGCCGAGCTGATCGCCGCGGCCGAGGCCGGCGACTTCTCCGAGTACACGACGCCGCAGGCCGTGCGCGCGAGCCTCTGCCTGCAAGGCTCGGACGCACCCGTGCCCGGCGCGGGCCTGGCCGCGCCGCTCGCGCGCCGCTTGAACGGCGACGCGCCCGTGGACGAGCCGCGCGCCTACGAACTGCTCCTGCCCGAAATCGAGCGCGTGCTGACGCGCACCGACGACTACGAAGAGTTGTGGCGCGAGCCTTGGGCCGAGATCGAACGCGCTTTGGACAGCTTCGCACGCGGCGACTCGCGCGTCTCGGAGGACGAGCGCACGCGCCTCTCCGTCGTCACGCTCGCGCCCGGTCTCTACGGCGCGCAAGGCTTCAGCCCCGTCCGCCACGCCGCCCCGTTCACCGCCATCGCGCGCCACGCCCGCGGCGAACTGTTCTTAATCGCCTTACCCACGGCCGGCGGCTACGCCTACCGCATTGACTACCCTTACTACTCCTGGGCCGAGACGGTCGTGCGCCCGCGCGTCCCGCGCCGCAACCTCGCGCCCGCACTCCAACAACTCAACGAGCTTGAGCGCAACGAGCACGCGAGTTGGGACACGGACGCGACCGAGCTGACCTCCGCCGCCAAGAGCTACGGCGCGGACGGCCTCCCCGGCGCGTCCGGCCTGCAACCCGACGAAGTGGCCGACGTGCTGCGCGCCACGCTCGGCCCGCACACGGCCGATTAGCTGAGACCGTACGCACATGGCTGACTGGGATGAGCGTTACGGGCGCGGCGAGTACGCGACCCTTGAGCCGAATCCGCTGCTCGTGCGCTTCTGCGCCGAGTTCGCGCCCGCGCGCGACGGCGCGCAGCCGGGCGCGGACGCGCCACGGCGCGCACTCGATCTGGCCTGCGGCGCGGGCCGCCACGCGCTCTACCTCGCCGCGCGCGGCTGGCAGGTGACGGCCGTGGACGCCTCGCGCGTCGGCGTCGAGTTGACGGCCGCGCGTGCGCGCGAACGCGGCCTCGTGCTCGACGCGCGCGTCGCCGATCTGGAGCGCGGCGAGTTCCCCATCGCGCCCGACGCTTACGATCTCATCTGCGACCTCTACTACTTGCAGCGCGATCTCTTCCCCGCCATCCGCGCCGGCCTGTGCCCCGGCGGCGCGCTCGTCGCCGCCATTCACATCCGCGACGAAACGGCCGAGCCGCACGGCAACCCCGACTTCCTCCTCCGCCCCGGCGAACTGCGCGCCCTCTTCGCCGACTGGCACGTCGCCCACTACCACGAGACGCCCGCCCAAGACCCCGACGCCGGCCAACACCACCACCGCACCGCCGAACTGATCGCGTTCAGGAAGTAAGTTCAAAGTTCAAAGTTCAAGGTTCAAGGTTCAAGGTTCAATCGGGCATAGAACATCCGCGCCGCCAGTCTCCGCGCGGTCAACCTTGAACTTTGAACCTTGAACCTTGAACATATTTTTATGCTATCCTCGGCGCGCTATTAAGCCAGCAAATTCGGAGACTCGGTCGTGCCGGTTGATAAGATTCAGTTCCGCACGGCGCTGAGCCGCTTCGCCAGCGGCGTGACGGTCGTGACCACGCAGGACGCCGAGGCGCGCCCGCTCGGCATCACCGTCAGCGCCTTCAGCTCGCTCTCGCTCGACCCGCCGCTCGTGCTCGTCTGCATTGACCGCGGCGCGTACCTGCACGACGCCTTCCAAGCGAGCGGCGTCTTCGTCGTCAACGTCCTCGGCGCGGGGCAGGAAGACCTCTCGCGCCTGTTCGCCTCGCGCGAGCCGGACAAGTTCGCCGGCCTCGGCTACACGCGCGGCCTCGGCGGCGTGCCCGTGCTCGCCGACACGCTCGCCGCCATCGAGTGCCGGTTGAAACACGCCTACGAGGGCGGCGACCACACCATCTTCGTCGGCGAAGTTGAGACCGTGACCGTGCGCGACGCCGGCCAGCCGCTCCTGTACTACCGCGGCGGCTACGCGACGATGAAACAGTAGACAGTAGACAGGAGTCAGTAGTCAGAATGGAGACAGGCTGGTGTTGAGTGCCGGCAGGCACGTTTAAGATCACTACGCGTTAACCGTCCGATCTCCGGCTTCCTTCTTCTGGCTGCTGACTCCTGACTCCTGCTTTTTCATGCTCGACGTGATCATCATCGGGGCGGGGCCGGCGGGGCTGGCGGCGGCGCTGTGGTGCGACGAGTTGGGGCTGGACGCGCTCGTGCTCGAAGCCGAGGCGGAGATCGGCGGGCAACTGCTGCGCGTCTGCAACCCGATTGAGAATCACCTGGGCGCGCGGGCCGCGGACGGGCGCGCGCTGCGCGACGCGTTCGCCGCGCAGGTCGAGGGCGCGGAGTTCGACCTGTGGACGAACGTCGAGGTCGAGCGCGTGGACTTGACCGCCAAGCGCGTCGCGCTGCGGAGCGGCGAAGAGTTGCAGGCGATCTGTCTGGTGCTGGCGACGGGCGTCAGGCGGCGGCGGTTGGATGTGCCGGGCGCGGCGGAGTTCGCGGGCCGCGGCGTGTTGGAGTCGGGCGTGCGCGACCGCGACGAGTACGCGGGCGAGGACGTGTGCGTCGTGGGCGGCGGCGACGCGGCGGTCGAGAACGCCTTGCTGCTGGCCGAAGTCTGCCCGACCGTCACGCTCGTGCACCGCGGCGCGCAACTCGGCGCGCGCCCCGAATTCGTCGAGCGCCTGCGCGGCGAGCACTGCGTCACGGTCTTCCTTGAGTCCGAGCTGACGCGCGTCCTCGGCGGCGCGCGCGTCGAGGCGGTGGAGATCAAACGGCGCGGCGCGATCAAGCCGTTCCAGTTGGCCGTGCGCGGCGTGCTCATACGCATCGGCGTCGAGCCGAACACGGAGTTATTCCGTGAGCAACTGCAAACGGACGCGCGCGGCTACGTCTCGGTGACGAGCGCGCAGGAGACGAGCGTGGCGAACGTCTTCGCCGTCGGCGACGTGGCGCAGCCGCTCGCGCCCACCGTCAGCGGCGCGGTCGGCGCGGGCGCGACCGCCGCCAAGATCATCGCCGCCCGCCTCCAAGGCCGCGCCGGCAGCTAACCGCCTTTGCGTTCCTTCGCGTTACGTCTGAAAAACTTTAACCGCAAAGGCCGCAGAGCGGGCCGCGAAGGGCCGCAGAGGCCTACTGACTACTGACTGCTGGCTACTGACTTCTCCTGTATAATGCCCGGCCATGGCTGACAGCGAGGGCGCGGGGGCGGCGTACACGGCGGCGCACGCCGCGGCCTACCCGGTCGAGTACATCGCCGGCATCGAGTTGTACAACGCGGGCGAGTTCCACGCGGCGCACGACGCGTGGGAGGATCGCTGGCGCGACGAGGCGGGGCCGCGCGAGAAGCTGTTCTTGCAGGCGCTCATCCAGTCGGCGGTCGCGTTTCATCATCTGGAGATCGGGCGGCCCGGCGCGGCGCGGCGCATGTACCAGATGGCGAAGGAGAAGTTCGCGCGCCTCGGCACGCCGCGCTTCATGTCGCTCGATCTGGTGGACTATCAGGCGCAACTCGACCGCGCGCTCGCGTGGCTGCTCGATGCGCCCGACCCGCGCACACTTACGCCGCCGGCCGTCGTGCCGCCGACCATAAGGCTGCTGCGCGAAGTGATGGACTACGACTGAAGGAAGGATGGCGGACGTGGAGACGATTGAAGGGATCGAAGAGTGGCGCGAGACTTACAAGCGCTGGCAGCGCGTCAACGAGGTGCGCGACGACGACGTGGGCGCGCACTACCCCTGGGTGACGAACCGGCGCGCGCCCTTCCGGCCCGTGCGCCGCGCGCTGCCGATGCTCAACCTGGGTCTCATCACGTCGGCCGGCGCTTACCTTGACGGCACGGAGCCGTTCGACGTGACGCTCGCGGACGGCGACACGAGCTTTCGTGAAATCCCGGTCGAGGTCGAGGCGGCGGACTTGCGCTGGGCGGGCCGGGGCTACGACCCCGAAGCGGTCATGCGCGACATGAACGCGCAGATTCCGCTCGCGCGCCTCTTCGAGTTCGAGGGCAACGGCATCATCGGCCAACTCAACCCGGTCTTCTGGAGTCTCAACGGCTTCATCCCGCACGCGGCGCGCTTCGCGCAGAAGACCATGCCGCTCCTGATCGAGCGCGTCAAGCGTTACGGGGTGCAGGCGGCGTTGCTGATTCCGGCCTCGCGCCTCTGTCACCAGACGCTGGCGGTCGCGGCGCGCGCGCTCGAAGACGCGGGCGTGCCGACGATGACGCTCGTCGTCGAGCGCGACGTGGCGGAGCGCGTGCGCCCGCCGCGCGGCGGCTACTACAAGGGCCGGCTCGGCTGCGTCGCCGGCGAACCGCTCTGGCCCGAACATCAGCGCCGCGTCCTCGACGAAGCCCTGCGCCTGCTCGAACCCATTGACCAACCCGTGATCCGCAACCTCGTCGTCGCCCTCGAATCCGACGTGGAGGCGGCGCGCGGCGAAAAGTAAAGAGGCCGATGAGTCAAGCCAGGCAGACGGAAGTGCCGCAGCCCGCGCCGCTAGTGGAGGTGCGGCGGGGCGGCGTGGTGGAATCGCGCCACCGCGGGCACGTGGCGGCGTGCGAGCCGGACGGGCGCGTGGTCGCGCGGCTCGGCGCGCCGGAGTTGGTCACGTTTCTGCGTTCGTCGGCGAAGCCGTTTCAGGCGTTGCCACTCGTCGCGTCGGGCGCGGCGGCGCGCTTCGGGTTTAGTGAAGCCGAGATCGCCATCGCCTGCGGCTCGCACAGCGGCGAACCCGTGCACGAAGCGACGGTCGCCGGGATGCTCGAAAAGATTGGGCTACAGCCGGGCGCGCTGAAGTGCGGCATACACGAGCCGTTCAGCACGGCGGTCGCGCACGCGCAGCGCGAGCGCGGCGAGCCGTTCCGCGTCCTGCAAAACAACTGCTCCGGCAAGCACGCCGGCTTACTCGCCCTCGCCTTAGACCTCGGCGCGCCCATAGAGACCTACGACCAGCTCGACAACCCTGTGCAGCAAGCGATCCTGCGGACGGTCGCGCAGTTCGCGGGGCTGCCGGCAACGGAGATTCCGCTGGGCGTGGACGGCTGCGGCGTGCCGGTCTTCGCCGTGCCGGTGCGCGTGATGGCGCAGATGTACGCGCGCCTGGTCGCGCCGCCCGCGGAGTTCGGCGCGGACGTGCAGGCGGCTTGCGCGCGCATCGTCGAGGCGATGACGGCGCACCCGGAGTTGGTCGGCGGCCCGAACGAGCGGCTCGACACGGAGATGATGCGGGCGACGCGGGGCGCGGTCGTCTCGAAGGTGGGCGCGGAAGGGGTCTACACGGCGGCGGTGCGCACGTGCGCGGCCTGGCCCCGCGGCTTAGGGCTAGCGCTCAAGATCGAGGACGGCGAGAACCTGCGCGCGCGCCCGACCGTGGTCATAGAGGCCCTGCGCCAGTTGGGCGCGCTCGACGAGGCGGCGCTCGCACGGCTCGCGCCTTACGCGCGCTTCGACGTGCGCAACCACCGCGGCGAGCTGGTGGGCGAAGTGCGCCCCGCCTTCGAGTTGGAACAGGCCTAAACGGCGCATCAAAAAGGTACAAGTGTACGGTTGCTCCTGTACAGAAGTTGTACAAGGGCGAGACTCGCGCGGCGCGGCATTGACAAGACTAGCGGGGTGGGCAGAATGCTTCGCACGCGCATTTTTACTGCTAAAAATAGCTGTGGCAACTTTCGTCCCGTTCGCTGTCGTGCGCGTGGCATGGTCATTGCTCAAGCGGAGCACGGTTAAAATTGACAAAGGGTAGATAGCGTTATCGGGTCAGGCTCGGAGATAGCAGTGAGTGGAGACTTTGGGGGAGGTCTCCTCTCGCATTAAGTCTACGACGACTCTTTGGGGGAACGGGGTCGCCGCGGGCGCGCTATCAAAGAGCGAACAGTTGCCGGGTTGCTGGTTTTTATCTGTAGAGGCTTTGGGGGAACCTCGCAGGTTGATCAGCAACCCGCAAGTGTTTTTGGCCGAAACTCGGTGACCGTCATCCCAGTTTTTTCAAGGGGAAGAGAAACGCCCCGGAGTGTCTAAGCACTCCGGGGCGTTTCTCTTTTCATCCTTTGACCCGCGCCGGCTCACTCCTGCCGCGGCGGGAGCAGGCGCGGCGTCGCCTCCTCGGCCGCCAGGTCGTCGAGGTTGAGGCGCATCATGCCGCCCGCGTCCGTGTACTTCTCCGCGCGCGCCACGTGCGCGCGCCGCCGCCGGAAGATGACCCCGCCGAACAGCCCGCCGATGCCGAGACAGAAGAGGATCGCGAGGCCCGTCGCCTTGACCGTGTTGACGATCAGGCTGGTGGACATGTTCAGCCAGAAGCGGTTCGCGCGCTCGTAGCGGTGCGGGTCTTCGCCGAGCCACTGCACGACCTTCTCGTACTTCACCTGTCCGGCCAGCGCCGCGGCCGCCTGCTCCGACGGCGCGCCGAAGACGAAGACCGCGTAGTTGCCGACGCGCTTGTAGAGGCTCGGCGCGCCCTGCCCCTGCGCGCGCAACTCCGCCACGCGCCGCGCGAGTGCCGCGTCCGCGTCGCCCGCCAACTGCGGCGTCGCAAACTCGACGATGACCAGTTGCCCCTGTGCGTAGCGCGCCGCGACGGCTTCCGTGCCGCCCGCGAACGAGAGCGCGTCGAGCACGGGTTGGTTGCCCGTCGCCGCACGCAACTGCGGCAGGCTGACGGCGTAGACCGCCTGCTGCTGCGTCATCCCCGCGGGCAGGTGCTCGACGAGCGGCGGGAGGACGCCCGTGCCCGCGTCGAGCGTGGCCGCGAGTTGGTGCGCCAACTCAAGCGGCGCGGCGGCGTCCACGTCGCCCGCGTAGACGACCCACACGAAGATCGGCCCCTTGCAGAAGACGATTGCGCCGGGCCCCGCCCAGCTCGCCGTGCCGAGGCCGTTCAACTTCTGCTGGTCGGCGGCCCCCGCCGTCACCAGCGAATAAGCCGTCGCCTCGTCGGCGAGTTTGCGCAGCCGGACGATGATGGTGTTGCCGTCGGGCGTCTTGTAGGTGCGGCTCGCCGCCTCGACCTTGCCGAGTTCGTCGGTCGGCGCGGGGCGCGCCTGCTCGACGTAAGGGTTGACGCCGGTGACGGCGCGGAAGTCGCCGAGCTTGTCGGGCAGGAGCTTGCCGGCGGCCGCGGTCGGTTCGGGGTCTCGGTTCTCCGCCTTCCCGCCCGCGAACGGCAGCGTAAAGCCGAGCAGGACGGAGAGGATGACGGGGAGTGTCTTCGGAACGAATGAAGTGCGCATAATAATCCCACGGGCGCGGCTCTCTAGCGCCCTCCTTTTGATGTCCGGCCGGGTGGGGTCGTTCCAGAGAATTTTACGCGGGCGACGCGCCTTAGTGCCAGCGGCGCAGTTCGCGGAGGATGAGGTCGGCGTGCCGGCGGGGCTGTGGGATGTTGCGCATGGTGGTCGTGCCGCCCAGTTCGCTGGCGTTGTCTATGACGAGATTGCCGAAGCCGAGCAGGCGCTGCGGGAGGGTGGTGGCGATGGTCACGTCCTGTATGTTGCGCAAGGGGATGTTGCGCGTGCGGCGCGCGAGCAGCCCTTCGTCGATCTCGATCTTGGCGTCGGTCAGCGTGTACTTGAGCGCGTTGCGCCGGAGGTGTTTCCACGCGGGGATGAGGAACAGCAGCAGCGCGACCGGCAGTGCGTAGTAGGCCGGCAACTGCCGGACGTAGAGCGCCAGCAGCACCGTCAACAGGATCGCGCCCGCGGCCGCCGCCGCGTAGCCCAGCCCGACGAACAGGAAGGTCGGGCGCACGGTGAAGATGGTCTGCTCCGTGGTGTCCGCGTCCGCGGCGCGCGTCGGTGTCGGCGGCGTGCGCGGCTCGACCTGCACCGCGCGGTCGCGCGCGGGCCACTCCGTCTGTTCGAGCGCGGCGCGCGGACTGACGGGGCGCGGCCCCTCGACCGCCACGCGCGTCTCTTCGGGCGCGACGCGCGTGTCCTCGTTGTCGGTCGGCGCGCCGCACGACGTGCAGAAGCGCAGGTGCGCGGGGATGTCCGCGCCGCAGTGCCCACAATACATTTAAGCTCGCTCCTTCATTCGGCCCCGGTCGTCGTGCGGACGGCGGCGAGCAAGACGGCCGGGTCGTAGGGCAACTCGACGAAGCCGCGCGCGCCCAGGCGTCGGGCTTCGGCGCGCACCTCTTCGCGCTGCGCCGCCGTGGGCAGCAACAGCACGACGGGTAACGGCAGCGCGCCCTGATGCTGTTGCCGCAGGCGGCGCAAGGTGGCGAGGCCGTCCAGCCCGTGCAGGTCGAAGTCTAATACGAAGAGATCGACGCGGGCGATGCGCAAAAGATTGAGCGCCTGGTGTGCGTCCGAGGCGGCGCGCACCTCGTAGCCGGCCGAGCGCAGGAGCAGGTTGACCTGCGCCATGCGCGCCGCGTCCGAGACGGCGAGCAGCAGACGGCGCGGCATCGTCGCGCCGCGCGCACGCTGCTCGCGCTCGCGCGCCGCGGCTTCGAGCGCGGCCCGCGCCAAGGCGTGCGTCGCGCCGTACTGCACGCCGGGCGGCACGGGTAAGACCGACGCCTCGAAGGCGTCCGCCTGCTTCGACTCGCGTACGGGCCGCGCGCGCCGCCGATCCGCCGCGACCTGATAATGAGCCGGCTCGCCCGCGGGCGCGGGCGCGACTTCGGGCGCGTCGGCTTCAACTTCGCGCGCGCGCGAACTAGCAGGCGACGCCGTGGTCGTCTCCGACTCAGAAGTCGCGGCAGTTTCACTTGCCGTAATCTCGTTCGTGACAGTCACGCGCGCCGCGGTCTCGTTCACGATAGTTTCGTGCGCGACGGCCTTGGCTGTCGCGGTCTCATCAGCCGCACTCTCATGCTCGGCGGGCGGCGACGTAGTGCGCGTCTGTTCGAGCGCGGCCTCGGCGCGTTCGATGAGCAGTTCGACGGTGCGGCCGTCGGCGGGGAACGTGGCTAGGCCGACGAGCAGGCGACAGTCGGGGCGCGCGGCGACGAACTCGTTGCGCAGCCGCGCGAGCGTGCTGCTCGCCGTGCCCGGCCCTTTGCGCGGCAGGTAGACGGCGAGCAGCGTCGGGCCGTAGAAGGCGACTTGATCGAGGCGGCGCAGGTGTAGACGAAAGAATTCGTGCGCGGCCGCGAGCGCGCGCGCCGACGCGTCGTCGTTCGTCGCGGCGAGGAGGGCGAGCGCGCCGGGCGCGCCCGCTTCGATGTCCGCGCGCACGGCTTCGAGCAGGCGCATGAAGTCGTCTATCTCGGCGCTGACGGCCGAGGCGTCGAGCGCGGCGGCGCGGCGGCCGGCCTCGACGCGCCAGAGCAGGGCGGCGAGGCGCGCGCGCAACTCCGCGTCCGGCGCGGCCAGCGCGAAGTAGTCGTCCGCGCCCAGGCGGAGCGCGGCGCGGCGCTGCGCCTCGTCGGTCGTCTCGTAGAGCAGGACGAGCGGGAGCGCGTGCGTCGCGGGCGCGGCGCGCAACTCTGCGGCCGTCGTGAGACCGTCGCCGTCCGCGCCGAGCGCGACGAGCACGAGGTCGGGCGCGGCCTCGTTCGCCGCGCGCCCGGCCCGCTCCGGCGCGGCGGCGCGCACCTCGAAGCCGGCGCGCTCAAGCCGCGCGCGCAAGCCCGCGCGGCGGTCGCCGAAGACGAGCGCGCGGCGCGGGCGGCGCGGCGCGGCTGTCGGGGCGGGAGTCTCGGCTTGCGGGCGCAAGTTGTCGGTGCACTCCGAACGAGAAGTCGCTAACACAGATGCGCAGATGATACCGAAAGCGCGCGCAACTGAAAACCGGGGCGACCGCCAACAGCAGCCCGCCCCGGTTCGAGTTTAAGAAGCTCGTTTGAAGAGTTGGTTCTTTGCGTCTGCGGTTAGGTCTGAAAAACTTTAACCGCAAAGAGCGCAAAGAGGGCCGCGAAGGAACGCAAAGGGAAGTCGTGCTATCGTCACTGGCTCATGAGCATGAACTTGCCGTCGGGCAGGCGGACGGCGTAGACGCTGCGCTCGTAGACGGCCGCGGCGGGCTGCGCCGCTTCGAGCGCGCGCGCCTGTAGGCTCGTGACCGTCTGCGCCGCGCGCGCCGTCTGCGGGTTGCGCATCAGGGCGTAGCGCGCGCCGATGAGGCGCACGTACTCCTGCGTCTCGCGGTAGGGCGGGACGCCCTGGTACTTGTCCACCGCGCCCTCGCCCGCGTTGTAGCCGGCGAGCGCGAGCCGCACGTCGCCGCCGAAGCGTTCGAGCAGCCAGCGCACGTAGCGCGCGCCGCCTTCGATGTTCTGCGCCGGGTCGAAGATGTTGCGCACGCCGAAGCGCGCGGCCGTGCCCGGCATCAACTGCATCAAGCCCCGCGCGCCCTTCGGCGAGACCGCGCCCGCCTTGAACGAAGACTCGCGGTGCATGATGGCGTAGAGCAGCACGGGATCGACGCCGTTGCGCGCGCCCGCCTCGACGATGAGCGCGTCCACGCGCTGGTTGCCGGTCGTGAAGCCGTCGAGCGACTGGCTCGCCGTCATCCCCAGCGTCGGCGCGACGGCCGTGGGCGCGAGCCGCCCCAGCCGTTTCAACTCCGCGACGTGCAGCGCCGTGAGCCGCAGCTTGTGCGCGGGCGGCGCGGGCGTCGGCGCGACGCGCACGCCGTTATCGAAGGCGAAGTTGTCGAAGACGCCGCGCGCCGACTCTTGCGCGCGCGCGCCCGCCGCGCACGCGAGCAGCGCGCAGGCGGTGGCGACGAGAAGGGGAATCTGCTTCATGGCACTAACCCGGCCGGCCGCGAGAGAAGCGTTGGGCGCGCCGTCGCGCGCCGACACACTTCGCCGCGCCGGGGTCAAGTCCGCACGTCTGACAAGTTTGTTTGAGGCTTTAGCGGGGCGCGCTCTCAAGGCGACCCCTTC
Source organism: Pyrinomonadaceae bacterium (assembly GCA_036389395.1). GTDB lineage: Bacteria > Acidobacteriota > Blastocatellia > Pyrinomonadales > Pyrinomonadaceae > QHXQ01. Next base: position 23,026 of record DASVPY010000049.1, read on the forward strand.
GGGGCTTGAACCCGCCGAGGCAGCGGGCACGAATTCAGACTAGCACACGGGCGCGGGGGCGCACAACAACTTTGTGCCGCGGGCGGTGGGGGCGGGTGGCGCGCGGCCGGGATAACACAGAGGGCACAGAGTTAGCACAGAGGCCACAGTTAAGAACTCTGTGAACTCCGTGTGCTTCTCTGTGTACTCTGTGTTGATCTCTTCTGCCGCTACAGGCAGGCGCGTTAACGATCAGGCTTGCAAGTTTATAGCAATTCATTTCGGCGCAAGGTGTGAGAGAGGGGCTTGACAGGGCGTGTATGATGGGTGCGCTGCAAACGAAGGCCGGGCCGTAAACCTCACGCAGTAACCTAGCTGCCGTCAGTCTATTTGCGTCTCACGGAAGCGCAAACCAAAAGGAGCACAAACCATGCACAGACTGCTCGCCGGCGCGCTCGCGCTACTCCTGTCTTGCGCCAGCGCCGCCCCGGCCCAGAACACCAACACAAACACGCCGAAGCCGGCCGCGCCGAACGCCAACGCCGCCCCCGCCCAGAAACGCAAGCCCCCCTTCCGCGCCACCAAAGATCAGATCACGCAGGCCCAAAACCTGCTCAAACAGCGCGGCTTCTACGCGGGCGACGCGGACGGCAAATTAAACCCGGACACGCGCGCCGGTCTCAAGAAGTACCAAGAGGCCGAAGGACTCAAAGTGACCGGCACGCTCAACGCCGGCACGCTGCAAAAAATGAGCATCCAGCTCACCGACCGGCAGAAGGAGTGGCTCAAGACCACTCTGTAAGATGTGACTGACGGAGCGGCGGTCGTTAGCCGTCTGCCCGCTCCCGTCGGTCAAGAGACTCCGAGCCAAAAAGATTTGAGCGCGAACGCGCGACGGGCTTGCCACCCGCGCGACGTTCGCGCCCAAAGCTACTCGTGTGTCCTGCTGACGCGTGCGCTTTCGTCAGGCGAGCAGACCTGCCGCGCCCGCGCCTTTCGCCGCGCGCCTGACTCTTACGCGCTACTCTTACGCGGTCGCGTTTTGGCCGAGGAGGCGCTCGATGACCTGGTAGCTGGCGGCGAGTGCGTCGGGCAGCTTGTCTGGTTGCGCGCCGCCGCCTTCGGCCATGTCGGGCTTGCCGCCGCCGCGCCCGCCGATGATCGGCGCGAGTTCGCGTATGACCTGACCCGCGGGCACGCGCCCGTGCAGGTCTTTCGACGTGCGCACGATGAGCGACACCTTGCCGTCCCCGCGCCGGCCCAGCACGACGACGCCCGACTTGACGCGCGCTAGCAACGTGTCCGACAACTGGCGCAAGCCGGCCGCGTCCAACTCGCTCGCCTCGCGCGCCAGCACCTGCACGCCCGCGACCTCGCGCACGTCGTTACCGTTGCCGCCCGCCGCGCCGACCGCGCCGCTCGCCAACTTCAGGCGCAGGTCTTCCGCCTCGCGCCGGGCGCGCTTCAACTCCTCCTGCAAACGCTCGACCGTGGCGGGGATGTCCGTGCGCGTCGTGCGCAACTCGCCCGCGAGGTGATCGACGAGCGCCTCGGTCTCCTGGAAGCGCGTGAAGGCGTCCGCGCCCGTCACGGCGCGGATGCGGCGCGTGCCCGACGCGATGGACTCGTCGCTCACGATCTTCAACAGACCTATGTCGCCGGTCGCGCGCACGTGCGTCCCGCCGCACAACTCGCGCGAGAAGCCGGGCACGGTCAGCACGCGCACCAACTCGGCGTACTTCTCGCCGAACAGCGCCATCGCGCCCGACTGCATCGCCTGCTCCAACGGCAGCACGTCGGTCTGCACCGGCGTGTTGCGCAGGATTTGGTAGTTGACCAGCCGCTCAAGCTCCGCGATCTCGGCGCGCGTCAGTGGTTGATAGTGCGCGAAGTCGAAGCGCAGGTAGTTGGGCGCGACGACCGAGCCGGCCTGCTTGACGTGCGCGCCGAGGACTTCGCGCAACGCGGCGTGCAACAGGTGCGTCGCCGTGTGGTTGCGCCGCGTCGCGTCGCGCTTCTCGTCGTCCACCTGCGCCAACACCTCGTCGCCGACGTGCAACGTGCCGCGCTCGACCGCGACGCGGTGGACGTAAGTGCCGCCCGCGGGCGCGACCGTGTCCTGCACGGCGACGTGCGCCTCTTCGGGCTTGGCGCTCTCGGCCCAGTCGCGCGGCGTCACCGCGCGGACGAGCGTGCCCACGTCGCCCACCTGCCCGCCAGCCTCGGCGTAGAACGGCGTGCGGTCTAAGACGACCTCGCCCTCTTCGCCCGCGCGCAATATGTCAACTTCGTCGTCGCCTTTGATCAGCGCGACGACTTTCGCGCCCGCGAGTCGCGTCGAGTCGTAGCCGGTGAACTCGGTTCTGCCCACACGTTCGGCCACGCGCGCGTAGACCTCTTTCGTCTTGCGCGCGGCCGCCTCCGCGCCCTTCGTGCCCGCCTGCTGCAACTCTCTCAGCGCCGCGTCGAAGCGTTCGTTGAACTCGGCCTCGTCGAGCACGTGCCCGCGCTCTTCCAAACTCACGCGGACGAGATCGCGCGGCGTGCCGAAGGTGTCGTAGACGCGCGCCAGCTCTTTGTAGTCGGGCAGCACCCCTTCGGGCGTCTGCGCGAACAGGGCGTCGAGCTTCTGCAAGCCGACCGTGAGGGTCGAGGCGAAGCGGCTCTCTTCGAGCTTGACCATGCGCTCGATGAAGTCGCGCGCGGCGTCGAGTTCCGGGTAGGCGGCGCGCATCTGGTCGCAGACGAAGTTCGTGACCTTGTAGAAGAACAGGTCGTCGAACTGAAGCGCGTGGCGGCCGTGGTAGATGGCGCGGCGCATGATCTTGCGGATGACGTAGGTGCGCCCCTCGTTGCCGGGCAGGATGCCGTCGGCGATGGCGAAGGCGGCGGCGCGCGCGTGATCGGCGATGACGCGCATGGCGAAGCCGGCCTGCGTCTCCGGCTCGTAAGGCCGGTCGGCCAGTTCGGCCGTGAAGCGCACGATGTCCTTGAGCAGATCGGTCTCGTAGTTCGTCTTGACGCCTTGCAGGACGGCGGCGAGCCGCTCCAGCCCCGCGCCCGTGTCCACCGAAGGCGCGGGCAGCGGGTCGAGCTTGTACTGCCCCGGCGCGGTCTCGACGCGGTTGTACTGCATGAAGACGAGGTTCCAGATTTCGACCGTCGTGTCGCCGGGGCCGTTGACGTGTTCGGCGCGGTTGAAGTCGGGGTCTTCCGGGCGCTCGCCCATGTAGTAGCTGATCTCCGAGTTCGGGCCGCAGGGGCCGGTCTCGGCCATCTGCCAGAAGTTGTCCTTGCGCCCGAAGCGCAGGACGCGTTCGGGGCGCGCGCCGACCTCAACCCAGAGCGCCGCGGCCTCTTCATCGGCCGGCACTTCGTCGTCGCCGCCGAAGACGGTGAACCACATACGTTCGGGGTCGAGCTTCAGGACGTTGACGAGCAAGTCCCACGCGTAGCGGATCGCGTCGCGCTTGAAGTAGTCGCCGAACGAGAAGTTGCCGAGCATCTCGAAGAAGGTCTGGTGGCGCGCGGTCTTGCCGACCTCGTCCAAGTCGTTGTGCTTGCCGCCGGCGCGCAGGCACTTCTGCGACGAGCAGGCGCGCTTGTAGTCGCGCCGCTCCGTGCCGAGGAACACATCCTTGAACTGGTTCATGCCCGCGTTGGCGAAGAGCAGGGTCGGATCGTTGGCGGGCAGCAGCGGGCTTGAGCGCACGCGCGTGTGCCCGTGCTGCTCGAAGTAGCGGAGAAAAGTTTCGCGTAGCTCGTTGCCGGTCATCATAGGCTGTAAATCCTGTCCTGAACTGAAAGGGAAAGTTTAGCACGCGGGCGGCAGGCGGGCGAAGCGGGGAGACTCAGACGAGGATGCTCGTGACGGAGGGCGATCTCACACGGAGGACACAGAGGTCACACAGAGGACACAGAGGTCTTTAACTGTGTCCTCTGTGTTGAGTTGACCATGCGGTTAAGGTCAACCCGCAGTTCTCTAAGTCTCTTCCTCATCGGGCGCGGCGGCGGCGCGCACCTTGTCCATGATGAGGTCGTAGGAGAAGCCGAGACGGAGCAGGTGATCGAAGAGACTCTTAACTTCCTGGCGCGTGCGCGGGCGGCCGCGCAGACGCGTGCGCTTGGCAATCGCGCGGTCAATTAATTCCGCTTCGGGCGTCTCGTCGAAGACGAGGGCGAGCGCCTGTTCGGTCGTGGCGCGATCCACCTGCTTCATGTGCAGGTCGCGCGCGAGGCGCTGGCGGCCGACCGGCTTCTGCCTGACCTTGTAAGAGGCGTAGCCGAAGGCGAACCGCTCGTCGTCGAGGTAGCCGTACTCCTTCAGCTTGGCGAGCGCCGCGTCCACCGCGGCCTCGTCCGCCCACTCCTTTTCGAGCAGCCGCGCGCGCAGCTCCGCGACCGAGCGCGGCTTCGCGGCCAACAGCTTGATGGCGCGTTGCAACGTCCGCGCTCGCGCGCGCTCCGGGTCAACCGGCCGCTTCGGCTTTTGCTCCGCCGCGTCCGCGTTGATGTCCCGCACCTTTCGTCGTCCCCGTCCACGCATACTGTATGATTACTCTAGCGCGAGCGCCGCAGGAGCGGCAAACGAGGAAATTTTTGATTTGCGATTTTTGATTTGCGATTTGAGCTTCGCGCTTGAAGAGGTAAGACAACGCCGCCGCCACGTCAATCGCAAATCAAAAATCTAAAATCTAAAATCACACGATGGACGGCCTGCTCGTCATAGACAAGCCGGCGGGGTGGACTTCGCACGACGCGGTGGCGCGCACGAGGCGCGTGCTGCGCGAGCGGCGCGTGGGGCACACGGGCACGCTCGACCCGTTCGCCACGGGCGTGCTGGTCGTCATGGTCGGGCGGGCGACGCGGCTCGCGCAATTCCTCGCGGGCGCGGACAAGGAGTACGAGGCGCTGGTGCGCTTCGGTTACGCGACCGACACGGGCGACCTGACCGGCACGCCGCGCCTGGTCGCAGGCGAGACCGCGCGCCCGTGCCCCGATTGGAGCGGCGCGGAGATCGAGGCGGCGCTCGCCACCCTGCGCGGCCCCATCGAGCAAGTGCCGCCGATGTACTCGGCGAAGAAGGTGCAGGGGCGGAAACTTTACGAACTGGCGCGGCAGGGCGTCGCAGTCGAGCGCGCGGCCGTGCCGGTCGTGATTCACGAGTTGGAGACTTTGCCGGCGGCGGGCGCGCTGCTGCGGCGCAACGCGGACGGCACGTGCGAGTTGGCGTTGCGCGTCGTCTGCTCGGCCGGCACTTACGTGCGCGTGCTGGCGGAAGACCTCGGCGCGCGGCTCGGCACGGGCGCGCACCTGTCGGCGCTCAGGCGCACGCGCGCGGGCGCGTTCGATTTAAGCGCCGCCGTGACGCTCGACGCACTGAGTGCGGCGGCGGCGGCCGAACGCGCGCCCGAAGTTTTACAACAACTGCTGCAACCGCCGGACGCGGCGCTCTCGGAACTGCCGAGTCTGCATCTAACGGCCGCGGACGCGCGCCGCGTCAGCCACGGCGCGGCGGTGCGCGTCGCGCCGGCCCGCTGGCCCGAAGGCGCGCTGGTGCGGCTCTACGAGCCGGCGGGCGCGCTCCTCGGCGTCGCTCTGTACGACGGCGCGCGCGGCGAGTTGCGCCCGCGCGTTATGCTGTCTGGCGCGCCAGAACCTTGATTTCTCTCTCGGAGGGCTGTGCTATAATTAGCCCGCAAGCGCGGCCCGGAAGTTGAGCCGCGCCGCTTCTGTTTGACAGCACGGTTCAGGCGTCGGGCTTTCCGAGCCGCCTCGACGGCGTGACGGGCCGCTTACTTGCGCGCGGGCCGCACAGGCGCATCGAGGCCGCGTCGAGCCTGACGCGCCTGACGAGTTCGCGCCGGGGTCTGTTAGTGCGCGTCACAGCGCCGCCGTCGCCGGGCGCGTTCTCAAAAGCAGTAACCAACAAGGTCGGGCGTGCTTCTCCACACGCCGTCCAACGCGCGCAGCCCGAAGAGGTTTAAGAAGGCGATGCACGAAGACCAGGATGGCAAGCCGAGCTTTAACATCAGCGAGCGGCTGGAACGTCTGCGCCGCGACCGCGAGGCGCTCCAATGGGAAGGCACGTTCCGCGACTACTTTGAGCTGGTCACGCAGAACCCGCGGCTCGCCGAACTCTCACACGCCCGCGTCAACGACATGATCCACGCGGCCGGCGTCGAGAAGATCAACGAGGGCACGCGCGACGAGCTGAGCCGCTACAACTTCTTCGCCCCCGAGTTGTTCGGCATCGAGGAGCCGCTCGCGCGGATCGTCGAGTACTTCAAGTCGGCCGCGCAGCGCCTGGAAGTGCGCAAGCGCATCCTGCTCCTGATGGGGCCGGTGGGCGGCGGCAAGTCCACCATCGTGACCATGCTCAAGCGCGGCCTCGAAGAGTGGACGCGCACCGAGGTCGGCGCGGTCTACGCGATCAAAGACTGCCCGATGCACGAGGAGCCGCTGCACCTCATCCCGCAGGAGTTGCGCGCCGAGATCGAGAAGCACTACGGCATCTACATCGAAGGCGACCTCTGCCCGCAGTGCCGCTACACGCTGGAACACACCTACGGCGGCCGCCACGAAGACGTGCGCGTCCAGCGCATCATCTTCTCCGAAAAAGAGCGCGTCGGCATCGGCACGTTCACGCCCTCAGACCCGAAGTGCGTCACCGGCGACACCATCCTGCTGACGAACCGCGGGATGCTGCGGTTCGACGAGTTGCAGCAGGAGTTGCGCGCGCGCGCCGACGAGTTCGTGCCGTGCGGCCTCGGCGTCAGCGGGCTGCGCGGCGCGGAGTGGACTTCGCACTTCTACAACGGCGGCGTGCGCCCGACGCGCCGCCTGCGCACGCGGCTCGGCTACGAGCTTGAAGGCTCGCTCGTGCACCCGGTGCTCGTGCTGAAAGACGGGCGCGCCGAGTGGGTCAAGCTCGCCGACGTGCGGGCGGGCGACGTGGTGGCGCTGCAACGCGGGCAGAACCTGTTCGGCGAGACGACCGCGCTGCTGCCTTTCATCTACGACGGCCCGGCCGGCCGCGGGCAGAACAAGGCGCTCACGCTGCCGCGCGAGTTGACGCCCGACCTCGCGCGCCTGCTCGGCTACATCGTCGCCGAAGGCTCGCTGACCGACACGGCGCTCTGGCTGACGAACGGCGACCCGCGCGTCGTCGCCGACATCGGCGACACATGCACGCGCCTGTTCGGCGTCCGGCCGAAGGTCTACCCGAAGCGGGGCACGCACGCGCTGTCGCTCTCGATCTCGTCCGTCAAGCTGGTGCGCTGGCTCGAACAGGTCTGCGGCATCACGCGGGGCGCGGCCCGCAAGCGCGTCCCGCGCGTCATCAGCGCCGCGCCGCGCCACATCGTCCTCGCCTTCCTCGAAGGTCTGTTCTGGGGCGACGGCACGATCAGCGCGCGCAAAGGTCTCGGCAGCAACCGCTTCAAGATCGCCACCGCCTCGCGCGAGCTGGCGCGCCAGGTGCAGGTCGCGCTGCTGAACCTCGGCATCGTCGCGGCCTGCTACAAAGACACGATCAGAGAGCGCTTCACCGCCTACTCGGTGGTGGTGACGGGCGACGCGGTGGTTGACCTGCTCGCCTGCGTCCCGTCGCTGCGCGCCAAGTGCACCGACGCGCCCGAACGCCTGGCGGCCAAGCGCGGGCGCACCAACTTCGACACCATCCCGCGGATGCAGCCGGTCGTGCGCGAGGTGTTGCGCGCGGTCGCCGCCGCCAGCGGCAAGACGCTGCCGGGCTTCAACCGTTACGCGACCGAAGCCGCGTGGGGCCGCAACCTGACCCGCGCCCGGCTGCAAGCGCTCGTCGAGGCGGGCGAGCAGGCGCTGCCCGTCGGTTCGCTGCCGCTGGCGCTCCTGCGCGAGCGTCTGGCCGACGACCTGCTCTGGCTCGAAGTCCGGGAGGTCACGGCAGGCGAGGCGCAGGTCTACGATCTGACCGTGCCCGGCACGCACTCCTTCTGCGCCAACGGCTTCGTCAATCACAACAGCCAGGACATCACGGAGTTGACCGGCTCGATTGATCTTTCGACCATCGGGGAGGTGGGCGTCGAGAGTGACCCGCGCGCGTACCGGTTCGACGGGGAGTTGAACATCGCGAACCGCGGCATCATGGAGTTCGTCGAGATGCTGAAGGTGGACGAGAAGTTCCTCTACAGCTTGCTGACGCTCTCGCAGGAGCAGTCGATCAAGACGGGCCGGTTCGCGATGATCTACGCCGACGAGGTCATCCTCTCGCACACGAACGAGAACGAGTACGTCGCCTTCGCCGGCAACCGCAAGTCCGAGGCCTTGCAGGATCGCATCATTCTCGTGCGCGTCCCGTACAACCTGCGCGTCTCGCAGGAGGAGCGCATCTACGACAAGCTCCTGCGCCAGTCCGAAATCCTGCGCAACGTCCACATCGCGCCGAACTCCTTGCGCGTCGCCGCCATGTTCGCCGTCATGACGCGGCTGGAAGAGCCGAAGCGCGCCAACGTGGACATCGTCAAGAAGATGAAGCTCTACGACGGCGAGGAGGTCGAGGGCTACAAGTCGAAGGACGTGCGCGAGCTGAAGGACGAGGCCGTGCGCGAAGGCATGGACGGCATCAGCCCGCGCTACATCATCAACCGGCTCTCGTCCGCCCTGGTGCGCGACGGCGTCACCTGCATCAACCCGATTGACGCCTTGCGCGCCATCAAGGACGGCTTCGAGCAGCACACCGGCATCACCGGCGAGCAGCGCGAGCGCTACCTGAACCTCATCTCGGCGGCGCGCAAAGAGTACGACGAGATGGCCAAGATCGAGGTGCAGCGCGCCTTCGTCTACTCGTTCGAGGAGATGGCGCGCACGATCTGCAACAACTACCTGGACAACGTCGAGGCCTACTGCAACAAGGAGCGGATCAAGGACCCGATCACGGAGGAAGAGTTGGAGCCGGACGAGCAGTTGATGCGCTCCATCGAGGAGCAGATCGGCGTCTCGGAGAACGCGAAGAACACGTTCCGCCAGGAGATACTGATCCGCATCTCATCCTACAGCCGCAAGGGCCGGGCCTTCGAGTACACGTCGCACGAGCGGCTGAAGGAGGCCATCGAGAAGAAGATTTTCGCCGACCTCAAGGACGTGGTGAAGATCACGACCTCCGCCAAGACGCCCGACCCCGACCAGTTGCGCCGCATCAACGAGGTCGTGGATCGGCTCGTCAAAGAGCACGGCTACTGCCCCGTCTGCGCCAACGAGCTGCTGACCTACGTCGGCACGCTCCTCTCGCGCTGACCGAGGCGACCAGCGCGACGATGAACAACGCCCGCGTCTTTCCCCGACGGAAGGCGCGGGCAAATTAATTGTCTGCCGCGCCGTAAGGCGCGATTTTGAGTATGCAGTCGGAATTGCCCGGCGTAGAGCTTGCGGGGAGTTTATGTCAACCAGAGAACAAGTCTTGGAAGAGCTTGAGACCTTGAGCGAAGAGGAACTCGAAGAGGTCGCCGAGTATCTGGCGTTTCTGAGGTATCGCGCTCGGAGCAAGCCCCCCGTGTTGGACGACGCGCAGTTGGCGGCTTTGTACGGCGAGTTTGCCGACGAGGATCGAGAATTAGCGGAGGCAGGACTTGAAGATTACGCCGCGGACTTGCAAGCGGAGGATGTTAAGTGACCTGCGTGCGGTTTACGACAGGGATGCCCTGATGCCTTTTGCGCGTGGCCGGGGAAGGCGTAAAGTTAAGCGTGCAGGCGAGACGGACGAAACAGATGAAGAAGCGTTACTGGCTGGCGAGCGGGTTGGCGTTGACGGGGGCGGCGCTGGCGGCGCACAGGCTGCTGCGCCCGCGGGCGCTCGACTGGCAGGCGCACGCCGACCAGTTGCACCACGCCGACCGCTCGCACTTCGCCCGCGTGGACGGCGTCCGCATCCACTACCAGGAGGCGGGCGAGGCCGCCGCGCCCGCGCTCGTGCTCGTCCACGGCTTCCTCGCGTCGAACTTCATCTGGCGCGACGTGCTCGTGCCGCTCGCCGCGCGCGGCTTCCGCGTCATCGCGCCCGACCTCGTCGGCTTCGGCTTCTCCGACAAGCCGGCCGACGGCGAGTACACCATCGAGTACCAGGCGCGCAAGCTCGTCGGCCTGCTGGACGAGTTGAACGTCCGTCGGGCGACGCTCGTCGGCAGCTCTTACGGCGGCGCGGTCGCGGCGCACGCGGCGTTCGACTACCCGGAACGCGTCGCGCGGCTCGTGCTCGTCGGCGCGGTCTGCAACGACGAGTTGAAGCGCCACCCAGTCCTGCGGCTCGTCGCCACGCCCGCGGTCGGCGACGCGGTCGCGCCCGCGCTGCTCGACCTGCGCTACTTCCTGCGGCGCAGGCTGGGCGTGCGGCGCGTGCCCGCGGGCGAGCGCGCGCGCGTCGAGTCGCAGGTCGCGGGCCGCCACCTGCCGCTGCGCGCCGCCGACACGCAGCGCGCCATGCTGCTGACGCTGCGGCGTTGGAGCGCGACGCGCGTCGAGCGCGAGGCGCACCTGCTCCGTCAGCCGACGCTCATCGTCTGGGGCGCGGACGACCCCGACACGCCGCTCCGCGACGGCGAGACGCTGCACCGCCTGATCCCCGGCTCGCGCCTGCACGTCTTCCCCGACACCGGCCACCTCCCGCACGAGGAGCGCCCCGCCGAGTTCACGGAGTTGGTCGCGGAGTTTTGTAAGAACGGTCAGGAGGCAGAAGCCAGGAGCCAGAAGTCAGAATGAAAGACAACTCTTCTTTCAGCTTCCGGCTCCCAGCTTCCGGCTCCCGGCTTCTGACCTCTGTCTTCTGCTTTTGAGGTTTTCCGATGTCTGTTCAGCGCAACGACTGGTCTTTGCAGCGCAAAGGCATCATCGATCAGGAGCGGCACAAGGAGCGCGTCAAGGAGGCGATCCGCAAGAACCTCGGCTCGATTGTCTCGAACGAGGCCATCATCCTCTCGGACGGCAAGCGCAGCGTCAAAGTCCCGATCCGCTCGCTCGACGAGTACAAGTTCCGCTTCGACCACCGCAAGCGCAAGCACGTCGGCACGGGCGACGGCAAGACTCGCGTCGGCGACGTGATTGCGCGCGAGGGTCAGGGACAGGGGCAGGGGCCGGGCCGCGGGGCCGGGCCTGCGGGTCAGGACGCGGGCGCGGAGTACTACGAGGCGGAGGTGGACATAGGCGAGCTGGCCGCGCTCA
>DASVPY010000050.1:0-118051 GCA_036389395.1 Pyrinomonadaceae bacterium
CTAGCGTCCGCGCCGGTCTGTCAGTGTGGCCCCGCCCTGCGCGCGCGGCGGGGCAAACGCACCGCGCGCCCCGCTTATTTGGCGGCGGCGGTGGCGTTCGCGTTCCGGCTGGCGACGAAGACGCCGGCCGAGTGCGAGCCGACGAGGATGCGCGTGGCGTCGCGCTGGTCGAAGGCGAGCGCCCAGACGCGGCGGCTCGGCAGCTCCGGGTCGATCCGCTTCCACGTCATGCCGGCGTCCGCCGAGTGGAAGACGCCGTTGCCGTCCTCGCGCTCGTAGGCGCTGCCGACGAACATCTCGTCCGGGTTGTGCGGGTTGATCAGGATGGCGGTGTAGCTGCCGTAGGGCAGGTTGCCGCCGCGCCGCAGCCACTTCTCGCCGCCGTCGAACGAGGCGAGCAACTGCTGCGTCGTGCCCACGTAGATGTGCGACGGGCGCTGCGGGTCTTGCGCGATGACGTTGATCGGCGCGACCGTCGTGATGCCCGCCACCTGCGCCCACGTCGCGCCGCCGTCGCGCGTGACGAGCACGCCCGACTTCGACGTGCCGACCCAGATGGTCTGCGGCGTCTTCGGGCTGGTCGAAAGACAGAGCGTGCGCGCGTCGAAGTTGGGGCCGAAGGGCAGGCGCGTCCAGCCCTTGGCGGGGTCGGCGCTGCGGTAGAGGCCGTTGTTGGTCGCCGCCAGGACGGACGCGCCGCCTTCGTCCTCGTAGTAGGCGAGCGCGTTGACGGTCTCGGTCAGCGCGATGGGCGCGGTCTGAATCCCCTGCCCCACGCCGAGCGTCTGCTTGCCGCCGGCGAGGCCGAGCGCGCCGAGCGTCGTCTCGTCGAACGTGCCCGTGACGGGCAGTTGTTTGTCCGACTGGAACTTGCGCAGGGTCGCGATGGTGCGCGTGCCCGCGACGCCGTCGGGCGTGCCCACGTCGTAGCCGGCGGCGTTCAAGGCGGCCTGCGCCTCCTGCACGAGCGCGCGCTCGGTCGGGCTGCTGGCGGGCACGGGCGGCGCGGGCGCGGGCGCGGCGGCGCGGCGGGCGGCGGTCGTGCCGCGGCGGCGGCGCGCGGGCTTGGGCTTGGGCGCGGTCTCGGCGGGCGCGCCGATGGGGGCCCAGGACGCGCCGCGGTCGGCCGAGCGGTAGACGCCGAGGTTCGTGCCCAGGTAGATGACGTTGGCGTCCGTTCGGTCTTGCAGCATCGCGTAGGTGATGAGCCGGTCGGGCATGTTGCGCATCGAGGGCTGCCACGTCTCGCCGCCGTCGTCGCTCACGAAGAAGAAGCCGCCGCCGGTGGCCGTGTTGATGGTCGAGGCGTAGAAGCGGCCCGCGCGCGCGCGGTCGGGCATGAGGAAGTAGGCGCGGCGGCCCGAGTAGCCCTGGTTGCTCGGCAGGAAGGTCTTGCCGCCATCTTTCGAGACCATGACGCCGTAGTTGTTCGTGCCGATGAAGACGGTCTGCGGCGCGTCGGGGTGGACGGCGATGGCGTTGATCTCAAGCTTGCGCGAGGTGGTGAGCATCCACGACTCGCCGCCGTTCAAGGTGCGCCAGAAGCCCTCGGTCGTGCCGGCGTAGACGGCGCTCGGCTGCGCGGGGTTTTGCAGGATGTCGCGCGTGCGGCGCGACTGCGACGGGATGCCCTGCACCTTGCGGAACTGCCGGCCGGCGTTGCGCGACTCGTAGATGCCGCTGCACGCAGACATGATGACGTGGTCGGGGTTGCGCTGATCGATCTCGATGGCGAACACGTCCGAGTCGTCAATGATGCCGTCCTTGACGGAGAACCAGGTCTGCCCGCCGTCCTCGGTCTTCCACGGCAGGTGCCACGTGCCGGCGTAGATGTGGTCGGGGTTGCGCGGGTCGATGCCGACCGACTCCACGTCGCGGATGTCGGGGTAGCTGGAGGTGGGCAGTTGCGCCCACGTCGCGCCCGCGTCGGTCGAGCGGAAGACGCCGTGGTGCGTGCCGACGACGAGGATGTCGGGGTTCGAGGGCGCTTGCGTGAGCGCGAAGACCGACTCGGTCTTCAACTCCGTGGCCTCGCGCCACGTCTGCCCGCCGTCCGTGGACTTGAAGAAGCCGCCGGGTTCTTTGTGCCGGTGCGCGGCGGCGTAGATGGTGTTAGCGTCGCGCGGGTCTATGAGCAGGTTGTCAATGTAGAGACCGGGGCGGTTGAAGCTGCGCACGCGCGCCCAGGTGGTCGCGCCGTCGCGCGAGACGTAAATCTGGCCGTCGATGGTGCCGAAGTAGAGGTGGTTCGGGTCGCGCGGGTCAATGGCGAGCGAGCGCACGTCGCCGCCCATCGGGCCCGTGATCTCCCACTCGACGGGGCGGGCCGAGGCGTCGGTGGTCGTGCCCGCGTGGTCGGGCGCGGCGGCGCGGGTCGTGCGCCAGGCGGCGGCCGGCGCGCACAGCGCCAGCGCCAACAAACAGAACAGGTATCTTCTCATCAGCAGGGTTATCCTTTTGCGCGTCTCTGATGACCTCTCAAGCCGGGCGGCGCGACAGGGGGCGCAACCGCCACTTCTTTAATTACTGGAAAACGACCGGCAGAGCAAGCCGCAAGCGTTAGGATGCCCGCGGCTTTTGTGCCCGTTGTACCAATTCTTGGCGCGCACGCGTATGCAGTCGGCCGTATCCGCGGGCGGCAGCCCGACCGGCAGGGAGGGCCGTCATCACGGGGCCCCAAACGCCCTCCCTGACGGTCGGGCTGCCGCCCTGCGCCGTGCATACAAAACGCCGCGGGCGCTGCCTCCGTGTAAGAGACAGCGCCCGCGGGCGGTTTGGCTCGCGCCACGCGTAAAGCGTGGCGCGAGCGTGTTCAGGTTGTGGCCTACTCGTCGTCGTCGCCCCGGCGGCGGTGACCGCGGCGCGTGGTGCGGCGCGGCGCGCGGGCCGGTTTGACTTCGCTCGGATCGACGGTGGGCGACGCGGTCGGCGGGGTCGCGCCCTGCGGCACGATCCACAGCTCGGTGGTCGGCTCTTCCATGTAGCCGCCGTCCATCGTCTGGATGCGCCCGGCGTCAATGCCGCGCGAGTTGACGAGGTAGTCCTTCGCGCGGTCGGCGCGCGCCTGGCCCTCGCCGGGCCGGCTCGTGCGCCCGCCGTAGCCGATGATGTAGCCCTGCGAGCCGGGATCGGCCTGCAACTCGTTGGCGAAGTTGTCGAGCCGCGCCTTCTCGTCGTTGCGCTTGATGTTGCCGTAGGTGTCGAACCGCCGCGCCACGGGCTGCGCGCCGATGGTCGCCGTGCAGGACGCGCTGGCCGTGCACCGCGGATCGAGACCGCCGACGCTCACGGTGGCAGTGATGGACTGGCCGCCGACGCCGGTCGTGTCCACGGTGATCGAGCTGGTGCCCTGGCCGCTGCTGATCGTGCCGGCCGACACCGTCCAGTTGTAGGTCAGCGTCGCGTTCGGGTCGCCGCCGCTGGAGCTAGCCGTGAAGGTCACGGACTGACCGGCTTGCGTCAGGCTCGTCGGGCAGTCAACGGTGATCGTCGGGCAGGCGGGTTGCGCCCGGCGCGCGAGCTCTTCTTCGCTCAGGCAGTCGGTGCACTCGGCGGCCGTCACGGTGGTCGTAGAGAAGGCCACGCAGCCGCAGCCGTCATCCACTTCGACCGTGGCCGTGTAAGAGCCGGGCGCGACGCCCGTCAAGTCCCAACTCACGTTCGGGCCGTCGCCCGTGATGCGCCCGCCGGTCGTAGACCAGGTGTAGAGCAGCGTGTCGCCGTCCGGGTCGGAGGCGTTGGCCGAGAGTTGCACCGTCTGGCTGGACGGCGTGCAGGTCAAAGAGCGGAAGCCGGCGCGGCAGGGCAGCGTGATAGACGCCTGGCTGGCCGTCACCGTGACGGTCGGCGGCTGGTTCGGCAGTTCGAGCGGCGCGCGCAGGTTGCGGCGGCCGGCGAAGAACTGGAAGCCGTACCCGTGCGGGTCTTCGGATTGCAGGAAGCCCGCGGGGAAGTCGGCCGCGGTCGCGTCGTTAAAGAGCCGGTTGCCCTGTTGGTTCAGGTGCGCGCGATACCAGGCGCTCATGCCGAACCAGCGGCGCGGGAAGATGCGCACGCCGCCGAGGAAGTCCACCGGGTTGTTCGGGAACGCCGCGGGGGTGCGCCCCGCCACGTAGCGCACCGACTTCAACTCCGTGATGAACTGCACGTGCTTGTTCACGGGGAAGTCGAGACCGAGACCGGCGACGAACTCGTCCGGGCGATCCAACAGCACCACGTCGCCGCCGCCGAAGGCGTCGCTGCGCGGGTTGCTGTTCAGGATGTAGCCGATGTTCGACGACAGGCTGACGCGCTTCGAGAGCCGCCCCTGCACCGCCAAGACCGCGCCGAAGTCGCCGATGTTGCCGCCGGGGCTAGCGCCGCGCTGCAACTGGTTGAAGCCCTGCGCGTCGTCCGCCTTGTCGGCGTACCAGCGGTAGAAGGGCACGACCGCCACGGCGAACGAGCGCTCGGGCGCGGTCAGCGCGATCTTGCCGCCGAAGGTGAACGTGCTGAAGCTCGACTCGCCGTAGAGCCGGTTAATGAACGGCGCGTCCGGCAGGTAGCTGGGCGCGATGGTGAAGGTCGCCGGCACGATCTGCGCGCGCGTCGTCAACGTCGCCGGGACGGTCGTGGTCGTCAGGATGATGCCGGGCAGGATCGAGCCGACCGGCGAGCCGATGCCGGGGAAGTTGCCCGCCGCGCCGAAGTTGCCGCCGCCGCCTGAGGCCGGGCCCAGGGTGGCGCTGAAGGGCACGGCCGCGCGGTCGAAGTTAAAGCCCGCGGCCACGCCGCCCGTGAACGGGAAGGGCACGAAGAAGGGCCCGCCCGCCAGGCGCGCGATGGTCGGCGGGAAGCCGCGCGCGAGCGCCCCGGTCGGCGTCTGGACGACGATGCCGCCGCTGCGCAACTGGTTCGGCTGGATCGTCACGACGCCAGCCGGGCTGATGGTCGGGATGGCCAGGAACAACTGCGAGTTGGGCAGGTAGAAGCTCGACAACTGGGAGGGGTTGCTGACCTTGACCCCGCGGTAGGCGTCCACGTTGAAGAACAGCTCGAGGTGGTCGTTGATGCCGACCTGGACGCTGACCGGGACCTCGGTGATGTCAACGTTACCGGGGTCGCGGTCGAAGTTGCTGTAGGCGATGCTGAGGGTAAACTCCCCCTTGCGCAGCGTCTGCCCGTCGTAGATGGTGAACAGCCCCGTGGGGCCGCCGGGCTGACCGCCCGTGCCGACGGTGGGGGCGATGTTGCGTGGGTCGCCCTCCGACCGCAGCGTCTGCGCTGTCGCCGCGGCACACAGCGTCAACAAAATGAGCGTCAACCAGAGCGCTCTTCTCGCGAGTCTCATCGCATTCCTCCTGCGAAATGAGTATGGTACTTTTGCGGGCATGGGCGACCGCGCTGGTCGGACTGCCGGGTTGGCGTGCTGGTTCGCGGGCTGTGGTACTGTGACCGTCCTCATGCTGAACCTGACACGCGCGCCCCCGCGTTCGACCGCGGCGCTGGGCCGCTCCAAACTACAAGCGTACAACCCAAGTCAAAGTAAAACTGCTACCGCCCTCGAACGTCGCACGTCTTGTAGAAGCGGAGCGGAGCAGCGAGAGGGCCGAACCCGTTCGTGGTTCGCGGGCGCTAGCTCTGCCTCTTGCGCCTCTCGACTGAATTGTTCGTGGTTTCATGTTGCGCGGTACTGCTTATACGCAAACAGTCCCGCGCTGTCAACGTTGCAAGTTTGCCGACAGAAACCTAGCGCCTGTGACAAGACACTTCCCTACTTTTGTTCCAGTACAGCAAACTCCGCCAGACCATAGCGTAGATTGGCGTGGAAATCAAGACTTTTTCGCTACTTAAGCGCGAAAAAGCCCACACGAAAGTGTCACGCGTAAATGCCGCGCATCCGCGTGTCGTAAGCCACCCGGTCAATCGCCAGCATGTAGGCGGCGGTGCGCGTGTCCACCCGGTGCTGGTCGGCGTACTTGACCACGTCGTTAAAGCTCTTGACCATCACGTCCTGGAGGCGCTCGTTGACCACGTCCTCCTTCCAGAAGTAGCCCATCCGATCCTGCACCCACTCGAAGTAGGAGACGGTGACGCCGCCGGCGTTGGCCAGGATGTCGGGGATGACGAAAATCCCTTTATTGTGCAGGATTTCGTCGGCCTCGGCGGTCGTCGGCCCGTTCGCGCCCTCGGCCAGCACACGGCACTTGATCCGGTCGGCGTTGTCCGAGCGAATCTGGTTCTCGGTCGCGCAGGGCGCGAGCACGTCGCACTCGATTTCGAGTAGTTCCTCGTTCGAGACGCGCTCGGCCCCCTCGTACTCCTCGAAGGAGCGGGTCTGGCGCAGGTGCGCGAGCGCCGCCGGGATGTTGATGCCGTTCGGGTTGTAGATGCCGCCGCCGATGTCGGAAATCGCGACGACCTTGTAGCCCGCCTCGTGCAAGAGCTGCGCGCCGATGCCGCCGACGTTGCCCGACCCCTGGACGACGACGCGCGTCTGCGGCGGCATCATCTTGAACCGCTTGATGGCCTGGTTGACGACGAACAGCAGGCCGCGCCCCGTGGCCTCGCGCCGCCCTTGCGAGCCGCCGATGTCAATGGGCTTGCCCGTGACGACGGCGGTGACGGTGTGGCGCGCGTGCATGGAGTAGGTGTCCATGATCCACGCCATCGTCTGCTCGTTGGTGTTCATGTCGGGCGCGGGCACGTCCTTCTCCGGCCCGATGAAGTCGAGCAACTCGGCGGCGTAGCGGCGCGTCAGCCGCTCCAACTCGCCGAGCGACATGACCTGCGGGTCGCAGATGACGCCGCCCTTGCCGCCGCCGAACGGCACGTTGACGACCGCGCACTTCCACGTCATCCACGCGGCGAGCGCGCGCACCTCGTCCAGCGTCACGTCGGGCGCGTAGCGGATGCCGCCCTTGGCGGGCCCGCGCGCGAAGTTGTGCTGCACGCGGTAGCCCTCGAAGATTTGAATCCGCCCCGAGTCCATGCGGACGGGGATGTAGACCTTCAACTCGCGGTTCGGGACGCGCATGACGGCGTAGAGGTCTGGGTCGAGTTCGAGTAACTGCGCGGCGCGGTCGAACCGCTTCATCATCGAGTCGAACGGGTTCGTCTCTTTCGACATGCTTATCTGATCTTCAGCCAGTGCGGTAGCCATAAGCTCACTCCGTTCGCGTGACGGGTGACAGGTGACGGGTGACAGGAAAGAGACGTTCTCTTGTCACCCGTCACCTGTCACGCGTCACGGCTTTAAGATTTCGTTCAGCGCGCCCGTGCGGTAGCCGTGCAGGTCGAGCGTGACGTAGCGGAAGCCGAGGGCGCGGAAGCGGCGGGCCAGTTCGTCCACGACCGCGCGGTCGAGCGCCCGGTCTAACTCGGCGGGCGCGATCTCCAAACGCACCAGTTCGTCGTGGTGGCGCACGCGGAACTCGCGGAAGCCGAGCGCGCGCAGGATGTCTTCGCCCGTCTCGACGGCGCGCAGGCGCGCGATGGTGACGGGCGTGCCGTAGGCGATGCGCGAGGACAGGCACGGGCTGGCGGGCGCGTCCCAGGTGGGCAGCCCCGCGCGCCGGCTCAAGGCGCGCACCTCCGCCTTGCTCAAGCCGACTTCGACGAGCGGGCTGCGCACGCCGTGCTCGGAAGCGGCGCGGCGGCCCGGCCGGTAGTCGCCCAGATCGTCCGTGGTCGAGCCGTCCACGACGCAGGCGAGGCCGCGCGCGGCGGCGAGCGGCACGAGTTGGTCGTACAACTCGGTCTTGCAGAAGTAACAGCGGTCGCCCGCGTTCGCGGTGTAACGCGGGTCGGCCAGTTCGCCCGTCTCGACGAGTTCGTGGTTGAAGTGGAAGCGTGCGGCGAGGTCGCGCGCCTGCGCGCGCTGGTGCTCGGCGAGGCTCGCCGAGTCGCCGGTCACGCACAGGGCGCGCGCGCCGAGTTCGGCGGCGGCCACAAAGGCGACGTAGGTGCTGTCAACGCCGCCGGAGTAGGCGACGAGCACGGAGCCAAGCTCGCGGAAGAGCGCGCGCAGCGCCTGCTCCTTCTGCTCCGTCGCCGACGTGACGGCGACTGCGGCGACCGCGCCGCTTGACTCTCCGGCCGCGGCCGCACAGTTTGACTCTTCAACTGCCAGATCGTTCACCGACCTCGGTTGCTCCGTCCCGGCGCGCTGAAGTGAGCGCGCCCTTTCGTCGTGGTAAAACAGGGGTTGGCGCGCATGTTAGCGCAGGCATCCCGGCCGCGCAACCCGACATCCATCTGACGCACGCTCGGATTCTGAAGCCGCGTGGACGCCCCCCGGCGCGCGTGCTATGCTCGCACGCGGGCAACAACTCTGCGGCGGCACGGCCCCTTGAGCGCCGCGCCACACAACTCCGAACACAAGGCCCGAACACAAGGTGCGTTAATTCTTCCATGCCCACTCGCCCGCGTTATCAATACTTCGCCGCGGCCCTCTTGCTGCTCGGCTGTCTCTTCTGCGCGCCGCACGCCCGCGCGCAAGACCTCGACGGCACGGGCGAAGAGCCGGACGATCCGACGAAACTCTTCCTGCGCGCCCGCGCCGCGCAGGAGCAGAACAAGTTGGAGCGCGCGCTCGAACTCTACGACGCGGCCATCAGGCTGCGCCCCGAATACCCGGAGGCCGAGTACCAGAAGGGGCTGGTCTTCATCACGCTCAACCGCCTGCCCGAAGCCGAGCAGGCCCTGCGCCGCGCCGCCACGCTCCGCACCGAATGGGCGCTGCCGCAGACCGCGCTCGGTCAACTGTTCGCGCGCCAGGGGCGCGACCGCGACGCCGAGCCGTTCCTCCGCCACGCCCTCGAACTCGACCCCGACGATCTGCCCACGCTCATCACCTACGCACAACTCTGGCTGCGCGCGGGCGAGAAAGACGCCGCGCTCACGCTCTTCAAACGCGCGACCACGGACGACAACGCGCCGGCCGACGCCTGGGCCGCGCGCGGCACGCTCGAACGCGCCAGCGGCGACGACAAGGCCGCGAACGCGAGTCTGCGCCGCGCCCTGCAACTCGACCCCGACAACGTCGTCGCCCGCGAAGAGCGCACGGAACTGCGCGCCGCCGCGCACGACTACGCACGCGCCGCCGAAGATTTGCAGTACTTACTCCGCACGCAGCCCAAGGCCGAGCGCGCCAAGCTCTGGCAGCAACGTCTGAACGACCTACAGGCGCGCGCCGCGCGCCAGGCGGCCGGCGACGCTGACGCGAACGCCGCCGCGAACGCCGCCGCAAGCTCCGGTTCGTCCGCCGCGCCCGTGCCCGCCGCGACCGTCGAAGCGGCCAACAGCGACGACCCGGCGCGCGCGCGCCCCGCGCTCATGGCCATCCTGCAAGCCGATCCGAAGAACGCCGTCGCGCACGCGCGTCTGTGCGCCATCGAGCGCACGAGCGATCCGCAGAGCGCGCTCGCGCACTGCCGCAGCGCCGTCGAACTTGAACCGAAGAACCCGGACTACACCACCGGCTACGCCGCCGCGCTCGTGCAGGCGCGGCGCTTCGGCGAGGCCGTCGCGCTCTTGCGCCAAGTGTTGGCCGTCGCGCCCGACAACTACGCGGCGCACGCCAACCTCGCCACCGCGCTCGACGAGTTGAAGGACTACGCCGCCGCGCTCGCAGAGTACCGCTGGCTCAACCGCGCGCGGCCCGAGTTGGCCGCCGTCTACTTCCTGCTCGCGCGCGACCTCGATCTGCTCGGCGACTACGAGCAGGCGCTCGCCGCCTACGAGACGTTCCTGGCGCGCGCCGACGCCGCCGTCAACAAGGACGAGATCGGGCGCGTGCAACTGCGCCTGCCGGCCCTGCGCAACCAGATCGCCCACGGCGCGAAGAAGCGCAAGCCTTGAACGCGACCGGGCAAGCAGCAAGCGCGCGGGAAGCGCAAGCAGTTAACGTAGTGACCGCAGCAAGACGACGGGCGCGCGCCCGTCGGGCCGAACCGTTACGTTGACCGACACAGCCCTCATGCCTCTTCGCCGCACAGACGCGCGCCTGCGCGCGCCGCTCGCGCTCGCCCTCCTCGCGCTGCTCTGCGCCGCCGCCGACGCGCAGCAGCCGCCCGTCGTCGAACTCCCGCCCCCGCCCGCGCCGCCGCCCATGAAGTACATCCCGGACGCCACGCGCGCGCAACTCGACGCCGCGCGCGACGCCAAGGAGCGGACGAAGTTGTCGCTCGCTTTGGCCGAGACGCGACTCACCGCCGCCGAGCAGCGTCACGCCGCGCAGCAGTACGACGCGTGCGCCGCCGAGCTGGGCGTCTACCAGGCGCTCGCCACCGACGCGCTGCTCTACCTGCAACGCGGCGGGCGCAACGACGGCAAGACGCGCGACCTCTTCAAGCTTCTCGAACAGACGCTCTACAAACACCTCGCGCGGCTCGAAGCGATCCGGCGCGAGACGCCGCCCGAGTTCGTCGGCAACATCCGCGCCGCGCTCAACCAGACGCGCGACACGCGCACCGACGCGCTCAACGCCTTCTACGGCAACACCGTCCTGCGCGAGCAGTCGTCGGACAAGAACAAGCCCGCCACGCCGGACGGCGTGCGTTGAAGGCGCGCCGCGTGCGCCGCGCGGCCGCTTGATGAGAGCCTGGCTGTTAGGAATCCGGATGAAACTCGATCCGTTGGAGAGTTAGATGAAAGTCGGTCTGTTTAATCTTCGTCGTGCGTCGGCGCTGCTGGGCGCGTTGGCGTTGTTGTCGTGTCTCGCGCCGACGGTGGCGGCGCAGAAGCGCGATCACCTGACGCCGGCCGAGGTCGAGTTGGTGCGCGACGCGCGGGCGCTCGACAAGCGCACGGAGGTCTTCGTCCGGGCGGCCGAGCGACGGCTGCTGGCGCTGACCGACCCGCGCGCGGCCGCCGCCGAGCAGGCGCTGCGCGAGAAGGAGAAGGCCAAGGGCCTGGAGGACTGGGGCGCGCTGCCCACGGGCACGCGCGCCGACCTGCTCTCCGACCTCGCCGGCATCTTCGACGAAGCCATCACCAACATTGACGACGTGGCCGCGCGCGACGAGCGCAGCGCCCTGCTCGGCAAGTCGCTGCGCCGACTCGGCGCGACCGCCGAACGCTTCCTCGCGCAACTCCAACCCCTGCGCGCCAGCGCCGCCGACGGCGCGGAGCAGCAGGCGCTCGCACGCGCCCTCGACGAACTGCAAGAGATCACCGAAGCGGCCAAACGCCTCCCGCCCGAAACCGACGCGAAGAAGCCGAAGGACAGCAAGCAGTGAAGGGATGAGGGATGAAGGAGACAGGAGTCAGGAGCCAGAAGTCAGTAGGAGGAATCCGGAAGGCGGCAGGAGACAGGCCGGTTGTTCATTCCGGCTCCTGACTCCTGACTCCTGCCTTCTTCTTCATCCCTCAGCCCTCATCCCTGCTTACCGCGTGCGGTTCGTTTGAACATGCGTGGGGTTGTGGGCGTAGAATGAGGGGCGCGCCGTTCCGGGCGCGAACTTCGGGCAGCGAAAGGAAAGCCGGCGGGGCGCTGTTGCGCGTGCCGCTGGCGGGTCATCTTCATGGACAATCGTTTTTACCCCAAGGTCGAGGCGGACGTGGCGCAGTTGGTCAGCGAGTTGCGCAACGTCTTCGACGCCGCTTACGAAGTGCAGACCATGCAGGTCTCGCAGACGACCGTCTTGCAGGCGCGCAAGTCTTCGACTCTGCGCGACATCACGGGTCTGTCCACCGCCCTGACGATCAAGATCACGCCGGAGCACGGCGGCACGCGCGTCGAGATCGGGATGCAGAAGTGGCTCGACAAGGCGGCCGTCGCGGCGGTCGCCGTCTTCCTCTCGGCCGGCGCGCTGCTCGCGCTGCCGGCGCTCGGCGCGTACTGGCAGTACCGCGTGACCGAGGACGCTTGGAAGATCATCGAGGCGCACATCGCGCGCAAGGCCGGCGGCTACATCCCGCCGATGCCCGGCCGCTGCGGCCAGTGCGGCGCGGTCGTCACGTCGGGTTCGACCTTCTGCGCCACCTGCGGCGCGGACTTGCGCGTCGGGCGCAGTTGCGACTCGTGCGGCGCGCCGCAGCCCGACGCGGCCGCGCGCTTCTGCAACCGCTGCGGCAAGCCGCTCAACGCCTGACGCTTCAGCACCGATGCCCAACAGACCGCGCCGCACAACTTTCATTCGGCGGCTCGCCGCCTACGCCTTCATGCGCCGCACGACCGCGCACGCCGGACTGTTGCTGCTGCTCTGCCTGCTGGCCGGCGCGGCGCTGGCGCAGTCCGGGCGGCGCGCCACGACGACGCCGCGCGTAGACCCGCCCGTGCCCACGCCCACGCCAGAGGCGACGCCGACGCCGCGCGCGCCCGTCGAGCAGATTCAGGTCATCGTCACCGTCTCGGCCCCGACATCGGTCATGCTCTCGACCTTCGACGCGAACATCGTCGGCGACACGTTCCTGCAACGCCTGCGCGGTTCCAACGGCTTGAAGGTCGAGACGGCCGACCGCCTGAGCCGCGACGGGGCGCGCAAGCGCGCGAAGGCGGAAGAGAGCCGCTACGTCGTCTGGCTTGAGCTGCAACCGAACGGGATGGACACGGACATCTCCGGCGTCACCCGCCCGCGCGCCGAAGAGTTGCACATCCAGTACGTCGTCTACGAGCCGCGCACGGGCACGACGCGCACGAACGGCAACGTCTACCTGATCCCCGCCCGCTCCGTCCCCGTCGGGCGCAACATCACCTGCTACCCCACCCGCCTCGACGGCTATCAAAGCTCCCTCATGATCGGCGCAATCGAGACCGCCAACCGCGTCTTCGCCGCCTTCGCCCTCCCCGAACCGCCGCTCTGTCCGTAAGAACAGGAGGCAGGAGTCAGAAGTCAGAAGCCAGAAGGGTGAAGAAAGGCCAACTTTCAATCGGGCCTCTGTCTTCTCTTCTGGCTTCTGACTTCTGCCTCCTGCCTCCTGCTTTAATCATGTCTTAGCGCTCGCACCGGGTCTATGCGGGCGGCGCGGGCGGCGGGGTAGAGGGCGGCGATGATGGAGATGACGATGGCGAAGGCGATTGCGCCGAGCCAGAGGTAGGGCGGCAGGCTGAAGAAGTTGATGAAGGAGACGCCGCGCGGCCGCAAGAGGAAGCGGTAGGCGAGCCGGTTGGCGGCCGCGTCTATGCCCCACGCGGCGAGCGAGCCGATGACGCCGCCCGCCAGCCCGATCAGCCCCGCCTCGACGAAGAAGATCAACTTGATCTCGCGATCCTCCGCGCCGATGGCCTTCATGATGCCGATCTCGCGCGTGCGTTCGAGGATGGCCATGATCATCGTGTTGGCGATGCCGAACGAGGCGACCAGCAGCGAGATGCCGCCCAGCAGGCCGAGCGCCGAGTTGACGATGAGGAAGAAGGTGCGTATCTCTTCCAACTCGTCCACGATGGAGAAGCTGCTGAAGCCGAGGGCGGTCAGGCGCTTGCGCACGTCGGAGAGCACGTCCGGGTCGGAGACGCGCACGACCGCCGAGCCGTAGCCTTCGGGCGCGCCCTCTTTGAGCGCGCCGCTTGAGCGCGCCAGTTGCAGCGCGACCTCGTTCAACGGATCGCGGTACTGCCGGCCCAACTCGCGCGCCGCCGGCAGCGGCACGTAGACGCGCGCCGCCGGCAGCAAGCCACGGAAGCGCCGCGGCCCCTTCGGCCCGCCGCTCTCGACCTCGTCCTGCAACACGCCCGCGATCCGAAACGTGCGCGCCGGCACGCCCGCGCCGCCCGCCTCTTCTTCGTCGTCGCCGCCCAGCGGTAGCCCGAAGAAAGTCAACCTGTCGCCCGCGTCGTCACCCGATCCGTCAGTCGCCTTGTCCTGCGTCGCGCCGCCGGACTCGCCGCCTGCGCCTCCTCGCGCCCCTAACGGCGCGAGCAGTTCGACCGTCTGGCCGACGGCGTCGGCCGGTTTGGCGTAGGCGAAGTCTGTAACGAAGCGGCTGTCCACGACGACCTCGTCCGGCGCGTTCATCATGCGACCGGCGGCGAAGTTCTTGAAGCGCGAGGCGGGGTTGGGCACGAGCGCGCCGCCGACGATCTGCGGCTGCGTGCGGTCGTTGGCGCGGACGTAAGCGGTGAAGTTGATGGCCGGCTCGACGGCCTCGACGCCGGGGATGCGCGCGATCTCGGCGAGCGCCGCGTCGTCGAGCACGCGCGTCGAGGGCTTGTCGGGCATGGGCGGCGAGTTTTCCCGGTTGCGGCGGCGCACGTCCGGCGGCGCGCCGCCCGCCGTGCGGTTGAAGACCTGCGCGACCAACTCCGTGATGTCCTGCCCGCTGACCGTGATCTCGTTGAACAGGTCGAGGTCGCGGAAACGCTGCACGGCGTTGCGCTGCAAGCCCAAGCCGAACGAAATCATCGTGATGATGACCGTCACGCCGACGACGACGCCCATCGTCGTCAGCACCACGCGCAGTTTCGCTTCGCGCAGGTTGCGCAGCGCGAGCCGCAGGATGTCGAAGAAGTTCATCGGCGGTAATCAGGTGGGCGCGCGTCGCCCCGGCTCAAGCTCAACCGGACAATACGAAAACGGCGCGCGAACGTTTCACCGACCGACCGGCTTAGCCGGCGGCCACTCGGAGAAGACGTGGTGGACGGCGTCCGTCGTCCAGTCGGAGAGGCGCGCTGTGACCACGTCCGCGCCCGCGGCGCGCAGGGCCGCTTCCGAGACCGTGTTGGTGACGCCGAGCGTGCGCAGCCCGACGGCGCGCGCCGAAGCGATGCCGGGCGGCGCGTCCTCTATGACGAGACACTGGTCGGGCGCGAGCGGTTGTCGCCCTTGCGTCGCGCGCAGTTCGTTCACGCGCGCGAGCGCCGTCGCGTAACAGGCCGGGTCGGGCTTGCAGGCGGTCACGTCCTCGGCGCTGACGACGACGGCGAACGACGCGGCGAGGCCGGCGCGCCCCAGCACGTACTCGATGTAAGCACGCCGCGCCATGCTGACCACGCCGAGCGTGTAGACGCGCGCCGCCGCCTTGACGAACGTGACGACGCCGGGGAAGAGCGGCAACTCTTCTTCGACCTGCGCGCGGAACAGGCGGTCGAACCGCTCGTTGACGGCGGCGAGCGTCGCGTCGTCGGCCTCGCGCCCGGCGCGCGCGAAGGCGGCGCGGAAGAAGGTGTCGTTGTCCATGCCGAGCGAGGCGTAGTAGTCCTGCTCGGTGAGCGCGACGCCGTGCGCGGCGAGCGTCGCCTGCGCCGCCTTCATTTGCAGCCGCTCGTCGTCCGTGACGACGCCGTTGAAGTCGAAGAAGATGGCCTCGATCATGCGCGTTGCCGGGCCGCGCGCGCGCACGCCTCGGACGCGCGCGGCCAGATTCTCAGTTCGCAGGTTTATGTTAGAGCGCAGCCGGAAAGATACGACGGCGCGGCGGGAAAGCAAAACGGCGCGGGCGACGGCCGACAAAACTTCGGCGGTCACTGCGGCGCGGGCTTGTCGCCGTCGCCGTTGTGCGGCGGCGGGGCGGGCGCGCTCAGCAGGCGCTCGTTCTGTTCGGCGAAGAGGACGGGCAGGCGTTCGCTCTCCAACACGTCTATGCGGCGCAGGATTTCCGTGATGGCCAGTTCGTTCTTGAGGTTGATCTGAAAGTCCATGTCGGAGCGCAGGCGATCCTTCTTCTCCTGCCGGTTCTGCGAGAGCAGGATGATGGGCGTGAGCAGCGCGGCGATGATGCCGTTGATCACGTCGAGCAGCCCCATGCCGTTGAGGAAGTCGTAAGGCAGCAGGCGGCCGATGAGGAGCACCCAACTCGTGATGAACAAGATGGTCGCCAGCAGGAACGGCCAACTGCCGCTGAAGTTCGAGACGTTGTCGGCCAGACGGTCGGCCAGCGTCATCTGCTCCTGTTCGAGTTCGTTGACGTTGCGCGAGACGCGCTTTTGCAGCAACTCGTCCGTGCGCCGCAGCCGCGCCGAGATGGCGCTGATCATCTCAAGCGCCACCTGGCCGTTGCGCCGGACGAAGTTGATGAAGTCGTCGCGCTTGAGCACGGCGAGGCGGGCCGGCTCGGTGACGGCGACCGAGGCCGCGCGCGGCTTGCCGTCAATGATCGCCATCTCGCCGAAGAAGTCGCCGCGCGCCAACTCCGCCAGCGTCACCTCCTGCCCGTCCTCGTCCACGACGAAGATGCGGACGCGCCCGTCCTCGATCAAGTACATCGCGTCGCCCGCGTCGCCCGCGCTGAACAGCAGCGTGCCCGCCGGCACGGCGCGGACTTCGAGCAAGGCGCGCAGCGCACGCGCCGACTCGTCGTCGAGCGCCGCGAACAGCGGCACCGACCGCAACGCTTCGAGCGTCATCAACGGAGCAGCATTAGCCTGCATAACTCACCTCGAAAAAGGGATGAGGGAGGGGGGAAATGAAGCAGTCAGGAGTCAGGAGTCAGAAGCCGGAATGAAAAGCAGCCTCTTCTTCTTCCTTCTTCTGGCTTCCGGCTTCTGGCTTCTGACTCCTGTCTTCTTCTTCTTCACCCCTCATCCTTTACCTTCCCGTCCTTCAATTGGATGGTGCGGTCGGCGAAGCGTGCGGCCAGGTCGCGGTCGTGCGTGACCATGAGGACGGTCAGGCGGTCGTGCTCGACCATGCCGCGCAGCAGCGCGAGCAGTTCCTCGGCGCGCGTCGAGTCGAGGTTGCCGGTCGGCTCGTCGGCGAGCAGCACGCGCGGGCGGTTGGCGAGCGCGCGCGCGATGGCGACGCGCTGCTGCTCGCCGCCGGAGAGTTCCGCCGGGCGGTGCTCCGTGCGCGCCGCCAACCCGACGCGCTCCAACAGGGCGCGCGTCCGCTCGTCGCGCGCGCGCCCGCGCACGCCGCCGAAGGCCAGCGCCAAAGAGACGTTCTCGGCCGCGGTCATCGTCGGGATCAGGTTGAAGTTCTGAAAGATCATGCCGACGGCGTGGCGGCGGTAGTGCGCCAGCTCGCGCTTCGTAAACGGCGCGAGCGAGCGCCCGTCGTAGACGATCTCGCCCGCGGTCGCGCGATCCAGCCCGCCGAGCAGGTTCAGGAGCGTGGACTTGCCCGACCCCGACGTGCCCTGCAAGGCGACGAACTCGCCCTCGCCGACCGCCAGCGAGACGCCGTCGAGCGCCGCCACGGTCGTCCCGCCCATCTGGTAATGCCTAGAGACGGCTCGCGCCTCTAAGATCGCCTCGCCCATAAAAGTCACCGCCGCCGGTGTCGAATAACACGCGGCGGCGCGAAAGACAAGGGCAGTGGTCAGTGGGAAGGCAGTTCAAAGTTCAAGGGTCAACGTTCAAGGTCGGCCGCGGCTTGAACATTGACCCTTGAACGTTGAACCTTGAACTCCTACTGACTACTGGCTACCGACTACTGACTACTGCTCAGATGACTTTGTATTCCGAGTCCACGTCCTCGTCGGAGAACGCGACGCGGTAGTTGTCGGACTGTTTCTGCTTGGTGATGAGGAGGTCGTCTTTGGTCTTCAAGAGATCGGCGCGGCTGTAGACGGACAGCTCGAAGTTGTAGCCGTGGGTGATGGCGTCCTTCGGGCAGGCCTCGACGCAGAAGCCGCAGAAGATGCAGCGCCCGTAGTCTATGTTGTAGACCGAGGCGTAGCGTTCGTCCACGCCGACGCGCTCGGCGGGCGGGCGCGGGTCGTCGGTGGCGACGATGTAGATGCAGTCGGACGGACAGGCCGCGGCGCACAGGAAGCAGGCGACGCACTTCTCGCGCCCGTGTTCGTCCACGTGCAAGAGGTGCTGCCCGCGGTAGCGCGGCTGCAAGGTGACGGGGTCGTCCGGGTACTCGACCGTCCACTTGCGCTTCGGTATCTGCGAGAAGGTGACGCTCATGCCCTTGATGAGCGCCTTCGTGTTCTCGATCACGTCGCCGATGATGGACATGGGAAGCCTCGTTTTGAGAAGTCAGGAGCCAGGAGCCAGAAGCCAGAAGAAAGAAAGAACACCGAAGACGGAACAGAGGCCAGCTCTTCCTTATGGCTTCTGGCTTCTGGCTCCTGGCTCCTGACTTCTCGCTTCACACCAGTTCGAGCTGACTGAAGAAGTACGCGATCTCGATCTGCGCGTTCGCTTCGGAATCCGACCCGTGGACGGCGTTCTCGCCGATGGAGTTGGCGAACTCTTTGCGGATCGTGCCGGGGTCGGCCTTGGCCGGGTCGGTCGCGCCCATCAGGTCGCGCCAAGCCTTGACCGCGCCCGCCTGCTCCAACACCAGCACCACGCACGGCCCCGAAGACATAAACGTCGTCAGTTCGGGGAAGAACGGCCGCTCGCGGTGGACGGCGTAAAAACCTTCCGCCTCGCGCTTCGTCATGTGCAACAGCTTCATGGCGCGCAAGGTGAACCCGCCTTCCGTGATGCGCTGGATGATCGCGCCCACCTTCCCCGCCCGCACCGCGTCGGGCTTGATAATACCGAACGTGAGATTACCCGTCTGTTCCGACATTTGTCTCCTCTATCCAACAAGATTCATCAAGGTTGCTTGCTGATCCGGACTCGCCCCGGCTGAATCACGCTGAAGCGGTTTGAGAACTCCGGGCCACGCTGGCGAAATACCTCTGCCACGACTTCAGCCTTGCGCTCAGCCGACAAACCGGCCAGACGAATCAACACGACGCCGCCCGAACTGAGCCGCCCGGCGCGGAACACCAATTCACCGAAGTCCTTGTCCGCGGTCAATAGCAGCGCCATTTTTTCATTCGCGCGGGCCAACACTTGCTCGTCCGTAATGCCCGGCTCTAATTCGGCAACGTACAGAACCTCGTGCCCGTCCAGTCGCAAACGCTCTACGATCTGCCTGTCGAGGCTCTCGTCAGCCAACAAATTCATGCGGCTTTCTTAGGCGGCGGCGTGCGCACAGCCTGAGCAGCATATGCCAGAGCGGCCAGAACAGCCTCCCTAGTCAGGCGCGGATGGGCCGCGAGAAGCTGTTCGACCGTCTCGCCGGCCGCGAGTTTTTCGAGAATCAACTCGACCGTGATGCGCGTGCCCGCGATGACGGGCTTGCCCATCATCACGTTCGGATCGGATTGGATTAACTCCGTGCCCATCTCGCTGCGTCGCGCGACTCCAAGGCGCAGTGTCGTGGCCTACGCCGTCGCGGTCGCGCCGAGCGCGTCCTTCATGGCTTGGCCGATGTCGGCGGGCGACTGGACGACGCGGATGCCGGCGGCTTCGAGGGCCTGCATCTTCTCGGCGGCCGTGCCCTTGCCGCCCGCGATGATCGCGCCCGCGTGCCCCATGCGCCGGCCGGGCGGCGCGGTCTGCCCGGCGATGAAGGCGACGATGGGCTTCGAGACGTGCGCCTGCGCGAACTCGGCCGCCTCCTCTTCGGCCGTGCCGCCGATCTCGCCGATCATGACGATGCCCTCGGTCTCCGGGTCGGCCTCGAACAGCGCGAGCGCGTCCTTGTGCGTCGTGCCGACCACGGGGTCGCCGCCGATGCCGACGGCGGTGGACTGCCCCAAGCCGAGCGCCGTCAACTGCCCGACCGCCTCGTAGGTGAGCGTGCCCGAACGCGAGACGACGCCGATGCGCCCCTCCTTGTGGATGTGGCCGGGCATGATGCCGATCTTGCACTTGCCGGGCGAGATGACGCCGGGGCAGTTCGGCCCGATGAGCCGCGTCCCCGTGTCTTGCAGGTAGCGCTTGACCTTGACCATGTCGAGCGCCGGGATGCCTTCGGTGATGCAGACGACGAGCGGCAGCCCGGCGGCCGCGGCCTCGATGATGGCGTCGGCGGCGAACGGCGGCGGCACGTAGATGACGGAGGCGTTCGCGCCCGTCTCGCGCGCGGCGTCGGCGACGGTGTTGAAGACGGGAAAGCCTTCGTGCGTCGTGCCGCCCTTGCCGGGCGTGACGCCGCCGACGACGTTCGTGCCGTACTCGGCCATCTGCTTGGTGTGGAACGTGCCCTCTTTGCCCGTGATGCCCTGCACGACGAGCCGCGTCGCTTGATCAACCAGAACGCTCAAAGGTGTCTGCTCCTGAAGTGGCGATGTAGCTGTTGCGAATTGACTGCGCAGTATAGCACGACGAGGCGCGCGGGCCGAACGAGTGCCCGCGCGTCTACCGAGCCGATCAATTTTTTGCGCGCAAGCTAAAGCCCGCGCCCCGGCGCGCAAGGGCCGGGGCGCGGGCTTTAGGTTTGCGGGCGCACGCGCCTGCCGTTACTGGTTCTTGACCTGGATGTTGCCCGCGTCGATAGGCTCCATCGGGAAATCGCCCACCTGGTTAAACAGACAGAGTTGCGGGTCGCCTTGGGTGTTCGGGTCGTCGTCGAAGAAGAAAGCGCGGCTGATCAGGTCGCGCCCGCGCCCCGGCTCGCCGTTGTCCTGCACGGAGAAGTAGACCGCGTCCACCAGGTTCGGATCGTTCGTCCGGCGCGTCAGCCCGCCGAAGAAGGCGACGTTGCCGATCACGTTCATGCACCGGATGTCCACCTGTAGCTGGTACCGCTGACCGTTAACCCCAGTGAATGCCGGGTTGTGCAGAACGGCGTTACCTTTGACCGTACCGTCGGCGTAGCGCCGGGCGCTTAAGGAGAACTGGCGGCGGACGGTATCGCCGTCATCATTCTGGACGAGGAGCGTGCCCTGTCCGTTCGCCGACTGCTGCGTACCCTGCGCCGCTGACCTGGACGTGGTGGCGAAAAACGCGACCGCCGCCACGACGGCGAGCGCGACGGGCAAACCGAGGACTTTTACAACTCTGATGTTCATTTGGATCAACCCTCCTGATCGGGCAAGACTACTACTGGGAAATTACGACACTCCGTACGAAAAGTGCCGCGAGGACATCGTGCGCCGGGCGGCAGTTCGCCCACCCGTCGGGTGAGTGCTCCGGCGCGCCAAGACATCTTGGCTAGTTGCTTACGGGACTGATCTATATCCGGTTCGACAATGCTTGTCAAAGGCCTCAGCCGTGCCTATCAACAGCTTAGGCCGCACCCGCCCGCGCCTCAGTTGAGGTCAACTTTGTCGCCGTAGTCGGGGGCGTCCACGCGCCAGTGGTAGGTGTCGCGGATGTGTTGGGCCATGGCGCGGGCGGCGTCGGGTTCGCCGTGGGTGGTGAAGGCGCGGCGGGGCGGGGCGGGCGCGCCTTTGAGCCAGCGGAGGACTTCGCCGTAGTCGGCGTGGGCGGAGAAGCCGCCGATCTGTTCGACGCGGCAGCGGACGGGGATGTGCTGTTTGAAGATCGAGACCTCGGGCGCGCCGTCGAGGATGCGGCGACCGATTGTGCCGGCCGCCTGGTAGCCGACGAAGATGATGGTCGAGCGTTGGTCGGGCAGGAAGCGGATGGCGTGGTGCAGGACGCGCCCGCCCGTCATCATGCCCGACGCGCTGATGATGATGCGCGCGCCCTGCTCTTCGTTCAGCCGCTTCGACTCTTCGCGCGAAGAGGCGGTCAGCATCGAGTGCGTGCGCAACGGATGCCGGTGGCGCGCGAGCACCGAGGCGTAGTCGGCGTCCTGCTCCTCCGTGCGCCGGCTGTAGACCTGCGTGGCGGCCGCCGCCATCGGCGAGTCCACGCGCACGGGCAGAACGGGGATGCGTTTTTCGTCTTCCAGCTCGCGGATGATGTAGACCAACTCCTGCGTGCGCCCGATGGCGAAGGCGGGGATGAGGATGACGCCGCCGCGCCGCGCCGTCTCGTTGATGATCTCGGCGAGCCGCACTTTCGGATCGACGGGATCGTGCAGGCGGTCGCCGTAGGTTGACTCGACGAGCAGATAGTCGCACGCAGGCGGCGGGTCGGGGTCGCGTATGATCGGCTGGTCGTAGTGGCCGAGGTCACCGGAAAAGAGGACGCGGCGGCCCTTGGCGTCGTCGCCCGCGCCCGCGACTTCGACGAGCACGAGGCTTGAGCCGAGGATGTGACCGGCGATGCGGAAGCCGGCGCTGAAACCGGGCGCGACCTCGACCGCCTCGCCCGTGTTCGGCAGCGGCTGCAAGAGTTTCAACGCGGCGCGCGCGTCGTCTTCGGTGTAGAGCGGCAGCGCCGGCTGGTGGCTCGTCAGGTTGTGGCGGTTGCGGTAGGCCGCGTCCTCTTCCTGCAAGCGCGCGGCGTCGGGCAGCATGATCTTCAACAAGTCGGCCGTGCCGCGCGAGCAGTAGACGGGGCCGTCGAAGCCTTGCGCGACGAGGCGCGGCAGGTAGCCCGTGTGGTCTATGTGCGCGTGCGTGATGAGCACGGCGTCCACCGCGCGCGGGTCGAACGGCGGGTCTTGCCAGTTGCGTTCGCGCAGTTCCTTCAACCCTTGGAACAGACCACAATCAACGAGCACGCTGTGGCCGTCCGACTCGACCAGGTACTTCGAGCCTGTGACCGTCCCCACGCCGCCCCAGAAAGAGATGGTTGCCATTCGCCCTCCGCACTAAGCTTGGTTGTAGTTTGCGGGTTGAATTATGCGCGCGGCGGTCTGAACCGCAAAGGGCGCGGGTTCGCGCGCGCTGCCCCGTCGCCCGTTTCGAGTGCGCTCAGTACACCTTAAAGAACGAGCCGGTCTTCGACGCGCTCCGCAGTTGCAGCCAGGCGTGATAAAAACGTCTGAAGCTCGGCGTCACCTTGCCGTCCGTCGAGTCGCCCTCGTCAATGCTGGTCTCCATCACGTTATGCTCGCTCACCAGGCTCGTCTTGAAGACGTGGAAGAGGCCGCGCGGATTCTCCACGATGACCGCGCCCGCGCCTGTGCCCGCGCCGGCCATCTCCCGTTTGGCGTCTTCAAGTGAATAGGCGCGCGCGATAAAATCACCGGCGACGATGCGGTCGCCGAACCGCAAGATCGACGCGTCCACTTCGGCGATGAAGTCGCCCGGCTTCATGATGACGCCCTGGGCTTTCGCCTCGACACCGCCCCGCTCGCCGAGGATCATGACGCCCACGTCCGGGTCTTTAACCGTCTCTTCCCGGCCGACGATCTCCTCGGTGGGCAGCCCGCCCGTGTGCACGCCCTGCCCGCGGGTCTGAATGTTGGCCCGGATGGCCTTCTTCAGCGAGGGGAAATCCGGCGCTTCGATTTCCGTCGGCGGCTCCGGGCCTTGATCCGACATGAACCACGCGCCGCGCTGAAAGCGCCCGACGAGGAAGGCGTGGGGCGTGAACCTGGCCCGCCCGCCCGCCTGCATCCTGCCGCGAAAGTACCAGTTCACCTGCGCGACCTGCCCCGGCTGAAGGCCGCGCAGCTTGTCCAACAGCTCGTCGAACGATGTTCCCTTCTCGATCTTCTCCGCGCCGATGCCGAGTTCAGTTTGAAACTGCTGCAACTGCGCGCACGACAGCCCGCCTTCAAGGCTCTGCTTGTGCAGCTTGTGCAGGGCGCGGCCCAAAACCTGATATTGCTCCTCCGTGATCTGCGCGTGCGGTTCCCTGGCCGCGTCCCGAATCGCTGTTATATCGTAGTATATCTGCTTGTAGCGTTCTCGCCCCTGCTTGGTTTTGCCCTCGATCTCAAGCGCGTCCCAAACTCTCACGAGTTCATTTAGATGATTGTCCATGTAGACGAGGATGGCGTTGCAAGCGGCCACGAGCAGGGTGTTGGGCGCGTCCGAGTCCCGGCGCTCGCGATCCCAGATCATGAGCGCGCTGACCAGCGAGGTCGCGCCGCACGTCGTCGGGTCGCCTTGCGAAAAGCCGGGGAACTCCCCGCCCTTGGCCTGGCGGGCCACGCGCGGGGCGGCGGACTGACGCGTGATGATCGGCGTGGTGGTTCCCGCGGCCCGTAGCAGCCGCCGCACGGCTTGATTACCGATTGCGCGCTGAAGGCGTAACGTGTCGCCCGGCGTCAGCGCGCCGGGGCTGACCTGCGCGCGTCGGATGATGGTGTCCGGGTGCGTTTGCCGGGCCGCCGTCTCTGAATTTTTGACAGGTGGGAACGGCGACTCCCGCTGCGCACTTCGCGTCTGCTTTTTTGCGGGCATCACGGGAGCCGCCAACGCCGATGCCCGAAGAGCACCAGCAGCGCGGGCAAGAGCAGCGCGAGGTTGCGCAGCGCGGTCGAGACGCCGAGTTGGCTGGCGATGATGCCGCCGAAGCAGCCGCACTCCAGAGGCTCGCCGTGCTGCACGTAGACGTAGTAGAGCGCGTAGCCGGCGAAGCCCACGAGCAGCAGCGCCGCGAGCGCCGCGCCCCAGCGCACCGTGCGCGGCACGACGAGCAGCACGGCCGCGAACAGTTCGGCCGCGATGACGGCGACCGTCACGGGCCAAGCCCAGCCAGTGCCGACGAGGTTCGCCACGTTGGCGACGAAGTCGCGGGCGGTATAGAGCTTCGCGCCGGCCGCGAACAGGAACATCGCCGCCAGCCCGAACCGACTAAGCAGTGTGAACCACTTGAGCGCCGCGCGCATTCTTCGCCCCCAGTCTGACCGCGCACCGGCCGGCTGTGCCGCGCGTCCTTAACTTTTACTCCAGGTACAGAGCCGGCACAGGCCGCCCGTCTCCAACGCCACGTGCGCGTGCAGGATTTCCTTGCCGCAGCGTTTGCACACAGGCAGCACCCCGTATACGGCCTGGCCCGCTTCCTGCGGAGACATCCAGCCGAGCCGCACAAACTCTTCGTAGAGCCTTTTCCTGCGCGCCTGCTTCTCCGCCGCCGGCGTGCCGGCGGCCGTGGAGAAACGGCGGTTCGTCGCTACTTCGTCGGAGGCGATGTCCCACATCAACTGGCCCACCGCGGTGAGTTGATATTCCCTGCTGCCGAGTACCCTCAGCACCCCTTCGTAATCGCCCCGTTGAAATAGATCGCGCGCCGCTTCGAGCGGGTTCGCGGCGCGCCGCGTGGGCGCGATCTCCGGACCGGGACGGTCCGGAGCGCGACGGTAAAGCCGATCCACATCATCGATCCGCCGGGCGCGCGGGTATTCAGCCCCCCTTGTTACTCGGTTTGACTCCGGCGTTGCGGCGCGCGGCTCCGGGCGTGCCGTGTCTTCGGCCTTTGCTTCCGGCGCATACCGGTTTATCGGTGCGTGCTCTCTCTGCGGCTCACACTTAAAGCAGAGTCTGCCGTAGTGCAGGCCGACGGCGTGACATTGCTCGCAGCGCCCAAGGGTCGGCGCGCGCGCTGGGGCTGCGGGTGATCGAATGTTACTCTCGTCCGCCTTCGGCAGTTCGGGCCGTAATGCTGTCACAGGTGGTTGCTTTTCGCCGGCGGCTTGGCCGGTTGCGTCCGGCCGTGGACGTGGCTCGGGCAAGTCCACGCCCTTGCGCTCCACAGGCTTAACCACGTCCTCATACAGTCCCCGCCGAATCGCGGCGCGCGGCTCGGGTTTCTTATCATCATCCGACACGACTTCCCTCCTCCCGGTAGCGAGCGCCGTGGTTTTACCGCCGCCGTTAACGGGCCAGGCTGACCACCTTCTCGGCGGCGTCCCTCATGCCGTTGGCGACGGTGAAGTTGAGACCCGACTCGCGGATGACGCGCTGCCCTTCCTCGACGTTCGTGCCTTCGAGGCGGACGACGACGGGGACTTTGATGCCCAGAGATTGCGCCGCGCCGACCACGCCGCGCGCCACCATGTCGCAGCGCACGATGCCGCCGAAGATGTTGATCAGGACGGCCTCGACGTGCTCGTCCGCGAGCAGGATGCGGAAGGCGGCCTCGACGCGCTCCTGCGACGCGCCGCCGCCCACGTCGAGGAAGTTGGCCGGCTCGCCCCCGGCGAGCTTGATGATGTCCATCGTGGCCATGGCGAGACCCGCGCCGTTGACCATGCAGGCGATGTTGCCGTCGAGCTTGATGTAGTTGAGGTCGAACTTCGAGGCCTCGATCTCAAGCGGCTCCTCTTCGTGGAGGTCGCGCAGGGCGAGGAACTCTTGATGCCGGAACATGGCGTTGTCGTCGAAGTTGACCTTGGCGTCGAGCGCGATGAGCCGCTTGTCCTTGGTCAGCAGGAACGGGTTGATCTCGAAGAGCGAGGCGTCGGTCTGCTCGTAAGCCGCGTAGAGCATCTGCATGAACTTCGCCGCCAGGTTGATCAACTCGGCGGGCAGCCCGAGGCCGAACGCGAGCTTACGCGCCTGATACGGGCGGAAGCCGACGGCCGGGTCAATCGTCTCCTTGAGAATCTTTTCGGGCGTGTGCGCGGCCACCTCTTCGATGTCCATGCCGCCCGCGGACGAAGCCATGAAGACGGGCCGGCCCGTCTGCCGGTCGAGCACAATGCCGAGGTAGAACTCGCGGTCAATCGGCAAGCCCTCTTCGACGAGGAGCACGCGCACCTCGCGCCCTTCGGGCCCGGTCTGGTGCGTGACGAGCTTCATGCCGAGCATCTGTTGGGCCAACTGTTGCGCCTCGTCGGCGGAGCGGGCCAGCTTGACGCCGCCGCCCTTGCCGCGCCCGCCCGCGTGAATCTGCGCCTTGACGACGACGACCTCCGTGCCCAACTCCTTCGCAGCGTGGTACGCCTCTTCGGGCGAGCGCGCGACGATGCCGCGCGGCACGGGCACGCCGAAGCGCCGCAACAACTCTTTCGCCTGATACTCGTGAATCTTCATCCGTTGAACCCTCGCGCGCGGCGGGCGGACGACTGTGCGCCCGCGCATCTGTTTCGGCCGGTCTGCTTGTGTGGAACGCCGCGAGTGTAGCCGCAGGGCGCGCGCGCGCGCAAGCCGGGAGGTTGTCGGGCATAAGGCCGCTTGTTGCCGGGAGCGCGGGCATCCCGGCCCGCCAAGCGTGCGCCAGCACGCTAACGAAGTAGCGTGAGCTTTCAAGGTCGAGCGCCGCCGCTACTTTCTGTTCGCGCTCACGCGCTCATGGCGGGCCGGGATGCCCGCGCTCCCGGCGGGCCGCTCGGCACGTCTCGGCGGCCGCTCGTCACTATTTCGCTCAAATGTTCGTCAAGGCGCGCGCCGGCCGCTAAACTTTGCCGCCGCCCGCGCGTATCTTTGAGCGTTCCAGCCTTGACCTTCCGAGGAGTTGAATCCCAATGAGACGTTTCCGCAATCCCCTGTCCGCCGCCCTCTGCTCCATGCTGCTCGCCGCCTCCGTCCTGGTCGCGCAGACGCCCAACCACGGGCTGAACCTCGCCGCCATAGACAAGTCGGCCGACGCCTGCACGGACTTCTACCAGTACGCCGTCGGCGGCTGGCTGCAAGCCAACCCGATCCCCGCCGCCTTCTCCATCTGGGGCGTGGACAGCGTGCTCGCCGAGCAGAACCGCGACGTGCTGCGCGACGTGCTCGAAGCCGCCGCCAAGAACACCGCCGCCCCGAAAGGCAGCAGCGAGCAGAAGGTCGGCGACTTCTACGCCGCCTGCATGGCCGAGGACGAGATCAACGCCGCCGGCCTCACGCCGCTCAAGCCCGAGCTGCAACGCATCGCCGCCATCAAGGACGCCCGGTCGCTCCAAGACGAGGTCGCGCGCCTGCACTCCTTCGGCCTCAACCTCATGTTCCGCGCCGGCTCGACGCAGGACGCCAAGAATTCGGCCGAAGTCACCTACGAAGTCTTGCAGGGCGGCTTGGGTCTGCCCGACCGCGACTACTATCTGAAGGACGACGACAAGTCGAAGACGATCCGCGCCGAGTACCTGAAGCACGTCGCCAAGATGTTCGAGTTGATGGGCGACGCGCCCGCGCAGACGGCGGCGCAGGCGCAGACCGTCTTCGACATCGAGGCGAAACTGGCCGCCGCCTCGATGACGCGCGTCGAGCGGCGCGACCCGCAGAAGACTTACCACCGCATGACCGCCGCCGAGTTGCAGAAGCTCACGCCCGCCTTCAACTGGGCCGCCTACTTCAAGGGCATCGGCCTCGCGCAGAAGACCGACGTGAACGTCGCCCAGCCCAAGTTCTTCGAGGAGTTGAACCGCCAACTCGCCGCCGTCCCCATCGCCGACTGGAAGACGTACCTGCGCTGGCATCTCATCAACGTCGCCGCGGAAGATTTGTCGAAACCGTTCGACGACGAGAACTTCAACTTCAAGGGGCGCATCCTGACGGGCGCGACCGAGCAACTGCCGCGCTGGAAGCGTTGCGTGCAGGCGACCGACAACGCGATGGGCGAGGCGATGGGCGAAGTCTACGTCAAGAAGGCGTTCCCGCCCGCCGCCAAGGCGCGCGCGCTCGACATGGTGCAGAACCTGATCGCCGCGCTCAAGAGCGACCTCGGCACGCTCGCCTGGATGGGCGACGCCACGCGCAAGCAGGCGGTCGCCAAGCTCGAAACCTTCATCAAGAAGATCGGCTACCCCGACAAGTGGCGCGACTACTCGGCGCTCAAAGTTGCTCGCGCGTCTTACATCGTCAACGACCTGCACGCGGGCGAGTTCGAGGCCCGGCGCGACCTGAACAAGATCGGCCGCCCCGTGGACAAGATGGAGTGGCAGATGACGCCGCCGACCGTGAACGCCTACTACAACCCGCAGATCAACGAGATCGTCTTCCCCGCCGGCATCCTGCAACCGCCCTTCTTCGACCCGAACGCCGACGACGCCGTCAACTACGGCGCGATGGGGTCGGTCATCGGGCACGAGATGACGCACGGCTTCGACGATCAGGGCGCGCAGTTCGACGCCGAGGGCAACCTGAAAAACTGGTGGACGGAAGCAGACCTGAAGAACTTCAAGGAGCGCGCCGGGTGCGTCATCAACCAGTTCAACCAGTTCGAGGTCGAGAAGGGGTTGAACATGAACGGCGAGCTGGTGGTGGGCGAGTCCATCGCAGACCTCGGCGGGCTGGT
The DNA here is from genome assembly GCA_036389395.1 of Pyrinomonadaceae bacterium. Taxonomy (GTDB): domain Bacteria; phylum Acidobacteriota; class Blastocatellia; order Pyrinomonadales; family Pyrinomonadaceae; genus QHXQ01. Next base: position 28,619 of record DASVPY010000050.1, read on the forward strand.
CATCGCCTACGCGGCCTACCAGAAGTCGCTCGAAGGCAAGCCGCGCCCGGCCAACGTTGACGGGCTGACGCCGGAGCAGCGTTTCTTCATCTCTTACGCCTACTCGTGGGCGACGAACGTGCGGCCCGAGCGCGCGCGGCTGCTCGCGCAGACCGACCCGCACCCGCTGCCCAAGTTCCGCGTCAACGGCCCGCTCGCCAACTTCCCCGCCTTCGCCGCCGCCTTCCAGTGCAAGGCCGGCGACCCGATGGTGCGCGCCGAAAAGGATCGCTGCCAAATCTGGTAAGCCGGCACGGTTGACAGTTGGGGCTATACTGAGAGCCTGTGTCGCGCGCGTTCGGCGACACAGGCTCTCATCATTTTCAAGGGGCCAGTTCCGGCACAGAGGAAGACCCGTCTGGCGGTCAGTCTTTCGGAGGTGAACACATGAGCGAGGTTGTCGTCACGTCCCTGTCGAATCTGCGCCAGGAGGTGCGCTACGGCGACGGGCACACCTTCAACACGGACGAGCCGGCGGGCCTCGGCGGCGAGGACGCCGGCCCAGACCCCTACACGCTGCTGCTCGCCGCCCTCGGCAGTTGCATCTCGATGACCGTCACGCTCTACGCGCGGCGCAAGGGCTGGCCGCTCGCGGGCGTCACCGTGCGCCTGCGCCAGCGACGTGAGCACGCGCGCGACTGCGCCGAGTGCCAGACCGAGGGCGACGCTTTCATCCACCGCATCGAGCGCGCCGTCGCCGTCACCGGCGACCTGACCGCCGAGCAGCAAGCGCGCCTCCAGGAGATCGCCCACAAGTGCCCCGTCCACAAGACGCTCACCGCCGAGATCGTGATCGCCGACTGGCAGGACGCGGCCTAGCACGACCGGCTGACCGCGCGCGGACTGGCGCAAACATTCCGGCCCGCCGCCCGACTCTTGACGCCCGCGCGCCGCTTGGCCTATAAGACGGCCTTCGCGTTCGCCTAAGACGTTCCTTCGTGCTCGTCTTCTCCCGACACTTCCGATCTAACACACCCCAAGGAGTTCCCCCATGAAGCGTCGTCTCTGTGCCCTGACGTTGCCGCTCCTCTTCGTCGTCTGTCTCGTCAACCCCGTCCAGTTCCCGACCCAAGCCCAGACCGGCAAACCGGCCGGCGCTAGTAACCACAGCCTGTCGGCCTTCGAGGCCGAGATGCTGCGCGAGATCAACCTGGCCCGCACGCGCCCCCGTGAGTACGCCGCCTACCTCGAACAGTTGCGCCCGTACTTCAAAGGCAAGCTCTACCAACAGCCGGGTCGCCCCGGCCTGACGACCGAGGAGGGCGCGGCCGCGCTCGAAGATGCCATCAATTTCATGCGCGCCGCCAAGCCGCTCGGCCCCTACGACGTGTCGCGCGGCATGTGCCTCGGCGCGAACGTGCTCGTCAAAGATCAGGGCGCGAAGGGTCTGACCGGCCACCGCGGCACGGACGGCAACTTCTGCGAGAAGCGACTCGAACAGTTCGGCGCTTGGCAAGGCACTGTGGGCGAGAACCTCTCCTACGGCAAGGACACGGCGCGCGAGCGCGTCCTGACCTGGCTGATAGACGACGGCGTCGCCGACCGCGGCCACCGCAACCGCCTGCTCAGCCCGGACTTCAAGGCCGTCGGCGTCTCCTGCGGCGACCACGCCCAACTCGGCACCATGTGCGTCCTCACCTTCGCCGGCGGCTTCACCGACGCCGCCCCCGGTCGCACCGCCACCCGCAAGTTCTGATGACGCCTAAGCGGCCGCGCCGGCCGCTGACAACGGCAAAGAGTGAGCCAAGGAAAGAGCCTTCAACCGAACACGGTTGAAGGCTCTTTCCTTGGCCTAACTCAGAATGCCCGACGGCCTTTAGGGCTTAGCGCGTCCTACCCGTCCACTCTTTGAACAAGCCCTGCTCTCTGGCTCTACGCATACCTTCTGTCAAGCAGAGCCAAGCGTCAAACGGCATATCACGCCGTGCGTAATTACAACGGATGCACGCTGGGACGACGTTATCTAACGTGTGTCCTTTCGTGTTATCAATCCGATCCAGCGTCATCCTTAATTCAGTCTCGCCACAGTATTGACAGCCGCCAGCAATCAGAGCTGCGATCCGTACTCTCGTCAGATCACAGGCCATGCCACGCCGCTTATCCATTCTCCGCGCTTCCCAAAAGATAAAGCGCGCGACATCAACTCCCGTCGCGCGCATCAGGTTGAACTTAAGGTTACGCTGCTTCTGCCACGCCCGCTTCTTGGCCGGGTCTTTAAATGGCATAAGCTTCTTTCAGTATCGGGATGGCGGGATTCGAACCCACGGCCTCTTCCACCCCAAGGAAGCGCGCTACCAGGCTGCGCCACATCCCGTCGAACTGTGTCTAAGTATCTTCGGAAAAGTTATTTTGTCAAATCGCGCGAGGGCGTGCGGTTCGTTCGCGCTCACCGCTGCGGGCGACGGCGCGGGTCGCCGGCGTTGAGTAAGGCGAGCACGTCGCGCGCCTCTTGGTGCAGGCGACGCAGGGCGGCGCGGCGCTCGTCCGTGAGTGGGACGCTCGGCTCGGCGGGCGGTAACTCGTGGTCGCTCGCGTAGACGGGCGCGGCGGCCGGCGCGGTTGACGCCTGTTGCGGCGCGGGCGGCGGCGGAGCGGCTGTGGCCGCGGGTGGCGCGGGCGTTTCGGTCGGCGCTTGGGCTTCGGCGGCGCTCAGGTGCGCGGCCGTCATCTCGGGCGTCACGACCTTGAGCTTCGCCGCGCCGCGCAGGTCGCTCTGGAGTTTCTTCTTCGCGCCGGCGATGGTGTACTGGTCTTCGTAGAGCAGCTCCTTGATGCGCAAGACCATCTCCACGTCGCGCTTGCGGTAGGTGCGCTGCCCCGCGCGGTTCTTCTGCGGCGCGAGCATCGGGAACTCCGACTCCCAGTAGCGCAAGACGTGCGCCTGCACGCCCGTGATGTCGCACACCTCGCCGATCTTGAAGAAGAGTTTTTCCGGGATGTAGACGGCCGCTCGGTTCATACTGCGCGAAGCCTCTGCCAGTTATGAGATGTACGGGATAAGTGCCGCCAAACGCCAGTATGTTTCTTGTCACGGGGCCGCCGAGCCGGCCGGAACGCTGTGCGCCATGTTACCCGCGCCGCCCCGCAGTGTCAATGAACTTCTGCCGCCAATAAACGGGCGACTGACCGGCAGTTGCGCCCGCCGGCTTGAAGCTTTTCCTGAACGGGAGTTTCAGCGCGGCTCGACCGCGATGAGCCGGCTGGCGGGATCGAAGGTCAGGCGGAAGGGGCGCAGGGCGTCGCGGCCGAGGATGACGGGCGCGTCCAGAGCCGCGCCGTAGAGCACGTCGGTCGGGACGCCGCGCAGGACGAGACCGCCGATTTGAACGGTGGCAGATGCGACGCGGCGCGCGGCGACTTGACCGCGCCCCAGATCGCGCACGCCCGCGCGCTCGCGCCCCGCCTCCGCGCCGATGCCGAAGGCGCGCGCCGCCGCCGCCGAGACGGCGAGACCGAAGCCGGAGCCTGTGTCGAGCAGCGCGCGGCGGCCGTTGCCGAGTTGGACGAAGGGCCGGCGTGTGCCCGCTTCGTTGAGCCAGGGGACGATTGCGCCGTCGGCGGGTTGGGCGCGGCCGCGCAGGGGCAGCGCGCGCGGGTCGAAGGCGCTGATCGTGCCGGCGGGCAGGTCTAAGATGAAGCCGAGCGGGTAGTAGCTTTCGGCCGGGTCGAGCACGCCGTCGAGGTCGGGCGGCAGAGCGTCCGTGACGAGGACGGGCGCGCGCCCCGGCAGATCGTTCCCGCGCTCGCCGACGGCGAGACTCTTGATCGTCGCCTCGCGCCCCGCGCCGCCGCCCGCGCCGCTCAAGCCCGTGATCGGTACGGCGCGCGCGCCCGTGTAAGTGACGCGCGCGGCCGCGGCCACGCGCGGCGCGATGATGTTCGAGCCGGCCCCCGTGTCGAGCGCGAAGTTGAAAGGCCCCGTGTCGTTGACCCAGACGCGCAGGAGCAGCCCGCGCCCCGTCTGTTCGCGGAAACGCGCGGGCGCGGGCAGCGTGCGCGCGCTGCTTGGGTTCTGACTCTCGCGCCCGCCGCCGAAGGTCTGGTTGATGCGTGAGGCTTGCGCGTAGACGGACGAATGGGCAGCCCCCGTGAAGGAGACTGCCCACGCCGTCAGTGCCAGAGCGATCAGGATGGCTGAAGCTTTAAGCGCCATCGCCCCTTCCCCGCTCGGCCGCTCGCGCAAACGCCGTGAGGCGTCCGCTTAGCGGTTGTTGCGGTTGCGAATCTTGTAGGTGTAGAGCGCCGAGCCGCCCGCACCGGCCAGACCGCCGATGAGCGCGCCCTTCTTGCCGCCGATCAGGCCGCCGAGCAGAGCGCCGCCGCCCGTGCCCATCGCCACCGTCAGCTTGTCGCGGTGCTTAGACCAGAAGCTGCGCTTGCGCGGCTGGTAGTCGTAGTAAGCACGTCGCGGGGCGCTCGCGCGGGCGTAGCGCGTGCGCGCCGGGGCGTTGCGGTAGACGACGCGCGAACTAGTCGGCACTTCGCGCACGACCGTGGTCTGCGTCGGGATCGCGGCATCGCCGTTGCGCGCGGCGTTGAAGCCGTCGGCGAAGCCGGCGCGGTAGTCGGCCGAGACCGAATCGTCGGTCGTGTTGTTGCGCGCCACCTGCTCGGCCGTGGGCTGCGTGCTATCGAGCCGCTGGGCGTTCATGCGGGCCGCGTCGGTCGTGTTCAAGCTCTGCGTCGCGGCCGTCGTGCTGGGATCGGTGGCGCGCCGGTTGTTGACCAGGCCGACGACGGTGCCGCCGAGCAGCGCCGCCGCGAGACCGACCGATAAAATCTTGCCATTTGTCGTCATGGTGTTAGCTTCTCCTCCGAAATTCGCTAGGGTTTTGATCGTTCTAGCCGCCGTCCTAAGCAGCAACTCGTGTTCCCGGCAACGCGGACGCGGGCGGCGCGGCCCGATTGTCGCACCGACCGCCAGTTTTTTCAGCCGTTCCGGGGTGTTGTCATCGAAACATAATCAGACCGCAACATTGGGCGGCCGTACAATCGCACGCCCGTCTGCACCATTTGGATTACACTCAACCCCATCTGCTCAACGAAACAGTGTGCTGCTCGTACGGAATTGAAACCCGCGACCGGGCGGCGGTCGTTGGACGCCCCTGCGGGCGCGGGCTATAATCCGGCGTCCCGTCCGCAAGCCACACAGTTTCGGAGGTTCGAGCGCCTATCGTGACCGCCGCTTCAACGACCGCTTTCCGTCTCGCCGCGCGTTTGGAGCGGGTCGGCTTTTCCGACATTGTCAAGATTCGCAACCGCGTGCTGGAGCTACGGGCCGCGGGCGCGAGCGTCTACCAGTTCGAGGGCGGCGAGCCGTTCCTCGACACGCCCGAACACATCAAGGAGGCGGCCCGGCGCGCGCTCGCCGAGAACAAGACGCGCTACGCGCCCTCGTCCGGCATCCCGGAACTGCGCGCCGCCCTCGCCGCCAAGCTGCGCGCGCGCAACCGCCTGCCCGCCGAAACCGAAGACGTGATCGTGCTGAACGGCGGGATGCAAGGGTTGTTCGGTGCGTTCCAGTCGGTCGTCAACCCCGGCGACGGGGTGCTCGTCTTCTCGCCCTACTGGACGCCGATCAAGGACTTGATCGCCAACTGCGAGGCCGAGGCCGTCCTGGTCTCGACGAAGGCGGCGCGCGCCGAAGGCTTCGCCGCCGCCCTCAAGCGCCATCTCACGCCGCGCGCGCGCGCCCTCTACTTCAACACGCCGCAGAACCCGACCGGCGCGGTCTTCACGCGCGCCGAGGTGGAGGCGGTCGCCGCCTTCGCGCGCGAGCACGATCTCGTCGTCATCGCCGACGAAGCCTACGAGGACTTGGTCTACGAAGGCGAGCACGTCTCCATCGCCGCGCTGCCGGAGATGTTCGAGCGCACGATCAGTTGCTACACGCTCTCGAAGTCCTACTCGATGACGGGCTGGCGCATCGGCTACGCGGCGGCCGCCGAGCCTTGGATGACGGGCTTGCGCAAGACGCTCCTCTACTCGACCAACGGCGTCTCGACGCCGACCCAGTGGGCCGCGCTCGCCGCCGTCCACTCGCCCGCGGACTTCTTCGCGCACGCGCGCGCCGCCTACCGCGAGCGCCGCGACCTGCTCGTCGCCGGGCTGAACGAACTCGGCTTCGCCTGCGCGCCGCCGCCCGGCGCGTTCTACGCCTTCCCCGACTGCACGCGGCTCGACGCCGACAGCCGCGCCGCCGCCGACGCGCTGCTCGAACGCGCGCAGGTCGCCACCGTCCCCGGCGTCGTCTTCGGCCCGCACGGCGAAAGCCACCTCCGCTTCTCCTTCTCCACCTCGCTTGAGACGATCCACGCCGCGCTCGACTCGATGCGCCGACAACTCTAAAGGGACGAGGGCTGAGGGATGAGGGCTGAAAAGGGGCGGCGGAAGTTAAAAGCCGGTTCACCTTCATCAACTTCAAAAACTCTCACAAGCAACTCCGCGCGCCGCGATGCGACGCCCGGCGAGTTCGACTTCATCACTCGCATCCGCCGCCGCGCCGAGCGGCACAACAAACTCGCTGCCCCCGTTTCATCTCTCATCCCTCATCCCTCATCCCTTCTCCACGGCATCGGCGACGACGCGGCGGTCATCAGCCACGCGGCCCGTAGCGAGACTGTCATCACCGCCGATCTGCTCGTCGAAGACGTGGACTTTCGGCGCGCGACGATGCCGCCCCGTGCCTTGGGCCACAAGGCTCTGGCCGTCTCGCTCTCGGACATCGCGGCGATGGGCGCGCGCCCGCGCTACGCGCTGCTGTCGGTCGGCGTGCCCGCCGCCGTCTGGCGCACGCGCTTCCTCGGAGAGTTCTACGAAGGCTTCTTCGCGCTCGCCGCGCGCGCGGGCGTCGCGCTCGTCGGCGGCGACGTGTCGCGCACGCCCGAACGCATCGCCGTGGACTCAATCGTGCTCGGCGAAGTGCGACGCGGGCGCGCCGTCCTGCGCGCGGGCGCGCGCCCCGGCGATCAAATCTTCGTCACCGGCACGCTCGGCGGCGCGGCCGCCGGCCTGCAACTGCTAGAGCGCGCGCCGCCGCGGCGGCGCGGCGCGGCGGCCACACAGCTCGTGCGCCGGCATCAGCGGCCGGAGCCGCGACTCGCGTGGGGCGCGTGGCTCGGCGCGAAGCGACTGGCGACGGCGATGATCGATCTGAGCGACGGGCTGTCGTCCGACCTCACGCACCTGTGCCGCGCGAGCCGCGTGGGCGCGCTCGTCGTCGCCGCAGACGTGCCGGTCGAACCACTCATCAACGAGAGCGGCGCAGCGTCAGACGCCGCCCTCGCCCTCGCACTCCACGGCGGCGAAGACTTCGAGTTGCTGTTCACCGCCCGGCCCGAAGACGCCGCGCGTCTGCCCGCCGCGCTCGACGGCGTACACGTCACGCGCATCGGCGAAATCCGCCCCCGCGCCGCCGGCCTGCGCCTCCACGCCGCCGGCCGCACGCGCAAGCTCACGCCCGGCGGCTTCACACACTTCCGCGCGCCGCGTTAAGCACCACAGGCCGGCCACACGTTTCCCGCGCCGCGGTTTCATTGACTCGCCGCGTGTCCTTGCCTAGACTCTTCGTGAGGAAGAAAGGAGTGCGCAGTCGCGCCGCAGGACGCGCGCGGGCTGCCGCGGCAGATGCTTCGCTTTCAGAACACGCTTTCCGGTCAGCTCGAAGAGTTCCGCCCGCTGCGCGACGGCGAGGCGCGCTTGTACTACTGCGGCCCGACCGTGTGGAGCTACGCGCATATCGGCAACCTGCGGACGACTTTGTTCGTGGACATCCTGCGCCGCTACCTGCGCTTCAAGGGCTACGAAGTCACACACGTCATGAACATCACGGACGTGGACGACCGCATCATCCAGCAGGCCGAGGAGCGTGGCGTCACGATTGACGAGTACACAGCCCCTTACATCGAAGCCTTCTGGCAGGACTTCGACGCGGTCGGCTGCGAGCGCCCGACGGAAGCGCCGCGCGCCACGCGCCACATCGCCGAGATGGCCGACATCATCGAGAAGCTGACCGCCAACGGGCACGCCTACCAGTCCGACGGCTCGGTCTACTACCGCATCAACTCGTTCGCGCCCTACGGCAAGCTCTCGAAGATCAACTTCGCGGGCAACATCGTGGGCGGCAGCGAGCGCGTGGACACGGACAAGTACGAGAAGGAGGACGCGCGCGACTTCGCGCTCTGGAAGATGGTGGACGAGGTGGACGCGCAGACCGGCGCGGCCTGGGACGCCTCGTTCGGGCGCGGCCGCCCCGGCTGGCACATCGAGTGCTCCGCCATGTCCATGAAGTACCTCGGCGAGACGTTCGACATCCACTGCGGCGGTGTCGATCTGATCTTCCCGCACCACGAGAATGAGATCGCGCAGTCGGAGGGCGCGACGGGCCAGAAGTTCGTCAACTACTGGCTGCACGCCGAGCACCTGAAGATCAACGGCGAGTCCATGTCGAAGTCCAAGGGCAACTATTTCACCTTGCGCGATCTGACGGCGCAAGGCTTCACGCCCGCGGCCGTCCGCTACGCGCTGGTGAGCGCGCCCTACCGCAAGCAGTACAACTTCACGCTCGAAGGCCTGCGCGGCATCGAGAAGACCGTCGCCGGCTTGCAGGACTTCCGCCAGCGCCTCGCCGCCGCCCGCTGCGAGCCGGGCACAAACGCGCAGTTGCGCGCCGCCGCCGCGCGCGCGCTCGAACAGTTCGCGGCGGGCTTGGACGACGATCTCAACACGTCGGTCGCGCTCGCCGCCATCCACGACCTGACGCGCGAGGTCAACACGGCGCTCGCCGACTGCGGGCTGCGCGCCGACGATCAGCGCGAGCTGCTCGAACTCGTCGCGCGCTTCGACTCGGTCTTCAACGTCTTCAGCCAGCCCGAAGCCGAGATGCTCGACGCCGAGATACAGGCCCTCATCGGCGAACGCCAGGAGGCACGCCGCCGCCGCGACTTCGCCCGCGCCGATCAAATCCGCGACGAGCTGGCCGCGCGCGGCATCACCCTCGAAGACACACGCGACGGCGTCCGCTGGAAGCGCCGCGGCGTCTAACGCTTCGCGGGCCGCAAAGGAACGCGAAGGATGTTCGTGGTTGACAAAGTCGGCGCTTATGAGTAAACCTCTCGCCGGCTGAGAACCAACGGACATTGACCGCTGACAACTGACAGCCTTTCAGTCATGCTTTACCTGCCCGTCGCACACCTGCGTCCGCTCGACATCCGCGCGAACATCTTCGCGGGGTAGCCCCGCGCTCTCCTTCCAACGTCAACGCCGACGAGTCTGCCGACCGCGCCAGCGCAGGTTCGCAAGCTCAGTTCTTTGACTTCCCCGCTTTCACCCGAAGGAGACAAGTGTCATGACTACCGCAACCAGCGCGCCGCCGCGGCGGCCCTCGATCAAGACCGAGCTGCCCGGCCCGAAAGGGCGCGAGATCGTCGCCGCCGATCAGCAGTTCGTCAACCCCTCTTACCCGCGCCCCTCGTTCAAGCTCGTCGCCGAGCGCGCCGAAGGCGTGTGGGTCGAAGACGTGGACGGCAACGTCTTTCTCGACTGCAACGCGGGCGTCGCCGTCTGCTCCACGGGCCACTGCCACCCGGAAGTCGTCCGCGCGATTCAAGACCAGGCCGCGCAGTTGATCCATATGTGCGGCACGGACTACTACTACCGGCACATGCCGGCGCTCGCGCGCAAGCTCGACGAGATCGTGCCCATCGCAGGCCCGACGCGCACGCACTTCGCCAACAGCGGCACGGAGGCGGTCGAGACCGCGCTGAAGCTCGCCATGCACGCCACGGGGCGCGAGAAGTTCATCGGCTTCTTCAACAGCTTCCACGGGCGCACGCTCGGCAGCCTCTCGCTCACCTCCTCGAAGGTCGCGCAGCGCCGCGGCTTCAAACGCCAGGCGCTCGACGTTGTCCACGTCCCTTACCCGAACGCGTTCCGCAACCCGTTCACGGGCCAACGGAGCACGCCCGCCGAAGTCAGCGCGCAGTGCTTGGCGTGGATCGAGGAGCGTCTGTTCCTGACGACCACGCCGCCCGAAGAGGTGGCGGCCGTCGTCGTCGAGTGCGTGCAGGGCGAAGGCGGGTACGTGCCCGCGCCGCCGGAGTTCTTAACAGGCCTGCGCCGCATCTGTGATGAGCACGGCATCCTGTTGATCGTGGACGAGGTGCAGTCGGGCATGGGGCGCACCGGCAAGATGTTCGCGTGCGAGCACTACGGGCTAAAGCCCGACATCATGACGCTCGCCAAGGGCATCGGGTCGGGGCTGCCCATCGGCGCGTGCGTGGCGCGCGCCGACCTGATGAACTGGAAGCCCGGCGCGCACGCCTCGACCTTCGGCGGCAACCCCGTCTGCATCGCCGCCGCCCTCAAGACCATCGAACTGCTCGAAGGCGGTCTCGTCGCCAACAGCGCGGAGGTCGGCGCGTACCTGAAAGCCGGCCTGGAGAAACTGAAGGACAAGCACGACTGCATCGGCGACGTGCGCGGGCTGGGCTTGATGATTGGCGTCGAGTTCGTCGCCGACCGCGCGACGAACGCGCCCGCGCCCGACTTGCGCGACCGCGTCGAGACCGCCTGCTTCGAGCGCGGTCTCGTCATCCTCGGCGCGGGCACGAACACCATCCGCTGGTCGCCCCCCCTCATCATCACCCGCGACCACGCCGACGTGGCCCTCGAAATCTTCGACGACGCGATCAGCGCTTCGTGCCAATAAAACAAGTGGTCAGTGGTCAGTTAAGAGTTCAAGGTTCAACGTTCAAGGTTAGCTGCGTGCTTAACCTTGAACGTTGAACCTTGAACTTTGAACCGTCTTCCTACTGACCACTGACCACTGACCACCGGCCACTGCCTTTCCGTTGACAAATCCGCCGCCCTCCCCTAAGTTTCGCCTTGTCCCCCGGCCGCTCTCGGCTTTGGTCAACCGGCGGAGGTCTTCGGATGCCACGCACGCGCCTGTCAGTCGTCCTGCTCTCGTTGTTCGTCGCCGCCGTCGCGGCGCGCGCGCAAGACCCTGCGCGTCCCGCGCAAACGCACCTCAAGCGGGGCGCGGAGCGCTTCCTGCGCGGCGACCTCGACGGCGCGCTCAGCGCCTACGACCTCGCGCTCGCGGTCGAGCCGGAGGCGGCCGACATCTACCTGCGGCGCGGCGGCGTGCGCCGCGCGAAGGGCGACCTGGCGGGCGCGCTCAGCGACTTCGACCAGGCGCTCGCGCTCGACCCCGCGGCGGCGCGCAACGACCGCAGCGTCGCCGACGCCTACTCGCGCCGCGGCTACCAGCGCGCGCACAACCTACAGGTCGAGGCCGCCATCGAGGACTTCAACAAGGCGCTGGCCTGTTACCAGGGCAACCCCGATTACTTCTTCCGCCGCGGCAACGCCCTGCTCGTCAAAGGCGACCTCGCGGGCGCGCTCGCCGACTTCAACAGCGGCCTCGCCCTGAAGCCCGACAACGCGCAGGCCTCTTTCGCCTACGCCAGCCGCGGCTACGTCTACATCCTGCAAGGCGACGACCGCGCCGCCCGCGCCGACTTCACCCAGAGCCTCAAGCTCAACAAAGACGGCAAGCTCATCCTCCGCTTCCACCTCATGTTCCTCCGCGAACAGGTCGAAGAGATCAAACAGCGCCGCCTCCGCGACCAGCAGAAGGTGACGGACTAAAAGAGACCGTGGGTTTTTACGAGGCGGCGGCGAACAGGCGGGGGTTTCAGGCGTCCAGACCGAGAATCAAAACGGGAATGTCTATGTCGGCGACGCCGCGACTTTCCAAGTCCCACAGGAACTGCTCGTAGTAGGAGACACCCGATGACATGTCATCGGCGAAGGCTTTAACCGGGACGATTTCGATGCCGCAGTCTATGTGCCCGAGGTTGCGGAAGATGGTCATCTTCGCGCAGACGTTATAGACCATGAAGGCGTACTTACCGAACTGAACTTCGATACCGAGCCTTTCCTTGACGAAATCCATTTCCCGGTACGCGCCGCGATTTTTTGACCGGATTTCGTAGTCTTCGAGGTAGTAGGTGGTCGGGTAGTCGCACCGCACGCGGACGGGCTTCCAGCGTAATCTGGCGAACTCAGTTTTGAAGGCCGTGTTGATGCGCGAGGGGCTGTAAAGCATCCTGCCCGGCATCGTCTTTTCTTCGCTCACCTTGTCTTTGTACGCGGCAGCGTCAACGGCTTTGACCGCCGCATTAACTTCGGTGAGCAAGTGCGGATAGCGTTCGGTGACAAACTCCTTCCCGCCTTTGAACGAATAGACGCCCGCGACTCTCACGCTTTCGCCTCCAAGTTTTGCCACTCCATCGGAATTTGCGCGACCTTTTCGCGTCCGGTCGGTTGATGGACGGGCTTGCCAAGCTGGCGGTAGCGGAGTTTGCCGGAGCGAAGGTCGGCGATGCGCTCTTTTGCTATCTCGACGTACTCGGCTTCTTTTTCACAGCCGATGGCACGCCGGCCGTTTTTCAGCGCGGCGAGCATGGCAGAGCCGACGCCGGAGAACGGGTCTAACACCCAATCGCCTTCGTCAGTGAGCGCGAGAATGCACCGCTCAACTAATTCAATCGGGAATTGGCAAGGGTGAATCGTCTTTTCGGGATGATTGGCTTTGACGTTCGGGATGTTCCAAAGCTCTTGCTCCCAATCCTGCGCGACGATGCGCCAAATGTCGGCGGGATTCTTGCCGAGCGGATTTCCCGACGGCTGCCCGCGCTTCTCGCCTTTGAAGTGCGTCTTGCCGGGGTATTTCGACGGCACGCGAACCGGGTCTAGGTTGAAGGTGTAAGCATCGCCTTTGGTAAACCAGAGAAGCGTCTCGTAGCGACCGGAGAATCGCTTGGAAGCGTGTAAGCCGTGCTCGAAATGCCAAACAATGCGGTTGCGAAGTTTGAAGCCGCGCTCTTTGAAAAACGGGTAATAGAAAATATCCAGCGGGAAGACCTCGCCGTTTTCGACGTAGTTTCCGACCTGCCAGCAGAGCGACCCTTCCGCCGACAGCACTCTGACCAATTCATCTATGACCGGGTTAATCGAAGCGAGATACTCTGTAAGCTTAGTCGCCCTTTCATAGACTTTGCCGATATTGTACGGCGGCGATGTGATAATTAACTTTGCGAACCCGCCCGGCAGAGCGCGAAGACTCTGCAAGCAATCGCCCTCCGCTATCACGGCCTCCGCATCCGGATTAAAAGAAGCTGCGACTTCACCTGTCCACAAGTGCCCGGTTTTACCGCTCGCGCTCATGTTGCCTCCGAATACACTCTTCAGCCAAACAAGCCCGACTCTACCATAGAATTCTGGCGGCGAGGACTACAGCTTTTCAGTACCGTTGCGGCGCGCCGGTGACGCAGCGGACGGTGTCGCGGGCGATGAGGAGTTCTTCGTCGGTGGGGATGACGTAGGCGGCGAGGCGGGCGTCGTCGCGGGTGATGACGCCCTCGCGCCCGTGGGTGTGCGCGGCGTTGCGCTCGGCGTCGAGTTCGAGACCGCACCAGGCGAGGCCGGCGCAGATGCGCGCGCGCACCTCGGGCGCGTTCTCGCCGATGCCGCCCGTGAAGACGACGGCGTCCGCGCCGCCCATCGCGGCCAGGTACGCGCCGATGTACTTGCGCGCGCGGTAGCAGAAGATTTCGATGGCGAGGCGGGCGCGGCGGTCGTCGTTCTCCTCGGCCTCGGCCAGCAGCTCGCGCATGTCGTTCGTCAGACCCGAAATCCCGATCAGTCCCGACTGCTTGTTGAGCATCGCCTCGACCTGCTCGGTCGTCATGCCCTCCTTGGCCGAGAGGAAGTCTATGATGGCCGGGTCTACGTCGCCGGAGCGCGTGCCCATGACGAGACCTTCGAGCGGCGTCATGCCCATCGAGGTGTCCACCGAGTCGCCGTTCACGATGGCGGCGACCGAGCAGCCGTTGCCGAGGTGCAGCGTGATGACGTTGGTCTGCTCGCGGGCGAGCGCGCGCAACTGCCGGTAGCGGTAGGCGACGTAGCGGTGCGACGTGCCGTGGAAGCCGTAGCGGCGGACGCGGTGGCGGCGGTAGAACTGGTACGGCAGCGCGTAGAGGTAGGCGTAGTCGGGCAGCGTTTGATGAAAGGCCGTGTCGAAGACGGCCGCCTGCGGCAGCCCCGCGCCGAAGACCTCGCGCGCCGCCAGTATGCCTTTGACGTTCGCCGGGTTGTGCAGCGGCGCGAGGTCTATGCAGTCCTCTATGCCGCGCAGGACTTCGTCGGTGATCAGCACGGAGTGCGTGAACCGCTCGCCGCCGTGGACGACGCGGTGGCCGACGGCGTGTACGTCGCCCACGCTCTTGACCTCGGCGATGCCGGCGGCGTCGGAGCAGGCCCAGCGGATGATCCAGTCGACGGCGGCGCGCGTGTCGCGCAGTTGCGCGGTCAGGCGCTGCGGGCCGCGTCCCTCGACGGCGAGCGTGATGATGGCCTCGCCGCTGATGCGCTCGATCTGGCCGCGCGCGAGTCGGCGGTCGGTGTTCTGCGCGATGCGCTCCAGGTCGGTCGCGATCAGTTGGAACTTGACGGTCGAGCTGCCGCAGTTCAAGACCAGTACGTTCATAGTGCCGCTGATTCTGCCACACCTGGCCCGCCGTGTGTAACGGCTCACAGGCGGCGCAGGAACGTTTCGGGGTTGTTGAGGAACGCGCGCGTCAGCGCGACGTGTTGATCGTAAGGGACGGCGCGGACGGGGTAGCGATCAAAGTTGAGCAGCACGGCGGCGGGGAACGCCATCAGGATGGGCGAGTGCGTGGCGATGATGAACTGCGCGTCCTGCGCGACCATCTGTTTGAGCAGCGCGAGCAGGGCGAGCTGGCGCTGCGGCGAGAGCGGCGCTTCCGGCTCGTCGAGCAGGTAGAGACCGCCGGGCGTGACGCGCTCGCGGAACAGGTTGAGGAAGCTCTCGCCGTGCGAGCGCGCGTCGGCGTCCGCGCCGTACTTCTCGGCGAGCGCCCGCCGCTCGCTCAAGACCAGCCCGCGCGCGCGCATCAGCCCGTAGCCCGTAAGCGTCCGCTCGTACTCGGCGGCCATCGCTTCGAGTTCCTGGCTCATGCTGTTGACGCGGCGCGCGAAGTTGAAGAAGTCTTCGGCGCGCAGGAAGAAGCCGCGGCGCGTGCGCTTGTGCCAGACGAACTGCATCTGCGCGGCGAGCCGCGCGGCGTGTCGCAAGGTCTCGTCGCGCGCCGCGTCCGCGCCGCCGATGGTGGGCGAGCCGACGCCCGCGGCAAGGGCTTCGAGCAAAGTGGATTTGCCCGACCCGTTCTCGCCGACGAGGAACGTGACCGGCGCGCGGAACTTGAACTCGCGCCCCTTCTGCACGAGCGGCAGCGTGAACGGGTAGCCCGCCAGCTTGCGCGCGCCCGGCTTGAACTGAACTGACCGCAGGTGAATCACGACGCGTCTCTCTAGGGCCTCTTGGGCGTAACGATTCACCACAGAGGCACAGAGTTCACCGAGGATGCACGGAGGCTCGAACGGCGCTCAGGCCTCCGTGCCACCTCTGTGTCCTCCGTGCCTCTGTGGTGAATCAACCTTAATCATCACTCAACGTTGAGCCGCGTGGCGATCTCGTTGACGCGCGCGCGCAGGCGCGCTTCGTCCACGGTGAGCGCGCGCCCGTCGCGGACGAGTTCGCGCCCGGCGACCATCGTCATGATCACGTCGCGCCCCGAAGAGGCGTGGACGAGCGCGCGCACTGGGTCGTGGACGGGCTGCTGGTGCGCGCCGTCGAGCCGCACGGCGACGAGGTCGGCGGCGCGACCGGCGACGAGCGCGCCCGTCTGCCCGCCGTAGCCGAGCGCCTCCGCGCCGCCCGCCGTCGCATCATAAAGCGCGCGCTCGGCCGTCAACTCGTCGAGTCGCGCGGGCGCGGCGGCGCGGCCCATCAGCAACGCCGTGCGCGCCTCTTCCAACAGGTCGCAAGTGTTGTTGCTCGCCACCGAGTCGCTGCCCAGCCCGTGGCGCAGCGCGAGGAACTTGTCGTAAGGCGCGTGCCCGTGGCCGAGTTTGGCGTTCGACTTCGGGCAGTGCGCGACGCTCGCGCCCGCCTGTCTGATCGTCTCGATGTCGGCGTCGTCCACGCGGATGCAGTGGGCGAGCAGCGGGCGCGCGGCGAGCACGCCGAGCCGCGCCAGGTATTGCACGGGCGCGAGACCGGGCGCGCGCCACTCGATGCCGCGCTGCGCGTAGCTCTCCGCGAACGGCCCGCGCCCTTCGCTGAGCAGCAGCGACTCGGCTTCGGACTCGGCGGCGTGCAGCGTCAAGGGCACGCCTTCGGTCAACGCGTAGTCCGTGATCAACTCGAACAGCGGCGCGCTGACCGTGTACGGCGCGTGCGGCGAGACGCCGACGCGCACCAACTCGTCCGCGTCCGCGCGCAGAGCTTCGAGTTGCGCGCGCGACCGTGCCCACTGCTCCCGCGCCATGCGCGCGTCCGGGCCGAAGACTTCCTGAAAGACCGTCCCGCGCAAGCCCAGTTCCTTGAGCGCGGCGACGACGGGCGTGCCGCCGCTCGCCCCGTCGGCCACGCAGGTGACGCCCGCGCGCGCCGCCTCCAACGCGCCCCAAGCGGCCGAGGCGCGCAGGTCGTCCGCCGTCATGCGCAGCGTGCGCGCGACGGTCAGCTTGCGCAGCCAGGCGAAGAAGTCGCCCTCCTCCGCGTCGAGGAAGCCGCGCATGACGGTCAGCTCAAGGTGCGCGTGGCAGTTGACCAAGCCCGGCAGGATGACGGCCGCGCCGAAGTCTTCGACCGCGGCGGCCGGGAACTGCGCGGCCACGTCGGCGCGCGTGCCCACGGCGGCGACGCGCGCGCCGTTGACCGCGACCGCGCCGTCCGCGACGGGCGGCGCGGCGACGGGCACGACCCAGCGAGCGCAGTAGATTTTCGTCATAAGACTTGCGGCACGTTCAACCGGAGACCGACGACGGGTTCAAGCAGAGACCGAGCACGCGTTTCATCAAACCGGCCGGCGGCGTGTTCATTCGTTTCGCGCGTCTGTTCAGTCCGCCCGCTCGTGCGTGGTGGCGTGTACGTCGCGGCCGAGTTGCGGCAGTTGTTGGGCGAGCCGTTCGTTGCGGCGCGGCGAGGTCACGACGCTGAAGCTGACTTCGTGTTCGCCGCCGCCGGCCGTCTCGCGTATGTCGAACTCTTCGAGGTGCAAACGCTCGCGCTTGAGCAGGCGGAGCAGTTCGCTCAGGGCGGTGCTCGGCGCGTCGGTCTTGAAGGTGTAGCGGAAGTGGCGGCGGAAGGCGACGATGCGCCGCTCGACGCGCCGCAGCAGGACGAGCACGAAGATGACGAGCGTCGTCGTCAGCAGCGCGACGGAGAACGTGCCTTCGCCGATGGCGACGCCGAGCGCGGTGACGAGCAGGATCGTGGCCGCGGTGGTCAGCCCGTGGACTGAGCCGCGCGCTTGCAGGATGACGCCCGCGCCGATGAAGCCGACGCCGGGCAGGATTTGCGAGATGAGCCGCGCCGGATCGGTGTAAGGCGCGCCGCCCGAAATGTGCCGCGACGTGATCATCAACAGCGCCGCGCCCATGCAGATCAAGATGTTCGTGCGCAGGCCCGCCGGCTTCCGACTCAGTTCGCGCTCCAACCCGATCACGCCGCCGCACGCCATCGCCGCCAGCAGCTTCGCGGCGACGAGCAGCAGTTCGTGTTGCGCCAAAATCGTCGGTAGTTGACGCACGACCTTCTCCGGGTCAGTAGTTCTTTGCGTTCTTCGCGGCCCTACTTTGCGTCCTTTGCGGTTAAACGCCCGGAACTTAACCGCAAAGGACGCAAAGTAGGGCCGCAAAGGAACGCAAAGAGAGTTGGTAGTTCAAGCTTCCGGTGCGCGGCGGCGGAGTAGGAACCAGAGTGCGCCGGAGGCGGCGATGACTGTGCCGCCGGTCGCCGCGACGACGCGGAGGCCGTAGCGGTCTGCGGCCGCGCCGGCCAGGTACATCGAGCCGACCATCATCAGCGTCGTCAGCGTCTCGTAGGAGGCGAAGACGCGCCCGGCGTAGGCGTTCTCCGTGCGCCGCATGACGAGCGTCTGCTGCGCCGTCCACCAGACGGCGAAGTTCAACTCGCGCGCGACGAGCACGGCGGCCGCGCCCCACAGGTGCGGCATGAAGCTGAAGACGATCAGTCCGCAGCCGTCGAACAGGAGCGAGCGGCCCATGCGCCCGCCCAGGTTCGCGCCCGCCGCGCCCGCACGGCGCGCGAGCGGCGCGCCCAGCACGCCGCCCAGGCCCATCGCCACGAACAGCACCGAGATGCCGAAGTCCTGCGGGCGCGCGACCAGCCCTTGCGCCGCCGCGACGCCGAGGCGCGCGCCGAAGACGCTGTAGAGCGCACGCGCCACGCCGTTGCCCAAGCCCCAGCCCGCGGCCACGACGAAGACGGCGGACAGCACGGCGTCGCGGCGCACGTAACCCAGCCCGGCGCGGAAGTCTAACACCGAACGGCGCAAAAGTGACGCCCCGCCGGCCGGTGCGTGTGCGGCAGATGTGCTAGTGGCGGCGGGCGCGCGGCGCGGCAGGCGTATGCGCCAGATCATGACGGCCGAGCCGAGGAACGTCGCGGCGTTGACGAAGAAGACGAGATCGCGGCCTAAGAACGTGGCGACGAGGCCGCCGAGTGCCGAGCCGATGGCGATGGTCGCGGCGGTCGTCGAGGCCGTGAGCGAGTTGGTCGTGAGCAGTTCGTCTGCGTCGCGCGCGAGCGCGGCGATGGTGGCGCGCTTGGCGGCGTTGAAGAAGGCGGAGACGGAGAAGAGCGCCGCGCCGACGGCGTAAACGACGGCGAGCGAGCCGAAGCGTTGCGCAAGCAGGAAGCCGAGCGCGAGCACGGCGCGCGCCACGTCCGCCGCGATCATGACGCGCCGCCTGTCCAAGCGATCCACGACGACGCCCGCCACGGGGCCGAACAGGAACAGCGGCAGGTGACGCGCGATGGCGTAGACGGCAATCGCGCGCCCCTGTCGCTCCGGCCCGGCGAGGCCGAGCGCGAGCGCGAGCACGGCGATGTTGTTCAGCCAGTCGCCGATCTCCGAGATGACCTGGCCCGCCCAGAGGCGGCGCACCTGCGCGTTCTGCGCGAGCAGCCCGCGGTAGGTCAACGGCTCGCCCCCGCGCGGCTCTCGCGCGTGCCGGCGGCGGCGCGTGCTTCTCTGTAGCGCGCGAGGATCGAGGTGACGTAGGCGCGCGTCGAGGGGATGTCAATGCGTGCGATGAACTGCTCGGCGGTGAGCGGGGGCGCGCCGGGCGGGGTGCGGTTCCACTCGGCGGCGCGCGAGGGGCCGGCGTTGTAGGCGGCGAGCGTGCGCGCCTCCGCGCCGGGCAGGTCGCGGTAGTCCTTCGAGATTTTCTCCAAGTACCAGCAGCCGATCTGTATGTTGCGTTCGGGGTCGCGCAAAACGGAGGCGGGATCGCGGGCCATCGCGCGCTCGAACTCGCGCATCCCGGTCTCGGCCGCCCACTCGCGCCCCACGGCCGGCGTCACCTGCATCAACCCGATCTCGCCCGCGTCGCCCGTCCGCCCCGGTCTGAAATAAGTCTCCTCGTAGATGATGCTCCACACGAGCAGCGGGTCGAGCCGGTAGATGGCGGCCTGGCGCGCGATGAGCGCGTCGTAACGATGAACCCAGTAGCGGTTAAAGAAGTAGAGACCCGCGCCGCCGCCGACGAGCAGGATGAGGATGACGAGGGCGAAGTGTTTCATTGTTCAGAAGACAGGAGCCAGGAGTCAGAAGCCAGAAGGAAGCGAGCACGAGGTCAGAATAAAGGCAGGCGGCTCACGTAAGCACTGGCGGCCCGTAATCCCTTCTGACTTCTGACTTCTGACTCCTGGCTCCTGATTCCCGTCTCCTGCTCAGTTTCCCCTCCGCAGCCGCGTCCACATGGCGGCGGCGTTGGCGGCTTGATCGAGGCCTTCGTAGCGCGAGGCGAGCGCGCGGCGGTCGAGGACGTGCCCTTGCAGCCAGACTTCGGCGGCGATGGTCGCGCCGACCGCGAGCCGGCCGCGCAGGGCGCGCTGGTTGATCAGCACTTCGAGCTTGAGGCAGCCGAGGTCGAGGTAGGCCCAGTAAAGCTCGCTGCCGGAGAGCGGGTTGCGCAAGGGCTTGAACGAGAGCACGCGGCCGCACAGGCTCCAGTCGTTCTCGTGCGCGGCGCGCGCCGGGGCGCACGATTCGAGCGCGGCCCAGCGCGGCCGCTCCGCGCGTTGACAGACGCGCGCGCGGTACGCCAGCCCGCACAGCCCGACGTGCAGCTCGTTGGCGCGGAAGCCTTCGGGCCCGACTTCGGTCAGGTTCTGCAACTCGAAGAGGACTTCCGTCTCCGTCCCGTCGCAGTAGCCGTGGACGATGGCCTCGCCCTCCTCGTCGTACTCGGTCAAGGCCCAAGGGCTGATGCGCTGGGTGTAGCGGGCGCGGAAGCCGGGGCGGCAGTCGGCGTAGAAGATGTCGCCCGTGCCCGACTCGTAGAGCACCGTCCAGACCTCCAAGCCCTCGCCCAGCTTCCAGCAGCGCCCGTGCAAGACCGCGCCGCGCCGCAGCAGTTGCGTCGCCTCGCCCTGATTGCCGGCCCGCTCCGCGAGGTGGTTGAAGTCGCTCTCGTTCGGCAGTTCCAGCCCGATGGCTTCAAATGTCTCTTCCATAGCCGTCGTTAAGAGTTCAACGTTCAAAGTTCAAGGCTCAAGGTTCAGCGCCCGACTAACCTTGAACTTTGAACTTTGAACTTACTCTCTTATCCGGTCGCCCGGCGGCGCGGCCGCCGGGGCTTGGCTTGAGGCTCGGCGTCGTCGGCGCGCGGGGCGCGCGTGCGGAAGCCGCGGATGTTGCGCGCCGGGCCGTAGGCGGGCCGGACGCCGGTGCGCGCCAACTCGGCGAACAGCTCCATGTCGTAGTCCGCCTCGCGCGCCATCTCCTCGCGGATGGCGTGCAGCATTTCGAGAAATCTGGGTCGGCGATACATAAAAGCAGTGACGAGTGACGAGTGACGAGTGACAAGCAGGAGCAAGTTTTTAACTCGTCACTTGTCACTCATCACTCGTCACTTGTTCTGTCGCTTCCGAGACCAGGAACTCCGGCGTGACGATCATCGGGACGAAGAAGCCGGCGGCCGTGTTGAAGAGGCGTATGCGCGCCTGCCGCCGGACGTTCGCCAGGTGGCCGAAGTTCCACGTCACTAGATAATCAATTTTGTGGACGGAGGCAAGCGCCACGTGCAGCGCGTCGCCGAGATACTTGCGGTGGAAGATGCCGCGCGCCACGTAGCCGTCGGCGAGGATCGCCGCCTCGTCCAGCAACTCGACCTGTTCGAGCGGCGCGACGAGTTTGAGATAACTCGTGCGGTGCGGCTCGGGCAGCCGCTCCAGTTCGCGCACGACGAGCGGCGAGACGACCGCGCGGTACTCCGCTAGCTCGCGCTCCCACCAGCGGATCGTGAGATCGCGCCGGAACGGCTCGCCGTTGTCGAGGTACGCGCCGACGACCGACGTTTCCAGGTACAAGCTCTGCTTCATGGGCGCGCGCGCCCCGCGGTCGCGGCCGCCGCGACGTTGGCGTCGCCCGCGGCCGGCGTGATCGGCAGAGAGTTCAGTGATTCGAGCCGCACGACGGCGCGCTGGAAGTCGAACGTGACGCGGAAGAAGCGCAGGATGTTGCCGCCGATGATGCCCGTCTGCTCGAACCCGGAAGTCTCGTTGATCGGCTCCATGTCCAGTACGGCCGCCGACAGGTTCGGGTGCTGGTAGTCGCCGAGCCTGACGCGCGGCAGCACCAGTTGCGGCACGCCGTCGCTGATGCCCGCCGCGCCGTAGACCTTCAGCTTCGTCGGCTGCACGAAGCGCGTCAGGTCTTCGCGCTGCGTCAGCGCCTCGGAGACGACCGAGATGGACGCGCCCGTGTCCACGATGAAGTTGAGCGGCTTCTCGACGCCCTCGACCGTGATGGCGCTCGACCAGAAGCCGCTCGACGTGGCCCGGATCGGCAGCTCGAAGACGCCCGCCGGCAACTGCGGCGGCGCGGGCGGCGGCGGCGCGGCGGCCGTCTGCTGCTCCAACGCCGACGGCAAAGGCGGCACGCGCGGCTGATCGTCGCGCACGAGCGTCAACTCGCGCCGGCCGTAGTCAACCGAGGCGAGATACTTCGCCAGCACAGACAGCCCGATGTAGCCGTCCACCGGCTCCTGCGAGTTGTGGAACTCGCGCAGGTAGATGGGGATGTTGGTGATGCGCGCCTCGCCGACGCGCAGCGAGGTGAGGAAGCCGTAGACGATCTCGAAGCGGCCGCCGCCGCCGACGGCGCGGGCGAGGCCGCCGCGCGCCACCGCCCGCAGCCCAAGCTTCTGCGCCGCCGTCAGCGAGACGACGCACATCCCTGATCCCGTGTCCACGACGAAGCGGAGCGGCTGCTTGATGTTGCCATTCAGGAAGACGGTGACGATGGGCCGGCTGTTGACCAACTCGAAGGGGATGACGCTGCGCGGCGCGCCGCCCGGCTCGTAGAGATCGCCCTGCGCGCCGATGTAGCGGAGGAAGTCTATGAGGCCGCGGATGCGTGCGCGGCGGTCGGCGTCGGCGCGCGGCGCGATGCGCAGGAAGCGCTCGTAGGCGTCGGCCGCCTCGCGGTAGCGTTCCGAGCGCGCGGCGGCCTGCGCGTAGTTAAAGACGAAGTCCGGCTCGTCGGGCGCGATCTCAAGCGCGCGTTTGAGGCCGAGGAGCGCGTAGGAGGGCCGGTTCTCGTAGAAGTGGATCATGGAGACGCCGGCAATCGCCAGCGCCTCGTCGGGCTTGAAGCTGAGCGCGGTGCGGAACTCTTCGACCGAGAGCAGGAAGTCGCCGGTGGCGAGCAGGGTCGTGCCGAGCAGGGCGTGGGCGCGCGCCGAGGTCGGCTCGACGGCGAGGACGCGCGCGGCGGCGTCGTAGGCGTCGCGCAGGCGGCGCTGCTTGTAGAGCGTGTAGCTGAGGCCGAGCCGCGCTTCGTTGTCCTGCGTGTCCTTCGTGATCAGTTCGCGGTAGAGCTTCTCGGCCGTCTCGAACTCGCCCTGGCGCAGCGCCCGCTCGGCGCGCGCCCGCGCCTTCTCGCTCCCGTCGGCGCGCGCCGGCGCGGCCCCGCCCAACCACGCACACCCCACCGTCAGCGCGGCCACCCCGACCACCAACCAGCGGCTCAAGTTCTTCATCGGCCACCCCCGTTCGGATTGCGGATTGTGGATTGCGGATTGCGGATTAGAGGACAAACTGCATCAGCGCGGCTTGTCTTTCAATCCGCAATCCGCAATCCGCAATCCACAATCACTTCAAAATCTCCCCGGTCTTCATTGACCACAGCACCAGGTCAAGCTCGTCGAAATCTATGCGCGCCGTGTGGGCGAAGCGGCGCAGGGCGTCTTCGGTGGCGAGGTAGCGCGCGCGCGTCGTGGGCGGGTCGGGTGTGGCGATGACGCCCAGCTCGAAGAGGCTGCGCAGGATGTGCTTGTCGAGGATCGCGTAGCCGCGATAGCCGACGTTGCGCAGGAAGTGGCTCGCCTCCTTGTAGCCCAGCCCCTTGATGCCGCGCGTGCGCGCGAGCCAGTCGCGGCGCGCGTGCGGCTCGCCGAACGCGTCGAGCCGCGCGCGCAGGCGCAGGCCGCAGTCGGCGTGCAGGAAGTCGCGCGTGGCGACGACGTAGCCGGCGCGCGCGCGCGGGTAACGGTGGACGCCGGTCAGCGCCTCGGCCAACTCTGCGTGCGCGCCGTCGTCGAGCAGCGGGCGCACGGCTGCGACCGAGCGCAGCCCCATGCGCGCCGACGCGCCCGCCGTGAAGATGCAGAAGACCAACTCTTCCCAGAGGCGCGCGTCCGTGGCCGCGGCCCGCACGGCGGCGAACTCGGCGAGGCGGGCGCGAATCTCGGCGCGGCGGGCCGAATGGGCCGCGCGCATCCGTGCCATCGTGACGGGCTGTGGTTCTCGGCGCACTGCTTCGGGTTGTCAATGCGAGGGCGCGCATTGCGACGGGCGAATTTTAGGAGCGCGTTCCAAGCGCTGTCAACGTAATCGGCGGCCGCTAACGCAAAGAGAGGCAGCGTCGCCGGACGTTCCAAACAGCTTCGCCCCGTCTATCGTGTGCATCTGCTTCGTTGCCGACTCGCATCAAAAAGGTTGCGCGGCGGCGCGGCCGAAATTCGCGCGCCGCCGCGCCTCTCTCTTCGTGCTATGATGAAAGAAGCCCCTGGCGCTCCAAAACCCGGCGGTTGAGATTGAGAGGCTGTTGACTCATGAAGGTTGTCCGTCTGCCAATCCTGTTCGCGCTGCTCGCCGCGTTCGCCTTGAGCGCGGCGGCGCAAGGCCCCGCGCCCGTGCCGCAGCCGACGCCGCTCGTGAAGCCGGCGCTGCTGCCCGTCGCCGCGCCCGCGCCCGACGCCGCGACGCCCGACGCCACGCTCGCCGTCCCGACGCCCACGCCCGTCTCCGGCCGACTCGGGCTGCTCGTCGAGACGACCGACGGGCAGGTGGTCAAAGAGTACGGCGCGGACGAGCAGTTCAACCCGGCCTCGGCCGTCAAGCTGGCGACGGCGCTCGACGCGCTGCACACCTTCGGCCCGCAGTACCGCTTCGCCACCGTCATCTGGACGGACGGACAACTCGACCCGGCGACCGGCACGATCAATGGCAACCTCATCGTCTCGGGCCGCGATCCTTCGTTCCACTACGAGCACGCCGTCATGCTCGCGCGCGAGTTGAACCGGCTCGGCATCCGCACGGTCACGGGCGATCTCATCGTCGCGCCGCAGTTCACGATGAACTTCAGTTGGTCGGCGCGCGCCTCGGGCGAGAACTTCTACGACACGCTCGACGCCGAGCGCCGCCCGGCGGCCGCCGCGCGCGCGTGGTTCGAGGAGCGCACGACCTTCAACGACATCGAGAGTTTGGAGACGACGCCGAGCGTGGCCGTCCTGGGCGCGGTCTACGTCGCGCCCGTGCCGCCGGGCGCGCGCCAACTCCTCACGCACCGCTCCAGCCCGCTCGTGGACATCCTCAAAGTCCTGCTCTGTTACTCGAACAACTTCATGGCCGAGCGGCTGGGCGACGCGCTCGGCGGCCCGACGGGCGTCGAACGCTTCCTCGTCACCGAAGTCGGGCTGCGCCCCGAAGACGTGCGGCTCGCCTCGACGAGCGGCTTAGGGATCAACCGCCTCTCGCCGCGCTCGATGATGAAGGTCTACCGCACGCTCGTCGCGGAGTTGAAGGAACACAACCTGCGCCCGTCCGACATCATGCCGGTGGCGGGCGTCGATCCGGGCACGCTGCAAAAGCGGTTCACGGTGGGCGCGGCGCGCGGCAGCGTCGTCGGCAAGACCGGCACGCTCGGCCGCTCCGACGGGGGGGTGAGCGCGCTCGTCGGGCAGATGCGCACGCAGACGGGCGAGACGCTCTACTTCGTCATCTTCAACCAGCGCGGCAGCGTCTACCGCTTCCGCCAGATGCAAGAGGCCATCGTCAGCGAGACGCAGTACGCCCGCGGCGGCCCCGCGCCCTTCACCTACACGCCCCACACCCTCGCCATGCGCCTCGCCGACACCGAACTGAAGGCCGCCAAGAACGAGTACGAGTCAACGTCGAATTGAAAAGCTGTCCGTTGTCCGTGGTCAGTTGTCTGTTGTTCTTCCAGCGGCTGTTGAACGCTGAAGCCGGAACGAGCGACCGGGTCACAGAAACAACGGATAACTAACAACGGACAGTTTTTAAAATGCGTGCGCCCCGGCGGCCTGAGAGTCGCCGGGGCGCTGTTTCGTCCGACCGGCGCGCATTGTGCGGCAACGCACGCCGACGGACGAACCTCGTGGCCCGCCTCCGGCGAAATTGGCCTGCGCGCCTTTTCGGGCCGCACGCGCGCCGGCACAAGTTTCGCCGCCGGGTCGGCCGCACGGGGCGGACGCGGCGCGCGCGCATGCCCTCGCACGCGGCGCGTCCGCCCTGCGGCTCGCACCACCCACCCTGCAAACCCCACGCCGCGCCCGCCGCGCCCAGCCAAAACCCCGGCCCCGCGCCCGGCGCAACGCCCCACCCACCCGCCAACTGTTTCCCTCCGTGACAGGTCTAAGAAGCCGCTTACATAGGCAGGGTCGGTGGTCGGTGGTCAGTGGTCAGTCGGAGTTCAACGTTCAAGGTTCAACGTTCAAGGTTCAAGGTTCGACGTGCGGCTGACCTCGAACGTTGAACTTTGAACCTTGAACTGTCTTCTCACTGACCACTGACCACCGACCACCGACCACTGCCTATGTAGCGTGCTTCCGCGCCGTGTCACTTAAGGTGACAAGGCGGGCGGGTGGGGCGGGCGCGGGGCGGGCGCGGGGCGCGTGCGGGCGGGCGTTTGGGCGTGTGGCATCGCCGTTGCACCGTGGACGGCGGCAGCCCTTGTGCCGGCCGCGCCCGCCGTGTGGACGAGGCGCGCCAACCCGTCAGGAGCTTTGGAGTCAGCTATGCACCAGCGCGAGACCTTGGACGAGACCGGCAACGGCGCGCGCCGCCAGCGCGGCTTCACGGCGCTCCAACTCATCGTTACCGCGGCCGTCGTGATGATCGTCGCCGGCTTCGCCGTCATCGGCATCACGCGCGCGCGCGAGAACATGCGCCTCGTCAACGCCGCGCGCGAGTTGCAGACCAATTTAGAGAAGGCGCGCGCCGACGCCATCCGCCGCCACGGCGTCGCGCAGGTGCAGATTCTTAACGCGACCAGCTACGAAGTCGCGATGGATTTGAACAACGACGGCACGACCGACGCGGACGGCGACGGCGCGTTCGACGCCGCCGACCGGCGCGTCGTCAACCTACCGCCGGGCGTCAACTTCATCACCAACCCGCTGCCCGTGCCCGCCCTCTTCGACTGGCGCGGGCGCGTCGCCGGCAACATCACCTTCACGCTGCGCGGCGTGGACGGGCAGGGCCAGCCCACCGGCTGGATGAACCCGATCACGATTGACATGACCGCGGGCGGCGACATCACGGTCAACAGCGCCGTCCAGAACATCCTGCCGGACTTCGGCGCGACGCCCTTCCCCACGCCGACGCCCACGCCCGGCGTGTCGCCGTCCGCCACGCCGACGCCCACGGCCAGCGCGACGCCCACACCGACCCCGACCCCGACGCCCACGCCGTCCCCGACCCCGACGCCGTCCCCGACGCCGACGCCCACCGCGACGCCGACGCCGACGGCAACGCCGACGCCGACGGCAACGCCGACGCCCACCGCGACGCCGACGCCCACGCCCACCCCGCGCCCGACGGCCTGTTCGCTCTCGCTGAACACCGACACCATCTCGGTGGTCAAGAAGGGCAAGTCAACCGGCACGGTCTCCGTGAGCATCGCGAACAACACGAGCGCCGTCACGGTGACGGCGACGCCCAGCAACACGGACGAGATCGACGTGTCGCCGACCTCGGCCAGCGTCGGCATCAGCGGCTCGCAGACGTTCAGCATCGCGTCGAAGACCAACAACACGGGCCAGTTCACCGTGCGCTTCAGCTCTTCGTGCGGCTCGGCTACCGTCACCGTCAACGTCGTCAACAACCTGAACTGACGCGCGCGCCGCGCGCGCACGCGAGAGGGCGTATGAACCGAGTGCACACAGCCACGCAAGCAGCCGCCGCGCGCGCCCCGCGCGGCCGCGCCGCCGGCTTCACCCTGCTGGAGACGGTCGTGGCGCTGCTCGTCATGATGATCGTGGGCCTGGCCGCGACCTCGCTCTTCTTCTACGCGATCCGCTACAACACGGGCGCGGCCGAGCGCTCGATGGCGCTCGCCGTCGCGCAGCAGCAGATGGAGAAGCTGCGCGCCCTGCCCTTCGATGACGCGCAGCTCGACGCCACCGCCGGCACGACCATCTGCAACACGAGCGCCCCGTGCTACAGCGCCGGCCGCCCGTTCGGCGCGACCAAGGTCGTCACCGAGTCCACGCCCGTCACCGTCAACGGCGTGACGACCAACAGCATGAAGACGATCACGATCACGGTCACGCCGATCCGCAGCGGCATCCCGTGGACGGCCGGCGCGGTCAGCGTCACGGCCCTGCGGGCCACGCTCCTGCGCGGGCCGAACTAGGCCGGCGCGGCCGGGGGACGCGATTGAGTTGAGACGAGGGAGTTGAGATGAAGCAGGGCACACAGACGCAGCGCCGCCGGGCCGAGGCCGGCTTCTCGCTAATCGAACTGATGATCGCGCTCGGCGTGACGGTCGTCATCGGCGGCATGGCCGTCACGCTCCTGACCGCCTCGTTCAACATCCGCAACCGCGAGGATCGCAAGTCCGACGCCATCGCCGACGTGCGCCGCACGCTCAACGCCATGACGCGCGACATCGCCAACGCCGGCTACGGCCTCGACGGCACCGCCTACCCCGCCAACGGCATCGTCGCCGCCGACTCGTCCAACACGCAGATTCGGCTGCTGTCGAACGCCGACCGCTTCACCGGCGGCCCGTCGCCCAACACGCCCACCAGCCAGGACGAGGACGTGATCTACCAGTACGTCAGCGACGCGGCCACGGGGCAGAACTACATCGTCCGCTTCGACGTGAACTCGGCCATCGCCGGCACGACCGTGCTCGCCAACCGCATTGACTCGTTCGTCATGCGCTACTACGCGGGCAAGGTCACCTACACGGTCGCCAACTGCGACATTGACCCCGCGTCGGTGCGCGACAACGACGGCAACGCCGTGGGCGAGGTGGCGAACTTGGCCCAGACCAAGTTCATCGTCATGTCCATCTGCGTGCAGTTGCCCCAGGTCGGGCGGGCCGGCGCGCCCGGCTTCCAGCCGGCGACCCGCCAGCAGTTGACCTCCGACGTGGAACTGCGCAACGCCGACGCGATCAACTTCTAGCCGGCGGCGCGCGTCTCGATCCAAGAGGACGTAAGATCATGCGAACCAGAGCACCCCGACGAGTGAGCGAACGAGCGACGGAGCGCGGTGCGGCGCTGCTCATGATGCTCCTGATCGCGACCCTGATTTTGGCCGCGGGCGGCGCGCTCATCCTCTCGACCGCCTCGACCGGCACGAACGCCATTGACGCCATGGCCGAGAAGCAGGCCTACTACGCCGCCGAGGCCGGGCTGCAAACGGCCGTCAACGCCCTGCGCGGCAACCTCGCGCACGACGGCACCGTCCCGGCCGGCACGGTCATGAACCTGCGCACGGCCGTCACGCCCGCGCTGTCGAACGGCGGCGCGCCCGCCAACAACAACCCCTGCGTCACGGACACGACCGCCGCGCCCAGCCCGTGCCGGCTCGCCGGCTGGCTGCCCTACAACGGCGCGGCCACCATCGCCGTGGACGGCAACGAGGCCTTCAGCACCACGGTCTTCGACCCGGACGCCAGCAACCGCGTGCGCTTCACCGTCACGGGCCAGTGGATTCCGCCGGTCGTGCCCCCGCCCGGCGTCGTCGTCGCCGCCGTCGGCAACACGCTCGTCATCACGGCCGCGGGCAAGATCACGCGCGTCACCTACAACCCGCCCGCGCAGACGACCATCAACAACGCCACGCAGGCCGTGGCCGCCAACCTCGGCAGCTTCACCGTCAGCAACGACGCGACGGGCGCGGCCGCGCTCGCCACCAGCCTCGTGCTCGCGCGCTTCAACTTCACCGTCACGCAGAACTTGCCCTGGGCCTCGTCCGCCGTCTTCAAGGCGCGCCTGCGGACGCCCGTGGCGAGCGTCTGCGCCGACGCCTCTTACGAGCTGGCGCTCGACAAGCCGTCGCTCAAGGCCGACGGCACGGTCTACGCGGTCACGGGGCTGGCCGCGGGCAACCTGCTGCCCCTGCCCTGCCCGCCCGGCTCGCAGACCGTCGGCATGAACGTCCTCGCGCCGGAGCCGCGCCGCGTCGTCGTCCGCTCGACCGGCTTCGGCCCGCACTTCGCGCGCAAGCAGTTGGAGCTGAACGTGGCGCGCGCCGACCTCAACTTCGACGCGCCGGCCACGCTCACCATCCGCGCCGCCGACAGCGGCGCGCCGACCATCAACTTCGACTCCGGCAGCAGCGGCGCGAAGAACTACACCGGCGTCGATCAGGCCGCCAGCGGGCAGGAGCCGGACAGACCCGCCTTCGCCATCATGACCGCCAGCATCGGCGAGGCCAACACAGGGCTGAAGAAACCCGAGACGGTCACTGGCCCGAAGATCGGCATCCTCGACGACCCGAACCCGCCCGCCCCTTACATCCCCGTCGATCTGCCGAGTTGGTTGCAGACGGCCGACAACGCGCGCGCCTACCTCAACGAGCTTGAGACCATCGCGCGCGCGCAGGGGCGCTACTTCAAAACCTCCGGCACGATCACGAGCAACAGCGGCACGGCCGCCAACCCGCTCCTGACCTTCGTCGACGGCAACTGCGACCTGGACGGCGGCGCGGGCTTCCTCGTCGTCACCGGCAACCTGAACATGAGCGGCAACCCGAACTTCGACGGCGTCGTGCTCGTGCTCGGCGGCGGCACGGTCACGCGCGACGGCGGCGGCACCGGCACGTACAACGGCGCGATGGTCGTCGCGCGCTTCGCCCGCACGTGGCCGACCTCCGAGAACGGGCTGCCGCACCCGTTCCTCGCCCCGACCTTCAACACCAACGGCGGCGGCGACTCCAACTTCCAGTACAACTCCACGGCCGTCCAGCGCGCCCTCAACTCCCTCGGCTCCCGCGTCGTCGGCGTACTGGAATATTAGAGGTCAGAGGTCGGAAGTCAGTCAGAGTTCAAGGTTCAAAGTTCAAAGTTCAAGGTTCGGCACGCACCGAACCTTGAACTTTGAACTTTGAACCTTGAACTCCTTTCAACCTTGAACCTTGAACTTCTTCCCACTAACCTCTAACCTCTGACCTCTACTCTTATGGCTGACATCCTGCTGGTCGAAGATAAGGAGAGCCTGCGGCGCGTCCTGCGCCTGACGTTGGAGCAGGCGGGCTACACGGTCGCGGAGGCGGCGGACGCGCGCGCCGCCGCGGCCGAGGTGGCGCGCGCGCCCTTCCGCCTCGTCCTCACAGACCTGCGTATGCCGCACGGCTCCGGCCTCGACGTGCTGCGCGCCGCCCGCGCGGCGGACGCGGACGTGCCCGTCGTCGTCATGACCGCCTACGGCTCGATTGACGAGGCCGTGCAGGCGATGAAGGAGGGCGCGCACGACTTCCTGCAAAAGCCCGTGGACTCGAACCACCTGCTGCTGCTGATCGAGCGCGCCTTGGCGCAGGCGCGCCTGCGCACCGAGAACATACTGCTGCGCGAGGAGTGGGCGCGGCGCTACGGCTTCCCGCGCATCATCGGCGAGTCGGACGCCATCAAGCGCGCCGTCGCCGAGACGCAGCGCGTCGCCACGACCGACGCGACCGTCCTGCTCCTCGGCGAGTCGGGCACGGGCAAAGAGTTGTTCGCGCGCGCCGTCCATCATCTCAGCCCGCGGCGCGACCAGCCGTTCGTCGCCATCAACTGCGCCGCCATCCCGGAGACGCTGATCGAGTCGGAGTTGTTCGGGCACGAGCGCGGCGCGTTCACCGGCGCGACCGAGCGCCGCCCCGGCAAGTTCGAGCTGGCCGCGGGCGGCACGATCTTCTTAGACGAGATCGGCGAGCTGCCGCTCGCGGTGCAGGGGAAACTCCTGCGCGCCATCGAGGAGAAGACCGTGGACAGAATCGGCGGGCGCGTGAGCGTGGACGTGGACGTGCGGATCGTCGCGGCGACCAACCGCGCGCTGCAACAGGCGGCCGAGCGCGGCGAGTTCCGCCGCGACCTCTACTTCCGGCTCGCCGTCTTCCCCGTCGAGATTCCGCCCTTGCGCGCGCGCGGCGACGACGTGACCTTGCTCGCGCGCCACTTCGCCGCCCAGTTCGGCCGCGAGTTGCGCCGCCGCCCCGCGATCTTGAGCGATGAGACCGTCGCCGTGTTGCGCGCCTACGACTGGCCCGGCAACGTGCGCGAGCTTGAAAACGCCATCGAGCGCGCCTGCATCCTCACCGACTCGCTGACGCTTGAGCCGCACGACCTCGGGCTGCCGCAGGCCGAAAGTGATGCGGAGGAGGCGGGCGCGGACTTCGACCTCGCCGGCACGCTGGCCGAGGCGACCGAGCGGGCCGTGCGCCGCGTCGAGCGGCGCAAGATCGCCGACGCGCTCGCCGCCCACGCCGGCAACAAGACGCGCGCCGCCGAAGCGCTCGGCGTCAGCTACAAGACGCTGCTGACGAAGATCAAAGAGTACGAGTTATAGATCAACTTGCGGTCGTGGCGGCGCGAGCGAATTTCGACACAGAGTACACAGAGGAGACACGGAGGACACAGAGTTTTTACTGCGCCCTCAGTGTCTCCTCTGTGTACTCTGTGTTAAATCTGAGCGCACGCTATACTCGACGCCGACGATGAAGTCAGAATTACGAGACGAGGGCCGAGCGACGACCGAGCCGGCAGACGACGGCGCACCGGCGCACCAGGACGCGAGCTTGATCGCGGGCGAGACGGATGTGCCGGTGGGCGCGGTGACGGGCGAGTTCCCGGCCGAGCAGGTGCAGGCGGCGCGCGAGCGCGAGGCCGCGACGGGCAAACACGCCTTCCTCGTCATGGCCGGCATCTTCCTGAGCCGCGTCGTCGGGCTGGTGCGCCAGCGCGTCATGGCCCACTACTTCGGCACGACCGACGTGGGCGACGCCTTCAACGTCGCGCTCCGCATCCCGAACTTCCTGCAAAACGTCTTCGGCGAGGGCGCGCTCTCCGCCTCGTTCATCCCCGTCTACGCCGGGCTGCTCGCGCACGACCAGGAGGAGGAAGCAGATCACGTGGCGAGCGCCGTCTTCTCTCTGCTCGCGCTCACCACGTCGGTGCTCGTCGTGCTCGGCGTGCTGCTGACGCCCTACCTGATCAGCGTCATCGCGCTCGGCTACACGGGCGCGAAGCGCGACCTGACGATCACGCTCGTCCGCATCTTCTTCCCCAGCACGGGGCTGCTCGTGCTCTCCGCCTGGTGTCTCGGCGTCCTGAACAGCCACCGCCGCTTCTTCCTCTCCTACACCGCGCCCGTCCTGTGGAACCTGGCGATCATCTCGACGCTCATCTTCTTCGGCGCGCGCGCGGCTGACGATTCCGCTTTGGGCCGGCTCGCGCAACTGACCGCCTGGGGGTCGGTCGTCGGCAGCGCCTTGCAGTTCGGCGTGCAACTGCCGACCGTGCTCCGTTTGATCAGACGTTTGCGGCCGGTCTTCGACACGGTCTCGGCGCACGTGCGCGAGGTGATCCGCAACTTCTTCCCCGTCTTCATGAGCCGCGGCGTGGTGCAGATCAGCGCCTTCGTGGACGCGATGCTGGCGAGCCTGCTCGGTCAAGGCGCGGTCGCCGCGCTCGCCTACACGCAGAGCCTCTACACGCTGCCGGTCAGCCTGTTCGGCATGTCGGTCTCGGCCGCCGAGCTGCCCGCGATGGCCGCGGCCAAGGGGAGCGACGACGAGCGCGCCGCGCAACTGCGCCGCCGGCTCGACTCGGGCCTGCGCCAGATCGCCTTCTTCATCGTGCCGTCGGCGATGGCCTTCCTCGCCCTGGGCGACGTGATCGTGGACGTGCTCTACCGCACGGGGCGCTTCACGGCGCAAGACACGCTCTACGTCTGGGCCATCCTCGCCGGCTCGACCGTCGGGCTGCTCGCCTCGACCCTGGGCCGGCTCTACTCTTCGACCTACTACGCCTTGCGCGACACGCGCACGCCGCTCGTCTTCGCCACGGTGCGCGTCGTGCTGACGACCGTGCTCGGCTACCTGTGCGCGCTGCCGCTGATGCGGCTGCTCGGCGTCGAGTTGAAATGGGGCGCGGTGGGCTTGACGGCCTCGGCGGGTCTCTCCGGCTGGGTCGAGTTCTACCTGCTGCGGCGCAAGCTCAACGGGCGCATCGGGCGGACGGGCTTGCCCGCGGGCTTTGTCGCCAAGCTGTGGGCGGCGGCGGCGGCGGGTGCGGGCGCGGGCTGGGGCATACGGCTCGTGCTGCCCCTACGCAACCCGTTCCTCGTCGCCGCGCTCGTCCTCATCCCCTACGGGCTGACCTACTTCGCCGTCACCTACCTCTTCGGGCTGCCGGAGTTGCGCGCCCTCCTGAGCCGGTTCGCGCGCTTCCTGCGGCGATGAAACAACACTGTTGCCTTAGTTCGGCGCGGCGCGGCGCGCCGGACGTGGCGTCGCCTGCCTGCCGCAGACTTCCTAAATAACAGGTTAATCTTCCGTTAACTGCGCCAAAGGTCGTCGCGGCCACAGACTTTTTTGGAACCTGCGCCGCATTCCACGTTTGTCTTGGCTAGACGAGAAAATGGTTCTGAGCCGGACTAAGGCAGGTGGGTGGCTGTCCCCTGCTTTAAAGTCTTATTCACCTTCAGAGCCGCGTCGTCTGTTCAGTCGGGAGGGTCGCCCCGCCCCGTTCTTGTAAAAGGATTTCCATCAGGGAGAAAGCTCATGCGCATACTCTTAGCCAAGCTCGCGCTCTCGTTCGGCGCACTCGTCATCATCGCCTTGACGGCCGGCTCGGCCCGCGCCGACGGCATCGTCTTCGCCGGCCAGGACGACTGCTTCCCGGCCGGCGTCGGGCGCGGCTGCGGCGACGCCCGCGCGCCGCACGTCCTGTCGCTCCAGTCCAACGGGCAGAACCCCACGTCCACCGGCTCGGTCGGGGTTAAGCCGAACGGGAGCGGCGACGTGCGCACCGGCGACTGGTTGCGCGGCAGCAACACGCAGACCGTCAGCGCGACGCAGATCGGGCTGACCAACGCGAGCCAGCTCCGCATCTTCTTCGACATCAACGAGCCGAACAGCGCGAACCGCGGCACGGTCACGCTCAACTCGCTCGTCCTGACCGCCTACAACTCAAGCGGGCAGGCGGTCTTCACCGCCTCGCTCCTCAGCGCGCCGCTGACCCTGCATGAAGTCGGGAACGGGCAGGGCCATTCCGACTACGCCTTCATGCTCGACGCGGCGGCGGCCGCGCGGCTGCAAGCCGCCCTGACCGCCGACCCGAACCTGCGCTTCGGGCTGATGGCCAGCGTCACGGGCGTCGAGGGCGGGCCCGAGAGCTTCTTCATCGGCACGGCCCCGGCGGCCGTGCCGGAGCCGGCCACCATGTTCCTGCTCGGCACGGGGCTGGTGGGCGTGGCGGCTTCCCTGCGGCGGCGGCGCAAGGCCGCGCCGAAGGGCTAACCAGAATTTTTCTGGAAGAGCCGGCCGATTAAGCTTTTACGGCTCTTATAAGGTTTGGTAGTCGGTATTTTCAGCGACGAGTCGCGCGCTTAAGGCCGGCTCGTCGCTTAGGTTCGCGTCGGGGAGTTTGCCCTCCCCGCGAGTGCTGCGAGCGGCTAGCCGGGGTGCGGTACGGCGGCGCGCTCATTTCGCCGAGAGCATTGCGGCCCGGCGGCCGGCGGCCGCCAAGGGTCTTGAAACAAAATGGTTCCGGTTCCGTCAAAGGATTTAGGGAGGCAAAAGGGTCCATCATGAGAAGCTTCACGACGCTGCTCAAACCGTTCGCGCTGGGCGTGGCGCTCGTCGCCCTCTTCGCCATCGGGCAGCAGACCGCACGCGCTGACGAGGTCTCCATCGCCGGTTACACCAACGGGTGCTTCGGGGCCGGCTGCGTGCCGCCCAACTCCAGCGCCCAGCAGACCGCCACATTCATCGGGCTGACCTACAGCAACTCGACCTTCGGCGGCACCACGTCGGGCGGCTTCCTGGCCATCGGCAACACGGGGCAGCCGCCGGGGACGGCCAACGTTGATAACCTCGGCTCGTTCACGCTGAACGGCACGCCGGGCACCTACACGGGGCAGTCGTTCACCCTGCGCGTGACGTTCACGCTGCCGACCGGGATTAACGGCAGCAACACGACGACGTTCTCGGCACTGCTGATGGGTAACGTGTCCAGCATAGACAACGGCGGCGTCTTCATCAACTTCGATAACACGCCGCAGACGTTCACCTACTCGTTCACCAACGGGCAGGGGCAGACCGTGAACGGCTCGTTCAACTTCAACGTCAACGACGTGTCGATCATCGCGGGCGGCGTAGTCCCCGTGACGGGCAACATCACGGGCGCGCAGCAGTCGGCCGTGCCGGAGCCGGCCACGATGCTGCTGCTCGGCACGGGCCTCGCCGGGGTCGCGGCCGGGCTGCGCCGCCGCCGCCAAGCCGCGCGCGAGTAAAACGCTCCCCGGTCTCTAGTTTTCAGCCCTTGATGCTCCGAAGGCGGGGCGGATCGCCGCGGCGATCCGCCCCGCTTTTTTCGCCGATATTTTCTGGAGAAGCCGCGCCATTAACTATTTCCCTGAGTTACACAAGGACGGACGGCGAGTAGCGGCAGGCAAAGAGGGGCGGGCGCGCAAAACCGGCGCGCTTTTTCTATTTGGGCCGCCCGCACAACACGCCGCCCGGACTGACCCTCGCGCGGACTCACATTGACCGCCGCCGCCGCTCTCCTTATCATCGCCCCGTGCGCCGAGTCATCACAGCCGCCCAGATGCGCGAGGTTGACCGCCTGACCACGGAGCGTTACGCCGTCCCGTCGCTGCTCCTGATGGAGTCGGCCGCCGCGGCCGCCGCCCGCGCCCTCGCCGCGCGGTTGGGGCGCGCAGCGGCCGGCTTGCGGGTGCTCGTGCTCTGCGGGCGCGGCAACAACGGCGGCGACGGCGCGGCGCTCGCGCGCATACTCGGCCTGCAAGGCGCGTCGGTCGAGGTCGTCCTCTTCGGCACGGTCGGAGCGACGAAAGGCGACGCGCGCACGAACTTTGAAGCCGTGCGCAAGCTGGCGCAGGACGGACACGGCGACGAGCCACACAGCCAAGCCGATCAAGCCGAGACTCACGACAGACAACTCTTCAGCAACAGTGGCGGCCGGCTGAACGTGACCGAGTGCGACACGCAGGCGGACTGGGACAGGTTCATCTCTGCCCCGCCCTCCGGGCCGGACGTGATCGTTGACGCGCTATTCGGCACGGGTCTGACGCGCCCGCTCGCGGGGCTGCACGCGGAGGCGGTCGCCCACGTCAACCGCTGGCGCAGCGTCGCACGCGCGCACGAGCATGAGCGCCTCGTCGTCTCGCTCGACGTGCCGTCGGGTCTCAACTCGGACGCGTCCGAGCCTATCGGCCCGGCCGTCGAAGCCGACCTGACCATCACCTTCACCGCGCCCAAGCCCGCGAACGTGCTGCCGCCGGCCGCCCACTTCAACGGCACATTGGTCGTGGCCGACATCGGCTCGCCGTTCACACTGATCGAAGAGTGCCCCGCCGAACTGTTCCTGCTTGAAGACGCGGACGCGCGCCGCTGGCTGGCGCGGACGCGCTACGCGCCCGGCTCTTACAAGAACACGCACGGGCACGCGCTCGTCGTCGCCGGCTCGCGCCACATGACGGGCGCGCCCGTGCTGACCGCCGACGCCGCCCTGCGCGCGGGCGCTGGTCTCGTCACGGTGGCGACGCCCGCCTCGGCGCACGCGGCCGTGGCCGCGCGCCTCATGCCCGAAGTGATGACCGCCGCGCTCGCCGAGACGGAAGCCGGCGCGTTGAGCGCCGACGCACTGTCGGAAGTCCAAAAACTTTGCGCGCGCGCCACGGTCGTCGCCGTCGGCCCCGGTCTCACCGCGTCCGACGAGCGGACGCGCCGCCTCGTCCGCGCGCTCGTCGCCGAACGCACGACGCCTGTCCTCCTG
This sequence comes from Pyrinomonadaceae bacterium, assembly GCA_036389395.1. GTDB lineage: Bacteria > Acidobacteriota > Blastocatellia > Pyrinomonadales > Pyrinomonadaceae > QHXQ01. The sequence continues at coordinate 66,325 of DASVPY010000050.1, forward strand.
GACGCCGACGCCTTGAACGCGCTCGCGCCCTGGCCCGCGGAGTTGCGCGGCACGACTGAACACCCGCTCGTCCTGACGCCGCACCTCGGCGAGATGCGTCGCCTGCTCGGCGCGGCCGACGGCGCGCCGCTCGCGGATCGCGTCGCCGCGGCGCGCGAGTTCGCGCAAACTCATAACCTCGTGCTCGTCCTCAAAGGCGCGCGCACGCTCGTCGCCGCACCCGACGGGCGCGTCGCCGTCAACCCGACGGGCAACGCCGGTCTCGGCACGGCCGGCGCGGGCGACACGCTCACAGGCATCATCACCGGCTGCCTCGCGCAAGCCTACGGCACGCTCCGCGCCGAGGCGGACGCCTTCGAGACGGTCGCGGCCGCCGTCTACATCGCGGGGCTGGCGGGCGACCTCGCGGCCGGCGCGCGCGGGATGCGGACGATGGTCGCCTCGGACGTGCGCGCGCACTTGAGCGCCGCCGTGCGCGCGCTCGACCCGCGCGGGGAGGAGCCGCGATGAACGACGCGCGCGGGGTCGTGCCGAGTAACGCGCCCGGCGGTTTCCCCGTCGGCGTGTTCGCGTCGCGGGCGGAGGCCGAGACGTTCGCGCTCGGCGCGCGCGTCGGCGCGGGCTTGGCGGGCGGCGAAACACTGCTGCTCGACGGGCCGCTCGGCGCGGGCAAGACGGTCTTCGTCAAAGGTCTCGCCGCCGGTCTCGGTCTCGACGTGGACGAAGTGACCAGCCCTTCGTTCACGCTCGTCAACCGCTACGACGGCGGCCGGCTCACGCTCTACCACCTCGACCTCTACCGTCTGCCCGACGGCGCGGCCGCCGCGCACGCAGTCGATCTCGACGAACTGCTCGCGGACGCACGCGCCGTCGTCGTCGTCGAATGGGCCGAGCGCCTCGGCCACTACCCGCTGCCGCCGCCCGCCTGGCGCGTCTCCATCAGCGGCGACGGCGCAGAGCCGCGCCGCATCGAGATTGTCGAACGACAGGCGTGAGAGACGGGCGGCGCGCGCTCGCGTTTGGCGCGCTGTGCTAAAATTTTCCGGTCAACATTTGCCAGACGTGTGAGGGGAGAAAACACCTATGCCTTATCCAGAACTGATGATCCGGCCGATGCGCGAGGAGTTGACGCGGCTCGGCGTCGAAGAGGCGCGCACGCCCGAAGCCGTGGCCGCGGCGGTCGAGCAGACGCAGGGCACGCTGATGGTCGTGGTCAACTCGGTCTGCGGCTGCGCGGCGGGCAAGGCGCGCCCCGGCATCGCAATGGCCTTGCGCGAGGGGCCGCGCCCCGACCGCATGATCACGGTCTTTGCCGGCGCGGACACGGACGCGACCGAGCGCGCCCGCGGCTACTTCACAGGCTACCCGCCCTCCTCGCCCTCGGTCGCCCTGCTCAAAGACGGGCGGCTCGTCTACATGCTCCAACGCTACGAGATCGAGGGGCGCGACGCCCCCGCCATCGCCGCCGAACTCCAACGCGCCTTCGCGCAGCACTGCGAGAATCAGGGCTGAGGGGTGAGGGATGAAGAAGCCAGGAGCCAGAAGTCAGGAGCCAGTATGAAGACGCCCGCCCGCGTCTCTGCCTCTGGCTTCTGACTTCTGGCTCCTGGCTTCTGTCCCAGTTCATCCCTCATCCCTCAGCCCTTCCCATGACGCTCGACACGCCGATCCTTGAGCTGGCGCGGGCCGGGTTGCCGCGGTTCGGGCCGCCGACGGCGCGGCGGCTGGGGCTGGCGCTGGCGGCGCTCGCCGGCAAGCGCGACGCGGGCGAGGCGACGGTCGAAGACCTGTTGAACTACCTGCCGATGCGCTACGAGGATCGGTCGAACCTCGCGCGCGTCGCAGACCTGCGCGACGGCACGGAAGCGGCGCTCGAACTCTACGTCCGCGTCGCGGGCGGTTTTCAGGTCGGCAAGAATCGCGGGCCGAAACAGCCGCCGCTTTTCATCTTCGAGGTCACGGCGAGCGACCCGGAGCGCACGGCGAAGCCCGTCGTCGTCTGGTGGTTCGTCTCCGGCCGACAGGCGCACCGCATCCTCGCCTACCACCGGCAGAAGTTCACGCGCGGCACGCGCTTCATCGCCTTCGGGCGCTGGGAGTGGGACTCGCGCCGCAACACCTACTCGCTCCGGCTGGGCAAGCCGGACGAGTTGGAACTGCTGCCCGGCACTTGGACGCCGCCCGAACACGCGCTGCTCCGTCTGGCCGAAGAGGGCACGCCGAACGACGCGGCGAGCGCGCAGACCACGACGGACAGCGGCGTGCCAACGACGAACGGCGGCGCGACGACGAACGACAACGGCGCGGCCGCTGACGACGACGAAGCGGCGACGCTCGAAGAGGAGGAGGCGACCGACCCTGCGCTCGCGGCCATCCACACGGGCCGGCGCGTGCCCGTCTACCGCAAGCTCGGCGACTTCCGCACCAAGCGCCTGCGCGAGTTGCTGCACGCCGTCCTGCAACGGCTCCCCGACGAAGCGTTCGGCGAAACCCTGCCCGCCGACTTGCGCGCGCGCCAGCACCTCGTCAGCCGCGCCGACGCCTTGCGCCGCATACACTTTCCCACCGACGACGCGCCGCTCGCCGACTACGAGCGCGCGCGCTCGCCCGCGCACCTGCGCCTCATCTTCGAGGAGTTCTTCTGGGTCGCACTCGCCATCGCCCTGCGCAAGAGCGAGCGCGTGCAGGAGCCGAAGGGCGCGCTCATCGAAGTGGACGAACGCGTCGAGCAACACCTGGCGGAAGTGCTGCCCTTCGAGTTGACGGCGGCGCAGGAGCGCGCCGTGCGCCGCATCCTCGCTGACATGCAGTCGGACGCGCCGATGAACCGCCTGCTGCAAGGCGACGTGGGCAGCGGCAAGACCATCGTCGCGCTCCTCGCCATGCTCGCCGCGATGGAGAACGGCTACCAGACCGCCCTGATGGCCCCGACGGAAATCCTCGCCGAGCAGCACGCGCGCAACGTCAAGCGGATGCTGGCGCGCACGCCCTACCGCGTCGAGTTGCTCATCGGGTCGCTGCGCGCCGCCGAGAAGCGCCGGCTGCAAGCGGCGGTCGCCGCGGGCGAAGTCCACGCCTGCATCGGCACGCACGCGCTCATTCAAGAAGCCGTGCAGTTTCACAAACTCGGTCTCGCCGTCGTAGACGAGCAGCACCGCTTCGGCGTCCTGCAACGCGCCGCCCTGCGCGAGCGCGGCTTCAACCCCGACGTGCTCGTCATGACCGCCACGCCCATCCCGCGCTCGCTCGCCATGACCGTCTACGGCGATCTGGATGTCTCCGTGATTGACGAACTGCCGCCCGGTCGCACGCCGGTCAAGACGGTCGTGGTCGGCGAGGATCAGCGCGGCGGCGTCTACAAAGGCGTGGAGCGCGAGGTGCGCGCGGGCCGGCAGGCTTACGTCGTCTACCCGCTCGTCGAAGAATCGGAGAAAGTTGATCTAAAAGACGCGACGCGCATGTACGAGCACCTGCGCGACCGCGTCTTCCCGCACTTCCAGATCGGGCTGCTGCACGGCAAGATGAAGCCCATCGAGAAGGAACAGATCATGCGCCGCTTCGTCGCGGGCGAGATACAGATACTCGTCGCCACGACCGTCGTCGAGGTCGGCGTGGACGTGCCGAACGCGTCGGTCATGGTCATCGAGCACGCCGAGCGTTTCGGGCTGTCGCAACTGCACCAGTTGCGCGGGCGCGTCGGGCGCGGCGCGCAGCAGAGTTTCTGCGTGCTGATGACCTCCGACCGGCAGACGAGCGTGGCGCAGGAGCGGCTCGGCATCATGGCCGAGACCAACGACGGCTTCCGCATCGCGGAGAAAGACCTTGAACTGCGCGGCCCCGGCGAAGTCATGGGCACGCGCCAGTCGGGCGTGCCCACGTTCCGCGTCGGCAACCTCGTGCGCGACATACAGATTCTCGAAGAGGCCCGCCGCGAGGCCGACCACTACCTGACCGCCCGCCGCCGCACCCGCGAGACCTCCCGACTCATCGCCCGCGTCCGCGCCGACGCCCGCTTCGGCCTCGCATCAGTTGGTTGAGCGCACGACGCCGACGCATACGAATGTGAAGATTAAGCGGCCGTGGTCGTGACGAGCACGCTTGCTACCTGTCGGCCGTGGTTAGAGCTACGGGCCGGTGACGCGCGTGACCGGGTGGTAAACGACCCATACTTCTTCTTCGCGCAAGGCTTCCATGAGCAACAGGCGCAGTTCGTTAAGATAGCTCGTCAGTTCCGCGCGCTGCTCGTCGTCATCAACGTCGAGCGCGAAATCGCAAAAGAGGACATGAACGGCGTCACGAACCAGTCGGGCTTGCGTGGTGGAAGTATAGAGGCCGGTGAAAGGGGTGGTCAGCGTCGAGCCGCCGCGGGCGTAAGCCAGTTCTTCGGCCAGCCATTCGGTGATGGTTTGACAGTCGGCGGCGTCGGCTCTGATCGGGATGAAGATTTCAACGCGCGTTCGCTTCTCTGAGGGCAGGCAGAGTCTCCTTGAGTTTCGCGGCCCGCTCAGGCAGCGCGCGCATACGCTCGATAGTCTCTTCCGGCGAGTTCTCCCGCGTGAGCGGATGGCGCTCAGAGTGGGCGCGTGTGTCGGCCTGCTCGGCCGGTCTATCGGTAGGCGGCTGACGTTCCATGCTGAGAACCTCCTGCGGCTCAGATAATAGCACGGCCGCGGGGCGTCGGTCTGAACCGCATTTCTCATCGCGCGCGTGCAGCGCCGACGCCCGCTTCGGCCTCGCGTCGGTGGGTTGAATTATCGGCGTCTGCCCGCCGCCGAAAAATTTTCCGTGCGCGCCTGTGCGTTAGTGTTACTATGAGCCAGCTTTGCGATCCGACTTCACTTGCGGCCGCCGGGGCCGGCGTAATGCGGCGGCGGTCACAAAAGAGACGCACGTAGCCTGCACTAATAATCTTATGAGCCAACATCCCCTTCTCCGGCGCGCGTTGCTGCTGCTCGTCTGCGCGGGCGCGTGCCTGTGCGCCTACGGCCCCGTGGGCCGGATGCAGGACACCGTGACCGGCGCGTTCGAGGGCACGGTCACGAACACCAACACGGGCGAGGCCATCGCCGGCGCGACCGCGCTCATCATCAACCAGCAGACCGGCCTCGTCATCGAGAAGCGGACGGACGCGCGCGGGCGCTTCTACCAGGGCTTGCTCACGCCGGGTCTCTACACGATCCGCGTCTCCGCGCCGGGCTACCAGACGCAGGAGGTGCAGCAGCGCCTGTTCATCACGCGCACGGGCGAGGTCGTGCCCGTCCCCGTCGCGCTCGACCCGCTGCCGGCGGCGAGCGCGAGCGCCACGCCGAGCGCCGCGGCGACGCCGACGCCGCCCATCGCGCCGAGGGCGACCGAAGAGGACACGGACATACGCGCGCGCATCAACGTCTCGGACGGCACGCGCGGCGGCGCGTTCACCGAGGAGGAAGTCTCGACGCTGCCGCTCGGCGCGCGCACGATCACACGTTCGTTCGACGAGTTGACGTTATTGTTGCCCGGCGTCGCGCCGCCGCCGCAGACCTTGGGGTCGGTGGCCGGCCCCGGCGTCGGCGCGGGCGTCGGCTCGGCGGGCCAGTTCTCCGTTAACGGTCTACGCTCGCGCGCGAACAACTTCACCGTTGACGGGTCGGACAACAACGACGAGGACATCGGCGTCAGAAGGCAAGGCTTCGTCGCGCTCATCCCGCAGCCGATTGAGTCTGTGCGCGAGTACCAGGCGATCACTTTGCTCGCCCCGGCGCAGTTCGGGCGCAACATCGGCGCGCAGGTCAACGCCGTCTCGAAGTCCGGCGGCGCGCGCGTCCACGGCACGGTCTACGGCTTCTTCAACTCGTCGCAACTCAACGCGCGCAACCCGTTCGACACCGCGCTCGGCAACGCGACCTTCGCGCTGCGCGCCGGCAACAACCAGCCCGTCCTGCTCGACGACGCGCCGCTCACGGTCACGAACCAGAGCGGCGGCGAGGATACGTTCACCTTCGGCCAGGCCGGGTTCGCCGTCGGCGGCCCCGTCATCAAAGACAAGCTCTTCTTCTTCGTCTCCGGCGAGGGGCAGCGCATCAACGCGAGCGAGGAGCACAGCTTCGCCGTGCCCATCGTCGAGGAGCGCAGCGCCTTCGGCTCCGGCGCGACGGGTCTGTTCCAACTCCCGCCCGGCATCAGCGCGCGCGAGCGCGTCATCGCCTTCCCGACCTCCGGCGACGGCGACGCGATCTTCAGCCTCTTCCCCTTCCCCAACAACCCGCAAGGCATCTTCGGCGCGAACACTTTCACCGAAGTCCTGCCCGCGGGCGCGCGGGGCCGCGTCTTCTCCGTCAAGCTCGACGACTATTTCAAGTTCCGCGGCCGGCAGCAGTCCTTCGTCGGGCGCTACAACTACACGAACGACGCGCGCGTCATCCCGGTCACGGGCGGCGCGCTGTTCTCTTCGCTCCAGCCGCGCGTGCGGACGCAGAACGTGTCGCTCTTCTTCAACAGCGAGCTGAGCCACCCGGATTCGGCCCGCCCCATCTTCAACCAGGTGCGCCTCTCCTACGGGCGCACCAAGCTCAACTTCCGCGAGGTGCGCGACCGCACGTTCACCAAGCGCAGCGAGCTGTTCCCCGGCGTGCCGTTCCTCCTGAACGCGCCGCTCCTGTTCAACGTCACCCTGCCCGACGTGGTGCGGGACGAGGAGGGCAACCCGGTTGATGTCCTCCCGAACTCCGGCCCCGTCCAGTACGTCACGTCGCGCTTCAGCGTCGAGGACGTGCTCGGCGCGGTCGGGCAGGTCAACGTCGCGGGCTTCTCGCCCGTCGGCGTGGACGTGACCAACTTCCCGCAGCGGCGCATCAACAACACGTACCAGTTGGCCGACAACCTGACGTGGCGGCTCGGCAACCACAGCCTCGTCTTCGGCGCGGACGTGCGCCAGACCGAGTTGAACACAGACCAGTCGCCCAACTCGCGCCCGCTCATCTCCTTCAACGGCTCGCCCGAAATCGGTCTCGACGACAACGGCGACGTGGTGCTCACCAACCGCTTCTTCAGCCCGCTCGACCTGGCGGCGGCCGGCGCGGCCAGCGGCTTCTCGCAGACGCTCGCCACCGCCGACCCGGACGTGCAGCTACGCTTCTACCAACTCAACTTCTACGGGCAGGACACCTGGCGCATCCGGCCGCGCCTGTCGCTCTCCGCGGGCCTGCGCTACGAGTTCAACTCCGTGCCCGAGGAGAAGCGGCGGCGCATCGAGAACACGTTCACCGACCCGGCGCTCGCGGAAGTGCCGGGGCTGTCGGACTTCATCGCCGGCCGCACGCGCATCTTCGACCCCGACCGCAACAACTTCGCGCCGCGCGTCTCGGCCGCCTGGTCGCCGCGCCTCTTCGGGGCCGAGCACCCGACCGTCTTCCGCGGCGGCTACGGTCTCTATTACGACCAACTGATCGGCGCGGTCGTCACGCAGTCGCGCAACGTCTTCCCCACGTTCCTGACGGTCAACTTCGCCGGCGGCACGGGCAATCAGGATCAGAGCTGCGGCTTCCCCTGCGGCCAACTGAACCTGCTCAACCCCAGCAACCTGCCCATCATCCGCCGGAACAGCCTGAACCGCCTCGTGCCCGGCATTGACACGCGCGAACTGATCCGCACGCTGAACTCCATCGTGACGGGCATGGACGACCCGGCGTCCAGCATCTTCGGCGCGACGCTGCCCTTGCGCCAACTCGACACGCCGCTCGCGCACCAGTTCTCGTTCACCTTCGAGCAGTTGGTCGGCCGCCGCGTCAGCCTGTCGGCGGCTTACGTCGGCACGCGCGCCCAACACCTGCTGCGCTTCACGACGCCCAACCTCGGCCTCAACTCGATCCTCGTCCCCGTCTTCTTCGACGCCATCGGGCCGAACGAGGAAGACCCGGACGATCCGTTCGACGCCGTCGGCGAGCCGCGCTTCTTCGGCTTCACCGTGCCGCCCGAAGGCGGCCGGCCCGTGGCGAAGGTCGGCACGATCAACCGCTTCGAGACGACCGCCAGTTCGCGTTACGACGCCCTGCAAGTGCAGGCGCGGGGCCGCTTCCAGCGCGCGCTCCAGTTCCAACTCGCCTACACGTTCTCGAAGACGACCGACGACGTGTCGGACGTGTTCGAGCTGGCCGGCGCGTCGCCGCTGCCGCAGAACAGCCGCACCTTCGCGGGCGAGCGCGGGCCCGCCAACTTCGACGCGCGCCACCGCTTCGCCTACAACTTCATCTACGACCTGCCCGCGCTGCGCAACCGCAACCGCCTCCTGCGCGCCGTCTTCGGCAACCTGCGCCTCGCGGGCCTCGGCAGCTTCCAGACCGGCACGCCCTTCACCGTCAACAGCACGATTGACGTGAACCTCGACGGCAACCTGACCGACCGGCTCGACACGCTCGACGGTCTCGTCATCACCGGCAACCGCCGCCAGCCGCTCCGGCTCACGACCGACGAACCCACGTCTCTGCTCGCCTCGTTCGACGAAGACGGCCGCATCGGGCGCAACACCTTCCGCGCCGGCAACGTCCTCTCCATAGACATGGCGCTCGTCAAAGACATCAACTTCAAAGGCCAACGCCTCTCCCTGCGCATGGACGTGTTCAACGTCCTCAACCGGGCCAACTACGGCGTGCCCGTCCGCTTCCTCGAAGCGCCGGGCTTCGGCCAAGCGACTTCCACCGTCACGCCCGCCCGCCGTGTCCAGTTCGCGTTGAAGTATTCGTTCTAAAAAGCGCAGAAGCCAGGAGTCAGAAGCCAGAAGCCAGAAGAAGAGAGACCAACTTTTCCTTCTGGCTTCCGGCTTCTGACTCCTGCCTTCTCTTCTGCTACCATGCCCTGCCATGCGCATCATCGCCGGCGAGTACCGCGGGCGGGTGCTGAAAAGCCCGCCCTCGATGCAGATTCGGCCGACCTCCGACCGGCTGCGCGAGACGCTCTTCAACGTGCTCGCGCCGCGCACTGAGGGCGCGCGCTTCCTCGACCTGTGCGCCGGCTCCGGCGCGGTCGGCATCGAGGCGCTCTCGCGCGGCGCGCGCTACGTCACCTTCGTTGATCGCTCGCGCAAGACGTGCGGACTGATCGAAGCGAACCTCGACCTCTGCGGCGTGCCCGAAGATCAGACCGAAGTCGTCATGAGCGAGGCGGCCGACTTCCTGCGTCGCCTCGCCGCGCGCGGCGAGCACGCGCCCTACGACCTCGCCTTCTTCGATCCGCCTTACGCCGTTGACTACCTGCCCGTCCTCGACGCCTTCGGCACACACACCGCCGCGCTGCTCGCCCCGGACGGCCTGCTCGTCGTCGAACACCACCACAAGAACGCCCTCCGCGACGACATTGGCCACTTGCGCCGCTGGCGCATCCTCAAACAAGGCGACTCCGCCCTCAGCTTCTTCGCGGCGGACTGACCAAACAGTCTCTGAGAGTTGCAAGACTTGCCCGCACCGCAGATCAGAGTAGAATTCTGAGAAACGATGAGCGCGGAACTAAAAGCCGCAGACGTTCCGGTCTCCCAACTCAGGGTGTCGCACCCCGTCGCGGGCAACATCATGGGCCGGGGCTTGAAGTTGTGGCTCGACGACGAGGAGTTGACGCCGCTCAAGGCGGGTCAGGCCCTCACCGTCGAGATCGAGCCGGGCGCGCACCGCCTGCGCGCGCACAACACCTACCACGCCCGGACGGTCGAGTTCGTCGCCGCCCCCGGCGAACAGGTACACTACCGCATCAACAACCGCGTCGGCTTCTTCGGCTGGTTCATGCTCACCGTCTTAGGCGGCGGCCCCATGCATCTTGCAATTGAACGGGCAGACCCGGTAGAGTCCACCAGGAAAGACAAAGATTCTCACGTCAACTCTTAGCTGCGCCGACACAACGTCCGCGAGCCGGCCAGCGCAGGAGGCTCTATGGCCACGAAACACACCCCGCCATGAGCGTAAGGCGCGAACAAGGCCACGCGTTACGCGCAAGCTTGAATTAACGAAAGGTTCGTAAGCGTACTAAAGTACGCTTTGGCGGGCAGAGATGCCCGCGCTCACGGCGGGGAGGGGCTTGTTGCAGATTAGGCGTGCGGGTGTGGAGATTTGATGTGCGGGGTGATAGGTGAGGAGTGCGGCGTGAAACTTTAGCCGTGCGGTGTAATAGATGTGTCGTGCGGCGGTAAAGTTTTGGCGTGCAGTAGTGCAGACGAATAGTGCAATGATAGAGATGTGGCGTGCAGCGATTAAGACGTGGCGTGCAGAGAAAAAGATGCGGCGTGCAGATTGTAATATGCGTTGTGCAGCGTTGTAGGTCTGACGAACGGTGTTAAATGTCTCGCGTACAGCGTCGGCGTTTGGGCGTGCGGCGTTTAGGGTCGGTCATATCAAGAAAAAGTTCGCGCGTGCAGCCTGACAGTCCTCAAGTACGGCGTGGAAGTGGCGGCGGGCATAAAATAGCTTGCGTGTGGGCGGAATCGGCGTAGAATCGCGGGCATCAAGCGGGTTCGGACACCCTCGCACGGATCAACCTCTCTGAAGGAGACGCCCAGCTCCTTTGGCTTCACCGAAAGGACTACACATGAAAGACACGGAGCGACGCATCATCGAGATGCTGGTGCGCGTGCGCGAGTTCTGCCGGATGCACGTCGCAGCCTTCGCCGCCGGCACGCGTGCCGGCGAGTTGTTCGCCGAGTTGGACGACATCGTCGCCGAGTTGGAGCGCCACACGGAGGCGCAGGCCACGCACCGCAGCGCAGGGGCGCAGGGTACGAGCAACAAGGAGGCGGCGCGCAAGGCTCTGCGCGCCCTCCTCGAAGCCATCAGCCACACCGCCCGCGCCATGGACATTGACACGCCCGGTCTCGCGGCCCGCTTCCGCCTGCCACGCGGCAACAACGATCAACTCCTGCTCAGCGTCGCGCGCGCCTTCGCCGCCGCCGCCGAGCCGCTCAAGCGGGACTTCATCCGCTACGACCTGCCGGCCGACTTTCTCGACAAGCTCAACGCGCAGATCGAAGCGTTCGAGAAGGCCATCGCCGATCAGAATCGTAGCAACGAGGCGCGCGTCGCCGCCACGCAGGCGATCAACACGGTCATCGAACGCGGTCTCGCGGTCGTGCGTCAACTCGACGCCATCGTGCGCAACAAGTTCCGCGCCGACCCGGCCACAATCGCCGCGTGGGCGAGCGCCAGCCATGTGGAGCGCGCCCCGCGCACGAAGAAACAAGCCCCCAAGCCGGCCAGCGTGCCGGCCGGTTAGGGCGTCTTGAGTTGCGTCTAAGGCGCGGCCGGATTTAACACAGAGGGCACAAAGTTAGCACAGAGTTCACAGAGATTCTTACTGTGTCCTCTGTGTGACCTCTGTGCCCTCTGTGTTAATCCTTCTCCGGGTAAGCTCAACCGCGCGCCGTTTTAGACCGTACACATTCCCCGCCGATTTGCCTCCGCCGTGGTTTACGTTAAACTTGGGCTTCCTATAACGGGCCGCGCTCAGGCGGCCGCAAAGACTTTTTTGAGGCGTGTTATGAAACCAACGCAACTGCTCCGCGCCGCGCTGGCGGCGTGCCTCGTGTGCTCGTTCGTCGTCGGGCCGGCGGCCCGCGCCGACGAGGGGATGTGGCCCTTCAACAACGTGCCGCGCGCGCTCATCAAGCAGCGCTACGGGTTCGAGATCACGGACGAGTGGCTGCGCAAGGTGCAACTCGCCTCCGTCCGCTTCAACAGCGGCGGCAGCGGCGCGTTCGTCTCGCCCGACGGGCTGGTGCTCACCAACCACCACATCGCCTCCGACACGCTCTCGAAGCTCTCCACGCCCGAGCACGATCTTTTCAAAGAGGGCTTCTACGCGCGCACACGCGACGCCGAGGCCAAGTCGCCCGATTTAGAGTTGAACGTGCTCGTCTCCATCGAAGACGTGACCGCGCGCGTGCGCGGCGCGGTCAAAGACGGCATGACGCCCGCGCAGGCGGCGGCCGCGCGCCAGCGCGAGATCAGCAACATCGAGGCCGAGTCCACCAAGGCGACGACCCTGCGCTCCGACGTGATCGCACTCTACCAGGGCGGGCAGTACAATCTTTATCGTTATAAGAAGTACACAGACGTGCGTTTGGTCTTCGCGCCCGAATACCAGATCGCCTTCTTCGGCGGCGACCCGGACAATTTCAACTTCCCGCGCTTCAACCTCGACATGGCCATCTTCCGCGTCTACGAAGACGGCAAGCCCGTGCGCCCCGAACACTACTTCAAATGGTCGCCCACGGGGCCGCAGCCCGGCGAGTTGGTCTTCGTCTCCGGCAACCCCGGCTCGACGCAGCGCCTCAACACCGTCGCGCACCTCGAATTCCTCCGCGAGTTGGGTCTGCCCTTCCAGATCAAGTATTACGAACGCGTGGTCGCGCGTCTGCACCGCTACGCGGCCGGCGGCGCGGCGCAGGAGTTACAGGCGCACCAGGACATCTTCGGGCTTGAGAACAGTCTGAAGAACCTGCGCGGGCAACTGGCCGGCTTGCAGAACAAGTCGATCATGGCGCGCAAACAGAAGGCCGAGGCCGACCTGCGCCGCGGCGTCAACGCCGACCCGCAGAAGCGCGCGGCCTACGGCGACGCGTGGGACGCCATCGCCAAGGCGCGCAAAGAACTGTTGGCCTACGAGGTCGAGCGCCGCCTGTTCGACAGCGGCTGGGCGTTTAACTCGCGCCTCTTCAACATCGCGCGCACGCTCGTGCGGCTCGCCGACGAGCGCGAGCGGCCGAACGCCGAGCGCCTGCCGGAGTTCACAGACGCACGCCGCGCCTCGCTTGAGTTAGACCTCTTCTCGCCCGCGCCCGTCTACCCCGAATACGAGCAGGCGAAGCTGGCCGACGCCTTAGACTTCATGCAGGTCGAGTTGGGCGCGACGCGCCCCATCGTGCAGAAGATATTGCAGGGCAAGACGCCGGCCGAGCGCGCCGCAGAACTGGTACGCGGCACGCGGCTCGCCGATGTCAACTACCGCAAAGAGTTGGCCGCGGGCGGCAAGGCGGCGGTGGACAAGTCGGACGACGCGCTGATCCAACTGGCGCGCGCCATAGACCCGGAGGCGCGCGCGCTGCGCAAGCGTTACGACGACGACGTGGCCAGCGTCGAGCGCACGGCCTACGCCAAGATCGCGGGCGCGCTCTTCGACATCGAAGGCACGCAACTTTACCCGGACGCCACGTTCACGCTGCGCCTCGCCTACGGCGTCGTCAAGGGCTACGAGGAGAACGGCCGCGCGGTCGCGCCCGTGACCGACTTCGCCGGTCTCTACGCGCGCGCCGCGCAACACAAGAACCTGCCGCCTTACGATCTGCCGCCGCGCTGGGCCGAGAAACGCGCGGCGCTCGATCTCAAGACGCCCTTCAACTTCGTCTCGACCGCCGACACCATCGGCGGCAACTCCGGCTCGCCCATCATCAACCGCAACGCCGAACTGGTTGGGCTGAACTTCGACCGCAACATCTACGGGCTGGTCGGCAACTTCATCTACGACGAGACGCAGAAGCGCAACGTCGGCGTCCACTCGCGCGGGATGCTCGTCGCCCTGCGCCAGCTCTACGGCGCGGACGCGCTGGCCGACGAGCTTGAGGGCAAGGGCCAGGCGGCGACGGCGCGTTGAAGATGATGGCCTTGACGGCGCACGCAGGCGCGTCGAGTGAAGACGAGACGGTCGCCGAAGTCGCCGCCTTCTGGAACACGGAGGCGTGCGGCACGCAGTTCGTCGCCGACGCGCGCGACGCGCGCGACTTCTACGAGCAGTACCGCCGCTTCCGCTACGAGACCGAGTGGCACATTACGGAGTTCGTCCCGTTCGCGGAGATGCGCGGGCGCAAGGTGCTTGAGATCGGCTGCGGCAACGGCGCGGACGGTACGCTCTTCGCGGAGGCCGGCGCGCGCTACACCGGCGTCGATCTCACAGAGGCGGCCGTCGCGGCCACGCGCCGCCACTTCGCGGTCTTAGGTCTACCCGGCGAGTTCCGCACCGCGAACGCCGAACATTTAGAGTTCGCGGCCGAGAGTTTCGATGTCGTCTACTCTTACGGCGTCCTGCACCACACGCCCGATCCGGCGCGCGCCGTCGCGGAAGTGCATCGCGTGCTGAAGCCGGGCGGGCGCGCCTACGTCATGCTCTACCACCGCGCCAGCTTCAACTACTACGCGCGCATCCTCGGCTACATGCGCGCGCGCGTGCTCCTGCGCATCCTCGCGCGCGCGGGGCGCTGGGCACGGGATCGTGAGGCGGCCCGCGCCAAACAACTCGCGGGCGTGCGCGGCAACGAGCGGCCCGAGGTCTGGGCGCTGCACTACGAGAACTGGCTGCGCGCCGGCTGGGCTTACCTCGCCGCGCGCAACTTCGCGCACCACTGCACGGACGGCCCCGAATGCCCCTACGCCTACGCCTACACGCGCGCGGAAGCGCACCGCCTGTTCGCGCAGTTCAAAGACGTGCGCCTCCGCGTCGCACACTTCCCCCTGCGCAAGTACCCTTTGGCGCGCGCGCTGCCCTTCGCGCTCGAGCGCACGCTCGCCGCGCGCCTCGGCTGGTACTTACTGATCGAAGCCGTCAAGTGAGACGCTAAGTCAGCGCGCCAGCTTTTTTTCGTCTATCAGTCTTCATGCCCGCGCAACCCGTCGCCCGCACACCGAGCCGCAGAGCGAAGCTGCTCGTCGTCCTCCTGAGCGTCCTCTTCGCCCTGCTCGTCGGCGAGATCGGCTTGCGGCTCGTCGGCTACACCTACCCGGTCTTCTACACGACCGACGAGGCGCGCGGCTACGCGCTGCGCCCGTGCATGCGCGGCTGGTATCGCAAAGAGGGCGCGACCTACGTCGAGATCAACTGCGCGGGCCTGCGCGACCGCGAACACGCGCGCGCCAAGCCGCCGAACACTCTGCGCGTCGCCGTCGTCGGCGACTCTTACGCCGAAGCCTTGCAGGTGCAACAGGCCGACGCCTTCTGGGCGGTCATGGAACGGCAACTGCGCGCCTGCCCCGCGCTCGGCGGGCGCGCCGTCGAGGTCATCAACTTCGGCGTCTCCGGCTACGGCACGGCGCAGGAGTTGATCACGCTCGAACAAGAGGTCTGGGCCTACGCGCCCGACGTGGTCTTGCTCGCCGTGACGACGAACAACGACATCACCGACAACGCGCGCGCGCTCAAGCGGACGGACGAGATTCCCTACTTCGTCCTGCGCGACGGCCGACTCGTGCTCGACGACTCGTTCCGCACCAGCCGCGCCTTCGTCCTGCGCAACTCCCTGCTCAACCGCGCCGGCCGCTGGCTGCGCGACAACCTCCGCGTCATACAGGCCGCGCACCAGGCGCAACACGCCCTCAAGACGCGCCTCGACGCGCGCCGCGCACGCGCGCGCCAGCAAGCGCAAGCGCAAAACGCGCCCGCCGCCGAGCAAGCGCCGACAACGCCCGGCGCTGACACACAGCCCGCAGCCGAGCAAGCGCCGGCCCCGCAAGCGGCCGCGCAGGGCGAAGAACTCGGCGCGGACAACCTCGTCTACCGGCCGCCGACCGACCCGGTCTGGCAGGACGCTTGGCGTGTGACCGAGGCGCTCATCCTGCGCATGCGCGACGAGGTCAACGCGCACGGCGCGCGTCTCGTCGTCGTCACCCTGAGCAACGGCATACAGGTCTACCCGGACGCGCAGGCACGTCAGGCGTTCATGCAAAAGGTCGGCGCGACCGATCTCTTCTACCCCGACCTGCGCGTCAAGGCGCTCTGCGACGGCGCTGGCGTTCCGGTCGTCACGCTCGCGCCGCAACTCCAACGCTACGCCGACGAGCACAAGACCTTTCTGCACGGCTTCCCGCCCGACCTCGGCAACGGCCACTGGAACGAGACCGGCCACCGCGTCGCCGGCCAACTGCTCGCGCAACAACTCTGCGCCGGACTGCCGCGCTGATCTAATTCGCCCCTTGTCGCCGCGGCTTCACTTCGCGGATAATCGTGCTCAGCCCCCGTCCCTTTTGAGGAGCCTAAAAATGTCCACGTCCGAACAAGCTGGCTACGAGTTGGCGGCGGTCGCCGCGCGCGCCATCCCGCCGGGGCCTCTGCGCGCGCTGACAGAGCAGTTCGCCGCGCTCGAACAACGCCCCGCGCTCGCCGAGATGACGGCCTGGCTGCGCGACCTGCACGTCGAGGCGGCAGACCTGCGCCCTTACGTCAGCTATAAAGAGAAGACCTACGCGCGCCACCGCGTCTTCCGCAACGAGCACGTCGAGCTGCTCGTGCTCTGCTGGCGGCCCGGTCAGCGCACGCCCATTCACGATCATAGTGGCTCTTACGGCGTCGTCCGCGTCTGGTCGGGCGTCATGTGGGAGACCATGTTCGAGATGGACGCTCGGCGCGGTCTCGTCTACCGCGCCGGGCGCGACTGGCGGGCCGGCGCGCTCACCGGCGCGGACGTGCCCGACATACACCAACTCGGCAACCCCGACGTGAGCGGGCAAGACCTCATCACCCTGCACCTCTACGCGCCCCCGCTCGTCAGCCTCAACATCTACACGCCCGGCCGCAAAGACTCGACCAGCACGCTCAGCCTCAACTCCTGGAACCCGACGATCTGAACGCCGCGGCGGGCGTGCGCCGCGGCTTCGCTCAAGGTGTGCCAGATCAGGCAGATGAAGCAGAAGACGTGCCTTACTAGCAGGCAAGCCCCCTTTAGCCAGGGGGCTTTCACTTTAGCAAACGTTATTGTCCCGATACTAAGAACACGTCCCAGGCCCAGCGCCCGACCTGTGCGCCGTGTACGTCTTTAACTTTGGCCCGGTAGCGGAACTGGTTGCCGTACTGGTCTGCCCGTTTAGACTCTTTATAATTGAGGTCTAAGGCGGCCAGCCCAAGGTCAGATAGCGAGCGCAACTCGCCAAGCTCGGAGACACCGTTATGATTTGTATCCTGCCAGAGCCGTAAATACGCGAATACGGTATCTCGGTTATCAATTAAGCCGTCGGAGTTGCCGCCTTGCGTCGCCTTGTCATACTCGGCCAACGCAAGGAAACCGTTCGGCTGTGCTCCTTGTGGCGGGGCGGGCTGTGGCGTGAGGTTGCCGAATAATTCCTGTCCATTGTCTATCGTGCCGTTGGCGTTGCGGTCGAGCGCGAGCCACGCGTCGTCCGAGCCGGCGCGCGTCCACGCTAGCTGTTCCGGCGTTCCCCCGCCGGGTAAATCGAACCTGACGCCGCCCGCCGCGTCCGTGAGCGCGAAGCCGTCGCCGGCCACGTCCACGAGGACGGGCGAGCCCAGGTCACAGAAACAGTACTCGTCATCCCAAAAGCCGTGCCGGTAGGCGCAGGCCGCGCGCTCGGCGGCGGTCGGCCTGTTGCAGACGCAGCAGCCGCCGACGTAGGCCCGCCGCCCCGGACAGCCGGTCTCCGGGTACGAGGTGAAGTCCGCGTACACCTCACAGGCGGGTGGCGGCGTGGGCGTGGGCGTGGGACAGTAGACGGATGAAATGACAGTATCATCGCAGGGGGCGATTCGGGAAGTGACGCGCGCACTCATGATAGTCTGTTCCGGATCGGCGTCATACGAATCGGCCAAGTAGAAGGTGTGGCCCGCCTCGTGCCGCATGACCGACTTGAGCGGGGAAGCAAAACTTGTCAGCGTTACGTCAGTCCGCAGCAAGGTATAGGCGTTGGCCGTCTTATAAAAGTTAGTGCCGGGCGCGCGGCCGCCCCGCGTCCCTGACTCACCGGCTTCTGTCGGTAACTCTTGCAGGGTGGCTCTGGAAATGTAATAAGTATCGGCCGCCGTACCCCACGGGCGGGTGAAGGCGGCCTCGCCGCCGTTGGTGAAATGGACTCGGGCACAGCCTGTGAAGTGAAAGACCGGACTTTCAAACTCTGCGAGGACGGCCATGATGGCGCTCCGCTCGTCGTCGGAAAAGTCCCCGGCGTGAAACACTACCTGTACCTGCTGCCCGCTCACCCAACGCGCCACGTCGGGGCTGCTGACCTCCGCAAAGGTGACAGGGAACGGACAGCCGTCTAATTGGCCACTGGCCCTCGGCGTGAGTAACATCGTGCCGGTGAAGACGAGAGCAGCCAAGACTGGCAGGTAAAAACGGGGGCGTTTAGCTGGCATGAGGGTTTGCAGCTTGCTGACGGGTTGGGCATCACTGCGCAGACGCGGAGATGACGCCGCGCACGTCGTTCAGTAGCTTGGCCTCGGCCGCCCCGTGATAAGCATTCATGGGGTGGCCGGGGCCAGGGTTATCCAGTAACCACACGCGCCCGGCACGTAATTCGTATCCGGTTAACAACTGGCAGGCCTCTGCTTCGCAGTTAAGAAATAACAGGTATTGACGGCCGGCGCGCGGCATACCCAGCCCGGCAACGGAGTACTGGCCTAACTTGCCTGAGGGGAAGCGCACCGCCCCGCCGAGCCTGTCCGCAGTTACCGTATTGCCGACATCGAGTCCGGCTGAAGGGGCACCCTTTAAGACTTCGGCCAGCCTGACGCTGAACTCCGAGTAAACGCCCGTCTTATCGTTCGACAGATAGGCCTGCGCGGCAGTTACCTGACCGAGAACTATCGTGTTGCTCTGCGCGACGGGCAGGGCGGGCAGGTGGGCAACCCCGTTACTTGTTATCGTCGTGGATTCGTAAGAGGGATCAACCGCGAGTCTTGAGTTATCGAATTTTTTCCCCCGCGCTCGCCGCCGCGTGCGCGTCTCCGGGTCGGGCGGCTCTGGCGCGTCATAGTCCGCCACCGGGAGTTGTGACGCGGCCTCGCCCTGTTGTTGCTCGCGCGGCGGCGCTTGCGCAGGTCCGCCCGGCTGCCCCTGCTGGCGCAGGGCCGCGACGACCGTGACGGCCACGTAGAACACAAGGAAGAGACCGATTAGCCTATGGACTCGCATCCTACTGCTCCTTACAACTCCGCGCCGACGAGAGGCTATCTGAGTAATCAGGCTATTAGGAATTAAATCTGCCGGGTGAGAGCTGCGCTGACGAATTTCAGCGAAAGTCATTTGTACACTTCGCATATTTCACTGTCAAGAAATACTTTCCCTCTTCCTTGCTATTACTTGTCGCTGCATTGATAGCTAAACTCTTCAAGCGAAATAATGCCCGAAATACGCGGCTTCTCGTGCATCAAGGGTTTAGCTAATAATGCATCGCTCTGTAAGTTTGCCCACGTGGGCTGTTAGAATGTGGCGGCCGCCCGAACCGGCGGCCTTATCTGCATTTGGGAGTTAGTTCGGCATATATGCTGGTGCTAGGGATCGAAAGCTCTTGCGACGAGACGGCCGCGGCCGTGGTGCGCGACGGGCGCGAGTTGGTGTCGTCGGTCATCTCGTCGCAGGTGGAGACGCACAGGCGGTTCGGCGGCGTCGTGCCGGAGTTGGCGTCGCGCGAGCACCTGGACAAGATCGTGCCGGTGGTCGCGGAGGCGTTCGCGCGCGCGGGCGTGACGCAGGACGAGTTGGACGGCATCGCCGTCACGCAGGGGCCGGGGCTGGTCGGCTCGCTCCTCGTCGGACTGTCTTACGCGAAGGCGATGGCTTACGCGCTGGGCAAGCCCCTGGTCGGCGTCAACCACATCGAAGGGCACATCTACTCGGTCGTCTTCGAGAACCCGCCCATCGCGTACCCGGCGTTTGCGCTCGTCGTGTCGGGCGGGCACACGAACCTCTTCCTCCTGCCGGAGCCGGGGCGCTACAAGGTGCTGGCGCGGACGCGCGACGACGCGGCGGGCGAGGCTTACGATAAGGTAGCGAAGCTACTCGGTCTCGGCTATCCGGGCGGCCCCGTCATCGAGCGGCTCGCGCGCGAGGGCGACCCGCGCGCCGTGCCCTTCAGCGTCCCGCGCATGGGCGACGGCCGGCCCGACTTCAGCTTCAGCGGCTTGAAGACCGCGGTCTCGAAACACGTGCGCGAGACCGGACTGCGGCCCGTCGCGCCGGGCGAGGAGCCGTCGCAGGCGATCAAGGATTTGGCGGCCAGTTTCCAGTCGGTCGTCATCCGCTCGCTCGTCGGCACGACCGAGCGGCTGGCGCGCGCGCACGCGCCGCGCACGCTCATCGTCGCGGGCGGCGTGGCCTGCAACAAGGCGTTACGCGCGGCCGCGGCCGAAGCGTGCGCGCGGCTCGGCATCCCGGCCTACTTCCCTTCGCCGCACCTCTCGACTGACAACGCCGCCATGATCGCCGCCGCCGGCACGGTCAAACTCCTCACGGGCGAGCGCGCCGGCTTCGACCTCAACGCCGACGTGTCGCTGCGCCTCGGCAACGTGGACGTGGAACGCGACGCCGCCGAACGCGGGCGCGTGCATTACAGGCAGTGAAAGGCTGTTAGTGGTTAGCTGTTAGTTGTTAGTTGTTCTTGGTCGCGTATGCTGACAGCCTTCGTTTAGGCTCTCAGCTACGCAACGAGAACAAATAACAACTAACCATTAACCACTATCAAACGTGACAAGAGCCGCCCGAGCCGTGAAGGCCGGGCGGCTCGTTGTGCCGGCGGGGGTGCGAGGGTCGGCGCGCTAATGAAAGCGCGCCAACGCCCCACCAGCAAAGTCGGCGCGGCGGGCTTACGGGCGCGGCGCGCGCGCCACGGCGCTCCCCGCCTGCTGCGTGACTTCGATCTGTTTGGCGAACTTGACGGAGCGCGTCTCGTCCAGATCGACCGTGACCACGTCGTCCTTGCGCAACTCGCCGCACGAGACGAAGCGGTCGCCGCGCTTGACGCGCGTGCTCGCGCGGTCAACCCCGATCACGTGCTCGACGCCCGTGCGCGCCACGACCGAGATGTGCTCGTCCTGCACCTCGACGACGCGCGCGCCGACCAGCCGCACGTCCGTGTCCTCTTCCTCGTGCGTCGCCGCGCGGGCCGCCCCGCAGAGCGCGAGCGCCAGCGCGACGCCCAACGCCACAGTCCTCGTCCGCTTCATGCCCGTCGCCTCCGTCGTGAGACCGCCCGTAGAGTCCTTCGGCGCTAACGCGTGTACGCTGGGCAACCGTCATGCCGCGGCGGCGCGGCGAGTCGTGAGTAAGCCGAAACCGTGGAGAATCAGGCGGATTATGCGGCTCTTGCGCCGCCGCTTAGCCCCCGCCCCGGCCGCGCGCGGCCGTACGCGGCGCAGACGGTTTGTATTGATGCGGGACGGACAACAATGCAGTTTGAGCGGCCGTTGAAGCTCGCCTACTCACTGCCGCAAAATTCACGCACCACGCCGAAGCACCCCAAAGCAAAAAGGGCCGCCCCACGACGGGAGCGGCCCTCGAACCTGTTTCGGCCACGACTCAGCCGAAGATGTCACGCACCTTGTCCATCAGGCCTTTGTCGGCGAGGTCGTGGTCTTCGATCTTGGCCAACTCTTCGAGCAGCCGGCGCTGCTCGCGCGTCAGCGTGGTCGGCGTGCGCAGCGTGACCGAGACGTAGAGGTCGCCGTGGCCGCGGCCGCCGAGGACGGGCATCCCCTGCCCCTTCAGGCGGAAGACCGTGCCGGTCTGCGTGCCCGCGGGGATTTTGAGCGCCTGCGTGCTGTTGAGCGTCTCGACCGTGACCTCCGCGCCGAGCGCCGCCTGCGCGAACGAGACGGGGACGGAGGTGTAGAGGTTGCTGCCCTGCCGCTCGAACCGCTCGTGCTCCTTGACGTGGATGACGACGTAGAGGTCGCCCGCCGGCCCGCCCTGCGCGCCGCCCTCGCCCTCGCCCGTCAGGCGCAGGCGCGAGCCGGTCTCGACGCCGGCCGGAATCTTCACCTCCATCTGCTTCTCGCGCTCGACGCGCCCCTCGCCGCGGCAGTCCGCGCACGGGTGCTTGACGATGCGCCCCGTGCCCCGGCACGCGCCGCACGTCCGCGCCACGGAGAAGAAACCTTGCTGGTAACGCACCTGCCCGACGCCGCCGCACGTGGCGCAGGCTTCGGGCTGCGTGCCCGCCTTCGCGCCCGTGCCCTTGCACGTGTCGCAGCTCTCAAGGCGCGGCAGGCGCAGTTGCGCGGTCAGCCCGGCGGCCGCCTCTTCCAGCGTGATCTCAAGGTCGTAGCGCAGGTCGGCCCCGCGTTGCGCGGCGCTGCGCCGCCCGCCGCCGCCGCGCCCGCCGAACACGTCGCCGAAGCCGAACAGGTCGGAGAGGATGTCTTCGATGCCGCCGAAGCCCTGCGCGCCCCAAGCGCCCGCGCCCGCCGCGCTCGAAGAGACGCCCGCGTGCCCGAAGCGGTCGTAGCGCGCCCGCTGCTCGCCGTCCGACAGGACGGAGTAAGCCTCGGCCGCCTCTTTGAACTTCTCCTCGGCCTCTTGGTCGCCTGGATTCTTGTCCGGGTGGTACTTGACGGCGAGCCGCCGGTAGGCGCTCTTCAACTCCTGCTCGGTCGCCGCGCGGCTCACGCCCAAGACTTCGTAATAATCGCGTTTACTCATGTGTTAATTGCCGTGACAGGTGACAGGTGAAAACCGTAAACCGTCACAGGTGACAGGATAAAGCCTCAGCCCGTCACTTGTCATCTGCGGCGTCCTAACGACCACGGCCGCCCGCGTCAGCGGACGACCGTGTAAACCATCAACTCGTCACTCGTCACTTGTCACTGCTTTTAGTACCGCTCGTAGGCCGGGTCTTTGCCGTCCTTACCGCCGGGCTGGCCCGCGCCGTTCGCGCCGCCGCTCGGCATGTTGAGCAGCGCGGTCGTGACGATGGTGGCGATGCGC
The DNA here is from genome assembly GCA_036389395.1 of Pyrinomonadaceae bacterium. GTDB lineage: Bacteria > Acidobacteriota > Blastocatellia > Pyrinomonadales > Pyrinomonadaceae > QHXQ01. Next base: position 88,973 of record DASVPY010000050.1, read on the forward strand.
TCGACCTGCGTGAGCGCGGCGCGCAGCTCGTCCTCGTCATCCGACTGCGCGAGCGCGGCGCTGCGCTCGAAGACCTCTTGCGCGTCGGCGCGTTCGTCGGCGGTCAGCAGCGCGCCGACCTCGCGGAAGGTGCGCTGCGTGTTGCGCGCGAGGCTGTCGAGCCGGTTGCGCAGCGCGATCAACTCCTTCGTGTGCTGGTCGCGCGTGGCGTTGCGCGCGGCCTCGGCGATGAGTACGTCTATCTCGTCGGGCGACAGCCCGGAGGTCGGCGTGATGCGCATCTGCTGCTGGCGGCCCGACGCCTTGTCCTGCGCCGAGACGCTGAGGATGCCGTTGGCGTCCACCTCGAAGACGACCTCGATCTGCGGCCCGCCGCGCGGCCCCGGCGGGATGCCGACCAACTCGAACTTGCCCAAGCTGCGGTTGCCCGCCGCGATCTCGCGCTCGCCTTGCAGGACGTGAATCTCGACCGACGACTGGTTGTCCACGACGGTCGTGAACGTCAGGCTGTTGCGCAAAGGGATCGTCGAGTTGCGCTCGATGAGCTTCGTGCAGAGACCGCCACGCGTCTCGACGCCGAGGCTGAGCGGCAGCACGTCGAGCAGCACGATGTCTTTGACTTCGCCGGTGAGCACGCCGCCCTGTATGGCCGCGCCCATGGCGACGACTTCGTCGGGGTTGATCTCGGCGGACGGCTCGCGCCCGAAAATCTCGCGCACCGTGCGCCCGATGATCGGCGAGCGCGTCTGCCCGCCGACGAGCAAGACCTTCTCGATGTCGTTCGGTTGCAGCTTCGCGTCCCAGAGCGCCTTCTGGCACGGCTCGATGGTCTGCTCGACGAGATCGGCGACCAGCGTCTCGAACTGCGTGCGCGTCAAGGTCTGGCTGAAGTGCTTCGGCCCCGATGCGTCCGCCGCGATGAAGGGCAGGTTGATGTTCGTCTCGGTCAGAGACGACAGCTCGCACTTGGCGCGCTCGGCCGCCTCCTTCAGCCGTTGCAGCGCGAGCCGGTCTTCGCGCAGGTCTATGCCGGTCTCGGTGCGGAACTGCTCGACCATCCAACCGATGATCCGCTCGTCGAAGTCCTCGCCGCCGAGGAACGTGTTGCCCGAAGTGGCCAAGACCTCGAAGACGCCGTCGCTCAGCTCCAGGATCGACACGTCGAACGTGCCGCCGCCGAGGTCGTAGACGACGATGCGCTCGGAGCCGGCCCGCCCCAGCCCGTAGGCGAGCGCCGCGGCCGTCGGCTCGTTGATGATGCGCTCGACGCGCAGGCCCGCGATCTTGCCGGCGTCGCGCGTCGCCTGGCGCTGCGCGTCGTCGAAGTAGGCGGGCACGGTGATGACGGCCTCGCTGATCTGTTCGCCGAGGAAGTCTTCGGCCGCCGCCTTCAGGCGTTGGAGCACGAGACCCGATATCTCCTGCGGGCTGTAGACGCGCCCCTGCACGGTGAGGCGCGCGTCGCCGTTCTGCGCCTCGCCGATCTCGAAGGGCGTGGTCTGGCGCGCGCGCTGCACTTCGGGCGCGTCGTACCTGCGCCCGATGAGCCGCTTGACGGCGTAGACGGTGTTGGCGGCGTTCGTCACCGCCTGGCGCTTGGCGATCTGCCCGACGAGCCGCTCGCCCTTGTCCGTGAAGCCGACGACCGACGGCGTGGTGCGCCCGCCCTCTTTGTTCGGGATGATCTGCACCGCGCCGCCTTCCAGCACGGCCACGCAGCAGTTCGTCGTGCCCAGATCGATGCCGATTACTTTGCCCATATTTCTCTAGGTGACGGGTGACAGGTGACAGGTGACAGGAGAGAACTCCTTTCACGGCGAAAGCCTGACACCGGCAGGAGGGTTAATGCGTGACGTGTGCAGGGCGACGGGCGCGGGAGGCTTTTAACCTGTCGCCCGTCGCCCGTCACCCGTCACTGTCTGGTTGCGACCTTCACCATGGCGGGGCGGATCAGGCGGTCGCCGAGTCGGTAGCCGCGTTGGACTTCCTGCGCGACCGTGTCGGGCGCGTGCTCGCCCGACGGCTCGGTCGCGATGGCCTCGTGGATGTGCGGGTCGAAGGGCTGGCCGACGGTCGGGATTTGCTCGACGCCGAGCCGTTCGAGCACGCCGTCCAACTGCTTGCCGATGAGCGAGACGCCGTTGAGGAAGTGGCGGAACTCTTCGGACTCTGTGGCCTCGGCCGACGCTTCGGCGTCAACCGCGCGGCGCAGGTTGTCGATCACGGGGAGGAGTTGCGCGACCACGTCGGCCACGATCCGCTGGTAGCTCTCGACGCGCTCGCGCTCCATGCGCTTGCGCGAGTTCTCGAAGTCGGCCTGGCGGCGCGCGAGCACCTCGCGCAACTCCTGCCGCTCGGCGCGGGCGCGCACCAACTCCGCCTGCAACGCGCGCACTTCTTCCTGGGCCGCCAACAGTTCCGCCTCGGTGGCGAGCGCCATCACGTCCGCGTCAATCTCGACCGCGGCGTCGTCCCCCATGTCCGTCCCCCCCGCCCCGTCGCCGGCCGACGCTTGCGCCGAGCGCGGGTTGGTGTCTTGATCCTCGCGGCGTTCGGGCAGGTCTTCGTGGCGCGGCCCGCCGCCCTCGGTCGGGGCTTCGTCGCCGCCGCTCTCGATCCGCTGTTGCATCTCCGTCTCGTCGTCGTAGGACGACTCGCGCCCCAACTCGTCCGCCGTCTTGCCGCCGGGCGCGTCGGCCCGCGGCTGCTCCTCGTCCACGAAGCGCACCGGGATGCGGTTCGGCTGCTGCCTGTCTTTGTCGATCATCGCCATCCTGACCTGCGCGCGCCGGCCGCCGCCGTCTGCGCTTCCCGCTCCCGTGTCCGCTCGCGCCTTACGCGCTCGCCCCCTCCGCCTGCAACATGCGTTCGACCTGCTGCGCCACGTAGCCGACGACCGCCATCAGCCGCGCGTACTCCAAGCGCATCGGGCCGAAGACGCTGATCGTGCCCGACACCTCGCCCGCGCCGACGCGGTATGGCGCGCTGATGAGCGCGCACGCACGCATGGCCGGGCTGGTCAGCTCGCGCCCGATGCGCACGTGCACGTCGCCCACGCGCGCGCGCCCCGCGAGACACTCGTTGAGAATCTTGACGAGCCGCGTCTTCTCTTCCAGCGTGCGGAACAACTCGCGCAGCCGTTCGAGGTCGGCGAAGTCCGGCTTGTCGAGGATGTGCGACGCGCCGTCCACGTACACGTCGCCGGTCTCCAACTCTTCGCCAACGAGGCTGCTGCCGCACAAGAGCATCGCCGTGCGCAGGAGCCGGTCGTAGAGCGCCTTCTCCTGACACATGCGCTGCAAAATCTCGGCCCGGATCGCCAGCAGACTCTTGCCGCTGAACTCGACGTTCAAATAACGCGCCGTGCGCTCCAACTCTTCTTGCGTGAGCGGCTCGTCAATGCGGATGACCTTGTGCTGCACGAGGCCGGGCGCGAAGACCAGCACGACGAGGATGCGCCCGTCGGCTAAGCTAACGAACTCGATGTGTTGCAGCCGGTTGCCCGCGAGCGCGGGCGAGATGACGATGCCGACGTTGTGCGTCAAGTCCGACAGCAGGTGCGAGACCTTCTCCATGAGGCGCGCGGGCGTCGCGCCGTCGTCGGTGCGCGGGTAGGCGAGCGTGCGATCAATGGCGGCGTGGTCGGCCGGCGTCAGGTGCGCGCCGCCGATCAGGTGATCGACGTAGAAGCGGTAGCCCTTATCGGTCGGGACGCGGCCCGCCGAAGTGTGCGGCTGCTCGACGAGACCAGCCTCCTCAAGTTCCGCCATCACGTTGCGGATGGTCGCCGGACTCCACGCGGCCGCGAACGCCGCGGCGACGGCGCGCGAGCCGACCGGCTCGCCCGTCACCAAGTGCTCGTTGATGATCGCCGCGAGCACGGCCTGCCCGCGTGCGTCGGGCAGCCAGTCGGCCGGCGATTGGGGCGACGTGTTGCGCATAGCTTACGGCAGCGGGACGGGGAAGCGGGCGGAAGCCGTGGGAACGCCGCACGGGCGTACAGGCCGCGTGCGACGGGCCACACTTCAATCAATACCGTCCCGCCAAACGCCTGTCAAGTTTTATTCCGACGCCGCCCCGGCAGGCGCGGGCGGCACAATCAGTATAGCGGCCGCACGAAGCCCCACGCAAACCCGATTTCCGCCCGCCGCGCCGCGCCCGCCCGGCCGCCCCCGCCGTTTATGTGTGGACAGAACAAGGGTTAACCCAGGGCACGGGCGCGCGCGCCGTGCGTTCATGTTAAACTACTGACAGCAATAAGTTTAACCCCTGCCCTAAAAGCGTGCACGCCGGCCGACTCATGCAAAACCGTGCTCAATTCGTGACGGCACAGCGGCTTACGGCGGGCCTCGAAGAGCTTATTGACGCTCGTTTCAGAGCGCCCGTAATATAGCGCAGCGCCGTCGGGTCTTGCGGCTAACCTGCCTAGTTGCCAAAGCGAGTCCCGGCGGCGCAACCTAACTGCCTTGCCGGCCGCGCCCCTGCACAGGTCACGCCCGCCGGCCCAGTCAAGCGTTCTGAAATCGTTTCGCCCTGGTCGCCTTATGTCAGCCGTGCCGACGCATCTCCAGACGCTCTACGCCGACGCCTTTCGTCAGCTTGAGCCGAAGCGTGCGACGCCGACGGTCGAAGTCCGCTTCTACCCTTACGCCGGGCTGCACCACACGATCCGCCTGCGCGCCGGGCGCGTCTACGTGCGCCTCTCAGACATTTTCAACGACGCGCCCGTGCAGGTGCAGCGCGCGCTCGCCTTCATCCTGGTCGCCAAGCTGCTGCGGCGGCGCACGCCGCAGATGCACGAGCGCGTCTACCGCGACTACGCCACGCTGCCGCACGTCCTGCGCGCGGCCGACCTGACGCGGCGGCGGCGCGGGCGCAAGCTCATCACGGGCGCGCGCGGCAACTGCCACAACCTCGACCGTTTGTTCGCCCGACTCAACCGCCGCTACTTCGACGGCGCGCTGCACAAGCCGACGCTCACCTGGTCGCAGCGCCGCACGCGCCGCATCCTCGGCCACCACGACCCCGTGCATGACACCATCGTGATCAGCAAGACCCTGGACGCGCCCGACGTGCCGGAGTGGTTCGTCGAGTACATCCTCTACCACGAGATGCTGCACATCAAGCACCCGGCCCGGCTCGTCAACGGCCGCCGGCTCTACCACACGAAGGCCTTCCGCACGGAGGAGGAGCGCTACCCGCTCTACGCGGAGGCGCAGGAGTGGCTGAGCCACGTCGCGCGCGAACGCCGCACGCCGCGCGCCCGCGCCGCTTAACCCGCCGCAGCGCGCCCGCCGCGCCGCTTAAACCTTCGGCCGGGCCGCTCGTCACTTTCCCCGCCGCGCGAAATATTTTCTGAAACCTTTGCCCGCGTGCAGCGTTCTTACGGTCAGGAAGGTGGGCTCCTCCGAGAAGGACGGGCGGACAATCAACAGGCGTGCTTTTCGACTCCTGAAGATTGCTCGCCCGTTCTTTGTTGTGCCCGCAACTCGCCGCCGGCCCTCGTTCTTGACACGCCCCTGCGGCCGTGCTTTCATGCCGGCCGCGACTTACGTTCCAACAGCCCGACCGTACACGACCGCCGGAGGCATAATCCCGATGGGCGAGAGCGTCTTCAAAGGCACGGACATCGTCGGCACGTCCGACCAGAGTTTCAGCCACGCGATTGAGGTGGCGGTGGCGCGCGCGCGCCAGAGTTTGCGCAACCTCTCCTGGTTCGTCGTCCGCGAGCAGCGCGGCGGGTTGCAACAGGGCCGGCTCGAATACCAAGTCACGCTCGAAGTCTTCTTCAAGCTCGACCCCGGCGAAACGCCGGACGGCGGCGTCTAAGCGCGCGGCCGCGGACGAAGCCGAACGCGCGCCGCGGCGCGTACGCGGCCGCGGCCGCGCGCGTCGTCTTGCCGCTTGTGCGCGCGGCCTGCCGGCTGGACAAACCGCGCGGGCGGTCGTTAGACTGTGCAGTTTGTTAGCGCCGCGTGGTGGCGACCGTGTAGCACGCGCTTCTTCCGGCGGCCCGTTTATTCCAGTCAGACACGGAGTTAAATCAGTCCTATGGCGATTCCCGCAACGCAAATCCGCCGCGGCATGGTCATTCTCTTCGAGGGCAATCTCTGCAAGGTCGTGGATTTCCGCCACCACACGCCCGGCAACCTGCGCGCGATGGTGCAGACCAAGCTGCGCAACCTGAAGACCGGCTCGTCGTTCGAGCACCGCTTCCGCTCCGCCGACACGGTCGAGCGCGCCACGCTCGAACAGCACGAGATGGAGTACCTCTACTCGGACGGCTCCGGCCACCACTTCATGAACACGGAGAACTACGAGCAGACGCAGCTCTCCGACGAAGACCTGGGCGACATGGCCGAGTGGCTCACGCCGGGTCTGCGCATCCAGGCCGAGTTCTACGAAGGCCAGCCCATCGGCGTCTCTCTGCCCGACGTGATCGAACTGACCGTGACCAGCACCGAGCCGACGCTCAAGGGCGCGACCGTCTCGAACGTCAACAAGCCCGCGAAGCTCGAAAACGGCGTCACGATTCAAGTGCCGCCCTTCATCAACGAGGGCGACCGCATCCGCGTCAACCCCAGCGAAGGGCGCTACATCGAGCGAGCAAAATAAAGCCGTGACGGGTGACAGGTGACGGGTGACAAGAGAACTGCTTTCGTCCCGTCACCTGTCACCCGTCACCTGTCACGATGTTTCTCCTCTACAGCGTCCTGCTGACCGCCGGCATCCTCGTCCTGCTGCCGCTGTTTCTGTTCGACGCGCTGCGCCACGGCAAGTACGTCGCCGGCCTGGGCGAGCGCATGGGCGGCGTGCCGCCGCTGGCGGCCGGCGGCCGCCCCGTCATCTGGCTGCACTGCGTCTCGGTGGGCGAGGCGCAGGCCGCCCGCCCGCTCGCACGCGCCCTGCGCGCCCGCTTCCCCCAACACCAACTTGTCGTCTCGACCACGACGCTCACGGGCCAGCGGCTCGCGCGCGAGGTCTTCAAAGACGACGCCGCGGCCGTCTTCTACTTCCCGTTCGACTGGGCGTGGAGCGTGCGGCGCGCGCTACGGGCGATGCACCCGTCGGTCGTGCTCGTGATGGAGACCGAGTTGTGGCCGCGCTTCCTGCGCGAGTGCGCGGCGCGCGGCGTGCCCGTCGTGCTCGTCAACGGGCGGCTCTCCGAACGTTCGTTCCGCGGCTACCGGCGCTTGGGCGGCTTCATCCGCCGCGTCGTCGGCGCGCTCACGCTCGCCGTCATGCAGACCGACGAGGACGCCGCGCGCATCAACGCGCTCGGTCTCGCGCCCGAACGCACGCGCGTCGCCGGCAACATGAAGTTCGACGCGCCGGCCGACACGACCGCGACCGAGTTGACCGACGCACTGCGCGCACGCTTCCGGCTCGACGCCGCGCGCCCGCTCATCCTCGCCGCCAGCACGCACGCGCCCGAAGAGGCCTGGCTGCTCGCGGCCTTCAAGCTGCTGCGCGCGAGCCTGCCGAATGAGCGCCCGCGCCTGCTCGTCGCGCCGCGCCACCCCGAACGTTTCAACGAGGTCGCCGCGCTCGTCGCCGCTTCCGATTTAACCTGGGCGCGCCGCTCCGCCGCGCCGGCCCTTACAGACGCGGACGCGGACGTGATCCTGCTCGACAGCATCGGCGAGCTTCGCGCCGTCTACCCGCTGGCCGCGCTCGTCTTCGTCGGCGGCAGCCTCGCGCGCGTCGGCGGGCACAACGTGCTTGAGCCGGCGGCGCACGCGCGCTGCGTCGTCACCGGCGCGCACACGTTCAACTTCGCCGCCATCGTTCGCGACTTCCGCGCGCAGGACGCGCTCGTCCAACTGCCCGCGCTCGACGAACGCCAAGCGCCGCCCGCGCTCGCGCGCGTCTTCCAAGAACTGCTGACCGACGACGCGCGCCGCCGACGCACCGGCGCGCGCGCCCGCGCCGCCCTCGAACAGAGCCGCGGCGCGACCGCGCGAACCGTTGCGCTGTTAGAAGAAATGATTGAGCGGCAGGAGTCAGAAGCCAGAAGCCAGAAGCCGGAAGAAAACGGCCGGAAGCCGGAAGTCAGCGCGCGTGGCGCGCGCGCAAGCCGAACGTAGAGATCGGTGCGCGGAAACTGATCTCAAGTCTGACCTGACACCTGCGCTCTGACTTCTTATTCCAGACTCCCAACTTCCAACTTCCAACTTCTGACTTCTGACTTCTAACTCCGGCTTCCTTATGTCCCTTGCCCTCTCCCCGCTCAGCCTGCTCTACGGCGCGGTGACGCGCGCGCGGCTGGCGCTCTACGGCGCGGGCGCGCTGCCCGTGCATCGGCTCGACGTGCCGGTCATCAGCGTCGGCAACATCACGGCCGGCGGCACGGGCAAGACGCCGCTCGTCGAGTGGCTGGCGCGCGCGGCGGCGCGCGAGGGCCGCCGCGTGTGCGTGCTGACGCGCGGCTACGGCCGGCGCGACGCGCGCCGCCGCGTCGTCGTCTCGGACGGCGCGCGCCTGTTGGCCGACGCCGCGACGGGCGGCGACGAGCCGCGCCTGCTGGCCGAGAACCTGCTCGGACTCGCCGCCGTCGTCAGCGACGCGGATCGCGTCGCGGCGGCGCGCTGGGCGCAGACTGCGCTCCATAGCGATCTCTTCATCCTCGACGACGGCTTCCAACACCTGCGCCTCGCGCGCGACCTGAACGTCGTCACGCTCGACGCGAGCGCGCCGTGGGGCAGCGGCCGGCTCCTGCCGCGCGGTCGCCTGCGCGAACCGCCCCGCGCGCTCCGCCGCGCCGACTGCGTCGTCATCACCCGCGCCGAACTCGCGCCCGACCTCGCCGCCCTCCGCGCACAGGTCGCCCGACTCAGCGGCGGTCGCCCCGTCTTCAACGCCCGCACCCGCACGCGCCGCATACGCCCGCTCGCCGCGGCCCCTGAACTAACAGCCGAACTGCCGCGCACGCTCTTCGCCTTCTGCGCCGTCGGCAACCCGCGTGCGTTCTTCACGCACGCCGAAAGCGCGGGCTGCGCGTTGAGCGGCACGCGCGCCTTTCCCGATCATCACAACTACACGCAGACGGAGTTAGACGCGCTCGCCCAAGCCGCCGCGCAGACCGGCGCGGCGGCGCTCGTCACGACGGCCAAAGACGCAGTTAAACTCCACGCGTTGCGCGTGCCCCTGCCCTGCTACGTGCTTGAGATCGAGCCGGTCTTAGACGAAGAGGAACAACTGCTCGCGCTCGTCCGCGCCGCGCTCTCGAAGCAGTTGTAGGTCGGGTTTATTTGAACTTGAATGTTGCGTGCGGCCGGGTTAACACGGAGGGCACAGAGTTAGCACAGAGGCCACAGTAAGAACTCTGTGTACTCTGTGGATTCTCTGTGTACTCTGTGTTGATCTGATCTGCGAATAGAGACGACTGCGAGACCCTAGTTGGCGGGGGGCGGCGTGCCGTCTATAGCGGCGTCGGTCTTGGGCGCGACGAGGGTCGGCGGGGTCGGCGTCGGGCTGGCGCGACGCGGGGGCGGGGGCGGCTCGTCGGCGCTGTCGGCGGGCGTGGGCGACGGGCGGGCGCGGCGGTTGTCGTTGCGCGGCGGCGGGGTCGGGTCGGCGTTCGCGTTGTCGTTGCCCTGACCTTGATTTTCGTTCGCGGCGTTGCTGTTGCGCGTGTCCGCACTGCGCTCGTTGTCGTTGCGCGCGGCGTTGCTGTTGTCGCCTTCGCCCTGTCCGGCCGCGCCCGTCTGCGCGGCGTTGTTGCTATTCGCGCCGCCCGCGGCGTCGCCCGTCGGCGGTGCGCCCGCCGCGCCGGTCGGCGGCGTGCCCGTCGCGGGTGCGAGTGCCGCCGCGCCGGCCGCGCTCTCGCCCGCGCCCGTGGGCGTGCCGAGCGGTTGCACGGCCTGCGCGTTCGGGTCGGAACTGAGCGGCGCGGCGTTGTCGTTGGCGGCCGCCGGCTGCGTGCCGCGCTGCTGGCTCACGGCGAAGAAGACGCCGATGATGACGAGCAGCGCGACGCCCGCCGGGATCATGATCTTCCAGGGGTTGAACGCGGCCGCGGGCGGCGGCTCGTCGTAGTGCGCCAACTCGTCCAGCTCTGTGTGTGCGCTGGTGCGCGGCGCGGCGCGGACGACCGTCGCCTCGTCGTAGTCTTCGTTGGCAGTCGTGCGCGGCGCGACGGGGCCGGTGGGGACGACGATGCGATCCGTGTTCACGACGCCGTGCTCGCCGGTGTTGCGTGCGGGGGCGACGGGCAAGCCGGCGGCGCTCTCCGGCACTTCGTCCTGCGCGGCGGTCGCCAGCGCCTCGGCCAGTTCGCCCGCGCTCTGCTGCCGCTCCTCGCGCTGCTTCGCCAGCGCGCGCATGACCACGGCGTCCACCGACGGCGGCACGTCCGCGCGCTCGGCGAGCACCGACGGCACAGGCTCTTGCAGGTGCTTGAGCATGACGGCGGTCGCCGACTCGCCGGTGTAAGGGACGTGCCCGGTCAGCATCTCGTAGATGATGACGCCGAGCGAGTAGATGTCGGAACGCTTGTCGATCTCTGCGGCCTGCGAGCACTGTTCGGGCGACATGTACTGCGGCGTGCCGATGATCAGGTTCGGCGCGGTCAACTCCGGGTCTTGCCCGACCGGCTCCTGAATCTTGGCGATGCCGAAGTCCAAGACCTTGGCCCAGTCGTTCCCCTGCCCGACCTCTTCGAGCATGATGTTGTCGCTCTTGAGGTCGCGGTGGACGACGCCCTCGGCGTGCGCGGCGTCGAGCGCGCCCGCCACCTGCTTCGTGATCTCGACGATGCGCGCGAGCGGCAGAGGCCCTTCCTGGCGCACCACCTGCTTGAGCGTGCGCCCGCGCAGGTACTCCATGACGAGGAAGACGATGCCCTTCTCGTCTTCGCCGAAGTCGGTCACGTTCAGCGCGTGCGGGTGCGAGATGCGCGAGGCGGCTTTGGCTTCGCGCGTGAAGCGGGCGACGATCTTTTCGTCGGCGGCGAGCGACGGGTGCAGCACCTTGATGGCGACGGGCTTCTCCATCAGCACGTGCACGGCGCGGTAGACCGTGCCCATGCCGCCTTCGCTGATGCGCTCCTCGATCCGGTACTTGCTGGCGAGCGTCTGCCCGAGCAGCGCGTCGCCGGTCTTGACGAGCACCGCGCCGTCATTCGGACATAGCGTGTTCGTGTTTTCGTAAACTGTCCCGCATTTGGGGCATTTCTTCATCGAGAGAGTCGCCTCGCAGTGTCGCCTGTGTGGGAGATTACGAGCGAGCGTATCATAGTGTTTCAGCCACGGGCAACGATTGGCCTCTAAGCAAAACTGAGGCCAGCGGCGGCGCGCGCTGTGCGCGCACGTTTCCGCCCGCTTTTTCGCGGCCGCCTTTTACGAAGCGCCCCCTCTTTGGGTAAGCTTTAGGCCGCACGTGTTTCTAATCCAGACGGGGCGGCGGCGAAGACCTTGGGCCGAGAGCACCTACTGATCGTCGGCGGCGTGGCCGCCGGGCTGGCCGCGGCGATGGAAGCGCGCCGCCGCGCGCCCGCGCTCGACATCACCGTCGTCGAGCGCACGGGCGACGCGTCCTACGGCGCGTGCGGGCTGCCTTACGTCGTCTCCGGTCTCATCCCCGCGCTCGATAAACTCATCGCGCGCCCGCCCGAATACTTCCGCGAGCGCCGACGCATCGCCCTGCGCCTGCGCACGGAGGCGCTCGAACTCTTCCCCGCCAAGTCAACTCTGCGCGTGCGCGGCGACGGCGTTGAGCGCGAACTCGACTTCAGCCATCTCGTCATCGCCACGGGCGCGGCCGCCGTCTGCCCGCCGCTGCCGGGCCGCGACCTCGCGGGCGTCTTCGTCCTGCGCCACATGGACGACGGCCGGCGTCTGCTCGCCTTCATGGCGGAGCGACGCCCGCGCGCGGCCGCAATCGTCGGCGCGGGCTACATCGGGCTTGAGCTGGCCGAGGCGTTCATGCGGCGCGGCCTGCGCACGACCGTCGTCGAAGCGTCGGACAACGTGATGAGCACGATTGGCGGGCGCTTGCGCGACCGCGTGGTCGAAGAGTTGACCGCGCACGGCGTCGAGTTGGTCTTCGGCGAAAGGGTGGCGGCGTTCGAGGGGCGCGAGGGGATTGAGCGCGTGGTGACTGAGAGCGGGCGTGCGTTCGCGGCCGAATTGGTCGCGGTCGGCGTCGGCGTCAGGGCGAACGCGGCGTTGGCCGAGGCGGCGGGGCTTGAGTTGGGCGCGAGCGGCGCAATCGTCGTGGACGCGGAGCAGCGCACGAGCGCGCCGAACGTCTACGCCGCGGGCGACTGCTGCGAGGTCTTGCACCGCGTCTCAGGCCGACGCGTGTGGCTGCCGCTGGGCCAACCGGCCGTGCGCCAAGGCTGGGTCGCCGGGGCCAACGCCGCGGGCGCGCAACCGGCCGAGCGTTACGCGGGCGTGGTCGGCACGAACGCCGTCAAGGTCTTCGACCTCGAAGTCGCGCGCACGGGTCTCTCGCTCGCCGAGGCCGACGCGGCCGGCTTCGACGCCGCCGTGACGGAAGACGAGAGCGTCTCGCGCGCCAGCTACTACCCCGGCGGCGCGCCCGTGCTCACGCGCCTCATACACGACCGCCGCGGCCGCCTCCTCGGCGCGCAGATGGTCGGGCGCGAAGGCGTCGCCCAACGCATCAACGTCTACGCCGCCGCGCTCCACGCCCAACTCAAACTCGCAGACCTCAACCGCCTCGACCTCGCCTACGCCCCGCCCTTCGCCCCAACGATTGATCCGATCCTGCGCGCGACGAAGGAGAGGGAGGAGGAATGAAAGCAGAGAAGCCAGAAGCCAGGAGCCAGAAGCCAGAAGCCGGAAGCCAGAAGAAAGATGGCAGGTCAACAACCCGGCCGCGCCTTGACTGCTCACAGCAACGACCGTTTGCGGCGACTCGCCTTCCCACTTCTGGCTCCTGACTCCTGGCTTCCGACTTCTCCCCTTCAGTACCTTATCCGCACGGTGAAGCTGCCGCCGTTGTCGCCGTAGTTGTCGTCGTTGATGGCGAGGAAGAGGCGACCGTCGGCGGGCGCGTTGAAGGTCTGCTGCGCGCCGACGAGGAAGGGCTGCGTGACCTGCCCGTTCGCCAGGCGGATGAAGCCGATGAGCGCGCCCGGCCCGGCGTTCGGCACGGGGTACGTGCCGGCGATGGCCCCGAACCCGCCCGCGCGCCCGCCTTCGGGCCCGACCTCGCCCGCGCGCCGGCCCGCGACGACACGCCCCGACGCCGAGATCGTCACCTGATCGCCCGTGCGTAGCTCGATGTTCGTGTCCGTGCCGCGCGACGTGCCGGGCACTTCAACGGTTATCTCCTGCGGCGCGCGGTCGCGGCCCGTGTCGGGCGGGGCCGTGCGCGGCGTGCGCGAGCGGACGGGCGCGGGCGCACTGCTGCGACTGCCGCCGAAGAGGTCGTCGTCGCCGCCGGTGTCGTCGTCGCGCCCGGTCGTGTCGCGCCCGGCCGTCGTGTTGCGGCGCGGCGTCAGGTCGCGCTCGCGTCGTACCTGGACGGTGAACGCGCCGCGCGCGTCTGTGTAAGTGCCGCGGTTGGCGGTCAGGTAGAGGCGGCCGTCGCGGTCGGCGACGAACTCGCGCTGAAGGCCCAGCTCGACGATGGGCGAGTCGGCGTCGCTGCCGACCGCGCCGATCAAAACGCCCTCGGCGGCGCGCGGCAGCGGCGCGGTCGGATCGGTCGAGCGCAAGCCGTCGGGCGTGATGCGCGCGCGCGGCGTGGAGATCGTGCCGGAGGCCCTGATCTGTATGCGCTCGTTGCGGCGCACGTCAATGCCGCTGTCGATCCAGTTGGGCGCGAGCGACACCTGCACGGTGCGCGACTCGTAGCGCAACTCGTCGAGCGAGCGGCCGTCCAACTCGACGCGGTCGATCTCGCCGGGGCGGAAGAAGCGTATCTCGCCCTCGTCGCCCGGCTGGCCCGTGGTCGGCGTGACGCGGACGGCGAAGCGGTTGTTGATGAAGCCGATGACCGTGCCGCGCACGGTGCGGCCGTCCTTCAAGTAGATGGTGTCGGCGGCGGCGACGGCGGCCGCCGTCACTAACAGCACGAACGCCAGAATCAGCTTGCGCATGAGTTCACATCCTTTCAAGCTCAGTTTTGCCGGGCGGCGCGGACGTAACGGCGTCGGCCGCCGCGCCCGAAATTCCGGGAGAGGTCGCTCAGGCCGGGTAATTTAAACCGAGGGGAACTTGCCGTGCAGCTTACAACGAAGCGGCGGGCGGGGCAAGGTGAACCATCAAGGCAAAACGCCGGGCGCGGCCTCTTTGTGAGACCACGCCCGGCGCGCGTTCGGGTTGTGCGGCGACCGCTTAGGCCACGCGCACGATGGCGAACATGATCACGAGCGTGAAGATGACCAGCGTCTCGATGAAGGCGAGGCCGATGATCATCAGAATCTGTATGCGCCCGCTCGCGCCGGGGTTGCGCGCCGCGCCTTCGGCGGCCGAGGCCGCCACGCGCGACTGCCCCAGCGCGCCCAAGCCCGCCGCGATGGCGAAGCCGATGCCCGCCGCCAGTTTCGCCCACTTGGCCACGGTGTTCGCGTTGTCCGCGCCCGCCTCGGCCCCGCCCACGCCCTGCGCGAAGGCCGTGGCCGACGCGAACAGCACCGTGAGCGCCGTGAACAGGAACATCCTCAGTTTGCTCATAAAAGGGAGCCTCCCGTCTGGTTTGGACTGCGGCGGCAGGTGGAAGTGCAGGCGGCGCGCCCGGCGGTCTAACGCCTCGCGGCCCGTCCTTATGATTTCGCCGGCATCCGGTATCCGCCGCCCCTCTTACAACGGCGCTCCAAGCGATGCGAGCTTCTCTCCGACCCGACCCTCCTAAACCGCGAGAGCCATGCGGCGGCGGCGCGACGCAACCCGCCCGGCGGCCCGTCGCCTGCCAGCCCCGCCCGCTGCCCAGTCCGTCCTAACGACCGTGCGCCCCAACGCGCGCGCCCGCGTGTGGGCACGCCGCTCGAAGCGCGGAAAAGCAGATGCCAGATGCCAGATGTCAGATGTCAGTGAGTGTCTTCTAACTGACATCTGACATCTGACATCTAACCTCTTATGTAAAGACCGGCGCGATGATCTCTTCGCCGTCCACGTCGGCGTCGTGGTGGTCTTCGTGGGGCGCGTGCGAGACCTCGCCGATGTAGATCATCGAGAGCAGCGTAAAGATGAACGTCTGCATGACGGCGGCGAAGACGCTCAGGATCATGAGCACCGCGGGGATGACGAAGAGCGTGTAGGGCGGCGCGAGGTTGGCGATGTTCGCGCCCACCTGCTCGTCGCCGAAGATGTTGCCGAACAGCCGCAGGCCCAAGCTAAGCGGGCGCACGAAGTTGCTGATCAACTCGATGACGAACATCGCCGGCCCCATGATCCACAGGATCGCGCCGCTGAAGTAATGCACGCCCGCGAAGTGGCCCAGGTGCGCGAGCAGCCCGTTCTCTTTGATGCCGATGTAGTTGTAGTAGACGAACGACGAGATGCCGAGCGCGAACGTGACCGACGTGCTCGACGTGGGCGACATGAAGAGCGGGAACAAGCCCATCAGGTTCGAGACGAGGATCAGGATCGCGAAGGTGGCGACCACGGGGAAATACTTCAGCCCGTGCGGCCCGATGATGTCCTCGATCAAGCCGCGCACGGCCAGCACCGCGACCTCAAGCGTCTGCTGCCCGCCGTGCGGCTCGTCTTCGGAGAGCGCCCGGCCGAACAGTTTGCCCTTCAGCACCCAGACGAACACGACCGTCAGCAGGCACGCGATCAGGAACATCACCGTGTACCAGGGCACGGCCGTCTCCGGCGAGTACGGCCCGAAGACCGCCTCGGCGTTCGTGCCGAACGCGCCGAAGAATTTATCCCAGAAGGGCTTGGTGGTTTGCAGTTGCAAGTGGTAGAGCGACTCGCCGATCAAGTGATTGACCTGCGTGACGAGCCAGGGCACGTGCTCGCCGCCGTGCTCGGCGGCGTGGGCCGCCGGCTCGCCCGCGGCGGCGGCGTGCTCGGCCGCCTGCCCCGCCCCTTCGTGTTGCAGCAACCAGAACATAGTCGGTTAGTTATCCTCCCGCCGTCTGAACGTCAGCCACGTCTGCATGAAGGCTTCGACCAACGCCGCCACGACGAACGCGCTCAGACCGGCCAGCGTGGCGACGATGGAGACCAGGTCGAGCACGTAGGCGGCGCTCACGGCGGCGGCGACGACGAAGTAACGCAGGACGAAGCGCGCGACGCCGAGCTTGGGCCGGACGCCCGTGAGCGCGGCCCCGAAGAACGCCGTGCGGACGGAAGCCCGCAGCCAGTGGTGGTTGAGCAACGCGAGCGCGCCGCCCAGCAGCAGCCCCGTCGTCACGCGCCACGGCGCGAACGCCGCGCTCGCCAGCACCGCCAGCGCCACCGCCCCGCACATCACGCGGAACAGGCGACGCTCCATCGCCTCCGCCTCGTCGGCGGCCTGCGGCCCAAGGTGCTCTAACGCGTGCATCTTCAGAACAGCCGATTCTACACGGCGCGCGCGCGCCCTGTCGAGCAGCGCAAATCGCGCGCCTCACGTCGCCTTCGACATCAGGCGGATGAACTGGTAGAAGCCGATGATCGCGCCGAGGACGATGCCGCCGACGAGCAGCCAAGGCCCCGTGCCCAGCCAGCGATCCAGCGCCCAGCCCGCGAGCAGGCACGCCACAATCGCCGACGCCAGCGTAAAGACCGCCCCGTACACCATCCCGCTCTTGCGCGTGATCTGTTGCTCGTCTCGCTCAGGCATAAAAGGTGTGTGCCTGGTTAGTTGTTAGTTGTTAGTTGTTCTCTGTCCGAGGTCGTCTTCGACCTGTGCGCGTGCTTTACAACTAACAGTTAACAATTAACCAATAACAATTAACTACCAGCTATTCCGCCGCAGATAATTCTTCGGCACGTCGTAGAGCAGGGCGCGGCGCGAGTGGCGCATGGAGTCGTGGATGAAGCAGACGTGCGTACACCAGCAGGCGCGGCCGCCGTCGATCTCGTTCAGCTCTTGCTGGCGCGCGTGGTCGGCCCAGAGCGCGCCGAAGTCGTAGTCGTAGGCGGCGAGCGTGGCGAAGGGGGCGCGCAGCTCGCAGGCGCGCACGTCGCCGTTGTAGTCCACGACCACGGTCGTCTCGCCGGCCGTGCAGGGGAAGCCCCAGGGCGTCGCGCGGTCGAAGTTGGCGAGCTGCGTGCGGTAGTGCGTCGTGATCGCGCCGACGTAGGCGACGGCTTTGACGAAGCGCGTGGGCGCGTCGTCCGCGGCGAACATGCGCGCGCCGTAGCGCTCGGTCAGGGCGGCGGCGCGGGCGTAGAGCGCGGGCAGGACTTCGGGCGGCACGGCCTTGATGGCCGCGCCGGCCTTGGTCTCGCCGCGGATGATGTTGAAGTAGTGGCCGTCGAGCCGGCAGTTGTGCCAGAGGTAGTCGGCGAGGCGTTCAAGCTCGGCGTAGTTCTCGGCGCAGACGACCGTGTTGACGTTGAGGCGGAAGCGGTCGCCGTAAAGCTCCTTGAGCGGGTAGAGCGCGGCGATGGTGTCGAGCGTCTTCTCCCAGTTGCCGGGGACGCCGCGGATGCGGTCGTGCGTCGTGCCGTAGCCGTCGAGCGCGACGTTGAGGTAGAGATCGATCTCAGGGTTATGACCGAGGGCGGCGGCAACGACTTCGCGGGCGCGCGCCTTTACGAGCGCGTTGGTGGGGATGATGACGCGGCGCACGCCGTTGGTGCGGACGAAGAGGGCGATGATCTCGCAGAGGTCGCGGCGCAGGGTCGGCTCGCCGCCGGAGAGCCAGAGGTCTGTGACGGGCGGCATGGTCTGGGCGAGCCGCTCGATCTGCGCGTAGGTCATGTCGCCGGGCCGGTTCAACTCCTGCCAGTAGAAACAGGTCTCGCACTTCGCGTTGCAGCGCGAGGTGACGAAGAGGATCACCGTGCCGAGGCGGCGCTCGCGCCCCGTCGAGCGCAGCAGGCGGTAGAGTTGGCCGGCGCGTGTGGTCATGGGCACAGGAAGTGTATCAAGGCGCAGGGCGAAAGGCGAAAGGCGAAAGTTAGGACGGCGCTCACGCGCCGATTTATTTTTAAGATGTCACGCCGCAGGCGTGTCCTAACTTTCGCCTTTCGCCCTCCGCCTTTCCCCTTGAACTATCGTCTCGTTGGGGGATTTAAGTTCGTAGGCGATGCCGCGCCAGTCGAGGCGGCGGGAGAGGGCGGCGGCGAGGGCGTTGCCGGCGTAGAGCGCGGCGGTGAGGGGCCAGAGCGTGGGGTGCGCGGCGTGCGTGCGGCCGCCGAAGCGTACGCCCGCAGGCGCGAGCGCGAGGGCGACGGCGCGCAGGCGCAGCGCCGCCTTGGCCGCGCCGAGCAGGTAGATGACGCCGACGAGTACGAGCGGCGGCCAGAACGATGCGCCGGTAGTTAGACGTGCGAGCGCGAGCAGTACGCCGCCAAAGAAGACGAGGACGAAGAGCAGGTTCGAGCCGAGCACGATGCGCCACAGGTGCGGCGCGTAGACGCGCGTGATCTTCATCTGCCGCGTGGTGAACTCGCACAACTCCGTGAGCGTGCAGTCTTCGTGCGCGGCGGTGAGGCATTGGGGCACGAAGCGGATCGCGCGCCCGGCCGCTTTGAGCGCGCGCGTCAGGGCGAAGTCATCCGAGAGCGCGCCGCGCCAGTACGCGGGTACGTCCGCCGCGTGGAAGGTCGCGCGGCGGAGCGCGGTCGCGCCGCCCCAGCAGAAGTTGCGCGCCGCGTCCGCGCCGAGCGCCGACGCGATGGAGGCGTTCCAGACGGCGCGCAGGTGCGAGGCGAGACCGCCCCGGACGGGCACGAACCAGCGGTAGCCGGTCGTCGCGCCCAGACCGGCGTCCGCGAGCGGCGCGACGAGCGCGCGCAGCCAGCCGCTCTGCGGGCGCGCGTCCGTGTCCACGAAGACGAAGACCTCGACGCCCGCGGCGCACGCCGCCAGACCCGCCAGCAGGTTATACACCTTCTGCCCGCGGTCGGTCGCACGCCCCGCGACGACCACGCGCGTCGTGGGGTTGTCGTCGGTCGCGCATTCGGCGCGCACAGACTCGACGACGGCGAGCGCGGGGTCGTCCGCCGCGTCCGTGACGAAGATAACTTCGTAGCGCGGGTAGTCTTGCCGGCAGACGGCGCGCAGGTTCTCCGCCAGCCCTTGATCAAGACCGCGGCACGGCACGACGACGGAGGCGTAAGGCGCGTAAGTCGGCAACGGCCGCGCCAGCTCGCGCCTGACGTAGGCGAGCCAGCGCACGCCGCCGCGCAGCGAGACGATGCCCTGCAAGACGAGCAGCCCGGCGAACAGGTAGAACAGCCACATAAGCGAGCCGTGATGCTCGCACGGGCGCGGCGGCCGTGGCAAATTGACTAACGCCCGCGCGCCGACAGCTTTTGCGCTCTAAAAAGCCGCTTTCGGACGCCGCGGAAGGCTTGCGCAACGCCCGAAAGGAGCTTTCGGAGTTTCCTTAGCCGCTTTCGGCCATTCAAAAGGAGCTTTCGGAGTTTCATTAAGAGCTTTCGGAGTTTCAAATGGAGCTTTTGGAGTTTCGTTAGCTCCTTTTGAATGTCCAAAAGCTCCTATCGAGCACTCCGTAGGAGCTTTCGAGCACTCAAAAGCTCTTAACGAGCACTCGAAAGCTCCTACGGAGTGCTCAAAAGCTCCTAGCAAGCACTCGAAAGCTCTTAACGAGTACTCCGTAAGAGCTTTTAAGTGCTCGAAAGCTCTTGACGAGCACTCGAAAGGAGTTTTTGAGTGCTCGAAAGCTCTTACGGAGTGTCCGTTAGGCGCTTTCGAGTGCTCAGAAACTCCTTCTGAGACGTTAGTTTGACGCAAGCTTGGCCGGCGGCGGGCGGCGACCGGGTTTGCGCGCCGCAGGCGCGCAAGGAGGGTAGCCAGGGGCGGCGCGCCGAGCCTGCGGCTCTGGCGCGCGCCCCTGGCTACCTTCTCCGTGCGCCTACGGCGCACACTTCTCCGTGCGTTAGAGGCGCATACTCCTCGGCGCGCCTGCGGCGCATACTTCTCGGTGCATCTTCGGAGGCCGGCCCGCTTTGCCCCGCGTTACTTGAGTGCGACGGGGCCGGCGGCGGTGAAGGCGGCGAGGAGGGTCTGGGCCGCGCTGATGAAAGGCTGCGGGTAGAGACCGATGAGGACGATGCCGATTGAGGCGACGACGAGCGCGGCGCGCAGCGCGGGCGAGAGCGAGAGCGGGCGCTCGTCCGCCGCCTCGTCGCCCAGGTACATGGCGCGGATGAAGCGCACGTAGTAGTAGAACGAGACGACCGTGTTCAGGATGGCCCAGACGGCGAGCCAGTAGTACCAGGTCTTGCCTTCGGCCGCGCCGCGCTGCAACAGCCCGCCGAAGAGGAAGTACTTGCCGATGAAGCCGCCCGTCAGCGGCAGCCCGCCGAGCGAGAGCATGAAGAGCGTCATCATAAAGGCCATGCCCGGCGCTTTCTGCGCCAGCCCGTTCAGGTCGTCCACGTTGTCGCCGACGATGCCGCGCCGCCGCAGAGAGATGATGACGCCGAACGCGCCCACGTTCATCAGCGTGTAGACGAGCAGGTAGATGACGAGACCCGTGTAGCCGTAACTGTTGCCCGCGATCAGCCCCAGCAGCAGGTAGCCCGCGTTCGAGATGGACGAGTAGGCCAAGAGCCGCTTGGCGTTCGTCTGCGTCACCGCGGCCCAGTTGCCGACGAGGATCGTGAGCGCGGCGACTAACCCCAGCAGCGGGGCCCAGTCGGCGCGCATCCCGCCCAACGCCTCGACGAAGATGCGCGCGTAGAGCGCGAAGCTCGCCGCCTTCGACCCCGTGGAGAGGAACGCGGTGACGGGCGTGGGCGCGCCCTCGTAGGCGTCCGGGGCCCACATGTGGAAGGGCACGGCCGCGATCTTGAAGAAGAGACCGGCGGCCAGCGCGATCATGCCGAGCAGCAGCAGCGGGCGCAGGAGCAGCGGCGTGCCTTCGAGCGGCGGCGCGGAGTTCATGGCGAGGTTGACGGCGCGCGCGATGTCGGCGACGTTCGTCGAGCCGGCGACGCCGTAGAGCAGCGACATGCCGTAGAGCAGGATGCCGGAGGAGAACGCGCCGAGCAGGAAGTATTTCATGCCCGCCTCGTTCGAGCGCCGGTCGCGCTTCGTGTAGGCGACGAGCACGTAGAAGGTCAGCGCCATCAACTCCAAAGAGATGTAGAGCGCGATCAGGTCGTAGCCAGACGCCAGCAGCATCATGCCGACCGTGGCGAACAAGACGAGCGCGTAGAACTCGCCGCGCTGCTCGCGCTCCACGTCCAGGTAGCGCAGCGCGACGCAGACGGTCAGCGCGGCGGCGACGAGGAAGATGGCGCGGAAGAGGATGGCGAAGCCGTCCACGCGGATCATGCCGTAGAAGCCCGAAAGCGGCAGCACGTAGCTGTTCGCGTACCACTGTGCGGCGAGCGACGCGGCGGCGAGCGCCGTCGCCACGAGCGCGAAGTGGCCCGTCAGCCGGCCGCGCTTGTTCGGCAGCACGACCGACATCACGAGCACCACGCAGGCGCACACGGTCAGGATCAACTCCGGCGCGAGCAGTTGCAGCTCGCGCACGCCGAAGAGCGTCGTAGTGTTGGCTTGAAGCAGCAGCATCGTTGATTTCTGATTTTTGACTTTTGATTTGCGATTGATGATCCGGCTCGCCCGCGGGGTCAGATCAAAAATCTAAATCTAAAATCTAAAATTCACCTGCTCGCGCGTTGCGGCGTCGGCTGCGCGACGGGCAGCGGGTAGTCCGGGCGCACGTGGCGGACGACGGCGTTGACCGGCGGCTGGATGTAGCGCAGGAAGGGCGTCGGGTAGACGCCGATCCAGAGCGAGAGCACGACGAGCGGCAGCATGTAGGCCCACTCGCGCCCGGTCATGTCGGGCAAGTGTTCGTTCTTCGGGTTGTCGAGCGTGCCGAAGAACATGCGCTGGTAGAGCCAGAGCATGTAGCCCGCGTTCAGGATGATGCCGAGCGCGCCCCAGGCGGCCCAAGAGGGCCGCGCCTCGAACGCGCCGCGCAGCGCCAGGAACTCCGAGATGAAGACGCACAACAGCGGCAAGCCGATGGCCGTCATCGCCATCGCCAGAAACACCGTCGCGTAGCCCGGCATGACGTGCGAGAGGCCGCCGAACTCGGCGACGTTGCGCGTGTGCCGGCGCTCGTAGATGATGCCGACCAGCAGGAACAGCGCGCCCGAATAGATGCCGTGGTTGATCATGTGGAGCACCGCGCCGTTCAGCCCGTTCGGGTTTAAGGCGAACAGCCCCAGCATAACGATGCCCATCGAGGAGACGGACGAGTAGGCGACCAGCTTCTTCACGTCGCCGTCGCGCTTGACGACGAAGTACATGGCGGCGAGCGCGCCGTAGATGATGCCGATGACGGCGAGCGTGATCATGACGTGGCGCACGCCGAAGACGAGGCCGAAGGCGCGGAACGCGATCTCGTCCGCCGACGCCCTCGGGAACATCGGCAGGTTGAAGCGGAAGAAGCCGTAGGTTCCGAGTTTGAGCAAAATGCCCGCGAGGATGACCGAGCCGGCCGTGGGCGCTTCGACGTGCGCGTCGGGCAGCCAGGTGTGGAACGGCCACATCGGGACTTTGATGGCGAAGCCCAGCGCGAAGGCGAAGAACAGCAGGATTTGCAGCGCGCCCATCGGCAGCACCGAGCCGAGCGCTTGCAGGTACATGATGTTGAACGTGCCCGTGCCGTTGGTCTTGGCGACGGCGAGCGTCGCGTCGAGCAGCGCGCGCGCCTGCGGGTTGCCGGCGACGTTGGCCAGCGTCGCGGGCGTGATCTGCGCCGTGAGCGTCGCGTCCTGCGTCAGAAAGTACATCTTCAAGACGCCCAGCAGCATGACGACCGAGCCGACCAGCGTGTAGAGGAAGAACTTGATGGCGGCGTAGAGCCGCCGCTCGCCGCCCCAGATGCCGATCAGGAAGTACATCGGCACGAGCGAGACCTCGAAGAACAGGTAGAACAGGAACAAGTCCATCGAGGCGAACACGCCGACCACCGCCGTCTGCAACAGGAGCAGCAGCACGTAGTACTCCTGCTCGCGCTTCTGTATGTAGTTCCACGAAGAGAGCGCGGCGATGAGGCCCAGGAGCGTCGTCAAGATGATGAGCAGGACGGCGACGCCGTCCGCGCCCATCTGGTAGCGCGCGCCGATGAGCGGAATCCACTGGTAGTTTTCCAGGAACTGCATCCCGCCCGCCGCGCGGTCGTAAGCCACGAGGCCGAGCGACGCGACGAAGGCCAGCCCGAACCACGCGGTCGCGAACTTCTTGATCGCGCCGGTCTGCTGCTTCTTGAACAGCGCCAGGATGACGACCGCCCCGACCGTCGGCAGCCACGTCACGATTGACAACAGGTATGGGATGTTTCGCACTGTGCCCTCACAAACGACAGGGATGAGGGCTGAGGGCTGAGGGATGAAGCGGGACAGAAGCCGGGAGCCAGGAGTCAGGAGCCGGAATGAGGACGAGCGCGCACGGCGCTCCTTCTTCCGGCTCCTGGCTCCTGGCTCCTGCCTTCTTCATCCCTCATCCCTCAGCCCTCAGCCCTACTTCGCCCAGAAGTCGGGCGCGAAGTACACGATGACGGCGACGACGAGGCCGAGCACCATGACGAGCGCGTAGTTGGCCGTCAGCCCGGTCTGCGCCGTGCGCAGCAGGCGCGACATGATGCCGCGGATGAAGTAGGCGACGCCGTTGACCGCGCCGTCCACGACGTAGCGGTCGAACGCGCCGGTCGCGCGGCTGGCGGCGCGCGTCGCGGCCGCCGCGCCGTTGACCGCGCCGTCCAACCCCTCGGAGTCCACCTTGTAGACGAGACGAGCCGCGTCCATCGTGCGCCGCGTCACGAGCAGCCCGTAGAGTTCGTCGATCCAATACTTGTTGTAGCTCGCGCGGTAGAGCGCGCCGAGCCGCCGCGCCCACGCGTCCGGCAGGCGCGGGTTCTTGATGTAGAACAGGTAGCCCAGCCCCATGCCGACGAGCGCGACGGCAATCGAGAGCAGGATGAACAACCACTCCGCGGCGCGCTCGCCCAAGGACGCCTCGGCCGCGTGCGCGAGGTTGTAGCCCGTGTCGCCGTAAGGCGCGGCGTGCTCCGCGACCTGCGGCGGGGCCGGCGCGACCGCGCCCGCGTTCTCGTGCCCGCCCGCCGCTTCCCCCGCCGTTTCGTGCGCGCCCGCTGTGGCGTGCTCGCCGGCCGCGCCCGTCGGGAACGTCTTTGTCGCCGGGTTCCAGACGACGGGCGTGAGCCAGTTGACGATGTTGAGCCGGCCGCCCGGATGCTCGCTGCCGGTGATGAAGGAGAACGCAGGCCCGACTCCGATCAAGCCGCCCAAGGTCGCGAGCACGGCGAGCGCGGCGAGCGGGACCCACATGGAGGCCGGCGACTCGTGTGGCTCGTGGACGTGGTGGCCGTGCGGCGCGGCGTGTACCTCGTCAACATCGCCGCCGCGCGTCTCGTGGTGATCGTGCGGCGCGGCGTGCGGCTGGCCGACGTACTCGCCCGGCTCGTGGCGCGGGCGGTCGCCCGCGGATTCGAGTTGCGCGTCGTGCGGCGCGCGGTGCTCGTCGTAGGCGGCGGCGTGCGCCTCGTCCGCCTCGCCGCCCGCCGGCACTTCGCGGAAACGCTCGCGCCCGAAGAAGGTCATGCAGACGAGCCGCGTCATGTAGAACGCCGTGCAGGTCGCGGCAATCGTGCCGATGAGCCAGAGCAGCCAGCCGCCCGAAAAGTAGTTGGTCGAAGCGGCGCGCCAGAGGATTTCGTCCTTCGACCAGAAGCCGGAGAACGGGATGATGCCGCAGATGGCGAGCCAGCCGCAGACGAACGTCCAGAACGTCTTCGGCATGTACTTGCGCAGGCCGCCCATCCGGCGCATGTCCTGCTCGTGGTGCATCCCGTGGATCACGCTGCCCGCGCCGAGGAACATGAGCGCCTTGAAGAAGGCGTGCGTCATCACGTGGAAGATGCCGATGGCGAACGCGCCCACGCCGCACGCGAGGAACATGAAGCCCAACTGCGAGACGGTCGAGTAGGCCAAGACCTTCTTGATGTCGTTCTGCGTGATGCCGATGGTCGCGGCGAACAGCGCGGTCAGCGCGCCGACCACGGCCACGACCAGCATCATCGTCTGCGAGTGCTGGAAGATGACGTTCGTGCGCGTCAGCATGTAGAGACCGGCCGTGACCATCGTCGCCGCGTGGATGAGCGCGGAGACCGGCGTCGGCCCGGCCATCGCGTCCGGCAGCCAGACGTACAGCGGTATCTGCGCCGACTTGCCCGTCGCGCCGACGAACAGCCCCAACGCGAGCCACGACATGATGGCAAACTCGCCGAGCCGCTCAATCGGGTACGCGCTCGCGGCGCGCATCACGTCCGTGTACTGCGCCGTGCCGAACGTGGCGATGATGCCGAAGACGGCGAGCGCGAAGCCGAAGTCGCCCACGCGGTTTGTGATGAACGCCTTGCGCGACGCGTCGCCCGCCTCCTTCCGATCAAAGTAGTAGCCGATGAGCAGGTACGAGCAGAGGCCGACGCCCTCCCAGCCGACGAACATCATCAGGAAGTTCGACCCCATCACCAGCACGAGCATCATGAACATGAACAGGCCCATGTAGGCGAAGAAGCGGTAGAACCCTTGGTCGCCGTGCATGTACCCGGTCGCGAACACGAAGATGCACAAGCCCACGCCCGTGATGATCAGCATGAAGACGGCCGAGAGCGGATCGAGCTGATAGCTCCACTCCACGTCGAGCACGGAGTCGCGCGCCGCCGCCCCGCCGAGCACGACCGTCCGGCTCGCCGTCCGGCTGCCCGGCGCGGCCGCCGGCCCTTCCGCCTGCGCGACGCCGTAAGTGGCCGACGTGCCCGGCACGCCAGTCGTCGTCCGCAGTTCGCCGCCCGCCGCCGCGTGCCCCGCCGCGTCGCGCGCGCCCGCGCCCGCCTGTTGCCCTTGCGTCAGCGCCGTCGCGCCGCCCGCGATCCAGGTGAAGCTCGCGCCGTCCTGGCTCGTCACGTAAGGCGCGGGCCAGACCGACGCCGCGTAGCGCCCGACCGCCACCAGCGCCAGCACGAACGCCAGCGCCACCGACCCGACCGCGACCGCGCCGACCAGCCGCTCCGAGAAACGCAGCCGCCGCCCCAGCAGGCCGTTCACCGCCGCGCCCGCCAGCGGCAACAAGGGGATGAGCCAGAGAAGAGTGGACATGGTTGTCAGAAACTAGAAGACAGGAGTCAGGAGCCAGGAGTCGGAAGCCGGAGGCCAACAGGATGCATCGTTAACCTTTGCCGCGCGCCAGTGCCCAAGCCGCCGGTGCTTTTCTTCTGGCTCTTGGCTTCTGACTCCTGACTCCTCTCCCTCACCATTTCAACAGATCGATCTTGTCCATGAAGATCGTCTCGCGGTTGCGGTAGAGCGCGATGACGATGCCGAGGCCGATGGCGGCCTCGGCGGCGGCGACGACGATGATGAAGACCGTGAAGACCTGGCCGGCGACGGCGTTCGGGTTGCCCGCGTCTTGCAGGTAGCGCGCGAAGGCGATGAAGTTCAGGTTCGCCGCGTTCAGGATCAGCTCGACCGACATGAAGATGACGATGATGTTGCGCCGCGTCAGCACGCCCGCCACGCCGACGACGAACAGCAGCGCGCCGATGACGAGGAACTTCGACAGGTCGGGCTGCTTGATGCCCTCCCAGATCAGTTGCCCGCGCCCCGACACCCCGCCCCCCGCCTGCTGGAACGCGAGCGCCACGATCACGCCGAGTATTTGGTTCATAACTTTGCGCCGATGATCAGAAACTTCTTGCGGCCAGAAACTTCGCGCGGCCGCCGTGCGCCCGCGGACGTTACGACTCGCCGCCCCCGTCTCGGCCCGCGGCCGGCGCTTCGAGTGCGGCGCGCGCCGCGGCGACTTCGACAATTTCGGTCTGCAACTCAGGCTCAGTCCGGGCGAGTTCGGGCAGCAGTTCGGGGTCGAGGTCGTCCGCGGCCAACTCCTGCTTGGTCGTGCGCGCGAGCATGACCGAGCCGACGATGGCCACGAGCAGGAGCACGCTCGCGATCTCGAACGGGATGGCGGCGTAGCGGTAGAGGCTGCCGCCGACGCGCTGCGTCTCCTGCGACAGCCGCGCGACGCGCGTCGCGTTGGGCGGCAACGTCTGCTCGGCGCTCGCGGGCGGCACGCGATCCCGCGCGCTCAACGCCAGCCCCTCGTAGCCCTGCCGGATCGCGTAGATCAGGCCGAGCGAGAGGAGCGCCAGAAAGATCGCGCTCGCCGCCACCTGCCCCGGCTTGTTGAAGAGCAGCTCGCGCCCGCGCTCCTCGGCGCTCACGTTCACGAGCATGATGACGAACAGGAACAGCACCATCACGCCGCCGACGTAGACCAGGACCTGCACGCCCGCGATGAACTCCGCGCCCAGCAGCACGTAGAGCGCGGCGACCGAGACGAGCGTCGAGATCAGGAACAGCGCCGAGTGCACGGCGTTGCGCGCGAGGATGGTCAGCAGCGCCGCCACCAGCGCCGCCACCGCGAACACCCAGAAGAAGACCGCCGCCCAGCCGGATAATGTCATTGCGGATTTCGGATTGCGGATTGCGGATTATCGGAAAGCGGGCTTCGTGTTTGCCAATCCGCAATCCGCATTCCGCAATAGCTCAGGCTTCGTACTTCACGGTCTCGCGCCCCTGCTCCAACATCTCGCGGTTCCAGACGAAGCCGGCGCGGGAGTAGGTTGCGAGTTCAAAGTCCTGGGTCAGTTCGAGGCAGGCCGTCGGGCAGGCCTCCTGGCAGAGCGCGCAGAACATGCAGCGCGAGGTGTCGAAGATGAACTCGTCGAGCACCTTCTTCTTGCGCCCCTTGCCGGCGACCGTGATCTCGATGTCCATCGGGATCACGTCAATGCAGTCTTCGGGGCAGGCGAGCGCGCAGAGGTTGCAGGCGATGCAGAGCGTCTCGTGCGTCTCCGGGTCCATGTTCAGGCGCGGCGCGCCGTGGAAGCGCGGCGCGACCTCGGCGCGCGCCTTCGGGTACTGTTCCGTGTAGATGCCGTAACCCTTGACCGCGTCCTTGTCGGTCAGCGCGCCGACGTTGAACTTTAAAGTCAGCTTCAGCCCCGCGATCAAGTCCACGAGGAAGAAACGCTTCAACTTCTCCTTGAACGTCGGCGCGGGCACGTTAACGACCGGCATAACTCATAACCTCTTCTGTTCAGACCCAGTAATTTAGGATTTTTGATTTTTGATTGGCGGAGCGGGACGCGTGAGCGGTTCCCCCGAAATCGCAAATCAAAAATCTAAAATCCCTCACCCTTTCGCGGCGGGCGCGGGCGCGACCGCGGGTGCGCCTTGCGGCGGCCGGACGAGCCGGACGCGGCGGCGCTGCTTCTTCAGGTTGAAGTCGCGCGAGCGCCAGTTGATGGCCGAGAGCATGGCGGCGGCGATAAGCACGCCGGCCACGCCGAACGCGATCATGACGCCCTTGCCCGTCGCCGTCAGGTTCACGCCGCGCGCGATGGACTCGACCGTGTTTATGCCGCGCCAGCCGTCGAGCGCCTGCACGGTGAAGACGGCGAGCGCCGTGAGCGCGATGTTCAGGAGCGCGGCGGGCAGCAGCCACTTCCAGCCCAAGTCCATCAGTTGATCGTAGCGGTAGCGCGGGAACGTCCAGCGCAGCCAGAAGTAGACGTAGAGCAAGACCGCCATCTTGGCGACGAAGACCAAGAGGCTCAGGGCGACGAACAGCGAGTGGTTGTTGATGTCAAGCCGCCACAGGCCGGGGAAGTACCAGCCGCCGAGGTAGAGCGTCGTCGCCATCGCCGCGACGACGACCATTGCCGCGTACTCCGCCATGAAGAAGAGCGACCAGCGCATGCCGGAGTATTCCGTGTGGAAGCCCGCGACCAATTCTGATTCAGCTTCCGGCAGATCGAACGGCGCGCGATTATTTTCGGCGATGCCGCTGATGAGGAAGACAATGAAGCCGAGCGGCTGATAAATAATGTACCCGGGAAAGACCGAGTCGAGCGCCTGCGCGTGGACG
>DASVPY010000051.1:0-20502 GCA_036389395.1 Pyrinomonadaceae bacterium
GCGTCTTTCTCGGGCGCGTGCCGACTGTGCAGCCTGTGCTGGGCGCGACCGGTCTGCGAAACGGCGACCGTAATCACTTCTGCCGGCTTGCGGCCGGCCGCAATGACCTGTCGCCACACGGGCCGCCGCGCACCTGTGTCAAACGACAGAATACGCAGCTTGCCGCCGCGCTCCAGATGTTTGAAGGCGGACTCAGCCGTCATCATCCCCTGATTAGTCAGAATTCTTGTGTCGCCCGCCACACAGGTCATGCCCCCGCGCGCCGTCACAATTGCCTGCGCGGCGACCATGCCGTGAAAGTCGTCGGGGCTGGTCTCCTGCCGGACGAGGATGACCTTCATGCCCTGTTGCGCGAGTTCTTCGGCCTCGTCAGGGTTGAAGACGACCTGCCCCTGCGCCGCGCCGGGACTCGCCGGCAGACCCGTCGCCAGCACAACCACGTCGGCGTTCGGATCGACCGTCGGGTGCAGCAGTTGATCAAGTTGTTGGGGTGTGACGCGTTGCAAGGCCGTCGCTTTATCGATCACGCCCTCGTGCACCATGTCCACGGCCACGCGCACGGCCGCCGCGCCGGTGCGTTTGCCCGTGCGCGTCTGCAACATCCAGAGTCGGCCGCGCTCGATGGTGAACTCCACGTCCTGCATGTCGCGGTAGTGGCGTTCGAGCAGTTGCGTGATCTGGTTGAACTGCTCGTAGACTTCCGGCAGCTCGTCCTGCAACTGGCTGATCGGGTTCGGCGTGCGAATGCCCGCCACCACGTCCTCGCCCTGCGCGTTCAGCAGATACTCGCCGTAGAGCGCCTTCTCGCCGGTCGAAGGGTTGCGCGTGAAGGCGACGCCCGTGCCGCTGTTCGCGCCCATGTTGCCGAAGACCATGGCCTGCACGTTGACGGCCGTGCCGAGGTCGTCGGGGATGCGGTTGACGCGCCGATAGTCAACGGCGCGGCGGCCCATCCAGGAGTTGAAGACGGCGGCAATCGCCACGCGCAGTTGTTCGTAAGGGTCTTCGGGGATGGCCGTGCCGCGCTGCTCGGCGAAGATGATCTGCTTCTCGGCGGCGATGACTTCGCGCAACTGATCGGGCGAGAGGTCTGTGTCGCGCCCGCCCTCGGTCTGCGCCTTGTAGCGCGCCAGCACGCGCTCGAACTTCTCGTGCGCCACGCCCATCACGATCTCGCCGAAGAGCGACGCGAAGCGGCGGTAGGCGTCGAGCGCGAAGCGCAGGTCGCCCGTCTGCGCGGCGAGACCTTGGACGGTCTGTTCGTTCAGACCGAGGTTCAGGACGGTGTCCATCATGCCGGGCATCGAGAAGGGCGCGCCGGAACGGACGGAGACGAGCAAGGGGTTATCGGGATCGCCGAACCGCTTGCCGGTCTGCTCTTCGAGCGCGCTGAGGCCCGCGACGACCTGCTCCCACATGCCTTCCGGAAAATTCTTGCCCGCCTCGTAGAAGGCGTTGCAGGCTTCGGTCGTGACGATGAAGCCGGGCGGGACGGGGAGGCCGGCGCGCGTCATCTCGCAGAGACCCGCGCCCTTGCCGCCGAGCAGATTCTTCGCGTCGCCCTGCCCTTCCGCGAACAGGTAAACCCACTTGTGATCGCTTGACTGTGCCATGCTTGCTCCCTTTGGTTGGAGGTGTCGTCGGGGCCGGCCCGGCGCGCTGTCGGTCGCCGCGGCGTAGCTTAACGCGTGGGGCGGCGGTTGTGAAGCGCGCCGCCCGGCCCGGAGTGGTTCATTTTCAGCTTGAGCCGGTGGCGAGGCCGGATTTAACACAGAGGACACAGAGTTAGCACAGAGGGCACAGTTAAGAACTCTGTGTCCTCTGTGTTGAACCGGCCGCGCGCCGGCACTCAGCCCAGCGCCAGCGCGCTCTCGATGAGGCCGCGCAGAGAGACTTGGCCCGTGTAGTTGCCGAAGAGGACGCGGCCGGGCCGGCTACACCAAGTCGCGCGCGCCGTCTGCCAGAGTTGCGGCAAGGCCGTCGTGTACTGCGGCACGCCGCGCGGCTGGCGCGTGATGACGAGTTCGAGCGGCGTGCCCTCGATGCCGAGCACGGCGGCGAGTTCTTCGCGCACGGCCCGCGCGATCTCTTCGTCCGAGGCGTCGAGCCAACGGGGCTGCGCCGAGCCGCCGAAGAGGATGGTGAACGAGGCGTGGCGCGCTTCGTCGCGGACGCGCCCCGCGAAGGCCGACGAGTTGAACAGAATGCCAAGGCTCTTGCGCCCCTCGCCCGGCGCGGCCAGCACGCCCACGCCCTTGACCGGGCGCGTGAACTGCTCGCGCGCGACGAACGCCGTCACCGTGACGAGCGGCGTGTACTTGACGGCGCGCAGCCGCCGGCTCAACTCCGGCGCGGCCTGTTCGAGCAGTTGCGCCGCGCCGTAAGCGGGCGTGGCGATGATGACGTTGGGCGCGTCGGGCAACTCCGTCACACTCACGCCGCGGCGGAAGCGCGCGCCGAGCCGCCGCTCAAGATACTGCTCCAGACGCGCCGCCACCTCGCCCATGCCGCCCCGCGGCGCGACCATGCGCCTGCGCTCCTTCGGCGGGTGAGCCGCGACTTTCCCGTTCGTCTTCGTGCGGCCGTTGCCGTTCGTCGCAGCCTGTCCGTTCCCGTTCGCAGCGTACCCGTTCCCGTTCGGCGCGTGGCCGTTCTTCTGCGCGCCGCGCAAGGCTCTGCGGAGCATCGTGCCGAGGAGCGTGCGGCCGGGCGCGACCGCGAGTTCGGGGAACGCGGCGGCGAGACCGAGTTCGGCGGGCTGGACGCCGTAGATGCCGCGCACGAGCGGCGTCAGCAGGTATTCGACCGCCGCGCCGCCCAGGTGCGTGCGCCCCCACGCGTCGAGCGTCTGTGCCTCAGCCCCGTTCGGCGCGCGGCTGAAGGCGGCGCGCGCGAACGTCCGCGCGGCCTCGCCGACGCTTAACGGAAACTTCCGCAGCCGGCCGGCGCGCAGGATGAAGCGCGCGCGCGTCCTTGCGCACGTCAACCAGCTCGACGCCAAGCTCACGGCAGAACTCGGCCACCTGCGGCGTGACGAGCAGCGAGTGCGCCGCCGCTTCCGCCAGGCCGTACTCGCTGCGGCGCGTGCGGATGAGACCGCCCGCGCGCGGCGCGCGCTCAAGGAGCGTGACTTCGTAACCCTGCCTGTCGAGCGCGTAGGCCGCGAGCAGCCCGGCGATGCCTGCGCCGACGACGGTGACCTCGCGGCGCGTCCGGTCGAGTGTGCCGATCATAATCCCACCTCTGCGAGCAGCGCGCGCAGCACGCGCGCGAACTCCGGGTCGTCGTTGAACGTGCGCGCGCGGTAGTAGTGCGTGACGCCGCGCGCGCGCGCCTCCGCCGCGTAGAGTTGATCCAGTTCGTAGAGCGTCTCGATGTGATCGCTGACGAAGCTGACGGGCACGACGACGAGCCGGCGCACGCCGCCGGCGGCGAGCCGCGCGATCTCGTCTTCGAGGTACGGCTCAAGCCACGGCAGACGGCCGTTGCGCGACTGGAAGCAGAGCGACCAGGGGTGCGCGAGACCTGCGGTGACGGCGGCGACGGTGCGCTGCACGTCCCGCTGGTACGGGTCGCCGCGGCGGACGATCTTGAGCGGCAGCGAGTGGGCGGAGAAGAGTATGTGGATCGTCTCGTCCGCGTCGCCGCGTTCCGCCTCGGCCTGGGCGACCGCCTCGTCCACGGTGCGGCGCAGGAGCGCGGCGTAAGCGGGCTGGTCGGGCCAGCTCGTGATCTCGCGCGTGGGCGGTTGCCAGCCGAGGCGTCGGAGCGCGGCGCGCGCTTCGTCGAAGCAAGTGCCCGTCGCGGTCGTGGAGAAGTGCGGGAAGAGCGGGAGCAGGACGAGTTCGTCCGCGCCCCAGTCGCGCAGAGCGCGCAGCGCAGACTCAATAGACGGCTCGGCGCTGCGCATCCCCAACTCGATGCGGACGCGCGCGCCTTGGCCGTTGAGTTGCGCGCGCAAGCCGCGGGCCTGCGCCTCCGTCCAACGGAGCTGCGGCGAGCCGCCGCCGATGCCTGCGTAAGCTTTGACGGAAGACGGCCCCTTGACCTGCGCGATGGTGAACGCGAGCAGTTGGCGCAAGGGCGCGGGCACGCCGACCAGCACCGCCGGGTTCACGAACAGCCGGTACAGAAACGGCTTCACGTCCGCGAGCGTCCACGGCCCGCCAAAATTAAGAAGGGCCACACCGACTTTGGAATTGCGGATTGCGGATTGCGGATTGCGGATTGCTGCCGCAGTCGTCGCGGCCGCTGTCGCAGACGAGGCTTGTTCATCCGTCGTCGCAAACCGCTGTTGCTCATCCGTCGCGGCCCGGCCTTCTTCATTCGTCGCCGCGGGCCGCTTCGTTTCATTCGTCGTCATCGTAGCTTGCACGTCGTTCCTCTTTCGCAATCCGCAATCCGCAATCCGCAATCCGCAATTCTTAAATTGTGCGGCTGAAGAGTCGTGCGCCTGCGTCTTTGCGGGCGAGACGGGCGTCGAAGGCCATGCAGATGTTGCGGAGGAAGGGCCGGCCCGCGTCGGTGATGGTGCAGCCTTCGGGGCCGAGCACGGCGAGACCGTCGCGGCTCATCTCGGCGCGGCGCGCGGGGACGGTAGCGAGGTGCGGGACGTAAGCGTCGGGCGTGCCCCAGTCGGTCGCGAAGCGCGTCATCAGGTTCAGGATGTGGCGGCGCAGGACGAGGTCTTCGCGGTTGAGGACGTGCCCGCGCATGATCGGCAGCTCGCCGCGCCCGACGCGCGCGGCGTAAGCTTCGACCACCTTCTCGTTCTGCGCGAACATGGCCCACGAGTCGCTGATCGAGGAGACGCCCAGGCCGATGAGCGGCGACGTGTGGCGCGGCGTGTAGCCCATGAAGTTGCGATGGAGTTGCCCCGCCTGCGCCGCCGCCCACAGCGAGTCGGACTTGAGCGCGAAGTGATCCATGCCGATCTCACAGTAGCCCGCTTCTTCGAGCATGGCGCGGCCGAGTTCATAGAGCGCGCGCTTCTCGTCGCCGCCGGGCAGGTCGGCTTCGGTGAAGTGGCGCTGACCGGGCTTGAACCAGGGCACGTGCGCGTAGGCGTGGAAGGGGATGCGGTCGGGGCGCAGGCGGCGCACGGCGTTGACGGTCTGCTCGACGCTGCGGCGCGTCTGGAACGGCAGCCCGTAGATCAGATCGTAGTTGACGCTGGTGAAGCCGGCGGCGCGCGCCGCTTCCGTCACGGCGCGCACCTGCTCCTCGGACTGCACGCGGTTGACGGCCGACTGCACGCGCGCGTCGAAGTCCTGTATGCCGAGGCTCAGGCGGCGGAAGCCCAAACGCGCGAGCGTCGTCAGGTGCTCGCCCGTCGTCACGCGCGGGTCGGACTCGATGGAGAACTCGGCTTCGCCCGCGCGCGTCGCGCCGACGAGCAGACCCGTGATCAGGTCTTCCAGCTCGCCGGGCGTGAGGAAGGTGGGCGTGCCGCCGCCGAGGTGCAACTCGGAGACGGGCACGGCGCGCGCCCGCCCCAAACGCGCGCGGTAGAGCGCCCACTCGCGCAGGACGTTGCGGACGTAAGGCGCGCCGACCGACGCGTTGCAGGTGATGCGCGAGTTGCAGCCGCAGTAGGTGCAGAGCGAGCGGCAGAAGGGGACGTGGACGTAGAGGGACGCGCCCTCGCCCGTCCACTCGGCTTCGTCCAGGCCGCGCGCGATGCTCTCGCACCACTCGTCGGCGGTCGGCGTCTCTGTTCAGTAGAGCACGGTCGGGTAGCTGGTGTAGCGCGGCCCCGGCACGTCGTATTTCTGCAAAAGGTCGGTCGCTGTCGCAATCATCCGGTTCGTCCTGTCTGTGCGAAAAATTCCCCGCCCCGTCCAAGCTCGAAATGTCGCTGCGGAAACTTCCCCAGCCGGCACACGTCGTTGTGCGCTCGGTCACAACGGCGGCGGCGGCGAAAACCGCCGGGCCGCGTCTTTTTCAAGCCTTTTCAAACTTCGTCGCCCGCGGTCTGCGGTTTGCCCTGTGTCGCGGGTGCGCCCGCATGACCGTGCGCCGCTACGGGGTGCAAGCCCCGTGCCCCTAGAGCCGGTTAGCGAACGTCGGCGCGCCTTTAGAAGCTGTGTGAAAAGTCCGGCGCAGTTGCCTCTCTTTGCGTTCCTTCGCGGCCCTCTCTGCATCCTTTGCGGTTAAGTCCGAAAGCTTTAACCGCGAAGGGCCGCGGAGGGACTGCAAGGCCAACAGTCCGCACCAAGGTATTGACAACGCTCGCTAAACGGACGAAGGTTAGCGAAGGGGTCTATGCCATGAGGTTCACGCTAGACGGCGCGCGCCGCACGGGCGCGCGCCTCGCGCTGCTCGTCTTCTGCGTCGCCCTGTTCGGCGCACACGCCGCCGCGCAGACGCAGCCCGCGCCGCCGGCCGACGCCAAGCCGCCCGCACAGTCGCAGACCAACGCGCCCGCGCCGACGCCCGCGCCCGTCAAGCTCGGCTCGGTGCCGTTGGCGGGGAGCGTCCGCGCGCGCGTCGAGAGTTGGAGCTGGTTCGAGACGCCGGAGTTTGAAGACGCTTACGCGTTCGGCGCGGTCACGCTGCGGCTCAGTCTCGGCCAACAGCGCGACCGCCTCGACTGGCTGGTCGAGGGCGAGTTCCCCGCGCTTTACAACCTGCCCGCGCGCGCCGTCGCGCCCGGCGCGCAGGGGCAACTCGGTCTCGGCGCGACCTACCGCGCCGCCTCCGGCCGACAGGACGCGAGCGCCGTGCTCAAGCAAGCTTTCATACGCTTCAAAGGCATCGCGGGCGACAAGGCGAGCAGCCTACGCGTCGGGCGCTTCGAGTTCAGCGAAGGCGCGGAGGTCGTGCCCAAGGACGCGACCCTCGCGCTGCTCAAGCGCGAGCACGTCGCGCAGCGCCTCGTCGGCCCGTTCGGCTTCTCGCACGTCGGGCGCAGCTTCGACGGCGTGCAGTACGTCCGCAACACCCGCATCAACAACCTCACCATCGTCGGCGCGCGCGCCACCGAAGGCGTCTTCCAACTCAACGGCAACCGCGAACTGGACGTTGATTTCATCTACGGCGCGTACACGCGCCAACTCCCCGCCACGCGCGCGCAAGGGGAGTTGCGCGCCTTCGCCCTCCACTACCACGACGGGCGCGGCGCGCTCAAGGCCGACAACCGTAGCTTGGCCGCGCGCCGCGCCGACACCGACAACATCCGCGTGACGACCGTCGGCGGTCACTACATCGGCGCGTTCAAGTCGGGCCGCGACACCGCCGACGTGCTGCTCTGGGGCGCGGCGCAGTTCGGCCGCTGGGGCCGGCTCGATCAGCGCGCCGGGGCCTTCGCCGCCGAGGCCGGCTACAAGTTCGCCGCACGCTTCAGCCCCTGGGTGCGCGCCGGCTACTTCCGCAGCACGGGCGACGACGACCCGGCGGACGACCGCAACACGACCTTCTTCCAGGTCTTGCCGACGCCGCGCACCTACGCGCGCTTCCCCTTCTACAACGCGATGAACAGCGAAGATCTGTTCGCGCAACTGCGCCTCGCGCCGCACGCGCGCGTCAACCTGCGCGCCGACGCGCGCCGCCTGCGGCTGACCAGCGCCAACGACCTCTGGTACGCGGGCGGCGGCGCGTTCCAGGAGCAGACCTTCGGCTACACGGGTCGCCCCGGCGGCGGGCGGCGCAGCCTCGGCACACTCTTCGACCTGAGCGCCGACTTCAACTTCGCGCCCAACACCGTCGTCACGGTCTACGTGTCGGGCGTGCGCGGCGGCGACGTGATCCGCTTCATCTACCCGGCCGGCGGCGAGAACCCGACGGCGCGCTTCATCTACCTGGAGTTCGTCCAGCGTTTTTGATCTTCAAGTTGAGTGTGGCGGTCGGCCGTTTTCAACACAGAGTACACAGAGGGGACACAGAGGGCACAGTTAAGAACTCTGTGAACTCTGTGGATACTCTGGGCCCTCTGTGTTGATCTGATCTGCCGTCACCGCGCGCCCGCGCAAGAATCATTGCTCGCCCGCGAAGGCCGCTAGCGCCCGCAGCGCCACCTCGTCCAACTCCGCGAACAGCGCCGCCCGCCTCAATCTTATCCACACGCGCACGTATCTTCGCGCTGCTCGCGGCCGGGACGTGGGCGTTGTTTGAGCATGACGGTGGACGGGCGGGGAATATCACGCAGCCGGGCGGTTGAGATTGCGCAGACGGCGCGGGAGACGCCGCAGAACTTCAAGCATTTCGGCGCGGCACGCTCGTTGCCAAGCTTCGGGTTGCGACGTTCGCACGTCTCACGATGCAAGCAGCATTAATGCGTAGGAGGGTCTTCATTCAATGAGTCAGTATAAACGTCTGTGGCTGGCGCTAATTGTCGTCGTCGCGGCGTCCTTCGCGGTGCTCGGCACGTTCGGCTACCGCGCCATCAACAACGCGCCGCCGATCCCGCGCGCCGCCGTCACGACCGACGGGCGCGTCCTGTTCGCCGACGAGGCGGTGCAGGACGGGCAGAACGTCTGGCAGTCCATCGGCGGGCAGGAGGTCGGCTCCGTCTTCGGGCACGGCTCTTACGTCGCGCCCGACTGGACGGCCGACTGGCTGCACCGCGAGGCCGCGTTCATCCTCGACCGCCGCGCCGAAGAGTCAGGCGCGCGCGACTTCGCCGCCCTGCCGGTCGCGCAGCAAGCGGCCTTGCGCGCGCAACTCGAACAGGAGATGCGCGCCAACACTTACGACGCCGCGACGGGGCGCATCACCGTCACGCCCGAACGCGCCGCCGCCTTCGACGCGCTCGCCGCCTACTACGCCGACATCTTCGCGGCGGGGCGCGACGAGTACGCCATCCCGCGCAATGCTTTGACCGATCCGGCGAAGGCGCGGCAGATGGCCGCCTTCTTCTGGTGGACTTCCTGGGTGGCGACGACGACGCGCCCCGGCGCGACCGTCTCTTACACGCAGAACTGGCCGCACGAGCCGCTCGTCGGCAACCGCATCACCGGCGACTCGGTCGTGTGGAGCGTCGTCAGCTTCGTGCTCCTGCTCGCGGGCGTCGGCGGCATGGTCTGGTACTTCGGCTCGCAGCAGAAGGACGAGGCGACGGGCAACCACGTACCCGCCGACGATCCGCTGCTGGGTCTGCGCGCGACGCCCTCGATGCGCGCCACCTTCAAATACTTCTTCGTCGCGGCGGCGCTCATCGTCGTCCAGGTCGCGCTGGGCGCAATCGCCGCGCACTACGGCGTCGAAGGCTCAGGCTTCTACGGCATCCCGCTCGACCGCTGGCTGCCCTACTCGGTCGCGCGCACCTGGCACACGCAGCTCGGCATCTTCTGGATCGCGACGACGTGGCTGGCCACAGGTCTCTTCATCGCGCCCGCCGTCAGCGGGCACGAGCCTAAAGGTCAACGCCTCGGCGTCAACCTGTTGTTCGGCGCGGTGCTCTTCGTCGTGCTCGGCTCGATGACGGGCGAGTGGCTGGGCATCAAGCAATTCCTCGGCAAATATTGGTTCTGGTTCGGCGCGCAGGGGTACGAGTACGTTGACCTCGGCCGCTTCTGGCAAATCCTGCTCTTCGTCGGGCTGACGTTCTGGCTCGTGCTGATGTATCGCGCCTTGAAGCCGGCGCTCCGGCGGCGCGACGAGAGCCGTTCGCTGCTCGTCCTGTTCCTCGTCTCGGCCATCGCCATCCCGCTCTTCTACGCCGCGGGCTTGATGTACGGGCAGCGCAGCCACATCGTCACCGCCGAATACTGGCGCTGGTGGGTCGTGCACCTGTGGGTCGAAGGGTTCTTCGAGGTCTTCGCCACGGTCGTGATCGCGTTCCTGTTCACGCGGCTGCAACTGCTGGGCATCAGGACGGCGACCCACGCGGTGCTGTTCTCGACGGTCGTCTTCCTGGCCGGCGGCATCGTCGGCACGTTCCACCACCTCTACTTCACGGGCATGCCCAACTCGGTGCTCGCGCTCGGCGCGGTCTTCTCGGCGCTTGAGGTCGTGCCGCTCGTCCTGATCGGCTTCGAGGCGTGGGAGAACATCAGGCTCGCGCGCGCCCGGCAGTGGCTCGCCACCTACCGCTGGCCCATCTACTTCTTCGTCGCGGTCGCCTTCTGGAACTTCGTCGGCGCGGGCCTCTTCGGCTTCCTGATTAACCCGCCGGTCGCGCTCTACTACATGCGGGGCTTGAACACGACGCCCGTGCACGGGCACACGGCGCTGTTCGGCGTCTACGGGATGCTCGGCATCGGGCTGATGCTCTTCTCCCTGCGCGCGCTCAAGCGCGAGCGGGCGTGGCGCGAGCGGGCGTGGCGCGAGCGGCCCGTGAAGTTCGCCTTCTGGGCGATCAACACGGGGCTGGCGCTGATGGTCTTGCTGAGCCTCCTGCCCATCGGGTTGATGCAGACGTGGGCGGCGGTCGAGTACGGCACTTGGTACGCGCGCTCGGCCGAGTTCTTGCAGACGGGCTTGATGGACAAGCTACGTTGGCTGCGGATGCTCGGCGACACGACGTTCGCGCTCGGCGCGCTCGCCCTCGGCTACTTCGTCCTCGGTCTCATCACGGGCCACTCTTACGACAAGGGCGCGCCCGTGCAGACCGAGACGAAGCCGCAGCCGCGCCCCGCGCGCATCCCCGCGCACGCGGGCGACTGAGGCGGGCGAAAAGCTCAACACGGAGGCCACAGAGGGCTACTCCTCTCTGTGGCCTCCGTGTTACCTCTGTGCCCTCTGTGTTAACCCGGCCGCCCGCCACACTCAACCACTGCCCTGCGCGAACTTCCCCAAGCCCTGCGCAAAAGCCCGCACCGCCGGCACCACCAACCCGCAAAACGCCGCCCTTTCCGCCCGGCACGGGCCTTGCGACCGGCCCGGCCGGATTCGCCCCTCGCGCGCCCGCTTTGAAAGGAGCGTTACGCATCATGATCTCCGTCGAACAATTCAACCGCGGCCTGCGGGTCGTTCTCCTCGTCGTCTTCGTCCTGCTCTTCGCCCTGGCCCTGCTCGTCATGACCGGGCACGCCCAGACGCGCACGCCCGCCGCCGCGCCCGCGCCGCCGCCGAACGCGCCGCGCGGCCACTAAAACAGATCGCGCGCGCGTGCGACTTCATTAAGCAGCCTTAGCCGGAGGGAGTGTGATGGTTACGCCTTACGGGCTGGAGTTGGTCGAGGACTGCGTGCGCTGCGCGCGGCGCGACGAGACGCGCTTCTGCCAGCTTGAGCCGGCGACGCTCGCGCGCTTC
Organism: Pyrinomonadaceae bacterium; assembly: GCA_036389395.1. Classification (GTDB taxonomy): domain Bacteria; phylum Acidobacteriota; class Blastocatellia; order Pyrinomonadales; family Pyrinomonadaceae; genus QHXQ01. The sequence goes on from DASVPY010000051.1 coordinate 11,194, forward strand.
GACGCCATCAAGTTCGCGGCCGCCTACCCGAAGGGCGCGCTGCTGTTCGTCGAGGGGCAGACGCCCCGCGGCGTCTACCTGCTCTGCGCGGGCCGCGTCAAGCTCTCGACCACGGCGCGCGACGCGCGCGTGCTCATCACCCGCATCGCCGAGCCGGGCGAACTGCTGGGGCTGAGCGCCGCGCTCGCCGGCACGCCCCACGAGACGACGGCCGAGACGCTCGACACCTGCCAGATCAATTTCATCCGCCGCGAAGAGTTTTTGCGGCTGCTGGCGCTGCACGGCGACGCGGCCCTGCGCGTCGCGCGCCAGCTCAGCCAGGACTACACGGCGGCGCTCGCACAGGCGCGCGTGCTGGGGCTGGCGCACTCCGCGGCCGCCAAGCTGGCGCACTTCCTGCTCGCCGCCTGCGCGCGCTCGGGCCAGACGAACGGGCACGGGCTGACGTTGAAACTCACGCTGACGCACGAGGAGATCGGGCAGTTGATCGGCGCGTCGCGCGAGACCGTCACGCGCCTGTTCAGCGAGTTCAAGCAGGCCCACCTGATCGACGTTAAGGGCGCGTCGCTCACGCTCTACGACCAGCCGGGCCTACAGGCGCTCGCCGACGCCTGACCGCGCCGGCCCGGCGGCGCTGGTGACGCACGTCACGGCGCGCGCTGGTCGCGACCACCTTCACCGCGAGCCAGGGGCTGCTCCTGATGATCCCGAACATGTTCAAGATCGCCGGCGAGCAGACCGCCACGGTCTTCCACATCGCCGCCCGCGCCGTCGCCACCCACGCCCTCTCGATCTTCGGCGACCACTCCGACGTGATGGCCACGCGCTCCTGCGGCTGGGCCATGCTCTTCGCCAACTCCGTGCAGGAGACGATGGACTTCGCGCTCGTCGCGCAGGCCGCGACGCTCAAGGCGCGCGTTCCCTTCCTCCACATCTTCGACGGCTTCCGCACCTCGCACGAGGTCATGAAGATCGAGCGGCTGAGCGACGAAGACATGCGCGCGCTCATTGCCCCGGAACTCGTCCGCGCGCACCGCCGCCGGGCGCTCACGCCCGACCGCCCCGTCATGCGCGGCACGGCGCAGAACCCGGACGTGTTCTTCCAGTCGCGCGAGCGCGCCAACACGTCCTACGCCGCCACGCCGACCATCGTGCAAGAGACGTTCGACAAACTCGCCGCCCTCACGGGCCGGCAGTACCGCCTGTTCGACTACTTCGGCGCGCCCGACGCCGAGCGCGTCCTCGTGATGATGGGGTCGGGCTGCGAGGCGGCCGAAGAGACGGTCGCGGCGCTCTGCTCGCGCGGCGAAAAAGTCGGGTTGATTAAAGTCCGACTTTACCGGCCGTTCTCCGCCGCCGACCTGCTGACCGCGTTCCCCGCGACGACGCAAGCCATCGCCGTGCTCGACCGCACGAAGGAGCCGGGCGGCGCGGGCGAGCCGCTGTATCAGGACGTGCTGACGGCCATCGGCGAGAGCGTGATCGCGTGTACGTCGCCGTTCGCGCAGATTCCGCGCGTCATCGGCGGGCGCTACGGGCTGGCGTCGAAAGAGTTCACGCCCGCGATGTGCAAGTCGGTCTTCGACGAGTTGCGCAAGCCGACGCCGAAGAATCATTTTTCGGTCGGCATCAACGACGACGTGACGTTCACGAGCCTCGACTACGACGAGGGCTTTTCGACCGAGCGCGCGGGCGAGGTGCGCGCCCTCTTCTGGGGTCTCGGCGCGGACGGCACGGTCGGCGCGAGCGAGCGCCCGCCGGCCGTCTCGCCCGCCGCGCCCGAGTTCGTCCGGCACGTAACCGGCGAAATCCTGGCCGGGCGCGGCGACCGGCTGCCCGTGAGCGCCTTCCCCGCCGACGGCACCTACCCCGTCGCCACGGCGCAATGGGAGAAGCGCAACATCGCGCTCGACGTGCCCGTGTGGGAGCCTGATCTATGTATCGAGTGCGGCAAGTGCGTCCTGGTCTGCCCGCACGCCACCATCCGCGCGAAGGTCTGCACCGAGGAGCAGTTGACGGACGCGCCCGCCGGCTTCAAGCACATGCCCGCGAAGTGGCGCGAGCTGCCCGGCAACCGTTACACGATCCAGGTGGCGGTCGAAGACTGCACGGGCTGCAAGCTCTGCGTCGAGGTCTGCCCGGCGAAGGACAAGAGCCGCGTGGGGCGCAAGGCCTTGAACATGGCCCCGCAACTGCCGGCGCGCGACGAGGCGCGCGCGAACTGGGCCTACTTCCTGCGCCTGCCCGACCTGCACAAGAACGGGCTGCTGAAGTTCGACTCGGTCAAGAACGTGCAACTCTTGCAGCCGCTCTTCGAGTTCTCCGGCGCGTGCGCGGGCTGCGGCGAGACGCCTTACATCAAACTGCTGACGCAACTCTTCGGCGACCGCGCGCTCATCGCCAACGCCACCGGCTGCTCGTCCATCTACGGCGGCAACCTGCCGACCACGCCCTACACCATCAACGCCGAAGGGCGCGGCCCCGCGTGGAGCAATTCGCTCTTCGAGGACAACGCCGAGTTCGGTCTGGGCATGAGGATGGCCGTCGATCAGCAGAACGCCTACGCGCGCACGCTCGTCGAACGTCTGCGCCCGGAGATCGGCGCGGCGCTCGTTGACAGCCTGCTCACGAACGACCAGTCAACGGAGTCCGGCGTCAACACGCAGCGCGAGCTGGTCGCGGCCTTGAAGGCGCGCTTGAACGGCAGCTTCGAGCCGGAGGTGCGCGACCTACTCTCGGTCGCCGACGCCTTAGTCAAGAAGAGCGTCTGGATCGTCGGCGGCGACGGCTGGGCCTACGACATCGGCTACGGCGGTCTCGATCACGTCCTCGCTTCGGGGCAGAACGTCAACGTGCTCGTGCTCGACACGGAGGTCTACTCGAACACGGGCGGGCAGGCGTCCAAAGCGACGCCGCTCGGCGCGGTGGCGAAGTTCGCCGCGGGCGGCAAGGCGACGGGCAAGAAAGACCTCGGCTTGCAGGCCACGACCTACGGCAACGTCTACGTGGCGCAGGTCGCCTTGGGCGCGAACGACACGCACACGGTCAAGGCGTTCCTCGAAGCCGAGGCGCATCAGGGGCCGTCGCTCATCATCGCCTACAGCCAGTGCATCGCGCACGGCATAGACATGGCGCAGGGCATGAACCAGCAGAAGCTCGCGGTCGAGTCCGGCTACTGGCCGCTCTACCGCTACAACCCGGCGCGCGCCGGCGCGGGGCAGAACCCGTTCCAGCTCGACTCCGCCGCGCCCAAAGTCCCGTTGCAGGACTACATCTACAACGAGGCGCGCTACCGGATGCTCGTGCAGAGCGACCCCGACACGGCCAAGCTCCTGCTCGCCCGCGCCCAGGCGGCCGTCAACGAACGCTTCCAGCACTACAAGCGGCTGGCCGAGAAGAGGGATGAGGGATGAAGAAGTCAGAGGCCAGAAGTCAGGAGTCAGAAGCCGGAATGAGAAGCAGGAGTCAGGAGCCAAAAGCCAGAAGCCGGAATGAATGGCCGGCCGTTCTTATTCTTCCGTCTTCCGTCCTGTCTTCTACTGCCTTCTGCCCGGCCTTCCGGCTTCCTCCTTCTGGCTTCTGACTTCTGGCTCCTGACTTCTTCATCCCTCAAGAGGTTCTGTTATGGACTTGCGCACGACCTACATGGGCTTGCGGCTGAAGAACCCGCTCGTGCCGTCGGCGTCGCCGCTGTCGCGCACGGTGGACGGCATCCGCCGCATGGAGGACGCGGGCGCGGCCGCCGTCGTCATGTACTCGCTCTTCGAGGAGCAGATCAACCTCGACAGCCTGATCCTCGACGACTACCTGACCCACGGCACTTACTCGACGGCCGAGGCCCTCAGCTACTTCCCCGAAATGCAGAGAGCCGCACCAACGTCGCGGAGCCGGCCGCCTTCGAGCGGGCGAACTACATGAAGATGTTGGCCTCGTACCGGCCCTTGCGTTGACGCGCGCCCGAGGCGGCGCGCCGGAGCGGAGGTGTACGTCATGACAACGGATGAGCGCGACATACTCGAAGTCCTGCGCCAAGAGTTGGCCTTCGTCGAGGCGGGCGGCTACGGGCGCTCGGTCAGGACGCCTTGGCAGCCGAAGTCCGTCTTCCAGGATTCGCTGAGCTGTCTGAACTACGGCGTGCCGTACCGCGTGCACCCGTGCAGCGATTGTCTGCTCAACGACTTCGTGCCGGCCGCGGGGCGGACGGCGGCCGTGCCGTGCCACCACATCCCGGTCGGCGCGGCCGGCGAGACCGTCGAAGAGCTTGAGCTGGGCGAGAACCAGCAGCAACTCGAAGAGAACCTGAAGGCGTGGCTGCGCGCGCGGATCAGAGAGATCGAAGAGGAGCGCGGCCGCTGGAAACTCCAGTGAGCGCCGGGTCTAAACTCATGCGCGCCGACATGCGCCAACTCAAACGCACGCGCGCGGACTCGCGCCGGCTCGCGCGGCCTCTGCGCCGCGTCGCGCGGCCTCTGCGCCGCCTGTGCGCCCTCGCCTTAGCGCTCTGGCTCGGCGGCGCGGGCTGCTTCTTCTGCTGCCGCGGCGCGGTAGCGGACGACGCGAACGCGCCGACGATAGCCGGCGCAGCGACGGCCGGCGCGGGCACGACGCACGCGCACTGCCCCGCACACGCGCAGGCGTTCGCAACCGAACGAACGACGGGCGCGGCGTACGCTCAAGCCGTCGCGCCCGCTCAGGCGAGTGCGGCGACTCAAGCCGACGCACACGCGCGCGCGCAGACGCCGCCCGCGGCTTCGTGCTGCAAGCAGGCGCGGCTGGTCGCCGACCCGGCGCGCAAGCCGCGCGTGCTCACGGAGGGCGCGGCCGCCGCCACGGTCTCAGCCTCGTTGCCAACGCCGCGGCCCCTGTCGTCCGGCGCGTGCGTCGTCGGCTTGCGCGCGCCGCCGCGCGCCGGCCCGCCCTTGTACGTTCGCGCCTGCGCGTTCCTGATTTAGCGCGAACGGTTCCCGGCAAGCTGCCGGCGCGCGCTCGCGCCGGTCGAACCGCAACCGTTCCGACCGACAAAAGTCAGGAGTTCTAAAGATCATGCGAAGCCTTAAACTTTCAGCCATCGCGCTCTTGCTCGGCGTCACCGGACTGGTCTACGCCGCGGGCGCGCCGCAGACGCCAGCGCCCGCCGCCGGCCCGCACGACGCCGACGCGAGTTGCTGTAAGACGCACAAGCACGGCGGCACGCAAACCGCCGCGCAAACCGCCGACGCCAACGCCGCGCACGCCGCCTGCTGCGCCGACTGCCCCTGCTGCACCGGCGCGCACAAGACGACGAACGCGGGCGCGACTCAACACGCCGCGCACGCCGACGGCGCAAGCTGCTGCGCCGGGCACGAGTGCCGCAAAGCGCACGCGCCGCAGACGAGCACCAACAAGAGCGCGGCCGGACACACCGCCTGCGCCTGCTGCGCGCGACACGCGCAGTACGTGACCGTGACCGACGGTCTGTAAAAACGACCCGCGCAACAAGGAGGGCGCAAGCCACACGGCTTGCGCCCTCCGCGCTTAAACCAGACGTGAAGCCGGCGCGCGGGCGCGCCGCCGCGGGCACTTGAGAGGAGGTGCCGCCATGACCAGAATCTTCTTCTACTTCTTCATCGGGGCCGTCGCGCTGCTCGGCCTCTACGTCGCGCTGACCGCGCTCTACGACGTGGCGCGCGCCGCCCTCGGCGCGTACCGCCGCTACAGGGGTCGCCGCCTGGTCGTCTGCCCCGAGACGCGCGAGTACGTCGCCGTCGAGGTGGACGCCGCGCACGCCGCCGCGACCGCGCCGCACGGCCACACGGACTTGCGCCTGGCGACCTGCACGCGCTGGCCCGAGCGCGCCGGCTGCGACGAGGCCTGCGTCGCGCAGATCGAGCGCGCGCCCGAAGACTGCCTCGTCGCGCGGCAGGTCAACGACTGGTACGCTGCGCGCGCCTGCGTCTACTGCGGCGCGGAGTTCGGCCCCGTCAACTGGCACGAGCACGCGCCGGCCCTGCGCGCGCCCGACGGCCGCACGGTGCAGTGGACGGAGGTCGCGCCCGAACGGCTGCCCGAAATCTTCCGCACGCACCAGCCCGTCTGCTGGAACTGCCACGTCGCCCAGTCGTTCCGCGCCGCCCACGCCGACATCGTCGTCGAACGCCCCTGGGTACACTAACTCCCTTTGCGCTCTTTGCGGCCCTCTTCGCGTCCTTTGCGGTTAGAGTTTTCGGCCTTAACCGCAAAGGGCGCAAAGAGGGTCGCGCCCTCGTAGCCTACTGGGCCGTGCCGTCGGTGACGGTGAACTTGATGTCGCGGCTGCTCTCGGCCAGCTTCTTGTCCGCGCCGTTGTACGCCTCGACCTGCCAGCGGTACGTGCCCTTCTGAAGCGGCTTGTCAACCGCGAACGAAGTGGCCTCGACGCGCTCGTTGACGTAAGGCGACAGCACGCCGGCCTCCTCCGGGTAGACGCTGAACTTGTAATAGGCCGCGTCCGGGTACGCGTCCCACTTCAGCTCCAGTTTCTCCGCGCTGACCTTCGCGCCGGCCTTGGGGCTGACGAGTTTCAGATCGTCTTTGAACAAGTTGGTCGGCTCGACGAACAGAGTCTTGTCCGCCGTCACCTCGTACTTGGTCGAACTCAGCCCGGCGATGCCCGTCGTCGCGAAGACGTAGGAGTCCGAGTCGAAGACGCGCGCGAGCAGGCCCTCGTAGACCTTCGGCTCGACGTTGGCGATCACGTACTCGCCGTCATTGCCGGTGCGCGCCGTGTAAGTCTTCCCCGCGCACCCGCCGAGGAAGCGGTTGAACTGCTCGCACAGCTTCACCTCGATGCCCGCCACCGGCTTGCCGTTATACAACACCTTCCCCTGTACGTTCCCCGTGCCCGGCGCGGGCTTCACCTTCTCCACGCCCGTCCCCGTGCTGCCGCCCGTCGCGGGCGACGCCGCCGCCGGCCGCCCCGCCTCCGCCCCGCCCGCCGGCCCCTGCGCCTTCTCGCCCCCGCCCTTGCAACCCGCCGACGCCAGCGCCAACACCACGCCCACACAAGCAACCAGCCATCTCGCAACGACCATCCCGTAAGCCTCTCTTTTCTCTTGATGAATAAAGACGAGCACGTCGAGCCGCGCGGCGCGTCTGCGCCCCCGACGCTGCGATTATATTGCACGGCGCAGGATTAAGTGATATTAAAGCGGCACAACTTGGCGATGATAAGGAGGTGCCGTGAGCGAGAAGGAGAAGGCTGAGCCGACGACACCGTCCGAACTGCTGCCGACGGATGAGTTACCCCAGCAGACGGGGAAAGAAGTCCACGTCCCTTACTGGGAGACGCCCGCCCCGCCGCCGCCGGGGCAAGAGATTCACCCGCGGCAACACATCCCCCCCGTGCCGGCGGGGGAGGAAGTGCCGGACGACGCCCCGTCCCCGCCCGTCGAGTTGGAGTGAGCGGCGTTTGCCCGCCGCTGCAACGGCCCGCCTCGACGACAGCCTGATCCAGGCTGACTCGTCTCGCCCGCCTTCTCCTCGTAGCGCAGGTGCGACACGACCGACCTTCTCTCATAACTCAAACCACACAACCCAAGAAAGGACAGGAGACGGAGATGCCGACCAAGAAGAGCGCGAAGAAAGCCGCCGCCGGCAAGGGCGCGAAGCGCGGCGCGCGGACAGCGGCCAAAGCCGCTTCGGCCAAGGGGGGCAAAGCCAGTTCAGCCAAGGGGGCTAAGAAGGGCGGCGCGAAGAAGGGCGGCGCGAAGTTGCGCCCGACCCGCGCGTTCGCCTCCACCGTAAGCCTCGTCACCGAGAAGGTCGAGGCCCTCAAGGCGCAGGAGATCAAGATCAGGTACTTGGACGCGGCGTACAAGTTCTCGGCGGCGCGGCCGAAGGACGAAATCCACCCACGCAAGACGCTGCCCAAGCCGCCGGCCGGGCCGAAGGTCATGGACATGCTGCCGACCGCGCCGCTCGCGTTCGAGGAGAGCGTGCCGGAGGCGGCCTTGGCCATGGCCATGGCGACGCCGATGGCCCCGACCGACACCCTCTCCCTCGTCAAGAACGTGCAACTCAACGACGTGGCCACGGCCGACACGGCCTCGCACGTGTGCGAGCCGAGCGTGGCCGTCAACGGGAGCGTCGTCTTCTACACCGGGAACTGGTTCGCGGCCGTCTCGGTCGACGGCGGCACGACCTTCAAGTTCGTCGATCCGTTCACCACGTTCCCGAACCCGCCGGGCATGAGCTTCTGCTGCGATCAGGTGGTGCACTACGTCCGCAGCATCGACACCTTCTTCTGGCTGCTCCAGTACACGCGCGACAGCACGGGCAAGAACATCCAGCGCATCGCCTACGCCACCACGGCGCGCGTCAAGACCGGCTCGTGGCGCTTCTTCGACATCACCCCCGCCAGCGTCGGGCTGGGCCCCGGCATCTGGCTCGACTTCCCCGACCTGGCGACGGGCACGAACATGCTCTACATGACGAGCAACGCCTTCACCTCGGCCGGCGCGTGGCGGGCCTCGGTCGTCGTCCGCATCCGACTGAGCAGCTTCACCACGGGCACGCTGGCGGCGACCCGCACGGTCTCGACGACGCACCCGAGCCTGCGCGTGGCGCAGAACTGCGGCACGACCGCCTTCTTCGTCGCGCACAATTCGACCAGTTCCCTGCGCGTCTTCCGCTGGCCCGAGAGCAGCGCCGCGCCGACCGCGACCGACGTGACGGTCGCCTCCTGGTCGGCCGGGCCCTACAGCTCCATCACGCCGGACGGGCGCAACTGGCTGGCGCGCGCCGACGGCCGCCACACGGGCGCGACGCTGGCGGGCAACGAGTTGTGGTTCGCCTGGGGCTCGGCCAAGGGCGGGGCCAACGCGCGCCCGAACCCGTTCATCCAGATCGCCCGGATCAACGCCACCAGCATGACGTTGATTCAAAACCTCAACCTCTGGGACGCCAACTCCGCGCTCTGCTACGCGGGGCTGAACACCAACGTGAACAACGAGGTGGGGGCCTCCTACACCATCGGCGGCGGCACGCGCTTCCCGACTCACGTCGTCGCCATCCTGACGGGCACGCCGCGGCACGTGACGACCTTCACGAGCACGCGCGGCCCGGCCGACAACAAGTGGGGCGACTACCTGACCGTCCGGCGGAACTACGCTAACGAGCGCCTGTTCTGCGCCACCGGCTACACGCTGCAAAGCGGGGCGGGCAGCTCGGACGCGACGCCCAACCTGACGATCTTCGGGCGCTCGACCGAGATTTGAGCGCGCCGGAAAGCGCGCCCTAACGTGCCTGAAGCGCGCCCGGCGGCCGCGCCGCCCCCGCGGGGGCGGCGCGGCC
>DASVPY010000052.1:0-139125 GCA_036389395.1 Pyrinomonadaceae bacterium
TCGTGTACGTTATTGGCGGGAGGTTAACCCAGAAGCGTTGATACCAAGCGCCGATGTTCCATTCTTCAGCCTCGTGGATCATGACGGCGAGCGGGAATAACCACACGACTCTTCTGAAAGAGATTCGATTAAAGTAGTCGAGAGGTAATTCCATGTTGTCCTCCAAATATCAGCGCCTAACGCCAATTAGGTGGACGAAAAGCTATCATGGATTGCGCCCGTTTAGCCACATAATACGCCGCCTCTGTCATCGATCAAGCTCAACCCGGAGCAGTTAACCACTTCGTTCGGGTGATTAGGCGGATTTTACGGGCCGGGGTTAGGCGGCGCGTGGGTGTGAGGCGCGCCGTGGCTGCGGCGAGCGGTGCGGCGCGGGCTGTGGCGCGCGGTGTGGGGGCGCAGGTTTGGGCGGGGCGGGCCGTTCTGAGGGCGGAAGGTGGTGGGAACTCGCGCGGTTTGTGGGGCGTAGGTGATCCTTGTGGGGGCTGTTTCCCGCGTTAATAAATGAGGGAGGTTAAACCTCGATGGGCAATCATAAGGCGAGAGGGAGTGGCCATGTTGTTACTGATTCCGGGCAGCATCATCGCGCTGGCGGCGGGAAGTTATCTGCTGGCGCTCGTCTCAGACGAATTCGCTTACGGGTTATCGCGCGTCGTCGAAGCGGCGTTCGACTTCGTCGAGTACAGGGCGGCGCTCAGGGCTAGGCGGCAGCGGACGCTGCGGGCGCTCGACGCGCCGGGCGGGCGGGCGGTCGTCTATTCTCATGCGGCGTGACGGTCAGTCGGCGTTGAGCGGCGGCGCGGCGGCGGGGGGCCGCCGCGCGCGCCGGAGCAGTTCGTCGAAGCGCGGGTCGGCGCGCAGGGCGTCGAGGTGCGGATCGACGGCGGCGAACGTGAACCCGACGGCGTGCTCGCGCTCGGCCTCGGCCAACCAGCGGAGCGCGCCGTCGCGGTCGCCCAACAGCGCGTGGACGACGGCGACCTCGTAAGCAGTCACCCACTCTTCGGTGCGGCGCGCCAGCAACTCGTCGAGCACCTGCCGCGCCTCCTCATATTTCCCGGTCGCAGCTAAGACGTGCGCGCGCTTCGCCAGCGTGGTCGGCGTGTCGCCCGCGAACGCCGCCTCCTGCTCGTAAGCCGCGAGCGCTTCGTCATGACAGCCTTGCATCTCGCACGCCCAGCGCAGGACGACGTGGGCGGCGACCGAGCCGGGGTCGAGTTCGAGCGCGCGGTGGCACTGCGCGACGGCCTCGTCGTAGCGGCGCGCGAGGAAGAGTATGTTGGCCACGGCCGTGGCGATGACGGGCGAGCGCGGGTTGATCTCCTGCGCGCGCCTGATCTCGGCGAGCGCGTCGTCGTGGCGACCCATGGCCGAGAGGTTGAAGGCGTGCCAGCGGCGGGCGACGGCGTTGTCGGGCTGTAGCTCGACGGCGCGGCGCAACTCGCGCTCCGCGCCCTCGAAGTCGCGGTCGTAGTGGCACATGACGAAGCCGAGCGAGGCGTGCGCTTCGGCGAGCGTGTCGTCGGCGCGGACGGCGTTCTGCGCCGCGTCCTTGGCGCGCGCCCAGGCCTCGGCGGGCGGCGGCTCGACGTACCAGTTCAGCAGCGCGTAGCAGTCGGCCAACTCGGCGTAGGCGAGCGCGAACTGCGGGTCGCGCGCCACAGCCTTCTCCAGACGATCAATGGCCTGGCGCAAGCCGTCCGCCGTCCGGCGCGTCGCGTAGTAGCGCCCGGCCGTGTAGAGCTTCTGCGCCTCCTCGTCCTTCGTGCCGCGCGGGGCTTGCGCGCCGCCCGAAGGCGTGCCGCCCGAAGGCGTCGCGGTTGCGCCGGCCGAGGTCGCGTCGGGCGGGCGCGGCGGCGTGTGGCGCGCGGCAGCACCGTGGAGCAGGCGCGCGGGGTTGTTGGTGCGGCGCAGCAGTTCCTCGAAGCGCGACTCGGCACGCAGGGCGTCCAGCTCCGGCTCGACGCCGAGCCAGATGAGCCAGCCGTCGCCCACGCGGTACGCCTCTTCCAAGAGCGCCAGCGCGCGCTCGCGCTCGCCGAGCCACAGGTGTATGAAGGCGACGTGGTAAGGCGAGACGTAACAGCGCGCGCTCATCTCCGCGAGGCGCGCGAGCACGGCGCGCGCGCGCGCGACGCGCCCGGCGGCCGCGTAAGCCGCGCCGAGGAAGGACAGGTAGAGCGGCCCCTCGCCGCCCAACTCGACGCCGCGTTCGGCGGCGGCGATGGCCGCGTCGTGCTCGCCGAGGTGGCGCAAGAGCAGGCTGTAGGTCGTGTGCCCGTAGGCGTAGGTGGGCGTCGCGGTCAGCAGCGTGCGGTAGGCGGCGCGCGCCTCCTCGAAGCGGCGCGCGTGGTAGCTGCACCAGGCGAGCGCGTGGATGTTGATGGGCGAGAAGGGCGCAAGCTCCTGCGCGCGGCGCACGGCCGCGAGCGACTCGTCGGCGCGACCCGCCGCGGCCAGGTGGAAGCCGTACCACTGGTGGCCCTTCGCGTCGTTGGGGTTGAGTTCGAGCGCGCGGCGGTAGTGCTGTTCGGCCTGCGCCCAGTCGAAGTCGCCCGCGTCGAGCGCGAAGGCGAGCGCCGAGTAGGCCTCGCCGAGCGCGTCGTCGAGCGCGATGGCCTTGAGCGCGGCCGTCTTGGCGGCGGCCGCGGCCTCTGCGAACGGGCGCACGCCGAAGACGCCGATGAAGTTGTAGTAGTCGGCGATGCCCGTGTAGGCGAGCGCGTAATCGGGGTCGAGCGCGACGGCGCGGTTGAGGTTTTCGAGCGCGAGCGCGAAGCCCTCCTCGGTGAACGTGTTCCAGTGGTAGCGCCCGCGCAGGTAGGCCTCGTAGGCCTCGCCGTCGTTCGTGCCGCGCTTGGACAGGCGGCGCTGCTCGTCGCCGCTCAGTTGCGGGATGAGCGCGCGCGCCACCTGCTCGGAGAGCGAGTCTTCGAGCTGGAGCACGTCGGTCTTCTGCTCGTCGAAGCGGCCGGCCCAGCGCGTCGCGCGCGCGTGCACGCTCAAGAGTTGCGCCGTCACGCGCAGGGTCGTGCCGACGCGGCGGATCGTGCCGCCGACGATGAAGTCCACGCCGAGGTCTCGGCCGGCGGTGAGCGGGTCAACGTCCGCGCCGCGGTAGCGCAGGACGGAGGCGGTCGGGCGCACGACCAGGCGGCGCACGGCGCTCAGGCGCGCGACCAGCGCGTCGGCGAGCGCGACGCCGAGGTATTCGTCGCCGGTGTTCTCGCCGGTCGGCGTGCCGAGGACGTGGAGCGGGAGGACGGCGATGGTGCGCGGGCCTGTGTTTGGCTCGTGCGCGCCGGCCGCGACGGGCGCGAGCGGGTTGCCGGTGCGCCGCAGCAGTTCGTCGAAGCGCGGCCGGCCGCGCAGGGTGTCGAACTGCGGCTCGACGCCGAGCCAGCAGAGCCGCGGGTCGCGCGTCTCGAAGGCGCGTTCGAGTTCGGCGAGCGCGGTCTCCTCGTCGCCGAGGTTGCAGTGGACGAGCGCGAGCAGGTAGGGCGCGACGTAGCGCGTGGCGCTCAGTTCGTGAATCTCCGCGAGCAGCGCGCGCGCCTCCCGTTGCTGCCCGGCGGCGGCGTGCGCGGCGGCGAGCCAACTGAGCGCGTAAGGCGTGCGCCCTAATAGCTCGACCGCCTTCTCTCCTTCGGCGACGGCCTCTTCGTAAGCGCCCGTGTGCGTGAGCACGAGGCAGAGGGCGACGTGCGCGAGCGAGTAGCGCGGCTCGCGCGCGGTCAGGCGGTGCGCGGCGGCGATGCTCTCTTCGTAGCGGCGCGCGTAGTAGTGCGTCCAGCAAAGGGTCTGCTGGACGAGCGGCGTGAGCGGGTCGAGTTCGAGCGCGCGGAAGGCCTGCACGAGCGCCTCGTCGAAGCGGCCCGACATGCCGAGGTAGGAACAGTACCAAAGCCGGCCCGTCGCGTAGTTCGGATTAAGCTCGACGGCGCGGCGCAGGTGGCGACCGGCCGCGGCCCAGTCGAAGTCGTGCGTGAGCGTGGCGATGCCGAGGGCGGCGTGGGCTTCGGCGAGCGTGTCGTCGAGTTGGACGGCGCGCGCGGCGGCCTCGCGCGCGGCGGCCGCCGTCTCCTGCGGTGGCAGCACGGCGTAGACGCCGAGCATGTTGTAGTAGTCGGCGATGCCGGCGTAGGCGAGCGCGTAGTGCTCGTCGCGCGCGACCGCGCGGTTGTAGTTGACGAGCGCCTTCGCCAGGCTCTCTTCGGTGAACGTGTTCCAGTGGTAGCGCCCGCGCAGGTAAGCCTCGTAGGCTTCGGCGTCGTTCGTGCCGCGCTTGGCGAGGCGCTGGCGCTCGTCGCCGGTCAGGTGCGGCAGGATCGCTTCGGCGACCTGCGCCGTGAGCGCGTCTTCGAGTTGGAGTACGTCTGTGAACTTCTCGTCGAACTGCCCGGCCCAGACCGTGCCGCCGTCGCGCACGTCGAGCAGTTGGACGGTGATGCGCAAGGACTCGCCCGCGCGGCGGATGCGCCCGTCGAGGACGTAGGCGGCCGACAACTCGCGCCCCGCTTCGAGCGGGTCGGCGTCCGGGCGCGCGTAGCGCAGGACGCTGCTCGTGGGGCGCACGGCGAAGCGGCGCACGGCGCTCAGGCGCGTGATGAGCGCGTCGGCGAGACCGACGCACAGGTAGTCGTCGCCCGTCTCTTCGCTGCGGCGCGGGTCGAGCATCTTGAGCGGCAGGACGGCGAGCGACTTGTCGCCCGTCGGCATGTCGCTGACGTGGAGCAGGGCCTCGCGCGCGGCCTCCTGGTAGTAGGGCGGCGCGGAGACGGGCCGGCCTTCGAGGTAGCGCGTGATGTCGTCGCGCAGTTGTTCGGCCGACTGGTAGCGCTGCTCCGGCTCCTTGCGCAGCGCCTTCATGACGATGTTGTTGAGGTCGCCGCCCAACTCGCGCCGGAGCAGTTCGACCGTGGTGCGCCGGCTCCAATAAAGATAGTTGAGCGTGGTCGTCTCTTCGTCGAGCGCGGGGCCGGGCAGCAGGTCGTCGGGGCGCGTGATGACCGCGGAGAGCGGCGCGGGTTCCTCCTCGCAGATGACGCGCGCGACCTCGTGCGGCGCGCGGTTGCGCAGACGGTACGGGCGGTGGCCGGTCAGCAACTCGTAGAGCAGCACGCCGAGCGAGTAAACGTCGGTCGCGGGCGTGACGGCCTGCCCCTGCACCTGTTCGGGCGCGGCGTACTCCGGCGTCATCAGGCGCATGGCGGTGGCCGTCGGGTCGGAGGTCACGTCGGCTAGTTCCGGGTTGAGCACCTTGGCGATGCCGAAGTCGAGCAGCTTCGGCACGCCGTCGGCCGTGACCATGATGTTCGACGGCTTGATGTCGCGGTGGATGACGTAGTGGCGGTGCGCGTAGTGGACGGCGTCGCAGACGTAGCGGAACAGTTCCAGCCGCTCGGCCACGGTCAGCTTCTGCTCGTCGCAGTAACGGTAGACGGGCAGCCCCTCGATGTACTCCATGACGAAGTAGGGGAGGGCGTCGTCGGTCGTGCCGCCGTCGAGCAGGCGCGCGATGTAAGGGTGGTCGAGCGCGGCGAGAATCTGGCGCTCGTTGCGGAAGCGGCGCAGGATGAAGTCCGTGTCCATCCCGCGCTTGATCAGCTTGACGGCGACGCGGCGGCGGAACTCGCTGTCGGCGCGCTCGGCCAGGTAGACCGCGCCCATGCCGCCGCGCCCGATCTCGCGCACGATCTTGTACGCGCCGACGCGGCGGCCGATGGCCGGGTCGTCGCCGTTCGCGTTCTGCGTGGGCGTGGTGGCGAGCGGGTCGGGCGGGGGCGCGAACTCGGTCTGGGCGAACGCGGGCGTCTCGATGAAGTCGCCGGCCTCTTCGTACTGCGCGAGCAGGGCCGCGACCTGCGCGCGCAGGTCTTCGTCGCCCGCGCACGCGGCGGCGACGTACTGCTGGCGCTCGCCGGCCGGCAGATCGAGCGCCGTCTGGAACACCTCTTCAATCTGGGCCCAACGTTCGGGGGTCATTGAAAAGCCGTAAACCGTGACAGGTGACAGGTGACAAGATTAACAGGTAACAGGTGACAGGGTTAAGATGCCGCGATCCTGTCACCTGTCACCTGTCACCTGTCACGGCACTTACTGTCTTTGCACTTGGCCGTAGAGCCAGGCCTTGGCCATGCGCCACTGGCGTTTGACCGTGGGCGCGCTGACGCCGAGCACCGCCGCGGCCTCCTCGACCGAGAGGCCGCCGAAGAAGCGCAGCTCGACGACGCGACTCTTCTGCGGGTCGAGTTCGGCGAGGCGTTCCAGCGCCTCGTCGAGCGCGACGAGGTCGGCGGCGCGCTCGCCCGACACGTCTATGTTCTCGTCGAGCGAGAGCTTGGTCACGTCGCCGCCGCGCTTCTCGGCCTGCTGGCTGCGGGCGTGATCGACCAGGATGCGGCGCATCATCTGGGCGGCGACGCCGAAGAAGTGCGCGCGATTCTGCCATTGCACCTGCGTCTGATCGACGAGCCGGAGGTAGGCTTCGTGGACGAGGGCGGTGGGTTGCAGGGTGTGGCCGGGCCGCTCGCGCCGCAGGTAGCTGGCGGCGAGCCGCCGCAGCTCGGCGTAGACCAGCGGCAACAGCGATTCGAGGGCGGCGCTCTCGCCCTCCGTCAGCCGGATGAGCAGCCGCGTAACTTCGTGCTGCGGGGGACTCGTCACGAGGAGCTTCTAGCGATCACAACCAACATGCTCACGGTCGAACGCCAGTATAAACGACCGCCCCGGCTATATCAATTGCACCCCCCGGCGCAAGCCGCATGACGCCGGGAAGCGCGCCCGCCGCAGCCGGGAGCGCGGGCCTCCCTGCCCGCCATGAGCGCGCGAGCGCGAATAAAAGTCGCGGCGGCCTTCGACGTTGAGTGCCGCCGCTTCGTCGTTAGCGTGCTCGCGCACGCTTGGCGGGCAGGGATGCCCGCGCTCCCGGCGGGGAGGTGCGCGCTCCCAGCCGCGGCCGGCGTTACGGCGTCATCCAGGTGTCTGGTTCGACGACGACTTTGGTCGTGTAGTCCTTGCCGCCGACCGAGAGCTTGACCATGTACGTGCCGGGTTCGACCGGCGGGCCTTGGTTGAAGAGACCACCGAAGCCGCCGCCGCCACCGCCACCGCCTTGACCACCGCCGCCGCCACCGCCGCCACCGCCGCCGCCGAAGACGCGGAAGTTGGCGGGGCGCGGCGGCGGGTCGGCGCGCAGGTTCCACTGGACGCGATTCAGCCCGACCTCCTTCGTGCCCGTCAGGTTGCGTACGACGCGGCCCGTGTAGTCGGAGATGGTCAGCTTCACGTCGCCCGCGGGCGCGCTCTTCAGGTAGTAGCTGATGGCCGTGCCCGGCGCGGCGTTCGCGCCGCGGAACACCTTGCCGCCCGTCGCCGCGCGCGACAGCCGCACGTCGTTCAGCCAGAGCGTGCCCGGCCGCGCGTCGAAGAGGTGTGCGTCCGCGTCCGTCACGCGCGCCGAGAGTTGCTGCAAGGGCGTCACGTCGTCGAGGACGTAGATGCCGCGCCCGTGCGTGCCGACGATCAGATCGCCGTCGCGCGGGTGGACGATGATGTCGTCTATGGGCACGACCGGCAGCCCCGACATGAAACGCTTCCATTCGCCGCCGCCGTTCAGAGAGACGTACAAGCCCTCCTCTGTGCCGGCGTAGAGCAACTCCTTGTTCTTCGGGTCTTCGCGGACGACGTTGACGTGCCCCCACTGCGGCAGGTTGTTGGCGATTGGCTGCCACGTCGCGCCGTAGTCGCGCGTGACGTAGACGTAGGGCTTGAGGTCGTCGAAGCGGTGACCGTCCACCGTGAGGTAGCAGGTCGCGGCGTCGAAGTGCGACGGCTCGACGCGCGTGATGTGGTACAACTCGCCCGCCTTCTGGCCGAGCACGGGCACGTTCTTGGCCACGTTCGTCCAGGTCGCGCCGCCGTCGCGGCTCAGTTGCACGTTGCCGTCGTCCGTGCCGAGCCAGATGACGCCGGGCAGGGCGGGCGATTCGGCGATGGTCACGACGTAGCCGTAGTTGGTGTAGCCGTCGTTCTTCGACGCCATCGGGTCTTTGCCCGCGACGCCCATGATCGGGAGCGTGCTGCGGTCTATGTGCTTGGTCAGATCGGCCGAGGCCGTCCAGGTGTCGCCGCGGTCGAGCGACTTGAAGAAGCGGTCGCCGCCCGTGTAGATGATGCGCGGGTTGTGCGGCGAGATGACGACGGGCGTGTTCCAGTAGAAGCGGTACTGCGTGCCGGCGGGCGGCGCGGGCACGACGTTCGCCGTGGCGAGCTGCGCGAAGCCGCCGAAGCCGGCCGCGGCCGCGACTGCCGCGGCCGCCTGCAACGCCTCCTCCTGCGTCGGCTCGCCCGGCGAGGGCGAGGGCGAAGGCGACGGCGAGGGCGAAGCCTGCGCGCCCGGCTGACCCTGCTGCCCAGCTTGCGGTTGACCGCCGGCCGGCGGCGTGCCTTGCGGCTGTGCGCCCGCGCCTTGCTGCTGGCCCGCGCGCCCGCCGCCGCCGCCGCCGCGTCGTTGCGGGGCCGCGCGCGGGCGTATGCTCGTGGTGCGCCCCGTGCGCAGGTCGAGGCGGTTCATCGCGCCGTTCTGCGACTCGGAGTAGACGATTGAATAGTCGGTCGGATCGATCTGCGCGTAGAAGCCGTCGCCGCCGCCGACGCGATACCAGTCGGCGTTGGTGATGCCGCCCTGGTTGCGCGCCGAAGAGGGCGCGCCCCAGGAGCCGTTGTCCTGCAACCCGCCGTAGACGTAATAGGGCTTACGCATGTCGGCGGCGACGGCGTAGAACTGCGCCGCCGGGATGTTGTTGACGTACTCCCACGTCTCGCCCTGGTCGTAAGAGAAGTTCAGACCGCCGTCGTTGCCGATGATGAGGTGCTGGCTGTTGTTCGGATCGATCCAGATGGCGTGGTGGTCGCTGTGCGGGATGTTGGGTTGCAGCGACTTGAAGGTCTTGCCGCCGTCCGTGGACTTGCTGAAGTTCAGCCCGCCGACGTAGACGGTCTCGGCGTTGCGCGGATCGACGCGAATCTGGCTGTAGTACATCGGGCGGTTGTTCTCGTTACTGACGATGCGCCACGTCTTGCCCTTGTCGTCCGAGCGCCAGACGCCGGGCTTCTTCGGATCGAGCGGCGTGGGCGTGGGCGACGCCGAAGGGCTGGGCGTGGGCGACGCACCCGGACTCGGCGAAGCCGTGGGCGACGCGCCGGGCACGGGCGTCGGCGTCGGCTGCCCGCCGATGACGGGTTCTTCGCCGCCCGTGCCCTGGCTCGCGCCGACCTCGATCTGCGCGTAGACGACGTTCGGGTTCGAGCGCGCCACGTCAATGCCGATGCGCCCGATGATCTTCTCGGTCGGCAGCCCGTTGGCTTCGAGCTTGCGCCAGGTGCGGCCGGCGTCCGAGGTCTTCCAGATGCCGCTGCCGGGGCCGCCGCCGTTGAAGCCCCAGGAGGTGCGCCGCCGCTGGTACGACGCGGCGTAGAGCGTCTTGTTGTCGGCCGGGTCCATGACGAGATCAGTAAAGCCCGTGTCCTCGTCTATGAACTTGACGTTCGTCCAGGTCTGCCCGCCGTCGGTCGTCTTATAAATCCCGCGCTCCTTGTTCGGCCCGAACAGGTGACCGGGGACGGCGACGTAGACGGTGTTGGCGTCGCGCGGGTCAATGACGATGCGGGCGATGGTCTGCGAGTCGCGCAGACCCATGTGCGTGAAAGTCTTGCCGCCGTCGGTTGACTTGTAGAGGCCGTCGCCGAAGCTGGAACTCTGGCGGTTGTTCGGCTCGCCCGTGCCGACCCAGACCGTGTTCGGGTCGGAGGGCGCGACGGCGATGTCGCCGATGGAGGCGTTCGAGTAGATGTCGAAGATCGGCTGCCAGGTCGTGCCGTTGTTCGTGGACTTCCAGACGCCGCCCGTGGCGAAGCCGACGTAGATCATATAAGGGTTGCTCTCGACGACGGCCACGTCGTCGATGCGCCCGCCCATGCTGGCGGGGCCGATGCCGCGCCAGACGAAGCGGCGGAGCATCGGGTCGTCCGACCAGTTGATGGGCGTGGGCGTGGGCGTCGGGGAGGCGGGCGGCGTGGGCGTGGCCGTGGCGGCCTCGGTCGGGGGGCGCGTCGGGGTCTGCGCCGGGGCGGGCGTCTGGGCGCGCGTCACCGTCAGACCCAGCGCCAGCGCGCAGAGGGCGACCACCAGCCAGACGGGGCCGGGGCCGGCACTGGACTTCTCTCTCATAATGGGCTTCCTCCGAGTTGTTGATGGAACGGGCCGAATACTGCTCTTGGGCGTGCCACAGTCTTTTATCACAAACGCGCTTCCTTTGCGGCCCTTTTGCTCTCTTTGCGTCCTTCGCGGTTAAAGCCGACAATTTAACCGCGAAGGACGCAGAGAGAGCCGCGAAGGAACGCAAAAGGGGATAACACATGACGCTACCCGTCGTCGCCGCCGAAGAGGCGCGGCTGCTGCTGCTCGGCGCGCAGGGCTTGCTCACAGACCCGCGCCGCCGCGCGACGCCCGCCGCCCTGCTCGCGCTCGTCACCGAGATGGGCTTCGTCCAACTCGATTCGATCAACGTGGTCGAGCGCGCGCACCACCTGACGCTCGCCAGCCGGCTCGACGGCTACCGGCACGCGCACCTCGCGCGCCTCCTTGAGCGCGACCGCAGTCTGTTCGAGCACTGGACGCACGACGCCTCGGCCATCCCCGTCCGCTGGTTCGCGCACTGGCGGCCGCGCTTCGCGCGCGAGCGCGCGCGGCTGCCCGAAAGTCGCTGGTGGCGCGAGCGCATGGGGGCGTCGCCGTTCGCGGTCGTCGAGCGCGTGCGCGCGCGCGTCGCCCGCGAAGGGCCGCTGCGGTCGCAGGACTTCGAGCGCGCGGACGGGGGCGGCCCTTCGTCCGCGTGGTGGGGCTGGAAGCCGGAGAAGGCGGCGCTCGAATTTTTGTGGACGACGGGCGAGCTGATGGTCGTCCGGCGCGAGAACTTTCAGAAGGTCTACGACCTGACGGAGCGCGTCCTGCCCGGCGCGCACAGAGAGCCGACGCCGACGGAAGACGAGCACGTCGAGTGGGCCTGCGCGACCGCGCTCGAACGCCTGGTCGTGGCGACGCCGAAAGAGCTGGCGGACTTCTGGCAGACGAGCACGCCCGCGCAGGCGCAAGCGTGGTGCGCGACGGCGGCGCGCGCGGGGCGCGTCGTGCCGGTGGTCGTCACGGCGGTTGATGACGCGAAGCCGCGCGCGAGTTACGCGCTGCCTGACTGGGCGGAGCGTGTGCGGCGTCTGCCCGCGCCGCCCGCGCGGATGCGTCTGCTCAGCCCGTTCGATCCGGTCTTGCGTGATCGGGCGCGCGCGCTGCGGCTGTTCGGCTTCGACTACCGCTTCGAGGCGTTCGTGCCCGCGCCGCAGAGGCGTTACGGCTACTACGTGCTGCCCGTGCTGGCGGGCGACCGCTTGGTGGCGCGCGTCGATCCGAAGTTCCGGCGCGAACGCGGCGTGCTCGACATACGCCGCGTCTACTGGGAGCCGCAGGTGCGCCCGACGCGCGCGCGGCGGCGCGAACTGGAAGAGGCGGCGGCGCGCCTCGCGCACTTCATCGGCGCGGCGCGCGTCGAGTGGCCCGCCGACTGGGGCCGCGCCTGAAGGCGTGCGGGAACGTACAGACGGCCGCGGCCGCGGAAATTTATAGTCCCTCAAGCAATTAAATCTGCTAAGCAGTTCGCCGCACGGGTTAAGACCTTTGCGTTCCTTTGCGGCCCGCTCTGCGGCCTTTGCGGTTAAATGCTTTCGGACTTAACCGCAAAGGGCGCAGAGCGGGCCGCGAAGGGCGCAAAGATTTGCCCCCGCGTCGCGGACGGAGGTTGTTGATGCCGGAAGACCCGAAGGAGAAGGGCGCGGAGCCGCCGTTTCCAGAACAGCCGCAGGCCCCGCCCGGCCGCGAGGGCGAGATGGAGCCGAAGCCCGATTACGGCGCGGACTCCTACCGCGGCCACGGCCGCTTGCAGGGGCGCGCCGCGCTCATCACGGGCGGCGACAGCGGCATCGGCCGCGCCGTCGCCCTGGCCTTCGCGCGCGAAGGCGCGGACGTTTTGATCTCTTACCTCAAGGAAGAAGAAGAGGACGCGCGTGAGACGGCGCGCGTCGTCGAAGCGGCGGGGCGCAAGTGCGTGCGCGCGGCCGGCGACATACAGGACGAGGCGCACTGTCAGGAGTTGGTGCGCCGCGCCCTACAGGAGTTCGGCCGGTTAGACGTACTCGTCAACAACGCCGCGTTCCAGATGACGCACGAGAGCATCGCCGAAGTTTCGGCCGACGAGTTCGACCGCACGTTTCGGACGAACGTCTACGCGATGTTCTATCTGTGCAAGGCGGCGCTGCCGCACCTGCCGCGCGGCGGCACGATCATCAACACGGCCTCGATCCAGGCCTACCAGCCGACCGCACAACTGCTCGCCTACGCTTCGACCAAAGGCGCGATTGTGACTTTCTCGAAGGCGCTCGCGGCGGAGGCGATGAAACAGGGCGTGCGCGTCAACGTGGTCGCGCCGGGGCCGGTCTGGACGCCGCTCATCCCCTCGACGATGCCGCCCGAAAAGGTCTCGACCTTCGGCCAGGACACGCCCACCGAGCGCCCGGCGCAGCCCGCCGAACTCGCGCCCGTCTACGTCTTCCTCGCGGCCGACGAGTCGAGCTACGTCTGCGGCGAAGTCCTCGGCGTGACGGGCGGCAAGCCGCTGCCGTGAGCGACCCGCGGCCCATGAAAATCTGGCCCGGCCAGCCGCACCCCCTGGGCGCGACGTGGGACGGCGCGGGCGTCAACTTCGCGCTCTTCTCCGAGAACGCGACGGCGGTCGAGCTGTGCCTCTTCGACGCGCCCGACGGCGTGCGCGAGACGCACCGCATACGCCTGACCGAGCATACAGATCAGGTCTGGCACGCGTACCTGCCCGAAGTGCGACCGGGGCAGCTCTACGGCTACCGCGTCCACGGCCCTTACGCGCCCGACGCCGGCCACCGCTTCAACCCGCACAAGCTCTTGCTCGACCCTTACGCCAAGGCCCTCGCCAGCACCGTCTCGTGGAGCGACGCGGTGTTCGGCTACACCATCGGCTCGGCGGCCGCCGATCTGTCGTTCGACGAGCGCGACAGCGCCGCGGGCGTGCCCAAGTGCGTCGTGGTCGATCCCGCTTTCAGTTGGGGCGGCGACGCGCACCCGCGCACGCCCTGGCACAAGACGCTCATCTACGAGCTGCACGTCAAAGGCTTCACCGCGCGCCACCCTGACGTGCCGCCCGAACTGCGCGGCACTTACGCCGGCATGGCGCACCCGGCCGTCGTCGAATACTTGTGCCGGCTCGGCGTCACCGCGGTCGAGTTGTTGCCCGTGCATCAGTTCGTCTCTGGGCAACACCTGCTCGAACAGGGCTTGACGAACTACTGGGGCTACAACTCCATCGGCTTCTTCGCGCCCGACGTGCGCTACGCGGCGACGGGCACGCTCGGCGAGCAGGTCGCGGAGTTCAAGACGATGGTCAAGACCCTGCACCGCGAGGGCATCGAGGTCATCCTCGACGTGGTCTACAACCACACGGGCGAGGGCAACCAGATGGGCCCGACGCTCTGCTTCCGGGGTTTGGACAATGCCGCCTACTACCGCCTCGTCCCCGGCGACCGCCGCTACTACATGGACTACACGGGCTGCGGCAACACGCTCAACATGACGCACCCGCGCACGCTCCAACTCATCATGGACAGCTTGCGCTACTGGGTGCAGGAGATGCACGTTGACGGCTTCCGCTTCGACCTCGCTTCGGCCTTGGCGCGCGAGCTGCACGAAGTGGATCGGCTCGGCGCGTTCTTCGACATCATCCACCAAGACCCCGTGCTCTCGCAGGTCAAGTTGATCGCAGAGCCTTGGGACTTGGGCGAGGGCGGCTACCAGGTCGGCAACTTCCCGGTGCTCTGGGCCGAGTGGAACGGCGTCTACCGCGACGTGGTGCGCGGCTTCTGGCGCGGCGACGGCGGCCTCGTGGACAACATGGCCTTTCGGCTCACGGGCAGCAGCGACCTCTACGAGCGCGGCGGGCGCAAGCCCTACGCCAGCGTCAACTTCGTCACCGCCCACGACGGTTTCACCCTGGCCGATCTGGTCAGCTACAACGAGAAGCACAACCTCGCCAACGGCGAAGCGAACCACGACGGGCACGACTGCAACCTCAGTTGGAACTGCGGCGTCGAAGGCCCGACCGACGACCCCGACATCCTCACCCTGCGCGCGCGCCAGCAGCGCAACTTCCTCGCCACGCTCATCCTCTCGCAAGGCGTGCCGATGCTACAGGCGGGCGACGAGTTGGGGCGCACGCAAGCGGGCAACAACAACGCCTGGTGTCAGGACAACGAAATCTCCTGGCTCGACTGGGAGTTGGACGCCCCGCGCCGCGCGCTGCTCGACTTCACGCGCCTCCTCATCAGCCTCTTCCACCAGCACCCCGTCTTGCGGCGGCGCAAGTTTTTCCAGGGGCGCAAAATCCGCGGCGCGGAGATCAAGGACATCTCCTGGTTCCGCCCCGACGGGCGCGAGATGACCGAAGCCGACTGGCGCGACGAGACGCGCCGCTGCCTCGGCGTGCGCCTCGCGGGCGACGCCATCGAAGAGACGGACGAGCGCGGCCAGCGCATCAACGGCGACACGCTGCTCATCCTCCTGAACGCCCAAGCCGAGGCCGTCGCCTTCGCGCTGCCCGCGCACCGCGCGGGCGTCCGCTGGGAGCAGGTCTTAGACACCAGCGACGCGGCCCCGCGCCGCCGCCCGCGCGCCGCCGCCCGCGGCGGCCACACCTACCTGCTCGGCGCGCGCGCGCTCGCCCTCTTCCTATTGTGCGACTGAAATTTTCCCCGCCCGTATGTGCGCCTGCGGACAGACTCCGGCGGGCGGCGGGCGCATAATGCCGGCGTCAAGGGGAGACCAGACAGGCAGAGCCGGAGAGCGGGAGCGCGCCGATTCACAGGAGGAAAGGCGGCTCTCGCTTTCCGTCCGTGCCGGCCCCGCACGCCGAAGCGCCCAACAGAAAGACCACCAGTCATGCAGTTCGACCACGAAGCGGCACGCACCTACGCACGCGGGCTGGAACGCCTGCAAGTCTGCCAACTGCTCGTCCGCGAGGTGGTGGCCAAGCAGTTGCGCGGCGAGGGCGTCGAGGCCTTGGAGTTGTTGACGGAGGCGCTGGCCCACCAGCGCGAGGGCTTCCGTCTGCTCGACGACGCGGCGGCCCACAGGCGCGCCTTCGAGCGGGCGGCAGGGCTACAGACTCACGCGTGAGTTAAGCTTAGCGCGCCCGCCCGGCCGGTGCGTGCGCAGACCGCAGAAGGCGCGGCGACCACGCGAGAAGGCGCGGCGGCCGCGCGCGTGCGCCCGGCGGCGCGTGGGGCGCGCGAGGCTCAGGGTGACGCGGTCGGTCTCCTCTTTCGAGAGCACGTAGGCGACGAAGGGTCTGTGCTCAAGCAGGCAGCGCACCGCCCGGTGCATCCCTTCGAGCAGGAAGAGCCGCCGCCCGTCGCGCCCGGCGAGCGTGCCGAGGATGCCGGGCTTACGCGGGCTGACGTGCGCCACGTGCGGCGCGTAGAACTGCCCCGCGCGCAGCCAGCCGTCGCGCTCGGCGTAACGCCGCAGCGCGCGCCACGAAAGCGTCACGCGCCGCACCCGCCCCTGCCGCCGCAAGCGCCTGACGGCCGCCTCGGCCGCGTTCACGTCCCAACGCCCCCAAGGCCACTCGCAGACGAACTCCCCCCCGCGTGCCCACCAGCGACAACGGTAGCAACCCCCGCCCGACATGTGCCAGGAACCCCCCTGAAAAGATGAACCCACGGCCCGTGAAGAGGCCGAAAATTATCTCGCCGGCCGCCGCCGGGAGCGCGGGCATCCCGGCCCGCCATGAGCGCGCCAGCGCGAACAAAAACTAGCGGCGGCGCTCAAGCTTGAAAGCTAACGTTTCTTCGTGAGCGTGCTCACGCACGCTTGGCGGGCCGGGATGCCCGCGCTCCCGGCAATAACGTGCGCGCTCCGGGCCGGCGTCAGCCGGCGTGGAGCAGCGTGCGCAGACCGTCGCCGAAGCGAACGTCGATCTTGCCGCCGCGCGCCTCGATGACGGCCCCGCGCCCGAACTTCGGGTGCTCGACCGTCTCGCCCGTGGCGTAGGTCGCCTGCGGGCTGTAGGGGCGACCCGGCGGCAGGCTGTCGGGCGCGGGCGCAGCCGCGCGCGCGCGGGGCGTCGCCGCCGTGCCGCCGGTGCGCCGCACGACCTCCGCCGCGCGCGGGTCTCTGTACCTGCGCTGCCCGCCGCAGGTGCGGCACACGACCCGCTCCGGCACGCCGCCCGCACCGAGCGCGATCACCTGGTGCGCGCGCACGTCGCCGCAGCGCCCGCAGCGCATGTCCACCTCGTCGCCCGGTCTGATGACCCGCCTGATTGTGCCCGTCGGTCTCGACTCGTTCATGCCTGTTGTGCCCGCCCACCGCCCGTCTGATTTTCGGAAGCGGGGGTTGGATGTCGCGGCCGCCGCATTCGCTACCCGCGCGCCGGAAAAATTTTCGCGCGCGCCCGCCCTTACGTCGTCAGCCCCCGCCCGGTCGGGGCAGGGTAACTCAGAAGCGCGCCGATGTTAAGTTTTTCCGGCCGACTAGGGTACTATTGTGCCCCGCGGATTCTGACGAGAGGAGTTTTTGAAGGCGTGGCACTCATCAAGAAGAAGACGAAGAAGGCGGTCGGCAAGGAGGTGCGCAAGCTGGTCGCCAAGCACGGCCCCGAAATCGCGCTGGGGCTGGCGACCGCGCTCGTCACGAGCCTCGTCGCCTCCGTCTCCGGCGACACGAAAAAGAAGAAGAAGGGCAAGAAGAAGAAGAAGAACTGAGCGCGGCGCGGCCGGGCCGACTTACCGTCCGCCGCGCCCGCCGGGCAGCCGTTACGATTATGAGCGACCTTGAGCCGAACGCCGCCGCGCCGACGGCGCAGACGGGGCAGCCGATTGCGCGTCTGCCGGAGTTGTTGGAACAGCTCCGCACAGACCTGACCGAATTGGTGGACGCGCAGTTCGACTTGTTGAAGGAAGAGCTGAAGCACGAGGCGACTGCTTACGCGCGCGGGGCCGCGCTCACGGGCTTGGGCGGCGCGGCCGCGGCCGTCGGCGTCACGCTCCTGCACGTGCCGCAGACGCGCCGCGTCGGGGCCTTGTACCTGACGCTCGGCGCGGCCGCCGCGCTCTTCGGCGCGTACTGCCTGCGCGCGCGCAGCCTCGTGCCCGCCCGCACCGTCGCCGAGTTGAAGAAGGACGCCCAACTGCTCGGCTTGACGGAAGACACTGAGCCGCCCGCCGGGGCGTGACGGCGGCGCGCGGAGACGAACGAGACAAGCTTATGGCAAGCGCACGCGAGAGCACAGAGGACGCACCGGCGCGCGAGCCGGCGCTCGACGACCTACAGCAACGCTCCGAAGCGGCCCGCGCCTCGCTCGCGCAGACCGTGGACGAGATCAAAGAGACGCTCACAGAGCAGTACGAGTCGGTGCGCGAGACTGTCGCGGAAACGCTGGACTGGCGCGCCCAGTACCGCAAGCACCAGCTAGAGTGGACGCTCGCCGCCCTCGCCCTCGGCTTCGTCGCCGGCTACGGTCTCACCGGCGCGCTCGGCGGCAAAAAGTTCTTCAAGCGCCTCCGCAAAGAACTCGGCCACGCGGGCGACAACCTCTCCGACGGCTTCGCCGCCCTCGCCAAACAATTCGGCGACCGCTTCGGCCACATAGAAGCACTGATCCCGCCCGCCCTCCTCGCCACCCTCGCACCCGTCTTACGGGGCGTGCTCAAGGACTTGATCAAGTCGAGTTTAAGCGACTGGCTTTCCGGTCTGGACACCGGCGGCGACCGCGGGGGCGCGAAGCGCAAAAAGAAAAAGTCCGGCGCGAAGAAGAAGGCCAAGCGCAAAGCCAAGGCCGCGAAGCCGTCGCATGCTACCGTCTGAGCGCGCGGGTCAATTCTGCGTCGGCCGCTCTCCTTATACGAAGGTCGTTCGCGTTGACGGCTATACGTGACTCACGTACAATTTAAACCCTAAATCAACTCTGGGTGGGCTGCGGCTCACCCAGACCCCTCCGGGTTGCGACCCGGAGGTTTTATTTTGTGCGAAGATATGAATCGTACAACTTTCCCGATTGACGGCTTCAATCTTTACCACTCCGTAAAAAATGCCAGCGTTGATCTCGGATTGAATGGCGCGGGCACGCGCTGGCTCGACATTCATTCCATGTGCAACTCTTACCTCCACGCCATCGGCAATAACGCACAAACCGTCGGCGTTTACTATTTCTCCGCCCTCGCCAGGCACATCGAGGCGTTTAAGCCCGACGTAGTCGCACGGCACAAAACGTACATCGAGTGTCTCGAAGCCACGGGCGTTGCGGTCGAGCTGGCGCGGTTCAAAAAGAAGAGAGTTCAATGCCCGCACTGTAACCAGGCTATTAACAGGCACGAGGAGAAGGAGACTGATGTCGCCATCGCCGCGAAGTTGCTTGAGCTACTCTTTTCGGATCAGTGTGACACGGCCGCAATCATAACCGGGGATACGGATATCGTGCCTGCCGTGAAGACTGCGCAGCGTTTGTTCCCGCAAAAGCAGATAGTATTTCTCCTCCCGTATAAAAGGCATAACCAGGAGTTGGCGAAACTGGCGGCCAAGCATATCGAAATCAAAAAGGAAACATACGCGCGGCACCAACTCCCTGATCCTTTCGTAACAGCTAAAGGTAAAAAGCTTTTCAAGCCGGCGGCGTGGTAAAATCAGCGCCGCGACTAACAGTTCCTTCCAGCCGACCCGGCTTGGCTTAACTTCTATAGACAAGGCGGTGCTTGCCGATGGCGACGAATGCAGCGGTACATATCCCAAAACAAGATGCGACGGCCGCGGCGGCGCGGGTGGAGTTGCCGGCTGATCTGTTGCACCAGCGGGAGCTGTTGTTGAATCGGGAGCTGAGTTGGTTGGAGTTCAACCGGCGGGTGTTGGAGGAGGCGCTGGACGGGAGTCAGCCGTTGCTTGAGCGGTTGAAGTTTCTGGCGATCTTCTCGACGAACCTGGACGAGTTCTTCATGATCCGCGTGTCGGGGTTGAAGGAGGAGATGGAGGAGGAGGTCTCGGAGCCGTCGCCGGACGGGCTGACGCCGGCCGAGCAGTTGCAGGAGTTGAGCCGGCGGCTGCGCCCCGTGTTGGCCGAACACATGCGCTGCCTGCGCGAAGACGTGTTGCCCGCGCTCGCCGCCGAGGGCATCACCATCACGCCTTACGCGCAACTTAAAGCCGAAGAGCGGCGCGCGCTCGCCGCCTACTTCGCCGAGCAGGTCTTTCCGATCCTGACGCCGCAGGCGGTCGATCCCGGCCACCCGTTCCCTTACATCTCGAACCTGAGCCTCAACCTCGGCTTGATGGTCGAGCCGGAGCCGGCGGCCGACGGCAAGACGCCCAAGTGCGAGCCGCGCTTCGTCCGCATCGAAGTGCCGCTCTCCGTGTCGCGGCTCGTGCCGCTCGACGAGTCGCGCACGCGCTACACGTTCCTCGGCGATCTGATCGCGGCGAACGTCGCGGCGCTCCTGCCCGGTATGCGCACGGGGCGCTGCCACCTCTTCCGCATCACGCGCGACGCCGACATAGAGATACGCGAGGACGAGGCGGGCGACCTCTTGCGCGTCATCGAGCAGCAGGTGCGCCGCCGCCGCTTCGGCACGGCCGTGCGGCTGGAAGTCACGGCCAGTATGCCCGCCGAGATGGTCAACTACCTGACCGCGGCGCTGGAACTCACGCCCGACGACGTGTACGTCGTGGACGGGCCGCTCAACGTGCCCGACCTGATGGCGCTCTACGAGCTGCCGCGCGCCGAGTTGAAAGACAAGCCGATGCAGACGGTCGTGCCCGCGCAACTCGCGCGCGGCGCGTCCGCCTTCGACGCCATCCGGCGGCGCGACATCCTCCTGCACCACCCGTACACGTCGTATTCGACCGTCACCGACTTCATCGAGACGGCGGCGCGCGACTCTCAGGTGCTCGCCATCAAGATGTGCCTGTACCGCACGGGGCGCAACTCGCCCATCGTGCGCGCGCTGATGCAGGCGAGCGAGCTGGGCAAGCAGGTCGCCGTGCTCGTCGAGCTGAAGGCGCGCTTCGACGAGGAGAACAACATCGAGTGGGCGCGGCAGTTGGAGCGCGCGGGCGTCCACGTCGTCTACGGCGTGCTCGGTCTAAAAACGCACTGCAAGGTCGCGCTCATCGTGCGCCGCGAGGACGGGCAGTTGCGCCGCTACGTCCACCTCGCCACCGGCAACTACAACCCGACCACCTCGCGCGTCTACACAGACCTCGGGCTGTTGACGATAGACCCGGAGATCGGCGCGGACGTGACCGACCTGTTCAACTTCCTGACCGGCTACGCGCGCCACACCAGCTTTCGCCAACTGCTGGTCGCGCCCGTCAACCTGAAGGCGCGTCTGCTCGCGCTCATCGCGCGCGAGCGCGACCACGCGCGCGCGGGCCGGGCCGCGCGCATCGTCGCCAAGATCAACAGCCTGACCGACCTGTCCATCATCCGCGCGCTCTACGAGGCCTCGCAGGCCGGCGTCGAGATCGATCTCGTCGTCCGCGGCGTCTGCATGCTGCGCCCCGGCGTGGCCGGGCTGTCCGAGACGATCCGCGTGCGCTCCGTCGTCGGCCGCTTCCTCGAACACAGCCGCGTCTACTACTTCCTGAACGGCGGCGCGGAGGAGGTCTACATCGGCAGCGCCGACTGGATGCAGCGCAACCTTGAGCGCCGCGTCGAGGTCGTCGCGCCCGTCCGCAACCCAGACCTGCGGCGCTGGCTCAAGGACGAGCTGCTCGCCGTCTACCTGCGCGACAACGTGAAGGCCCGCCGCCTCAACGCCGACGGCACGCACGAGCGCATCGCGCCCGGCCCGGACGAGCCGCACGTCAACTGCCAACTCCACTTCGCCGGGCAGGTCGTCTGAGGGTTGCGTGTGGCGCGCGGTCGGTCTCACACGGAGGACACAGAGGTCACACGGAGGACACAGTAAAGAACACTGTGTACTCTGTGCCTCCTCTGTGTCCTCCGTGTTGATCTGATTGCCCGCTACACTCAACCACCGACAAACACATGCAACGGCAGGTTACGACTTACTACCTTGAGATGACCGACCCGCGGGAGTTGCGCCAGGCGCGCGCGGCCGCGTTGGAGGTGCGCCGCGCGGGCGTCGTCGCGCCGGAGTTGAACCGCTTCCTCTACACCGCGGTCGGCGGCGACTGGTACTGGACGGATCGGCTGCCCTGGTCTTATCAGCAGTGGCTCGATTACCTCGCGCGCCCAGAGGTCGAGACGTGGGTCGGCTACGTGGACGGCACGCCCGCCGGCTACTTCGAGCTGGAAACGCAGCCCGGCGGCGACGTGGAGTTGGCCTACTTCGGTCTGCTGCCGCAGTTCACGGGGCGCGGCTTCGGCGGGTTGTTGCTGACGCGGGCCGTGGAGCGCGCGTGGGCGCTCGGCGCGCGCCGCGTCTGGCTCCACACCTGCACGCTCGACGCGCCGGTCGCGCTCGCCGCTTATCAAGCGCGCGGCTTCCGCGTCTACCGCGAAGAGACCGAAACGAAAGAGCTGCCCGAACGCGCGCCCGGCCCCTGGCCCGGCGCGCGCTAGCGCGGCTGTGGGTTGAGTTTGTCCGGCGCTTAATTCAACACAGAGGACACAGAGTTAGCACAGAGGACACAGTTAATATTCTGTGTCCTCTGTGCTAACTCTGTGTCCTCTGTGTGAGACCGGCCACACGCCACGCTCAACCGCACAGGCTAGACGCCGGCCTGCGCCGTCTGCGCCCGCGCGGCGCGCGCCGGGCGCGGCTCTAAGACGTGCGCGGGCGGCGGCTCGGCGTGCGAGACGACGGGCGCGCGCACGGTCAGGAATTGCACGAGGTCTTTCGTGAACAGCAGGTCGAGCGTCCAGTCCAACGCGACGCGCACCTTCTTCTCGAAGCGCGGCAGCTTCGACAGGTAGATCGTGCGCCACAGCCACCACGCGACGAAGCCCGAAAAGTTGACGCCCATGATCTGCGCCACGCCCGTCCGCCGCCCAATGGCCGCCAGCAGCCCGATGGTCTTAAAGCGGAACGGCTTCGGCCGCCCGCCGCGCACCGCCGCCGTGATGTTCTCCGCCAGCACGCGCCCCGCGCGGATGGCGTGCTGCGCCGTCGGCGGGTAGGGCTTACCTTCGGGGTCGGGCGCGGCCGCGCAGTCGCCCACGGCCCAGACGCCGGGGTGGCCCGGCACGGCCAGAAAAGCGTCGGTCACGACGCGCCCGCGCGCCCGCGCGCACGGCAGCGTGTCGAGCAGCGGGTGCGGCGACGTGCCCGCCGTCCAGACGAGCGTGTTCGTCTCGATGACCGTACCGTCGCTCAGCGTCACCTCGCGCTCCGTCACCGCCGCCACCTTCGTCCGCGGGTGAATCTCCACCTCGCGCCCGGCCAGTTTCCCCTGCGCGTAGCGGCCGAGTTTGTCGCCCAACTCCGGCAAGATCACTTCGCCCGGATGCACGAGCACGACGCGCAGCATCTCTGCCGTCAGGTGCGGGTAGAACTCGACCGCTTCGCGCAGGAAGTCGTTCATGCCGGCGATGGTCTCGACCCCGGCGAAGCCGCCGCCCGCGACGACGAAGTTCAGCAGCGGCGCGCGCTTCTGCGGGCAGCACTCGAAGTCAGCCTCTTCGAGATTAGCGATCATGTGGTTGCGCAGCGCGATGGCGTCGCCCAAAGTCTTCATCGTCAGGGCGCGCTCGGCGAGACCGGGCAGCCCGTAGAAGTTCGTGATCGAGCCGAGCGCGAGGACGAGGTGGTCGTACTCAAGCTCGTGATGGTGGTGCTCGTGCCCGTGCGAGACGCCGACGCGCCGCCCCGCGAGGTCTATGAACTCCACGTCGCCGTCGAAGAAGCGGACGCGGCGCAAGAGCTTGCGGATCGGGTTGACGATGTGCGTCATGTCCAGATCGCTCGCGGCGACCTCGTGCAGCATCGGCGTGAAGAGGAAAAAGTTTTCGTGGTTGACGAGCGTGATCTCAACGTCGGCGGCGCGCGCCAGGGTCTTCTCCAGGTGCAGCGCCGTGTAGAGACCGCCGAAGCCGCCGCCGAGGATGACGATGCGTGTTGTGCTCATGGCTCTTGATCCTTCCGCCCGGAACGTCTGTGTCTAGCCGCTCGCCGAGAGCGCCGGACAGGACTCACCACCAAGACACGAAGACACGAAGCGAAAACGGACAGACATCTTTGCGCCTTCGTGTCTTCGTGTTTTCGTTAGCCGTTATTAGTTCGCGCACGCGCTTACGACTGCCGGAGCGGCGCGGTGCCGAAGTTGACGCCGAAGCGTTGGCACCAGATGGTGACGGCTTTGTACTTGTTGAGATCGACGCCCGCGGGCAGTTCGTAGTTCTGATCGCCGATGTTGCCTTTGAGCGGACTGATCTCGACGAAACCGGCCTGCTTCACCGTGTCGCTGTCGGT
The DNA here is from genome assembly GCA_036389395.1 of Pyrinomonadaceae bacterium. GTDB lineage: Bacteria > Acidobacteriota > Blastocatellia > Pyrinomonadales > Pyrinomonadaceae > QHXQ01. Next base: position 23,560 of record DASVPY010000052.1, read on the forward strand.
GGCGTCGTTGGCGGCGACGAGGTAGACGTGTACGTCGGGGCCGTTCGACGTTTCAAAGTTGGTCAGGCGGAGCGTCTTCTGCCCGTCGGGCAGTTGGTAGACGGTGGCCGTGCCTTTGGTCTCGTGAGCGACGGCGTGGAACTGGCCGGCGGCGACGGCGGCCGGCGCGTTCGCGGCGGCGACGGTCGTCGGAAACTGCTCGTTGACCTGCTGGTTGACGAAGAGCCGCTCGGGGCGGAAGGCGTACCACGCGCCGCCCAGCACGAGCAGCGCCGCGATGATGACGATCAGTTTGCGTGACATCTCGGTTCCTCTCCTTAAATAGAAAAGCGGTCTGGGTTGTCGGGTGCTGCCCCGGCGGGCAGCGCTCTCGCTCGTTCGCGCTAGACACACGTCGGCGCGGAAGACAGGAGTCTCCTCTTAACTCCGGCGGCGTGTAACGTCTGTGCGAGGTGTTGCTTCGGCCTTACGTCGGCGGCGTGCGAGACGTTGCTCGCGTCTCACGTCGCGCGACGCGCGTTGACTTTCGGTTGTGTAAGAACTGTCAGGTCGCGTGCGACCTTGAAGCCTGCTCCGTGCGCTTCACACACGTTAGTCGCGCGCCCGCGTGATTCCTTACAGGAAAATTTTCGCGGGCGCTCGGCCCGACCGCCGCCAAAAAAATTTTCGCCCGCCGGTAATATCACGCGCGCGCGGCCGCCTTACTCTCTCGAAGTGGCTAGCGAGCTTGTTTGATAAGGAAGCTTTCATCACGCACACCGGGCGCGGCCCTCGACGAGCCGCGCGACGGCCCTGCAACCGGCCCCGCCCGACTCGGCGCGGGCCCCTACGACTTCGGCGCTCGCCGGCCGCCGCCGCGGCGGCACGCGAGCCTTAACGGCGACGCCGAGTAATCATCCAGCGAGCACCGGCGGTGCGGGCGGCAGCAGCGGCGCGCGACGAGCGCCCCTGCGGCCCGCGGGCGGCAGCCTGCCCGCGCCCGCCCCGCCCTTTGATAACCTCGACCCGTTGCTGAAAGGAGCACGTTTCATCATGTCGCACACGATCATCTCTCATACGGTTCGCCGCCTCGCCGCCCTGGCCCTCCTGGTCTGCGCCGCCGCGTCCGCGCAGACCGCCCGCGCGGCCGGCAACTGCCGGCTCTTCCAGGCCAACTACAAGTCGAACGACGTGAGCGTCTACGACTGCAACAAGCCGGGGGCAGAGACCCGGATCGCCACCGTGCCCGCGGGCACGGCCCCCTACGGCATCGCGGCCGATCCGTCGGGCCGCCGCGTCTACGTGGCCAACCACGACAGCGCCAACGTCACGGTCATAGACACGCGCTACAACACGCCCTTCTACACGGTGCAGGCCGGCAACACGCCGTTCGGCGTGGCGGTCGCGCCCAACGGGCAGCGCCTCTACGTGACCAACTTCTACAGCCAGGACGTGAGCGTCTACGACATCAGCAGCCAGAACATGGGGCCGATGCCGCAGCCGGCCACCATCCCCGTGCCGGGTCAGCCCACCGGCATCGCCGTCACGTCCGACAACCACTACGCCTACGTCTGCCTCTGGTCGGAAGGGAAGGTCGTCGTCGTCGATCTGCCGACGCGCACCATCGTCAACACCATCACCACGTCGGCCTCGCCGACCGCCGTCGTCATCTCGCCCGACGGCAAATTCGTCTACGTGGCCCACGAGTTCGACTACGACGTACAGTGGGGGTCGAGCATCTCTGTGCTGAACGGCGCTGATCCCGTCCACGGCGGGGTGCTGCACAAGTGGGTGCTGCCGACGTACTCCTTCCCGATGGCGCAGCTCGCGCTCTCCGCCAACGGGCGCTACCTCTACGTGCCGTGCGAGGGCAACGGGCGGGTGCATATGATCGACACGGAGACCGGGCAGATCGTGAAGACGCAGTTCCTCGGCTCCGGCCCCATCGGGGCGGCGCTCTCGCCCGACAACGGCCGCCTCTTCGTCACCGCCGAGAGCAGCAACTGGCTGCACGTCATGAACAGCGCGTCGCTGGCCGAGTTGACGCCCCAGCCGATCAACGTCGCGCCCGGACTGCAACCCGGCCCGCTCGTGGCCATAGACGTGCCGACCTGCCCGTGACGCCGCGGTGCGGCCGGTTTCGGCGGCGCTTGGCTAAGTGGGTCACGTTCAGGTTGAGCGCGGCGTGCGGCCGGACTTAACACAGAGGGCACAGAGGGGGCACAGAGTTCACAGTAAAAAAACTGTGGCCTCTGTGTCTCCTCTTGTGCCCTCTGTGTTGCACTAAACCCTCGCCGCCCTCGACCTCGAACTGACCCGCTGCCGGCGCGCGACTGTCGTTGACCTGCGGCCCGCCGTTGTGTCCGGCCGGGCGAGGTGATAGAAGAAGATGCCTTTAGCTGTCCACGTCGAACGAGGAGCCGCGAACCTTTTCCTGATGGGCGGACGGTTGGTGTCGGAGGGGCCGGACGGGCTGTTGCGCGCGTACCTGCAAGCCGCGGCGGGGCCGGCGGCCGAGGCGGCGCTGGCCCGTCTGTTGGCCGAGGCCGCGCCGGTCGTGGCCGGCATCATCCGCGGCAAGCTGCAAGTCTCGCTCAGCCCGGCGGACGGCAGCGCGCGCAACCAGGACGCGCTGGAAGTTAACGCCGAGGTGCAGGCCGCGCTCGTCGCCGAGTTGCGCCGCCTCAAGGCCGAGCAGCCGCAACGCGCCATCGCGGACTTCCGCGGCTACGTCGCCGTCACGACCTACCACGCCTGCTACGAACACCTGCGCCGCAAGTACCCGCGCCGCCACAGCCTCAAGAACAAGCTGCGCTACCTGCTCAACAGCCGCGCAGAGTTCGCCCTGTGGGAGACGACGGGGCGCGGCTGGCTCTGCGGCTTCGCCGGCTGGCGACGCGACGCGGACGTGAGCGCCGACGAGCCGCGCACGGCCAACTTGCCCGAAGCGGCGCACGTCGCCGCGCGGCTCGCCGGGGGCGAGCCGGCGCGCGCGTCGCTGACGGAGTTGGTCGCGGCGACGTTCGCGGAGGCGGGCGGCCCGCTTGAGTTGGACGAACTGGTCGGCGTCGTGGCGTCGTTGCAGGGCGTGACGGAAGCGGCGCGCGCGGAGGACGAAGACGGACAGGGGGCGGCGTCGGCGCTGCCCGACCCGCGCGCGAGCGCCGCGGAGGAGGTCGAGCAGCGCCGCTATCTCGAAGTGCTGTGGCGGGAGATATGCGAGTTGCCGCCGCGCCAGCGCGCGGCCCTGTTGCTGAACCTGCGCGACGCCGAAGGGCGCGGCGTGCTCGCCCTGTTCCCGCTGACGGGCGTCGCCAACGTGCGGCGCATCGCCGCCGCGCTCGAAGTGCCGGCGGAAGAGTTCGCAGAGTGGTGGCCCGAGTTGCCGTTCGACGACGCGCGCATCGCCGCGCGCCTGGGGCTGACGCGCCAGCAGGTCATCAACCTGCGCAAGTCGGCCCGCGCGCGCCTCGCCCGCCGCATGAAAGATTTCTGAATCGGGGCGGGCGGCACAAACAACGACCGCCCGCATTTCTTGTCCGTCGCCCGCGCGCCGACGGGCGCGGCGCGGTAATATCGCGGGGCGTTTCACCTCTTCACCCGCAGAAGGGGCCACGCAAGGTGGCAGTAGAAGGGGCAGTCCAATGTCAGACCATCTCACAGCGCAAGAGTTGGCGCGCTACCGTGCGCGCACGCTGCCGGCGGCGCGTCTGCTCGCGGCCGACGATCATCTCGCGGCCTGCGCGGCGTGCCGCGGCGAGTTACAACACGCCGCGCCGGCCGGCGAGTTGTTCGCCGCCTTGCGCGCAGACCTGCGGGCCGCCGCCGAGGAAGAGGTCGAACACCTCACCTACGATCAACTCGCGGCACACACAGACGGCGCGAGCGACGCGGCCGACGCCGAGATCGTCACCAGCCACCTGGCCGTCTGCGCGCCCTGCCGCGCCGAGGCCGCCGATCTGCTGGCCTTCAAAAGAAGCTTAGAGACTGACACGAGAAGCTTGGAGACCGACGCGCCCGCGCCGAGCGTCGCCGCCGCGCCGCGGGCGACACAGGCGACGCGGCCCGCGGGTCTGTTCGCCGCGTGGCGCGCGTGGCTGACGCCCGCCCGACTCGCGTCCGGCGCGGTCGCGCTCCTGCTCGTCTTCGGGCTGCTGTTCGCCGCGCGCGTCTTCAACCAACGCAACGCCGCGCCCCAAGTCGCCCAAGTCAACACGCCGACCGCCAACACGTCCGCGACCACCGGCCCAACCGCGCCGCCGCAGAACGCACAGCCCGCACCAAGCGCACAGCCCGCGCAGCCCGTGCCGGTTGCGTCGCCCGCGGTCGCCGCCGCGCCGGCCGCCGTCCAGGGCGCGAGGAACGCAAACGTGCGGAGCGCAGACACGGCGCGCGCGCCGGTCGCGCCGCAGACGGCGCGCGCCGCGCGGCTCGAAGTACCGGCGGAACTGGCCGCCCTGTCGGCGGGCGCGAGCGTGCTGATGGGCATAACTGATCAGGACGGCCCGGCGTTCGCGCTCACAGCGCCGGTCGGCACGTTCGTCCGTTCGGCGCGGCCGACGTTCCGCTGGGCCGCGCTCGCGGGCGCGGAGAGTTACACGGTCGAGGTGTACGACGCGCGGCTCAACCGCGTCGCGGCCAGCCCCGCCCTCGCCGCGAACGAGTGGACGCCCGCCGCGCCGCTCGCGCCCGGTCAGGCTTACGCCTGGCAGGTGACGGCGCACGTCGGCGGGCGTGAGGTGCGCGCGCCCGCGCCGCCCGCGCCCGAAGCGCGCTTCAAGATACTGACGCAGGCGCAAGCCGCCGCCCTCGCGCGCGCCGAGCGTGCGGCCGACTCGCCGCGCGCACGCGGTCTCCTCTACGCCCGCGCCGGGCTGCTCGACGACGCCGAACGCGAGTTCGCCGCCGACCAAAACTCCCCCCCAGCACGCCGCCTCCTCCGCGCCACACGACGACTCAGATCAAGTAGGCAGAAGGCAGAAGCCAGAAGCCAGTAGAAAGAAGAAGCCAGAAGCCAGAAGCCAGGAGCCAGGAAGAAAGGCCGGCCTTTCATCAAGGCCGGCCTTTCTGCTTGCGTGTTCTCCGCCGTCTTCCTACTGGCTTCTGGCTTCTGGCTTCTGCCTACTGCCTTCATTGCGCGTCGCCGACGGCGACGAAGCCGGCCCAGTAGAAGGGGTGTGTGTGGCGGCCGTCGCGGAGGAGTTTGAGGGCGGCTTGTTGGAGGGCGCGGGCGGGGGGCGGCGTCTGGGCGTGCGGCGCGGGCTTGAGGTCGCGGTGGAACTCAAGCATGAGATCGGTGGTGGCGGCCGAGTCTACGCGCCACTGGCTGACGACGGCGATGGGGCTGCCGGCGACGAACAGCGCCCAGCTCAGCCCGATCACGCCCTCGCCCGCGCCCACGCGGCCGCGCGCCGTCTCGCACGCCGCCAGCACCACCATGTCGGCCCGCAGGTCGAGCTTCATCAACTCCCACGCTTCGAGGCGGCCGTCGTCGCGGCCGCCGGCCGCGAGGCGGACGTAAGAGTACATCGGGTTCTGATCGTCGAGGACGCCGTGCGTGACGAAGTGCAGCGTGCGATAAGCGTGAGCCTGCGCCTTGACCTGTTCCTCGCTCGCTTCGGCCCCCAACAGGACGTGCGCGCCGCCCGCGCCGTACAAGGCGCGCAGCGCGCGCACCTGTCGCTCCGCGTCCGGCAGCGGCGCAAACTCGTCCGCCAGTAACACGTCCGCGCGTGCGTTTGTGCCTCCGCTCGTGTGCGCGGCCGTGCCCGTCGCGCTCGTGCCCGCGGCGTCGCCGGGCGCGGGGTTGCCGACGGCCATCAACTCGGCGGCGGGCGGGCGCGCGTGCTGCCGGCGGCGGGCGGCGCGCATCTCGCGCAGCACGGTCAACGAAGGCGCGTAGGAGAGCGCCGCGTCTTCGAGCAGGTAGTGCCCCTGCGGGGTGGTGAGCACTTGGAAGGGCAGGTTCCAGAGCACGTCGTCGGGCACGACGACGAGGGCGCGGCGGCCGCGCAGTTGCGCCTCGGCGGGCGCGAGCAGCAGGCGGTAGAGACCGGCCGCCTGCTCCTTGATCGTCAGGTCGCGCCCGGCGGCGGCGGCGCGCAGCCGCTCGGCCCGCGCGGCCAACTCGGCGCGCTTGACCGCCAGCGTGTAGGTCTGCAACTGCAGCGCGCCGTTCGCGTCGCGCGTGACGACGAACAAGTACGTGCTGTCGTCGGCGACGACGTATTCGAGGAGCGCGGCGTTCGCGTCGGGCAGCAGCGCGCCCGCTTCCGTCAGGCGGAACGGCGCGGCCTCGCCGCGGCGCACGCGCAACTCCGGGTGCGCCGCGTAGAGCGCGCCCGCGAACGCCTCGCGTTCGAGCCGCGCCTTGTCTAGTTCGGCCCTGAGCGCGGCGAGGCGCGTCGTGTCGGGGCGCGCGCGCTTGCCGGCCTGCGCGAGCTGCGCGTTGAGGCTGGCGAGCGTGGCGAGCAAGCTCTGCTCGCGCTCGCGCTCGGCCGTCGTCAACACCTTGTCGCTCTCGTCGCGCCCGCCGCCGAGCACTTCGAGCAGCACGCGCGCCTTGGCGCGCTCGGCCGCGCCGAGCGCGTCGGCGTCCCTGCGCGCGGCGACGTGCAGACTGACCAACTCGCGGTAAGGCGCGAGCTTGTGCTCGAAGAACTGCGCGCGCTCCTGCGCGCCGCCCGCGACGCGCGCGCGGACGGACTCGACGGCGGCGACGGCCTCTTCGAGCGCGCGCCGCGCCTCGTCCGTGCGCCCGGCGGCGCGCAGGGCCGCGCCCGCCGTGGTGCGCGCCTCGGCGAGCGAGCCGGCGGCCCCCACCTCGCGCGCGAGCGCCGCGGCCCGATCCGCGTGCTCGACGGCGCGCGCCGTGTCGCCCAGCGCGCGGTACGACTCGGCCATGCCGTTCAGCGTCGCCCCCGCGTAGTGTTTGACGCCCGCTTCTTGAAAGAGCGCGAGCGCGCGCTGGAAGTGTTCGAGCGCGCGGGCGTGGTCGCCGCGGCGGCCGTAGACGTTGCCGAGGTTGTTGAGTGCCGCGCCCCGCCCGACCTGCTCGCCCAACGCCTCGAAGATGGCGAGCGACTGTTGATAACAGTCGAGCGCGGCGTCGTCCGCGCCCTGGCCGGCGTAAGTCTCGCCGAGGTTCGTCAGCGCGCGCGCCTGGCCCGACTTGTCGCCGACCTCGCGGAAGAGCGCTAGGCTCCGCTGGTGCTGGCTGACGGCGAGCGCGTAGTTGCCCTGCGAGGAGTAGAGGCTGCCGACGTTGCTCAGCGTCTCGGCCTCGCCCCACTTGCTGCCGGCCGCCTGGTAGATGGCGAGCGTCTGCCCGTAGTAGTCGAGCGCCGTCGTGTAGTCGCCGCGCAGCATGTACACGTCGGCGAAGCCCTTGAGCGTGCGCGCGACGCGCGGCGGCGCGTTGAGTTCGCGGAAGAGCGCGAGCGCGCGGCCGAAGCCCGCGAGCGCCTCGTCGAAGTCGCCGAGGAACTGGTGGCTCAGGGCGACGTTGAAGTGGCCGATGCCGAGGCTCTCTTTGTCGGCCGGGTCAATGTAGTTGAGCGACCGGTGGAGGTATTCGAGCGCGCGCGGGTAGTCGCCGTAGCCCTGGTAGGCGAGCGCGATGCCGTTGAGCGCGCCGCCGATGTCGGGCTTCGAGTCGAGCCGCTCGGCGAGGCGCAGGTTGAACGTGTGGACGGCGAGCGCGCGGGCGTAGTCCTGCTGATCGAAGAAGCGCCGGCCGCGCTGTTTGAGTTGGTGCAGCAACTCGACCGTGACGAGCGCGGGCTGCTGCGCGAGGAGCGCGTCGCGCTCCGCCTCCGTCGGCGCGGCGACGAGCGCGTCGGCGAACGCCGCTTCGGGCGTGGGCGTGGGCGCGGGCGTTGCGGTCTGGGCGCGCGCGACGAACGAGCAGGACGACAGGACGAGCAGGACGGCGAGCAGGCGCAGGGCTGGTCTCATCGGGGTGCAACTCCTGTGGCGGATTGTGGCGCTGCCGAAGCGCAAGCAGCCGACGGGGCGAACTGGCCGCGACCAGTCGCGTGCGCGGACGCACGACGCCCCGCCTATGGACGGTGTGGAAAGGGGCGGCGCATTACCACGCCGGGTTTTGTGCGCACGGGGCGAGAGGTTAAGCCCGCCGCGCCGCCACTGTCAACGTAAACGTCGCGCCGACGTTAACGCGGGGCTTGTGCGCGCGGCGCGCATGAGGCCGGCGAAGACGATTAGCGCGGCGCACAGATCGAGCAGGACTAGAGCGAGGACGGCGCGCGGCCCCTGGCGCGCGAAGAGTCGGCCCGCGAGCCAAGGCACGAGCATCCCGCCCGCGCTCGCGCCGACGAGAAACCAGCCCGTCACGCGCCCCGTCAGACGCACGTGCCGCCCGGCGAACGCCATCATCGTCGGGAAGATCGAGGCGCACGCGAGACCGAGTCCGAGCGTGCCGGCCCAGAGCGCGGCGGGCGCTGCGGCGGCGAGTACGACGGCGAGACTCAAGAGCGCGCCGACGAGCGAGACGAACAGCAGCAGGCGCGGGCGCAGCCGCGCGGCGAAGGGGATGGCGAGCAGACGCCCGGCGGTCAGCGCGCCCCAGAAGGCCGCGGTCAGGTACGCCGCGCCGTCCGCCCCGCTCAGGCCGAGCGCCACCGCGCACGTGTAAATCCAGCCGCCGAAGCCGACCTCCACGCCGAGGTAGAGGAAGAAGAAGACGGCGACGAGCGCGACGAGCGGCGTCCGCGCCGCGTCGTCAGACGACGTGCGCGCCACGTCTCTGTAAGGCGTGTGCGATACGCCTTCGCGCACGCTGATCGGCGTCGCGCCGTCAACCGGCGCGTACACCGCTCCGTCGGTGCGCGCGTTCGGCGTCTCGTCGGTCGGCGCTTCGATTGTCGGCGGCGCGGGACTCGGCACGCGCCAGAGCCAGACGGCGGCGGGCAGCATGAAGAGCGCGAGCGTCCAGTAAGCGGGCGCGACGCCGCCGTGCGCCGCCGTGCGCGCGACGACGACCGGGGCGAGCGCCGCGCCGACGCCGTAGGCGAAGTGCAGAGCGTTCATCGCCGGCCCGACCTGCGCGCCGTGCGTCCAGGTGAGCAGGGTGTTGCCGCCCACGTCGAGCCAGCCCTCTGCACAGCCGAGCAGCAGCATGACGAGCGCCAGCGGCCACAGAGCGGCCGCGAGCGGCGTTAGCGCGAGCAGCAGCGCCATCGCGCCGAGCGCGCCCGCCATTACGGGATGCCCGCGCGTGCGGTCGTACGCGCGCCCGCCGCCGAGCGCGCCCAGCAGGAAGCCGAGCGAGCGCGCCGTGAACAGCACCCCGGCCGCGCCCACGCCCACGCGCGCCTGCGCCGCCAGCCCCGGCAGCGTCGGCCCCAACGCGCCCGTCGTCAGCCCCAGCGCGACGAACGCCGCGCAGTACACGGCGACGCGCCCCCGCGCCGGCACGCGCGCGCCCAGCGCCGGCCCGGCGTCCACACTCGTCGCGGTCGAACTCATAACGGGCACAGGCTTCAGACGGTCAGCTTTTCATACTGACCACTGACCACTGACTACTGCCTTCGTAGCTTAGCGTGCCCGGTCGGCCCGTTCCAAACCGTCAAGCCGCGTCGCTATCGTCCGCAGCAGTTCTTTCAACTCGGTCAGGCGCGCGGTAGGTGCGGATGTTGGGCTTGTTCGTCGAGCGCGCGCTTGAGGCGTGTACGCGCGGCCGGGTCGAGACGCGCGGACGCGTCGGTGAACGAGTCGGCGTCGAGGCGGCGGGCGCGTTGGCGCGCGGCGGCGCGGAGCAGCCGGAGTTGCAGCGCGAAGCGCGCGCAGGCGGCGCACAGGCGCAGGTGCAGGCGCAGCAGCAGCCGCGTGCGCACCGGCAGGGCGCGCTCCAACGAAAGCGAGAGGAGCGCCGCGGCGCGCCTGCATGTCAGCGTGAACATCGGATGAAGACTTTCAGACAGTGAACAAACGGCGCGGCCGCGCCGACGACCACACGAGCGCCCGTGAGTTGGTCGCGCGCACGCGCGAAAACCTTACAAGCTAAGACTGGTTCTTGAGGGCGCGCTTGAGGCGTTCGCGGGCTTCGAGGGAGAGGTGTACGTCGCTGGTGGCGCGCGCTCCGGCGGCGTGCGCGGTCGCGCGCAGCAGTTGCAGTTGTTCCAGGTACCAGACGCACCAGATGCAGACCCACAGGTGCAGCCGCAGCATGACGCGCTCGCGCAACGTGAGCGGGCGCTCCATGGACTCCGACATGACGACCGCCATCTGCTTGCAGGTCGGCAAACGCCGCAGCAGGAAGTAGCGGAGCGCGTGGGTCGCGCGGCTGAGGAGGCCTTGTGCCATTGCAAGCTTCAGTGCGCCGCGTCCGCGGGCGGCCGCCGAAACCAGTTCACTTCAAGGCAGCGCCGCAGGTGCAGACGCGCCCGGTGCAACATGACCCAGAGGTTGTTCACCGTGATACTCAGAATCTCACAAATCTCTTCGCTCGTCAGCCCGTCCACTTCGCGCAGGACGAACGCGTTGGCGGTGCGTTCGGGCAAAGGCCCCAGACACTCTTGGAAGACCAGCCAGAACTCGTGCTGCTCGGCGAGTGCGGCGGGGCTGGCGTGCCAGTCCGAAGGCGCGTACTGCTGCTCCCAGTGCTCCGTCCAGGGGCCGTCCGGGCGGAAGAACTCTTCGTGCGCGAACTCCGCGCCCTCGCGTTCGGGCGGCGCGGCCTCGCGGCTGGCGCGGCGGAAGTGATCCGTGATCTTGTGCTTGAGGATGCCGACGAGCCAGGTGCGCTCCGAGCCGCGCCCGGCGAACTTGGCGTAGGCTTGCAGGGCGGCGAGCAAGGTCTCCTGCACCACGTCCTCGGCGGCGGCGCGGTCGCGCAGGCGGAACAGGGCGTAGCGGAAGAGGTAGTCGCCGTGCGCGTCCACCCAGGCGGCGGGGTCGGGCGCGGGCGGCTCGCTGGCGCGTTGCTCTTGACTCATCGAAACCGGCGCGAGCGGGCGCGCACCACGCGCCGGCCCTGGGGGACGTGCGATCCGATTTGACTGCTCGCCGTGAAAAAGATTGCGGGCGCGCCGCGCACTCGTGTTACCATCGGCCAGACGCGCAAGAGACTATCGCGCGTGCGCCGGGCGCGCCGTCACTCTATCCCTTAAGTAGCCCAAGGTTAATGCACAAAGCGGCCCGGCAGCAAATGAAAAGCTGTCAGGGATGCGGGCGCGCGCGTCGAACTGCGCGCGCGGACGAAGCCGGCACGACGCGCGCGCCGCGCGCCTGGCCGGTGGTTGCCCGGAGGTGACGTGATGGAGGCGTGTCGGGACTGCGGCGCGGGCGTGGCGGCGGGCGCGCGCGGCTGTCCGGTCTGCGCGCGCAACCTGGAAGCCGAGCGGATGCTGGCGCGTTACCTCTGGCTCGCCGCCGCGGCCTGCGCCGCGCTGGCGCTCCTCGCCGCGCTCCTCCTGCGGCACGGGCGCTGAGCCGGCGGGCGTGTCAGTCAGGCAGCGACAAGGCGTCAACCGAACGACAAGGCGTTAAAGAGGCGACAAGGCTCAGGCATGACGGCGGACAGGCACAGGGCGCGCATACTGATCGCGGACGACGAGCCGGTCATCCGCGAGGTGCTCGTCGAGTTGCTCGGCGAACGGCACGACTGCCGCGCCGTCTGCTCCGGCGACGAGGCGCTCGCGCTCTTGCGCGCCGAGTCGTTCGACCTCGTCCTGAGCGACATCACCATGCCGGGTCTCTCCGGTCTCGACCTCGTGCCGCGCGTGCTAGCGCTCGCGCCCGACACGGTGGTCGTCATGATCAGCGGCGAGCAGAACATCGAGAGCGCCATCCGCGCCATGCGCGCGGGCGCGTTCGACTACGTGACCAAGCCGTTCGACATCGAGCACGTCGAGGCCGCGGTCGCGCGCGCGCTCGACTACCACGCGCTGCGCGCCGCCAAGCGTTACTACGAGAACTTCCTCGAAGAGAGCGTGCGCCAGCGCACGGTCGAGCTGCACAAGACGAACCGCACGCTGCGCACCTTGATCGAGGCCGCGCCGCTCGCCATCTTCGCGCTCGACGCCGCCGGGCGCGTCTCGATGTGGAACCCGGCCGCGGCGCGCACCTTCGGCTGGACGGAACAAGAAATCATAGGCCGCCCCGTGCCGCTCGGCGCGACAGCCGGCGCGCACGAGCCGCCCGCGTGGCTCGCCGCCGCGCTCGGGCCGCGCGCGCTCGGCGGCGCGGAGGCGCGCGTCCCGCGCCGCGACGGCACGGAGGTGGACGTGTCGGTCTGGACGGCGGCGCTCGCCGACGAGAGCGGCCAGGCCGGCGGCACGATGGTCGTCATGGCCGACATCACCGAGCGCAAGCAGGCCGAGGCGCGCATCAACTTCCTCGCCTACCACGATCAACTGACGAACCTGCCGAACCGTTTGCTCTTCGAGGATCGACTCACGCAGGCGTTGACGCTCGCGCAGCGCCACGGGCGGATGCTGGCCGTCCTCTTCGTCGCGCTCGACCGCTTCAAGAAGTTCGCCGACACGCTCGGCCACGCCGCCGCCGACGAGTTGCTGTGCGCCGTCGCGGCGCGCCTGCGCGCGAACCTGCGCGAAGGCGACACGCTGGCGCGCTTCGGCGGCGAAGAGTTCTCGCTGCTACTCAGCTCGGTCGGCGGGACGGCGGACGCCGCGGCCGTCGCGCGCTGGATTCAGCAGGCGCTCGTGCCGCCGTTCCGCGCCGCGGGCCAAGAGCTTTACGTGACCGCGTCGGTCGGCATCGGTCTCTACCCGCACGACGGCGCGGACGCCGAGAGCCTGTTGAAGAACGCGGGCGCGGCGCTCTACCGCGCGCGCCGCCAGGGCGGCAACCAGTACCTCTTCTACACGGCCGATCTGAACGAGCGCGCGCTCAAGCGGCTCACGTTGGAGACGCAACTGCGCCGCGCCATCGAGCAGGACGAGCTGACGCTCCACTACCAGCCGCAGGTCGAGGGCGACACGGGGCGCGTCGTCGGCGTCGAGGCGCTCGTGCGCTGGCCGCACGCGCAGTTGGGTCTCGTGCCGCCCAGCGAGTTCATCCCGCTGGCGGAAGACACGGGGCTGATCGAGCCGCTCGGCGCGTGGGTCTTGCGCACGGCGCTCGCGCAGATGAAGGCTTGGCGCGCGCGCGGGCTGCCCGCGGGCCGCATGGCCGTCAACCTGTCGGCGCGCCAGTTCCAGCAGCCGGAACTGTTGGACATGATCGCGGGCGCGCTCGCGGAGACCGGGCTGCCGCCCGAATGTCTCGAATTGGAGTTGACCGAAAGCTCGATCATGCAGGACACGACGCGGGCCGTCGCCACGCTCGGCGCGCTGAAGGCGATGGGCGTGCGCGTGGCGGTGGACGACTTCGGCGCGGGCTATTCGTCGCTCGCCTACCTGAAGCACCTGCCGATTGACGTGCTGAAGATCGACCAGTCGTTCGTGCGCGACATGGCGACCGACGCGCAGGACGCCGCCATCGTCATGGCCGTCATCACGCTCGCGCACAGCCTCAAGCTGCGCGTCACCGCCGAGGGCGTCGAGACGGAGGAGCACCGCCGCTTCCTGCAAATGCTCCGCTGCGACGAGATGCAGGGCTACCTCTTCAGCCGGCCCCTCGCCGCCCCCGACCTCGAACGCTTCCTCACCGACAGAACCGCCGGCCGCGAACACCCCGTCCTCCACGTCTAGAGCAACCTTTTGCCGGGCGCGCGGGCCGCCCTGCCCGCCATGAGCGCGAATGCGCGAATAAACGAAGCGGCGGCCTTCAAGGTTGAAAGCCGCCGCTCTTCTTGTTCGCGCCTGCGGCGCTCATGGCGGGCAGGGAGGCCCGCGCTCCCGGCTGCGGCGTGCGCTAGCTCGTCGCCTGTCCTTGCAGCGCAAGCAGCTTGTTCACGATGTCGAACGCCGCGCGGGGGTGGCCGAGGCGACGTGCGTTCTGCTGCATGGCGGCGAAGCGGGCGGGGTCGTCGAGCAGGCGGTCGAGTTTGTAGGCGAGCGCGGGCAGGTTGTTGCAGCGCAGGGCCGCGCCCTCTTCGAGCAAGTGATCGCTGTTGCGCTCCTCCTGGCCCGGAATCGGGTTGACGACGCACAGGACGAGACCGCGCGCGAGCGCCTCGGACGTGGTCAGTCCGCCCGGCTTGCCGATCAGGATGTCGGCCGCCGCCATCAGCTCGTCCATCTCCGTCGTGTAGCCGAGCACTTTCAGACGGACGCGCGCGTCCGCGCCGAAGCTCTCGGCCCTTTGCGCGAGGCGCGCGCGCAACTCCTCGTTACGCCCGCAGACGGCGACGACCTGCGCCGGGTGTGCCAGCGCCGCGAGCGCCTCGATGACGTGCTCGACCGAGCCGACGCCGAAGCCGCCCGCCGAGAGCAGCAGGCAGACGCGCGCGGGGTCGAGACCGTGCTTGGCGCGCATCGCCCGCTTGTCTTTGGCCTCGGCGAAGCGCGGGTCTATGGGGATGCCGGAGACGGTGATCTTCTCCGCCGGCACGCCGAGGCGCGCGAGGTGCACGCGCGTCTCTTCGAGCGCGACGAAGTATTGCTCGTAGTGGCGGCAGAGCCACATCGCGTGTACGTCGAAGTCTGTGACGACGACGGCCTGCGGCGCGGCGAAACGCTCCTTGGCCTTGAGCCAGGAGATGATCTCGGCGGGCAGGAAGTGCGTGCAGACGGTGATGTCGGGCCGGTACTCCTTGAGCAGCTTGACGAAGGGGCGCGTGTTGAGGCGGTCGAGCGCGAGCCGGCGGCGCTCGTTGCGCCAGGGGCGATCCATGTAGTCGTAGAGCCAGCCGAGCGCGGCCGGCGCGCTGTTGACCAGTTCGAGGTACGCCTTGCCGTAGAGATGCCGGAACACCTTGTTGGTGTAGGTCAGCGTGTCCACGTGGCGCACCTCGCGCGCCGCGCCCAGCGCGCGGCACGCCTCGGCCACCGCCTCGGCCGCGCGCACGTGCCCCGCGCCGGCCGAGGCCGAAAGGATCAAGACCTTGTCGAACATGGCTGCTGTCTTGGCCGCCGCTACTTCGCCGTGACGTTGACGGCGTGTGTGCCGACGTTGCCGCGCGCGTCGTAAGCCTTGGCTTGGAGATTGTACGTCGTCTTCGTGTTCGGCACGAGCCAGGCGCAGTTGTAGGGCGCGGCCGTGTCGGTACACTTGAGCGCGCCGCTCACGTAGAACTCGACACGGGTCACGCCCAGGTTGTCGGTCGCGTTGGCCGCGATGGTGACGGTCGTGTTGCGCGTGACGCTGGCGTTGTTGAGCGGGCTGGTGATGGTCACGGTCGGCACAGCGTTGTCAACGGTGACGGCGACCGACGCGGACGCGGCGGGGTTGCCGGCCGTGTCGGTGGCGACGGCGTAGAGCGTGTGCGCGCCGCTCGGGTAGGTCGTCGAGTTCCAGTTGAAGCTGTAAGGCGCGGTCGTGTCCGCGCCGAGCAGGATGTTGCTGTCGAGGTAGAACTCGACCTTGGCGACGGCGACGTTGTCGGTCGCGTTCGCCGTTAGCGCCACGGCCGAGCCGGAGACGACCGAGCCGTAGGCGGGCGCGGTCAGCGAGACGGTCGGCGCGAGGTTGTCCACGGTCACGTTGGCGACCGCCGAGCCGGTGCTGTTGCCCGCGGCGTCGAAGGCGACGGCGTAGAGCGTGTGCGCGCCGTCGGCGGCGGTCGTGGTGTTCCAACTGGCGGCGTAGGGCGCGGTGGTCGCCGTGCCGAGCAGCACGCTGTTGTCGCGGTAGAACTCGACGCGGCTGACGGCGTTGTTGTCGGTCGCGTTCGCCGTCATGCTCACGGCCGCGCCCGTCAGCAGCGCGCCGCTGGCGGGGCCGGTGAGCGCGCAGGTCGGCGCGGCGTTGTCCACGACGACGGAGAGCGTCGCACCGGCGGCCGTGTTGCCGGCCGTGTCCGTGCCGACGGCGTAGAGCGTGTGCGTGCCGGCGCTCACGGTCGTCGAGTCCCAGTTGATCTGGTAGGGCGCGGTCGTGTCGGAGCCGATGAGGACGTTGGCGTCGCGGTAGAAGTCCACGCGCTGCACGGCGACGTTGTCGGCGGCACTGGCGGCGACGGCGACGGTCGCGCGGACAGTCGCGCCGTTAGCCGGCGCGCTCAGCGAGACGACGGGCGGCGCGTTGTCCACCGTGACGTTGACGGACGCGGAGGTCGCGCTGTTGCCGAGCGTGTCGGTCGCCACGACGTAGAGCGCGTGCGTGTCGCTGGCGGCCGTCGTGGTATTCCAGTTGACGCTGTAAGGCGCGGTGGTGTCAGACCCCAGCAGGATGCCGTTGTCGAGGTAGAAGTCCACCTGGCGCACGCCCGCGCCGTCGGAGGCGGACGCGGAGAGCGTGACGGCGCTGCCGCCGACGACCGCGCCGGCCGCGGGGGCGGTGAGCGCGGCGGTCGGGGCCGTGTTGTCCACCTTGATGATGGCGGGCGCGGAAGTCGCGGCGTTGCCGGCCTCGTCGTAAGCCTTCGCGGTCAGCGTGTAGAAGCCGTCGGGCGCGCTGCGCGTGTCCCAACTGAAGTTGTAAGGACTCGCGTTCAGCGTGCCGGCGAGCGCGCCGTTCTGGTACAGCTCGACGCGCGCGACGCCCACGTTGTCCGCGGCCTGCACGGAGACGTTGACCGCGCCCGCGACGCTCGCGCCGTCGGCGGGCGTGGTGATGGCCACGGTCGGCGGGATGACTTCGGGCGTGCGCAGGCTCAGACCCGTGTGCCGCTCGTCGTGCTGGAACTGGGGCCAGGGGGCGACGACGCCGGTCGGCGTGGGCAAGTCCCAGACGAAGATGTTGAAGCGGCTGTCGATCCAGGCCAGTTCCAGCGCGCCGTCGCCGTCGAGGTCGGCGACCGCCGCTGTGTTGGTCGAGTCCGCGCCGATACTGAGCGTCGCCTTGGGGAAGCCGGCCACCTTCGTGCCGTCGCTCTTGTAGGCGTTGAGCGCGAAGGGCGTGTTGGCGTTCGCGTCGCTTGAGACGAGCACGTCGGCGCGTCCGTCCTGATCCAAGTCCACGAGCGCGGGCGCGCCGAAGCCGAAGTAGGTGGACGAGATCGTCTTGTCGTACTTGACGGGCCAGCCCGCGAGCGGCGTCCCGTCGCCGTGCCAGGCGAAGAGGTAGTTGCTGTAGACGCCGCCTTCGATTACGTAGTAGTTGCCGGCGACGACTTCGGGCAGCCCGTCGCCGTCTATGTCGCCGACGGCGGGGCTGTTGACGCGCGCCGCCTTGGTCGCGCGCGGCCAGCCCGCGAGGTTCGAGCCGTCGTAGCGCAGCGCGTAGACCTGCCCGTCGGTCGAGCCGATGACGACTTCGAGTTTGCCGTCGCCGTCCAGGTCGCCGAGCGCCGGGTAGGACGAGGCGGTGTAGTTCGACGGCAGCGTCGGGTTGATGGCGCGCGGCCAGCCGGGCTTGACGACGCCGGTGGCGGAGATGACGTAGAGGTTGGTCGGGCCTGCGTCGGTCGCCACAACGATGTCTTTCTGGCCGTCGCCGTCCACGTCGCCGATGGCGGCGGGCGTCGTGCCGGCCCCGTTCAGGTAGACGGGCCAGCCCGGCAGGTACGCGCCGCTCGTGTTGACGACGGCGACGCGCCCCGTGGTGGTGATGATGATCTCCTTCGTGCCGTCGCCGTTCACGTCGTCCACGGCGACGCGCGTGCCTATGCTGTAGCTGAGCGTCTTGGGCCAGCCTGCCCAGAGCGTGCCATTAGCACGGAAGACGAAGACCTGGTTCTGATCGTTGGCGGCGACGATTTCGGGCGAGCCGTCGCCGTCGAGGTCGGCGACGGCCGGGCTAACCTGGATGTGCGCGTTGGTGTTCTGCGGGTCGATGTTGCGCGGCCAGCCCGGCAGTTGCGCGCCCGTGTGGTCGTAGACGTTGATCAGGTTGTTGTAGGCGACGACCAACTCCTTCGTGCCGTTGCCGTCCACGTCGTAAGCGTTCAGGTGATTGGTCAGCCCGAGGTGCGCGAACTCCGTGCCGAGGTAAGGGATGTTTTTAGGCCAGCCCGCGTGCAAGGCGGGATCGACCAGGAGCTGCACGCTCTTGTAGACCGAAGAGTTGTTGGTGAAGATTTCGGTCACGTAGATTTTGTACATGTCGCCGGCCGCGCCCGCCGTGTTCCAGGTGGCGATGACGCCGTCGCGCACGCGCTGCAAGCCGTCGTTGGGCACGCTGATGGCCGAACTGCTGACCCAGGTGTTGCTGTTGACGGCTAAGACGGAGACGCCGTAGCGCGCGAAGTTGGCGGCGGCGACCGTGCCGCGGATCGTGACGGTCTGGCCGCCGCGCACGACGCTGATCGAGAGCGGCGACGGGTCGGTGATGACGAGGCTGTCGAGCACGACCGTCAGGCGATCTTCGTAAGGCTGCCCCGTGACGGTCTGCGCCACGAGGCGCAGCGTGTACGTGCCGTCCGACACGTTGCTCAAGTCCCAACTCGCCAGCACGCCCGCAGACACGGGCGCGCTCGAAGAAGTGATCTGCGTCCAACTCGCGGGCGCAGTGCCCGCGCCGTATTCGAGCCGCCAGGTGGCGAGGTCGGGGCCGGCGACCGTGCCGGTCACGTCCACTTGCGTGAGGCCGGTGAGCGTGCCCGCGGGGCCGGTGAGTTGCGCGGCGAGCGGCGCGGGCGCGTTGACGGCGCGGGCGGCGTTGACGCGCCCGTAGCCGAACTGGTTGTCGAACCCGACCGCGCCGATGTCGTCGCTCGACTGGCGCAACACCTGGCGCACTTGTTCCGGCGTGTACTCAGGATGCTGCGCGCGGACGAGCGCCGCCACGCCCGCGACGTGCGGCGCGGCCATGGACGTGCCGGACTGGCGCAGGTATTTCGTCCCGACGACGAGCTGCCCGGAGCCGGTCATGCTGCTTGAGGCGGCCGAGCTGAGCAGAGACAGGATCGAGCGGTCGGGCTGGACGATGAGACCCGTGGGGTCTGTGTCGCCGCCGCCGGGCGCGGCCACGTCGAGCTTCGCGCCGTAGTTCGAGTAATAAGCTTTCGCGTCCGTGTGCGTCACGGCGGCGACGGCGACGGCGTCGCGCAGGCAGGCGGGGAAGAAGCCTTTGGCGGGCGCGCCGACATCGGCGTTGCTGTTGCCGGCCGCCGCGACGACGACCGCGCCCTTCGTCGTGTGCGCGTAGGCGACGGCGTCGGCGAGCGTCTGCGGCGTGTCGCCGGAGCCGCCCCAACTGTTGTTGATGACCGCCGCGCCGCGGTCGGCCGCGTAGATGATCGCGTTCGCGAGGTCTTCGGTCGAGCCGCTGCCGCTGGCGTCGAGACCTTTGACGGCCAAGACCTTCGCGCCGGGCGCGACGCCGACGACGCCCAGCCCGTTGTTGCCCACGGCCGCAATCGTCCCGCTGACGTGCGTGCCGTGGCCGTGGTTGTCCATCGGGTCGTTGTCGGCGGGCGTGCCGTCGAGCGTGACGAAGTCCCAGCCGCGCCAGTCGTCCACGTAGCCGTCGCCGTCGTCGTCCACGCCGTTCGTGCGCTTGTCGCGCCCAAGGGCGTCCGTGCCCGTCTCGCCCGCGTTCTGCCAGACGTTGGCCGCGATGTCTTCGTGGTTATAGTCCAGCCCCGTGTCAACGACGGCGACGAGGACGCCCGCGCCTTGCGTCGTGTCCCAGGCCGCTTCCGCGCCGATGGCCTGCAAGCCCCAGAGATCGCGGAAGGGCTGCCCCCACGCGCCGGACGTGGCGTAGTAGGGATCGTTGGGCGCGACTTGCGCGTGCATAATCACATTCGGCTCGGCGTATTCGACTTCGGGCTGCTGCCGCAACTCGGCGACGAGCGCGCGCGTGTGTTCGGGATCGGTCTTGCCGGCGCGCGTCGTGAGCTTGACGACGCGCGGCAGTGCGTCCGCCTTGCCGCGCTTGAAGGGCCGGTTGGCGGCGACCACGTCGAAGCGCGCGAACAGGCGGTTCAAGCCGGGCGCGTTGGCCGAGGCGAGCGCCCCTTGGGCGTTCTGGCGGCCGCGCGCGACGGCCGCGGCCTCTTCCGCGTCTTTAAACTTGACGAGCACTTCGCCGGGCACGAACTCGACCTCGTCGGTCGCGCCGTCCTGTTTGACGGTAACCTTGCCGTCGTCCGTGGCGACAGTCTGAGTTACTTGCGCGGCCGGCTGATCCTGATCTTGGCCGGGCGCGCGGTCGGCGGCGGCGCGTTGCTGTGTGATGAGCGAGAAGGCGACGAAGCAGAGCAGTCCGAGGACGGCGGCGAGGGGGATTCTTTTCACTTTGCTACTCCTGAAAGCGCGGGCGCGTTGGCGACATGGATCCGGCCGTGGCGGCACGAGGCGAGTCGGGCTAAAGCGCGAGCTGTAAGCTTGAGAGAGGGACGAAACGATTCAGATTTGGAACAACCCGTCGAACAACTGGGCTATTAGCAAGCTAACAAGCGCGCCGCGGCCGTGTCAACGATAAATTGCGCGGGGCGGGGAAGACCTCCGCGAGACAGGGCACGCGCAGAGGCTGTTAGGCGGAGTCGGGCTGTTTGGGGTTCGGGGCTTGAGTTTAATGGACGGCCGGATCAACACAGAGGGCACAGAGGAGACACAGAGGACATAGAGTTTTTAAACTGTGCCCTCTGTGCTAACTCTGTGTACTCTGTGTGAGACCGGCCGCACGTGACCCGCAACCGCCGCTCAAACTCTCGCCCGCTTGCGCTTTACACGCAAGCCGTTCAAGTTTCGCCTCAAATTGACCTGAGTGCAACGATTCCGCACGCTCAAAACGGCGCAAAATCAGCTTGACAGCCCGCTAGTCCGGCCTTTAACATCAATTTGCCAACGATGTTTGTCATCGTTGCCTGAGAGCAAACCCCAAGCGCGTGACAAGATTGTTGGTCGCCCGGCCGGCGCGGCCTAACAGGTGAGCAAGCTTCGCCCCTCCTTGCCGGTCACTCTTGCCAGCCAGCGTTTGCAAACCCGGAAAGTTTTGAGCATGTCCGCAAAACTTGGCGAAATTCTCGTCCGCGAAAACCTTCTGACCCCGGAGCAGTTGCGCGAGGCGCTCGACTACCAGCGCCAGCACGGCGGCCGCCTCGGCTACAACCTCGTCAAGCTCGGGCTGGTCTCCGACGACATGGTGACGGCGGTGCTCTCGCGCCAGTACGGCGTGCCCAGCGTCAACCTCGACATGTTCGACGTGGACGCGGCGGTCATCCGCCTGATCCCGCGCGAGGTCGCCGAGAAGTATTCCGTGCTCCCGCTCTCGCGCGTCGGGGCGACCTTGACGCTGGCGATGGTCGATCCCACGAACGTCTTCGCCATGGACGACATCAAGTTCATGACGGGGCTGAACATCGAGCCGGTGGTCGTCTCCGAGGCGGGCGTGCAGGAGGCGATTGAGCGCTACTACGCCGGCACGCGCGAGATCGAGTTGGCGGGCACGGTCGAGGTCGCCCTGCCCGGCGCGAACGGGCACAACGGCAACGGCAACGGCTTCCACCTCGCGCCCGAAACCGTCTCGCTCAACCACCTCGACTTCGACGAGGAGGCGGCCAAGGGCGTCGAGGTCGTAGAGGAAGACGACGAGATCGACGTTTCGAGCCTCGCGCGCATGAGCGAGGACGCGCCGGTCGTGCGGCTCGTGAACGTCCTGCTCGTGGACGCCCTGGGGCGCGGCGCGTCCGACATTCACATCGAGCCTTACGAAAAAGAGCTGCGCATACGCTTCCGCATAGACGGCGTGCTCTACGACGTGATGCACCCGCCGATGCGCCTGCGCGACGCGCTCATCTCGCGCCTCAAGATCATGTCGAAGCTCGACATCTCTGAGAAGCGTCTGCCGCAGGACGGGCGCATCAAGATCAAGCTCCGGCACGAGGGGCGCTCGCGCGAGTTGGACTTCCGCGTCTCCACCCTGCCCACGCTCTTCGGCGAGAAGGTCGTGCTCCGCATCCTCGACAAAGAGAAGCTGATGCTCGACATGACCAAGCTCGGCTTCGAGCAGGAGTCCTTGGAGAAGTTCAAGCGCAACATCAGCCGCCCCTACGGCATGGTCTTGGTCACAGGCCCCACGGGTTCGGGCAAGACCAACACGCTCTACTCCGCGCTGCAATCCTTGAACACGCCCGAGACGAACATCATGACGGCGGAAGACCCGGTCGAGTTCAACCTCATGGGCATCAACCAGGTGCAGATGAAGGAGCAGATCGGGTTGAACTTCGCCGCCGCCCTGCGCTCGTTCCTGCGGCAAGACCCGAACATCATCCTCGTCGGCGAAATCCGCGACTTCGAGACGGCCGAGATCGCCATCAAGGCCGCGCTCACCGGCCACCTCGTCCTCTCCACCCTGCACACCAACGACGCGCCCTCCACCATCTCGCGGCTGATGAACATGGGCATCGAGCCGTTCCTCGTCGCCACCTCGGTCAACCTCATCCAGGCGCAACGCCTGATCCGGCGCGTCTGCGCCGAGTGCAAAGAGGCCGTGCACACGCCGCCCGAGGCGCTCGTCGAGCTCGGGTTCACGGCCGAAGAGGCCAAGGCGCTCAAGGTCTACAAGGGGCGCGGCTGCGTCAAGTGCAACAACACCGGCTACAAGGGGCGCGTCGGTCTCTACGAAGTGATGGAGATCACGGACGACATCCGCGAGCTGATCCTGATCGGCGCGTCGGCGCTCGAACTGCGCAAGCGCGCGATTGAGAACGGCATGTTGACCCTGCGCGCCTCCGGGCTGATGAAGATCAGAAACGGCATCACGACCATCGAGGAAGTTGTGCGCGAGACGGTCGCCTGAGGGGAAAGTTTATGCTGCGCGCGTTAGTCATCTCATTACTCATCCTGTGCACGGTGGCGGCGACCCTGCCGCTCGCCGACTCGTTCGGGGACAGCCCGCAAGCCGCTGCCGTCAGGGCCCAGCGGCAGCGCCGCCTGCGCCGCCACTCGCGCGCCTGGTGGCGGCGACACCGGCGGCTGGTGCGCCGGCGCCGCGCCCGCGCCGCGCGCCGCGCCCGCCTGCGCGCGCTCGCCGCGCAAGGGCGCGCGCCCGAAGCGAAACGCGACAGCAACCCGGTCGCCATCGCCGCGGAGGCGCACGCGCTGCTGACGCCCGCGCTCCGGCCGCTCGCGCTCCCGGCCTTCGTCGCCAAGGCGGCGCTGCCCGTCGTCGCGGTCGAGGACGTGCCGCCGCCGGCAACGGTCGCCGCCGCCGCCGCGCTCGCGCCGGCCCCCGCGCCGCCGCGCCGCGCCGTCGCGCCGCAGTGGCCGAGCGCCTGGCGCAGCCTGGCGGGCGGCAACGTCTACGGCGAGCTGCGCTTCGCCGTGCGCGGCACGGACGGCCAGTCGTCCGGCGCGGTCACTTGGACGCGCGTCGCCGCGGCCGCGGCCGCCGCGCCCGGCGCGACGCCGCTCGCGCGCGCCAAGTCTCTGGGCAACGTGCCGCTGACGGAGCTGCGCCGCAAGGTCATTGACCGGATGCTGGCCGAGGGCGGCTGGGTGGTCAACGACTTCGAGCGCGAGTTGGGCGGGCAGCGCACGTTCGTCGTCGTCGCCGAGAGCGCGCCGGCCAACGGCGCGCGCCTCGCGTGGGTCTTCTACTTCACCTCGTTCAACGGCCAAATCTACGCGCTGACCACGAGCGCGCGCACCGGCGACGCGGCGGCCCTGGCGGCCGACGCCGAGCACTTCCTCGCCGCGCTCAACAACCGCGCGCGCGGCGCGCAGACCGCGCAACGCTAACAGCCAAGAGGCGCGCGCCGGCCCCGCAGACGCGGCCGGCGCGCGCGTCCCAACCAGCCCCGCGCTCTCAACCTGGACACGCCATGGCCACGACCGAAGCGAACCTCGAACAACCGCTCTCGCTCTCCGACCTGCTCAAGAAGCTGATCGAGATGGGCGGCTCCGACCTGCACCTGACGACCAACACGCCGCCGCAGGTGCGCGTGGACGGCCACCTGCGCCCGCTCGACGGGTTCAAGATGCTCACGTCCGCCGACACCAAGCAGCTCGCCTACAGCGTGCTGACCGACGCGCAGAAGCACCGCTTCGAGGAGGCGCTCGAACTCGACTTCTCGTTCGGCGTGCGCGGCCTCTCGCGCTTCCGCGCCAACCTGTTCAACCAGCGCGGCGCGGTCGGCGCGGTCTTCCGCGCCATCCCCTACGAGATTCGCTCGTTCGAGGCGCTGGGGCTGCCCGCCGTCGTCACGAAGCTGTGCGACAAGCCGCGCGGGCTGATCCTGGTGACGGGGCCGACGGGGTCGGGCAAGTCCACGACGCTCGCCGCCATGCTCGACAAGATCAACCGCGAGCGCCACGAGCACATCGTCACCATCGAAGACCCGATTGAGTTCCTGCACAACCACAAGAACTGCTTGGTCAACCAGCGCGAGGTCGGCTCGGACACGAAGGGTTTCGCCGAGGCCCTGCGCACCGCGCTGCGGCAAGACCCGGACGTGGTGCTCATCGGCGAAATGCGCGACCTCGAAACCATCGAGTCCGCCTTGCGCATCGCCGAGACGGGTCACTTGACGTTCGCCACCTTGCACACGAACACCGCCGCCTCGACCATCAACCGCATCATCGACGTGTTCCCGTCAACCCAGCAGGCGCAGATTCGCGCGCAGCTCTCGCTGGTCTTGGAAGGCATCCTGTGCCAGTCACTGCTGCCGCGGGCGGACGGGCGCGGGCGCGTGGCGGCGCTGGAAATCCTCGCGCCCAACCCGGCCATCCGCAACCTGATCCGCGAGGACAAGATTCACCAGATCTACTCGATGATGCAGACGGGGCAGGACAAGTACGGGATGCAGACCTTCAACCAGGCGCTCGCCACGCTCTACCACAAGCGCCTGATCACGCTCGACGTGGCGATGCAGCGTTCGGGCAACCCGGACGAGCTGCGCGACCTGATCGAGCACGGCTCCGGCGTCAACACCGGCCAAGGCCCCGCCTCCAACGGCGCGCCGCGCCCCGGCGCGCACCCCTCGCCCTACGCCCAGGCCCGCCCCATCGGCGCGCGCCCCGGCACGAGATGAAAGGCAGTAGTCAGTAGCCGGTAGTCAGGAGTCAGTAGTTAAAGACGCGCTGACGCCCAAACACCGGCGACAACCGAACGAGGAATAATGCCCGCGCTCAAACTCTACTGACTACTGGCTACTGACTACTGACTACTTCCCGGAGTTTTTCCATGCCCACTTACGTCTTCAAAGGTCGGAACCGGTTCGGCGAGGTGCTCGTCGGCGAGCGCGTCGCGGACAACCGCGAGATGCTGCGCCAACTCTTGCGGCGCGAGCAGGTCATGCTCACCTCCGTCAAGGAGAAGGGGCGCGAGATCGCCGTGCCCAAGCTGGCCAAGCAGAAGAAGGTCAAGTCGAAAGACCTGGCCATCTTCACGCGCCAGTTCTCCGTCATGATCGACGCGGGGCTGCCGCTCGTGCAGTGCCTCGACATCCTGGCGGCCCAGCAGCAGCACAAGTACTTCCAGCAAGTCTTGGGGCAGGTGCGGCAGGACGTGGAGGAGGGCGCGACGCTGGCGCAGGCGCTGGCGCGCCACCCCAAGGTCTTCGATCAACTCTTCGTGAACATGGTCGAAGCGGGCGAGACGGGCGGCATCCTCGATCTGATCCTCCAGCGGCTCTCGACCTTCATCGAGAAGATCGTCAAGCTGAAGCGCGACGTGATCTCGGCGATGATCTACCCGGCGGCGGTCGTCGTGATCGCGGTCGTGGTGGTGGCGGCGATCATGATCTTCGTCATCCCGCAGTTCCAGGCCATCTTCATGGGGCTGCTCGGCCCCAACGAGAAACTGCCGCTGCCCACGCGCATCGTCATGGGCGTGAGCGACTTCATCGCGGGCTGGGGCGGCCTGGTCATCCTCGTCGGGATCATCGGCGCGGTCATCGGCGTCCGCTTCTACTACAAGACGCCGGGCGGGCGGCACACGCTCGACAAGCTGATGCTGAAGCTGCCGCTGTTCGGCAAGATTCTGCTGAAGATCGGCGTGGCCCGCTTCACGCGCACGCTCTCGACGCTGCTCTCCTCGGGCGTGCCGATCCTGCAAGCCTTAGACATCACGGCGCGCACGGCGGGCAACGTGATTTTGGAGGGCGCGATCCTGAAGGTGCGCGAGGGCGTGGAGCGGGGCGAGAGCTTCGTGGAGCCGCTGAAGGCGACCGAAGTCTTCCCGAACATGGTGGCGCAGATGGTCGGCATCGGCGAGCAGACGGGCGCGCTCGACGGCATGCTCGGCAAGATCGCCGACTTCTACGAACAGGAAGTGGACTCGGCCATCGCCAACCTGCTGACGCTCATCGAGCCGCTCATGATCGGCTTCCTCGGCGTCACCATCGGCTCCATCGTCATCGCCATGTACCTCCCCCTCTTCACCCTCATCGGCAAGCTCTCGAACGCCCACTGAGGCCCTGACGGTCAACCATAACTGACCATTTGAGTCAGCCATAACTGTCCGTTTCAGTCACTCATATTTGTCCAGTGCCCGTGCGCTTCGTTTAACGAAGCGCACGGGCATCTGCATTTCTTGTAAATCTTCAGAGTTTTTACTAAACGGCAGCTATTTTAAGACCGATCTTCACATACGCCCTCATTTGAAACGAAACGGGGTGCGACGTGGCCCAACCATGGAATCCTTCCATTCAGAAAACGGAAGGCGAGCCACCTCGCCCAAGCTTCGGGACAATTAGGTGGCTTGTTTCTTAAAGTTTGGCACAACAGTAGGGTAAGCCAACTGCTTTAGGCGATCCTCGAATATCTGAGTCCCTAACTTTTGAACAAGACTCTCGTGCATGTCGCGAACAGGACGCACTACGTGTTTGTTGTCCGAAAGCAATTGCTGAATGGCCGCGAAATTATCCAACGCGAATCTACGAAAAAGATCCTGCTTATCGTAAGTGTTTATAATTCCTGTTTCGTATTCTTCCATTTCATTGAAACTGGTGAGAATCTCATAGCAAAAAGTGAGCAGCGAATAGAGATTACCCGCGCGAGCCTCTGGATCGCTGATTGGGTTCTTGTTGTACCTAACATCTTTAACGCCTGCTGCGATAGTCGCCAGCCGACGGATAACACAGCCGTAGCATGTTCCGTCGTGATTCCCGAATCGCTGGGTGATGCACGAGTGTGTGTACTTGAGACCCTCTTTCTCCGGGCATATTGCTATAACTTCGGCTTTCGTCAGATTCTCAAATGGTGTAATGACCTTTAGCTCGCGATGAAGCAAGAGGCTTGCTACTTGGGCTGCCGTTCGCACGACAAACGGGTGGGTTGTCATCGTAATGGAATCGAAGGGCGAGAATCTGGGTTGATACATCGTTGGCCCGCACTCAGTCACGATGATTCTTTCTGAGTCGAGTTTCTGCGCTACCGCCGTCGCCGTGAGAAGGTAGAGAAAGCCCCTAAGCTGAGCGTAGCCTCTTGCTTTAATACTTGGAACTAGAACCTTAACGACATCGATCCCTTTTTTATGAAGGATCTTTCGCTGAAGATTCGCAACGATGTGAATGATCCTGGCTTGATCCGTGTGAGCGCAAAACACGCCTTCCAGCTCGCCGAGCGATTCTTGAGTTAACAGGATACCGGAATATGAATCTGTCCCTCCTGAGAACAAACAAATGTTGGAGACGGAGCGCTTTTCATCCGCGCCGTCCGAATAGTTCTGCTTTATCTGTTCGGCTTGGAATTCAACCTCGATGTCTTCCACGAGGACGAAGATCAGCAATTCGTGGATTAACTGCCCAATCGTAGTCAGATCGTAGTCGAGGTCGCCCGAGTGAAAAAAGGGGATGATTACCCTTTGTACGCGACGCTCACGAAGCTCTTGTTCCAGCTCGAAGATCGAATTTCCAATAACGATTGCGTTAAGCCCAGGCAAATTCTTAGGTGAACCGAATTCCTTGAGAAGTCTCTCACCAAGTTCAGGCGGAAGGAAGGTTTCGTTGTTTTTTCTGTTCTTAAGTTTCTGGCGCATCTTAGCAATTTTTTAACCCATGCATGAGCGCTGCCGTCTTGAGGTCTTCCCTCTGCTGTTGTGACATCACCTTCTTATTGTGTTTAGCATAGTATTCCCCAGCAAAGCCCGCGACGCATTCCATCTGCTCCTTGGTCAACTTCTTAAGCTCGGGGGTGACATCACCCTCGACTGATTCATTAGTTATCATTCCGAGCATCACATGGTGGAGCACGTAGCCGTAGAACTCCGCTTTTTTTTGGAATGCCGCAGAGGGGAGTTTCTTAGCCATTGCTACCTCCTCCCCTTCCCGATAGCCTTTGCCGCCGCAAAGACTATGGCGTCGGTGATAACAGAATCATCCTCAATGTTCTCCTTTTTCTTGATACGGCTCCACTCTCGCCGCACGAGCTTTAGCCGTTCGTCATGATTGAGGTCTTGCGCTGACTCAGCCTCTTTAATTACGAAATCTGCCAACTTCGAGGCGTAGTACAAGATTTCTGTAATTCTCCCGCTCTCGGCGGCGAGTTCCGCCGAACTCGTGGCAATGCCCTCAGGGTCATTCTCCCCGACGGCACGCATGAAGCCTGCCTGTTGTTTCCCCAGACCCTCGCCAACAATTTGACTCAGCGACTTAGCTCTTCGACCACCCATAACGTCATACCTTATCGGCCATTGACTGGAGAATAGAGCGCACGTCCCTCTCCCACCGTGCGCTACGAATAATAATGACAAGAAGCAAGCCTATAAGCAGCACAGGCAGAATAAGAATGATCACCTCAGACCTCACCGACACAACGTGGAGTGGAACCTGCTGCGCTGGATTCGTGAACAAGGATATGATTCCCGTGAGGAAGAGGATGATGGTTAGCGCTATGGTCAGCTTATATTTCCAGCTTGATAATCTCTCCACCCGCGACCACGGCTGATGCAACTTTTCGGCGAAAGTCCTTAGAACTTCTATCGTCTCCTCGTTATCAACCCTCCCCTCACTGTCAACCCGAGCGAAAGCGGCGAGTTGATCATCCGGTGATTTTGGCCTGACGATGTCGAGAAAATCGCGCTTTTTAATTCGGGTCTTGCCCAGAAAACGCTGCTCCAACTCCTTTGTGTCATTGTCAAATCCTCGTATCTGATCGCTCCAGCCGAGCAGCGCTATGAATAGCGCCAAGCCGCTGGCAAGTAAGAAGAGCGTCAGTTGGGAGAATGACTCTTTGGGTTCGGGCGAAGGTGAACTAGCTGGTGTAGCGGGAACACCAGCTTGGCTTGGTGTCTGTTGCAGGATGTTCTGACTCGGAGTCTGTGACGCGCTAGGCTCCGTGAGAGGCTGAGGCGATGTATTCTGATTTCCGTCTTGGCTTGACCGTCCATTCCTTAGTGCGTTTGGCTCGCTACTCGGGTGGTTCTGTCCCTGCGCAGCAAGAGTAAGAAGTAATACTGCTGCCACCACGCGCATGTGCAAGGTAATGTCCATGAGGTCTCAAACTGCACCAATTATCTTTTTGAGGCAATGCCTAGAGCGACACCTTAAAGGCTCTGTAAGTATTAAAGCAATCAAGACCAAGTATTGCCGACGAAGATACGCCGTACCGCAGGCTTTGTAAAGGATCAAGTGGGGACGCGCGCCGGTCAGTCGGCGAGCTGGATGACGTGGTACTGGCGCGCGCCTTTGCGGAGGACGAGGAGGCGGGCGTCGATGGCGGCGGTGAGGGGGATGCGGGGGGGCGGGTCGGGGGGGACGCGGCGGTTGTTGAGGTAGATGCCGCCGCCTTGGATGAGGCGGCGGGCGTCGCCTTTGGACGAGGCGAGGCCCGAGGTGACGAGCAGTTCCGCGAGCGGCAGGCCGTCGCCGGCGAGGGCGGCTTTGGGGATTTGCGTCGACGGCACGTCGGCGAAGATGTCGAGGATTTCTTCGGCGCGCAGTTGGGTGATCTCTGCGCCGAAGAGGACGCGCGAGGCCTGCTCGGCTTTCGCCAGCGCCGTCTCGCCGTGCACCAGCAAGGTCACTTCGCGCGCCAGCGTCCGCTGCGCCGCGCGCCGCTCGGGCGCGGCCGCCAGTTCGGCGGCCAGCGCCGCGATCCGCTCCTCGCTCAGCCAGGTGAAGAATTTCAGGTAGGGGATCGCGTCGCGGTCGTCCGTGTTAAGCCAGAACTGGTAGAAGCGGAAGGGCGACGTGCGTTCGGCGTCGAGCCACACGGCCCCCGCCTCCGTCTTGCCGAACTTGACGCCCGACGAGGTGGTCACGAGCGGGAAGACGAGGCCGTGCGCCTTGCCCCGGCCGAGCCGCCGGATCAACTCGACGCCGGCCAGGATGTTGCCCCACTGATCGCTGCCGCCCATCTGGACGGTGCAGCCGTGACGCTCGTTCAGCACCAGGAAGTCGTAAGCCTGTAGCAGCATGTAGCTGAACTCGGTGAACGAGATGCCCTGCTCCTGTTCGAGCCGGCGGCTGACAGACTCCTTGCCCAGCATGTAGTTCACGGTGAAGTGCTTGCCCACATCGCGCAGGAAGTCCATCAGCGGAATGGTGCTCAGCCAGTCGGCGTTGTTGAGGGTGGCGGCGGGGTTGGCCGCCGCGCCGAAGTCGAGGAAGCGGCTCAGTTGTTCCTTGATGCCTCGCAGGTTCTCTTCGACCTGTTCTCTGGTCAGCAGCAGCCGCTCCAGCGTCTTGCCGCTCGGGTCGCCGATGAGACCCGTGCCGCCGCCGACGATGGCGACGGGCGTGTGCCCGAAACGCTGCAAGCGCGCCAGCGCCATGACCGGGAGCAGCGAGCCGACGTGCAGGCTGGCGGCCGAGGGGTCGAAGCCGATGTAGACGGTGACCTTCGCGCCGCCGAGCACGTCGCGCAAGCCGTCGGTCGCGTGGTAGATCAGCCCGCGCCAGTCGAATTCGTCGTACACGTTCATCGCGGCCCTCATGTCTCCTCCACCGGAATCTTAAAACCACCTCGGCGTTTCGCCAAGTTTCAAGCCCGCGCGCAAAAGCTTAAAGCCGCGCCGGGCGGTAGACACCCGGCGCGGCTTCGACGCTTGCAAGAGGCTCGGACGGCGGCTTAAGGCTTGCGGCGCGTCGGCCCCTTCTTGGTGTCGGTCTCCTGCTTGCTGCTCGCGCTCTTGAGCGTCTCGTCGAGGTACTTGATCGAGTCGGCCGCGTCCTGCTTGCGCGGGTGCGTGTCGGGCGCTTTGCTGACGAACTGTTGCAGCATGTCGCGCGCCTCGCCGTACTTGCTCGGGTCTTGCGCCGCGAGGGCGAAGCCGAGACCGTACATGGCGTCGAGGTTGTTCGCGTTGGCCGCGAGCGCCGCGCGGTAGGCGGCCACCGCCTCGTCCAAGCGGTTCGAGTAGAAGAGCGCGTCGCCGAGGCTGGCCTGCGCCTTGTCCTTCTTGGCCTGATCCGTCTCGGCGCTGATGTACTCCTGGATGGCCTTGACCGCGGCCTCGTAGTCAATCGGCGCGGCGGTCTGCAAGGCGATGCGGTACGACTCGGCGCGGTCGAACAGGTAGCCGACCTCCTCGGCGGGCTGGCCCGCCGCGGGCGCGCCGGCCGCGCCGCGCTTGCTCGCGCCCTCGCGGAACGCCGTGACGGCCTTCTCGGCGCTCTCGGCCGACTCCTTGAAGTCGCCGCGGGCCGCGTCCTTCACCGCGTTGTCCTTGGCCTTGATGCCGGCGTTGTACTTGTCCACGCCGCGCGCGCGCAACGCGACCGCCTTGTTGCGGTAGAAGACCGACTGCGACGGGTCGGCCTGGATGCCGAGGTTGTACTGGGTGACGGCCTCGTCGTAGTTCTTCGCCATGAGCGCCGAGTTGCCGGCCTTGAGGATTTCGGGCAGCTTGGCGTTCAACTCCACCGCCTTGCGGTTCTCCTCCTCGATGCGGGCGCGCTCCTTCTCCGCCTCGGCCATCTTCTTCTTGGCCTCTTCCGTGTTGACCGCGCCGGTGGCCACGGCGTTGCGCGCGTTCTTGATCTGGTCGAGCGTCAGCACCTCGCCGCCGCCCGGCTCAAGCGTGAAGTCGTTCTCCGGCTGCTGGCTGATGCGGATGCCGGCCCGGTAGTCGGGGCGCGCGCCCGGCGCGCTGACCGCAATCGTGTACGTGCCGACGAGCGGCAGCCCCACGTTCACGTAGCGCCCGTTCTTGTCGGTCTTGGCGCTGAACTCCTGGTTGATGTCCGTGCGGAAGAACTTGACGGTCGCGCCCTGCACGGGGACGGTCGTGCCGTCCGCCTGCTTGAGCATGACCTTGCCGCTGCCGGTGGCGACTTGCGCCGAGGCGGCCGCGCACGACAGGGCCACGACGAGCAGGGCGGCGAACAGGTTGAGCCATGATTTGCTGCGCATGTTGGTGAACACTCCTCAGAAATGATCCGTGCGGGGGCCTTGCAAGAGTTAAACAGCGGCGTACCTAATCGAGTCTAAGCCGCCCTCTAAGATGCCTGACTGACCTTCGCGGTTGGTCATTAAATAACAGGCTTTGGGGCGGAACGCAACGCCGGACGGGGCGGTACTGGGGCGCGGGCCTCAGGCGTAAGGGATGGGGTCGGGCACGCCCGCCTCGCGGAAGGCGCGCAGCCGCAGCGCGCACGAATCGCAGCGCCCGCAGGCGCGCTCCGCCGCCTGGTAGCAAGACCAAGTGAGGCCGAGCGGCGCGCCCAACGCCAGGCCCCGCCGTATGATCTCGGCCTTGCGCAGGTTGATGACCGGCGTGCGGATTTCGACGAGCGTCTCCGGGCGCGTGCCCACGTCCACGGCGTACTGGAACGCGCCGTAGAACTCCGGCCGGCAGTCGGGATAACCGGACGAGTCTTCGGCCACCGCACCGATGTAGATGCGCTGCGCGCCGACGACTTCGGCCCAGCTCGTCGCAATCGCCAGCAGGTGCGCGTTGCGAAACGGCACGTAGCTCGTCGGCACTTCGCGCGCGCTCAAGTTCGCCGCCGGCACGGGGATGCGTTCGTCGGTCAGAGACGAGCCGCCGATCTCGGCCAGGTAGGCGAGGGAAGCGACGAGCCGGCGCGCGACCCCGTAATGATCAGCCAACGCCTCGAACGCCGCGCGCTCCCGCGCCTCCGTCCGCTGCCCGTAAGAGACGTGCAGAAAGGCCAGCTCGTCGTTCTCCGCGCGCGCAATCGCCGCCGTCACGCACGAATCCATCCCGCCCGACACCAGACAGATCGCCAGCGTCCGCTCGGCCGCGGCCGCCTCGCGCGCCGCCTCGTCCTCGTCCGCCCCCGCGAACGCCTTCTCGTCAAAGCCACCCATAAAAAGACAGTAGACAGTAGTCAGAAGTCAGTAGCCAGTAGGTCTTGAACTCGTCGCCTTTCGTCCTTCGTCGCCGGCAGTCAACGTCAGTCATGTTCTTCTACTGACTTCTGACTCCTGGCTGCTGACTTCTGCTCCCCTCACACCCCACGCGTGTCCGCGCCCCAGATGTATTTGTGTAACTGCAACTGCAAGCGCACGCGCAGGCCGCTGGCGGCGACCCAATCGGCCAGAGCTTGTAGATCGGTCTGACCCCAGACGGGCGAGACGAGGACGGCGTGCGCGCGGCGTTCGAGGTCGTAGCGCGCGATGACCTCACGCGCGTAGTCCCAGTCGGCGCGGTCGGCGACGACGAACTTGACCTCGTCGCGGTCGGCGCGCAGGCGTTCCAGGTTCGGCCAGTGGTTGCGCTCGGCCTCGCCCGACGCGGGGCACTTCACGTCGAGGATCAGCTTCGCGCGCTCGTCCACGCCTTCGGTCGAGACGTAGCCGCCCGTCTCGATCAGCACCTCGTAGCCCTCGTCGCAGAGCCGCGCGACGAGCGCGAACGCCTCGCGCTGCGCCAGCGGCTCGCCGCCCGTCACCTCCACGAGTCGGCAGTTCATGGCGCGCACCTGCGCCAGCACGTCTTCGAGCGCCATCCGCTCGCCGCCCGTGAACGTGTACTCGCTGTCACACCAGGTGCAGCGCATCGGGCAGCCCGTCAGCCGCACGAACGCGCACGGCCGCCCCGCGTGCGTGGACTCGCCCTGCACCGAGCGGAAGATTTCGGTAACTCTGAGCATACTGGCGGTGGTCAGTGGTCGGTGGTCAGTGGTCAGTGGGGAGACAGTTCAAAGTTTAAGGTTCAACGTTCAAGGTCAGCCGCACGTTGAACGTTCAACTTTGAACTCTGCCCTCAACTGACCACCGACCACTTTTAATGGTAGCATACGCGTTGGCTTGGGGGTGCATCCAACCGGCCGGCGATGAGTGCGAAGGCGACGGAGCTGACGGAGCTTGTCCGCGCGGGCGCGGCGCGTCTGGTCGCGCGCGCGGCCGACGCCTACGCGCTCACGGCCGAGCACCTCGCGGCGCGCGTGCAGGCGTGCGTCGAGAAGTACCTGCTGCGCGGTCAGCCCGCGGCCGCGCCGTCGGTCGTCAACCAGTTTTTGGACGCCCTGCGCGCCGACGACCTGTGCCTCGTCGCCGCCTGCGAGCGCGGCGACGAGCGCGCGTGGCACGCGCTGATGGAGCAGTACCGCGCGACCGTCCTGTCGGCGGCGCGCGCGCACAGCGCGAGCGAGGACGCGGCCGAAGAGTTGGCGCAGTCGGTCTGGGCCGAGTTGTACGGCCTGCGCGCGCGCGCCGACGGCCGGCCCGCCGGCAAGCTCGCGTACTATTCGGGCTGCGGCAGTCTGGGCGGCTGGCTGCGCGCCGTCGTCGGGCAGTTGGCCGTGGATCGGCATCGCAAGTCGGCGCGGCTCGTGCAGACCGAAGAGGCGGCGGACTTCGACCGGCTCGCGCGCGACGACGAGCCGGCCGCGGACGGCTTCAAGCCGGCGGCGCTGCCCGATCCCGAACACGCCCTGGCGCGGGCCGAAGTCGCCGACGTGTTGCAGCGCGCGCTCGCACGCGCGCTCACGGAGCTGGCGGCCGAAGACCGTCTGCTCATCAAGCTCTACTACTTCGACGACCTGCGGCTGCGCGAGGCGGGCGCTGTCTTGGGCGTCCACGAAGCGACGGCGAGCCGCCGGCTCACGCGCCTGCACCGCGACATCCGCCAGCGCATCGAGGCGCTGCTCGTCGAGGAGCACGGCTGGACGAAGCGCGAGGCGGCGCGCGCCCTGAGCGAAGGCGCGACGCAACTCGACACGGACTTACGCCCGCTGCTCGTCGCCGAGACCGGCGTCGGCGAACAGCACGAAGAGCTGCGCGAGTGAACGCGGAAGTGTTGCGCGCGATGAACGCGCGCGCGCGTTGCGTTCGCGTTGCACGCTGTTGCACCGACGCAAGATCGCGGCGCGTTTCGCGTTCATCACATAGCCGCGCGCGCCCCGGCGAGTGCGGCGAGTTTTGACCGACAGTTAGTTTGATGAAGAGCGAGTTCGACAGAGAGTTGGATGGGCTGTTGCGAGCGCACGCGCGGCGCGCGACCTCCGCGCGCGCCACCGCCCCGGCGGCGCAAGTAGACGCGCCCGGCGGCGCGCACCTGGACGCCGACGAGCTGAGCGCCTACGCGGAGAACGCGCTGCCCGCCCCGGCGCGCGCGCGCTACACCGCGCACCTCGCCGACTGCGACTCGTGCCGCGGGCAGGTCGTCCTGCTCACGCGCGCGGCAGGCGTGGCGGAACAGTTGGCGGCGCGGCCCGTCGTCGAGCGCGAACGCGCGACCGCGCCTTCCTGGCGCGCGCGCCTCGCGGCGCTGTTCGCGCCCGCCGCCTGGCGCTACGCGCTGCCCGCCTGCGCGCT
The DNA here is from genome assembly GCA_036389395.1 of Pyrinomonadaceae bacterium. Classification (GTDB taxonomy): domain Bacteria; phylum Acidobacteriota; class Blastocatellia; order Pyrinomonadales; family Pyrinomonadaceae; genus QHXQ01. Next base: position 59,121 of record DASVPY010000052.1, read on the forward strand.
CCTGCTCGTCGGCGGTCTCGTCTACTGGGTCGTCATCGCCTCGCGCACAAGCCGCAGTTCTACGGACGCGCAGATTGCCTCCGCCCCGCGTACGCTGCCCGCGTCTGTACCCGTGCCCGCGACTGATCAGAATCACGCCGCGGCCACGCAAACATCAGCGGGCGATGCCGGCGTTGTAAACTCTAAACCTGCGGCCGCCGCGGAGCCGGTCGGCAACGCGAACTTTGCCGACCGGCCGGCCCCGCCGCAAGCCGCGCCAGCGCCGTCCGGCGGCGAGTTGATCGCGCGCAACGAGCCGCAGCCGCCCGCGGCGGGCGGGGTCATCACCGCCGCCCCGCCGCCGCCGTTGCAGACCACGAGCACTTACCAGGCGGAGACGCAGAACGAGCGCACGCTGCCGAACATCGTCGGCAACACGAGCGCGGGCGGCGGCCTCAGCAACCAGACGAACCAGGTCTTGTCGCAGACGCCGCCGCGCGAGTACGCGCCCGAGCCGTCGCCGCAGACCGGCGCGGCGACCGCCAACCAGCAGTCGAACAAAGAGTCGGCCGATGCGCCGGCGCAGCCGAAGGCGGTCGCCGAGGCCAAGAAGAAGGGCGAGGACGAACGCAGCGACGACGCGCGCGGCCCGCGCAAGTCGGAGGCGCGCGCAACCGACCGGGTGCAGGCGCGCGAGCGCGACGCCGACGAAGCGAACCTGCACGGCCCCTCGCGCGCGATGAACGTGCCGAAAGACGACCGCGCGGGCGCGCGCCGCGGCCGCGCCGAAGAGTCGGAGCGCCGCAGCCAGCGGCCGCCCGCGGGCGCCGCCGCCGACAGCGTGTCGAGCGAGGACGCGGGCGAGACGCGCAGCGTCGCCGGCCGGCAGTTCCGCCGCCAGCGCGGCGCGTGGGTGGACACGACCTATCGTCAAGGCCAGGCGACCGTGCAGGTGCGGCGCACTTCGGAGCAATGGCGCGCGCTCGTCGCCGACGAGCCGGAACTGGGCCGCATCGCCAACGCGCTCGGCGGCGAGGTCATCGTCGTCTGGCGCGGCCGCGCCTACCGCATCCGCTGACGCCCCGCAAAAAAAACTACTCAACTCTTCTGCGCGTCCTCTGCGTCTGCGACGGCGAATGCTCGCGCGCAGAGCTTGTCATCCGGCCGCTTTCCTGTTAATTATCGCCCGCCATTCGACCCGGCCGACGGAGGTGCAACCCCCCTTATGATCTTCCGCAGCCCCTTCCCAGAGATCGAGATCGCCGAGGCGGCGTTGACGCCGTTCGTCTTCGAGCGCGCGGACGAGTTGGGCGCGAAGCCCGCGCTCGTGGAGGGCGTGAGCGGGCGCGCGATCAGTTACGCCGAGCTGGCCGCGCAGGTGCGGCGCGTGGCCGCGGGGTTCGCGGCGCGGGGCTTGCGCAAGGGCGACGTGGTCGGCGTCCTCTGCCCGAACTGCCCGGAGTTCGCGCTCGCGTTCTACGGCGCGACGCTCGCGGGCGGCGTCGTCACGCCGATCAACCCGCTCTACACGCCCGAAGAGATCGCGCACCAGCTCCGTAACTCGGGCGCGCGCTTCATGCTCACCGCGCCCGCGCTGTTGGAGAAGGCGCGCGCCGCGGCGCAGTTGGCGGGCGTCGAAGAGTTGTTCGTCACGGGCGCGGCGGCGGCGGGCGCGAGCGCGTTCGCCTCTCTACTGACAACAGACACGGATGCGCCGCACGTCGAGATCGAGCCGCGCCGAGACCTCGCCGCGCTCCCTTATTCGAGCGGCACGACGGGCGTCGCCAAAGGCGTCATGCTGACGCACCACAACCTCGTCGCCAACCTCTGCCAGATCGCGGGCACGACGCACGTCAGCGAGGCCGACACGCTCATCTGCGTGCTGCCGCTCTTCCACATCTACGGGCTGCAAGTGATCCTGGGCGCGGGCCTGCGCGCGGGCGCGACCATCGTCCTGCTGCCGCGCTACGAGCTGGCCGACGTGCTGCGCGTGATTGAAACCTACCGCGTCACCTTCGCCCACCTCGTCCCGCCGATCCTGCTCGCGCTCGCGCGCCACGAAGCGGTCGCCGACTACGACCTGTCGTCGCTCAAGACGATCTTCTCCGGGGCCGCGCCCCTGAGCGAAGAGATCGCGCGCACCGTCGCCGAACGCTTCGACTGTCGCATCCGGCAGGGCTACGGCATGACCGAGACCGCGCCCGTCATCCACATGGTGCCGCACGAGCCGGCGGCGGCGGGCGGGCGCTATCACTCGGTCGGCTGGTGCGCGCCCGCGACCGAGTGCAAGATCGTGGACGAGGCGGGGCAGCGCGTGGGCGTGGGCGTGCGCGGCGAAATCTGCGCGCGCGGGCCGCAGGTCATGCGCGGCTATCTGAACAACCCGACCGCGACCGCCGCGACCATAGACGCAGACGGCTGGCTGCACACCGGCGACATCGGCTACGCCGACGCCGACGGCTACTTCTTCATCGTGGATCGCGTCAAGGAGCTGATCAAATACAAAGGCTTTCAGGTCGCGCCCGCCGAACTCGAAGCCCTGCTGCTCACGCACCCGGCGGTCGCGGACGCGGCGGTCGTCCCCAGCCCCGACCCCGAAGCCGGCGAAGTGCCCAAGGCGTTCGTCGTGCTGCGCGACGCGGCGCGGGCCGAGCCGGCGACGATGGAAGAATTGCTCACCTACGTCGCCGCGCGCGTCGCGCCGCACAAGAAGGTGCGCCGCCTTGAGTTCGTCACACAGATACCCAAATCCGCCTCTGGCAAAATCCTGCGCCGCGTCCTCACCGCGCGCGAACGCGCCGAAGGCACGAGTTGAGCCGCGCGCGGCCGTCGTCTCAAGTGACGGCCGCGCGCCTTTGCCCCGCGCGCCGCTTCACGCTAGAGTAGCGTCTGTTAACACCAATCCAAGCGCAAGGAAAAACAGATGCGTCGAAGTGTCTCCGCGGCCCGCGTCCTGCTCTCAGCGTTCTTGCTGTTGACCGTCAGCACGGCCCTCGTGCCCGAAGCTCCGGCGCAGCGGCGTGCGGCGCGAAACGCGACGGCGGCCGGGCCGCGCAACGCGCGCGACCCGGAGATCGCGCGGATGCTCGCGGAGATTGACGCGCGCAACATCGAGCGCACCGTCCGCAAGCTCGTCTCTTTCGGCACGCGCAACACGCTGTCGGCGCAGGACGACCCGGCGCGCGGCATCGGCGCGGCGCGCGATTGGCTCTATGGTGAGTTCCAACAGATCGCGCAACAGTCCGGCGGGCGCATGACGGTCGAGCTACAGGGCTTCACGCAGGAGCCGGGGCGCTTCCAGCGCATCACGCGCCCGACGCGGCTGACGAACGTCGTCGCCACGCTGCGCGGCACGCAGCCCGCTTCCGTCGCGCGCACCTACGTCGTCAGCGGGCACTACGACTCGATGTGCTCCAGCCCGACCGACGCCGCCTGCGACGCGCCCGGCGCGAACGACGACGCGTCGGGCACGGCCGCCGGGCTTGAGCTGGCGCGCGTCATGGCGCGGCGCGAGTTCGACGCGACGATCATCTTCATGGCGGTCGCGGGCGAGGAGCAGGGTCTCGTCGGCGCGACCTACTTCGCCGAGCAGGCCCAAAAGCAGAAACTCGACATCGAGGCGATGTTCACGAACGACATTGTGGGCAACACCTTGGGCGGCAACGGCGTGCGCGACCGCCGCTCTGTGCGCGTCTTCTCCGAGGGCGTGTCTTCGGCCGAGACGCCGCAGGAGGCGACGACGCGGCGCGGCGTCGGCGGCGAAACCGACGCGCCCTCGCGCCAACTCGCCCGCTTCATCCGCGAGACGGCGCAAACCTACTTGCCCGGCTTCGACGCGCGGCTCGTCTACCGCCGCGACCGCTACCTGCGCGGCGGCGATCACATCCCGTTCCTTGAGCGCGGCTTCGCGGCCGTGCGCTTCACAGAGCCGAACGAGAACTACGACCACCAGCACCAGAACGTCCGCACCGAAGCGGGCCGGGTCTTCGGCGACCTGCCGGAGTTCGTAGACTTCGCTTACGTCGCGCAGGTGGCGCGCGTGAACGCCGCCGCGCTCGCCGTGCTGGCGCGCGCGCCCGCGCGGCCCAAGCAGGCGGGGCTGCTCACGCGCCGGCTGACCAACGACACGGACTTGCAGTGGGCGGCGAACGCGGAGCCTGACCTGGCCGGCTACGAGGTGGTCTGGCGCGACACGACCGAGCCGGTCTGGACGCACGCGCGCTTCGTCGGCCCAGCGACGACCTACACGCTGCCCGGCATGTCGAAGGACAACTACTTCTTCGGCGTCCGCGCCGTGGACACGCAAGGCCACCGCAGCCCCGTCAGCTACCCCGCGCCCGTGCGCTAAAGCGCGCAACTCACAGCCGGGAGCGCGGGCATCCCTGCCCGCCATGAGCGCGTGAGCGCGAACAGGAAGGAGCGGCGGCGCTCAAGGTTGAAAGCCCATGTTTCTTCTTTAGCGTGCTGGCGCACGCTTGGCGGGCCGGGATGCCCGCGCCCCCGGCAATAGGCAACCTGATGTCTTTTACGCCGCGCACTTTTCCCCAACTTTTGCGCGAGGCGGCGCGTCTAACTCGTCGGTGCGAGCATGAAAACGGGCCGGCTGCGGTCGTTTCCCGTGCCTGGTTCCCAATCAAAACGGTGGCGATATGAAGAACCTCGGACACAGACGTATTCATCCGTTCGCGCGCGCGTGGGCGCTCGTGTTGGCGTCGGCGCTGCTAGGTGGCGCGTTGCCGGTCGCGCCCGCAAACGCGCAGGTGAAACGGGCGGCGCAACGTTTGAGCGACGAGCAGCGGGTCGCGCACGCGCTCAACCGGCTGGCGTTCGGCCCGCGCCCCGGCGAGATCGAGCGCGTCCGGCAGTTGGGTCTCGAACGCTGGCTCGAGCAGCAGTTGCACCCCGAACAGTTGGACGACGCCGCGGCGGAGGCGAAGCTCCGCAACCTGCCCACGCTCTCGCTGCCGACCCACGAGCTGTACGCGCGCTTCCCGCAGCCCGGCCAACTGCTCCGCGAGTTGCAGCGCCAGGGCAAGCTGCCCGCGGACTTGCGGGCGCTCGCCGCCGCGCGGCTGCAAGGACAGCCGGCCGCGCCCGCGCAGCAACAGAACGGCGCGACGAGCAATGATGTGATGAGCAACGACGCGGCGGGCGACGCGATGAAGGCGGACGCCGCCAAGGCGGCCGACGACACAGACAAGAAGGAGTACCGGCAGGCGATCTTGGCCTACATGCGCGAGCGCGGGTTGCAGCCGCCGCAGCGTTTGACGGCCGAGTTGCAGGCGGCGCGCATCCTGCGCGCGGTCTACAGCGAGCGGCAGTTGCAGGAAGTGATGGTGGACTTCTGGACGAACCACTTCAACGTCTTCGCCGGCAAGGGCGCGGATCGCTGGCTGCTCACGGCTTACGACCGCGACACGATCCGGCCGCGCGTCTTCGGCAAGTTTGCAGACCTGCTCGTCGCCACGGCGCAAAGCCCGGCCATGCTCTTCTACCTCGACAACTTCCAGAGCGTCAGCCCCGACGCGCGCGGCGGCGCGGGCCGGCAACAGGCGCTCCGCCAGTTGATGCAGGACGACCCGCTCATGCGCGACAACCAGCGCGCGCGTCAGCGCCGCGCGCAACGTCTCGGCCTCGGCACGCCCGAACGCGATCCGCTCCTCCGCGGTCAAGGTCAAGCACAGACGCAGATGCCGTCCGCGCAAGCTCAGCGTCCGCCGCAACAGCGACCGAAGCGCGGCATCAACGAGAACTACGCGCGCGAGTTGATGGAACTGCACACGCTCGGCGTGGACGGCGGCTACACGCAGAAGGACGTGCAGGAGGTGGCGCGCTGCTTCACGGGCTGGACGATCATCGCGCCGCGCGGCGCGGGCGGCTTGCTTGAGAACACCGCGTTGGCCGAGCGCGCCGGCACGTTCTACTTCAACCCGCGCACGCACGACGACGGCGAGAAGACCGTGCTCGGTCATAAAATCCCCGCGGGCGGCGGCATGAACGACGGGCTGTCGGTCTTGGACATACTCGCGCACCACCCTTCGACCGCGAAGTTCATCGCGACGAAGCTGGCGCGCAAGTTCGTCACGGACGAGCCGTCGCCGCAGTTGGTCGCGCGCGTCGCCGCCGCCTACACGAAGTCGGACGGCGACATACGCGAGACATTGCGCGCCGTCTTCACGTCGCCTGAGTTCAACGCGCCGGAGAACCTGCGCGCGAAGATCAAGACGCCGTTCGAGCTGGCCGTCTCGGCCGTGCGCGCCTTGGGCGGCGAGACGAACGGCGGCCCCGCGCTGCACCAGTGGCTCGCGCGCATGGGCGAGCCGCTATACCAGTACCAGCCGCCCACCGGCTACCCCGACACGGCCGAGCACTGGGTCAACACCGGCGCGCTGCTCGAACGGATCAACTTCGCGCTCGCGCTCGCCGGCAACCGCATTCCGGGCACGAGCGTCGAGTTGGCGCGCTTCGCCGGCGCGCAGGGGAGCAAGGTCGAACAGGCGCGCGTGCTCGACGCGTTCGTGGACGCACTCCTGCAAGGCGATATGTCGGCGCAGACGCGCGCGTCGCTCTTGAAGAAACTGAACGAGGCGAGCGCGCCGCCCGCCGACGCAGCGCCGGCCAGGCCGCAGACCGGCCCCGCCGCGGCCCAGGCCGCGGACGACGCCGCCTTGATGGACGCCGACGGACGCGCCGCGATGAACGCGCCTGACCGCGACGTGATGGACGCGGACGCGCGCGCCGCGCGCCGCGAGCGCCGGCAACAGGCGCGCTTCGGCCAACTGGCCGCGAACAACGCGCCCGCCGGCAACGCCGAAGTCGCGCGCATCGCCGCGCTCATCCTCGGCTCGCCGGAGTTTCAAAGACAGTGACGAGTGACGAGTGACAAGTGACAAGTTAAAAAACTTCTTGCTCGTCACTCGTCACTGCTTTTAGAGGTGTGGTTATGAATCGCAGATTCTTTTTGAAGTCAGGGGGCGTGGCGCTGGCGAGCGTGGGGTTGACGGGCGTCGCGCCGTCGTTCCTGCAACGCGCGGTGATGGCGCAGGCGCGCGCGGGTGGCGTCGGCGGGCGGCGGAAGACTCTGATCGCCGTCTTCCAGCGCGGCGCGGTGGACGGGCTGAACATGGTCGTGCCGCACGGCGAGCGGAACTATTACGAGTGGCGGCCGACGCTCGCCGTCGCGCAGCCGCGCAAGGGCGCGAACGGCGAGTCGGTCGTTGACCTCGACGGCTTCTTCGGCCTGCACCCGGCGCTCGCCGGCTTCAAGCCGATCTGGGACGCGAAGCGTCTGGCGGTCGTCCACGCCGTCGGCTCGCCCGACAACACGCGCTCGCACTTCGACGCGCAGGACTACATGGAGTCGGGCACGCCCGGCTTCAAGGCGACGCCCGACGGCTGGCTCAACCGTTTCCTGCAAGCGCAGGCGGACGCGAAGGCGTCGCCCTTCCGCGCGGTCGCGCTCGCGCAGAACCTGCCGCGCGTCTTGCAGGGGCGTGCCTCGGCGCTCGCCATGTCGAACCTGAACGACTTCTCGATCCGCGCCGGGCAGTACACGCAGGCCGTGCAGGGCGGCTTCGAGGACGTGTACGAGCAGGCGGCGGGCGACGCGCTGCGCGGCACTGGGCGCGACACGTTCGACGCGATCAACTTCCTGAAGCGCGTCAACCCGGCGCAGTACAAGCCGGAGAACGGCGCGCAGTACCCGCGCACACCGCTGGGCAACGCGCTCTTGCAGATCGCGCAGCTCATCAAGGCGAACGTCGGCCTCGAAGTCGCGTTCACCGACGTGCAAGGCTGGGACACGCACATCAACGAGGGTGGCGCGCGCGGGCAGTTGGCGCTGCGCTTAACGGACTTCGGTCAGGCAATCGCGGCGCTCTATCAAGACCTGGGCGCGCGCATGGACGACGTGCTGGTGCTGACGATGTCGGAGTTCGGCCGGACGGCGCGCGAGAACGGGACGCGCGGGACGGATCACGGGCACGCTAACGCGATGTTCCTCTTGGGCGGCGGCGTGCGCGGCGGCAAGGTCTACGGGCAGTGGCCGGGTCTCGGCGCAAACGATCTCTACGAGGGGCGCGACCTGGCGTTGACGACCGACTTCCGCGACGTGTTCGCCGAAGTCGCCGCCCGCCACCTCGGCGCGCGCGACCTCGGCCGCGTCTTCCCCAACTACGCCGCCAGCGCGGCCAAGTTCCGCGGCGTGCTCGGCTAACACCACATTCCTTTGCGTACCTTTGCGGTCTGTCTTTGCGTCCTTTGCGGTTAAATCCGAAAACTTAACCGCAAAGGACGCCAAGAGGGCCGCAAAGGTACGCAGAGGAATCACTCGAAGGTCGGTGGCGGCCAGAGGGCGGCGAGCAGGCGGACGAGGAGCCAGAGGAAGGCGGCGACGAGCGCGGTCAGCGCGAGCCAGAACTGCCAGTACGCACCGAAGGTCGCAGCCCAGCCTTCGTACACGCTGTACGCGACGTTCACGTTCAGCGCCGGCCGCGTGACGAAGCGGCAGACCTGCTGCACGATCAAGTACCACAGCAGCGCGTAGAGCCATGTGCGCCGCGGCACGCGCACGCGCGAGAGCGCGTAGAGACCCACGCCCAGCCCGCCCAGGTGCGCCAAGGTCGAACTCGGCACGAAGCCGTAGACGCGCACCACGTACCAGTACCAGACCGCGAGACCGGGCACGAGCCAGACGGCGGCGACGCGCGTCAGCACGGGGCGTTCGAGCAGCAGCCCGGCGGCGAGCAGCAGGTTGCCGACGTTGCACAGCCAGAGGATGTGATCCGGCTCGCCGCGCCGCCAGTAGTAGAGCGCGTGCGCGCCGAAGAAGAACAGCGGCAGCAGCCCCAAGAGCCGGAAGCGTAAACGTGCGTGCGGCATGACGAGTGACGGCGCAACGCTTTAGAGGCGGTCGTGAACCCACCTGCTTTGCGTCCCCAGCGCCTTTGCGTCTTAGCGTGAGATTATTCGACACGGAAGAAAAGCCTCACGCAAAGACGCTAAGACTAAGAACGCTAAGCGAAGTTTTCAAACGAACTCTTAAGGTATTATGTAGTGCCCGACGCTGGCTAGCGGGCAGAGCAGGTTGCGCCTGTCGCTTACCTGAAGGGCCGACGCGCAATTCCGCCGCCCGTAGTTAGTGCCGGCTCACTCGTACCTGAGGGCGATCACCGCGTCTACCTTCGTCGCGCGCCGCGCCGGCACGTAGCAGGCCGCCAGCGCCACCAGAGTCAAAGCCGCCGCCGTCGCCACGAAGGTCAGGGGATCGGTCGGCCGCACGCCGTAGAGCATGCGCTGCACGCTTTCAAGGTATCTCGTGAGCGCGTACGCGCCGGCCAGCCCGACGGCGACGCCGACGAGCGTTAAGAGCATGCCCTGCCGCAACACCATCCGCAACACGTCGCCACTTTGCGCGCCGAGCGCCACGCGGATGCCTATCTCGCGCGTGCGTTGCGTGACCGACCACGCCAGCACGCCGTAGAGGCCCACCGCCGCGAGCGTCTGCGCGAGTAGCCCGAACAGACCGAGCAGTTTGGCGAAGAGCCGCTCCATCCTCAGCCGCTCCTCGGCCTGCTCGACCTGCGTCTTGACATCTTTAAGCGGCAGGTTGGCGGCGACTTCGCCCGCCGCCTGCCGGACGGCGGCGACGACCGCCGCCGGCTCGCCCGACGTGCGCACCTCGAAGGTCATCGCGCCCGCCGCGCGCAGCTCCTGCGCCCACGGCAGGTAGACCGTCGGCTGTGCCTCTTCGCGCTGGCGGACGTACTTCGCGTCGCCCGCGACGCCGACGATCTCCAACTCGCCCGTGTTCTCAGGGGTGAAGCCGAAGCGCCTGCCGACGGGGTTCTCGCCGCGGAGGAAGCGGCGCGCGAAGGCTTGGTTGACGACGGCGACTTTGGGCGCGCGTGCGTCGTCCTGCGGCGTGAGGCTGCGCCCGGCCAGGAGCGGAATCTCCATCGCCGCCAGAAAATTCTCGCGCACCTGGTTGATGTAAGTCTCGCCGTCCGGCTTCGCCTCGCCGCCCGCCGCGCCCGGCAGGTAGACGCTGCGGTCACTCTCGCCGCCCGCGAGCAGCCGCTCGCGCGAGAACGTGACCGCGCGCACGCCGGGCACGGCCTCCACGCGCTCCGCCATCTGCTTATAAAGGTTCGCCAGCCGGTCGCCCTTGTAGCCGATCAGGTTCGGCTCGACGGTGAAGACGAGCAGGTTGCGCGCGTTAAAGCCCAGCGCGACGCTGTGCAGGTTAACGAGCGTGCGCAGGAACAGCCCCGCGCCGACGAGCAGCAACAGCGACATCGCCACCTGCGCGACGACCAGCGACTGCGTGAGCCAAGAGCGCGCGGCTGTCGCCGAACTGCGTGCGCCCTCTTTGAGCGCGGGCGTCAGTTCGACGCGCGTCGCGCGCCACGCCGGCACCAGCCCGAAGAGGACGCCCGTCAGCAGGGAGAGCGCCAGCGTGAAGCCGAGCACGCGCAGGTCGAGCCGCGGATCGAGTGCAGCCATGTCCGCGCCGCCCCAGTCGCCGACCGCCAGCAGTCCGTCCTTGATCCAGACCGCGAGCAGCACGCCGAGCGCACCGCCCAGAGACGCGAGTAGTAAACTCTCGGTCAGCAGTTGCCGGATCAAGCGCCCGCGGCTCGCGCCCAAAGCGAGCCGCACGGTGATCTCCTGTCGCCGCGCGGCGGCGCGCGCGAGCAAGAGGTTGGCCACGTTCGCGCACGCGACCAACAGTACGAGCGCGACCACACCGAGCAACATGTAGAGCGGCTGCTGATACCGCTGCCGAGTGATCGTCTCGCCTTGGCTGCCGGGGTACGCGGCGAGGCGCGGGTACTCATCGGAACTGAGCGGCTTTATCCCCTCCTGCCCCTGCGCCCGCCGCGCCTCCCGTTGCTCGGCTACCGTCGTCTGAAAGACGGGTTCGAGGTACGCGCGCGCCTGCTCGGCGGTCGCGCCGTCCCTGAGCCGCCCCATCAGGCGCAGCCACCACCCGCCCGCGCCCTTCATAGACGAGCGCTCACCGCCGACCTGCGGCTCCCACGCGATGGGGACGGAAACGTCCGGCGAAGTGCCGAGGTTCATAGTCCCGTCGAAGCCCGGCGGCGTGACGCCGACGACCGTGAACGCCACGTTGTTTAAGTTGATCTGCCGCCCGACGACCGCGCGGTCGCCGCCGAAGCGCCGCTGCCAGTAGCGGTAACTGAGCACGGCGGCGGGGGCGGCCGAAGCCCTGTCGTCTTCATCCGTGAGCGTGCGCCCGACGAGTGCGGGCACGCCCAAGGCCGCGTAGTAGTTGCCGGAGACGGCCTGTCCCGTGGCGACCTCGGCCCGACCGTCAGCGCTCACGTTCATACCCACGTCACCGAAGGCGAACACGTCTGAGAGCGCGCCCGGCTGCGCGCGTATGCGCGCATAAGTCTGGTAAGGGAAGGACGACCAGACGAGCCGCCCGGACTCGTCGCTCGTCCTGTTGCCGTGATGGCTGCCGGGGCTGAAAGTCGGGCCCGCCGCCCACTTGAAGAGCACCAGTTGCTCAGGGTCTTTCACGGGGAGCTTCTTCAGCAGCACCGCGTCTACCACGCTGAACAGCGCTGTGTTCGCGCCGATGCCGAGTGCCAGGGACAGCACGGCGACGGCCGTGAAGCCGGGGCTGCGGCGCAGCGCGCGCAGGCCGTATCGAAGATCACGCACCAAGTTTTCGACGGCGGGGATGCCGCGGCGGTCTCGGTACTGCTCCTTGATTGCCTCGACGCCACCGAGCTTGACGGCTGCCCGGCGGCGCGCCTCTTCCGGGGGCATACCGGCGCGCAGGTTATCTTCCGCCTGCATCTGAATATGGGCTTCCAGCTCCTCGGTCAGTTCCCGGTCGCGCCGGCCCTTATTAAATAATCCGCGCACGCGCACGACCCAGGCGCGGAGTTGCCTTAGGCTCATGAGAGCTTCTCCTCGGGAGAGAGGAAGCGGGCGAGGATGGCAGTCGTTCGCTCCCACTCCTGCGCCCCCTTTTTGAGTCTCTTCCGGCCCGCACGCGTAAGTCTGTAGTACTTAGCCCTGCGGTTGTTCTCGGACTGCCCCCACCCGGAGGCGATGAAGCCCTCCTGCTCCAACTTCAATAGCGCCGGGTAGAGCGTTCCGTAGTTGATGGACAGGAGGTCGCCGCTAGTCTGCTCGATGCGGCGGGCTAGCCCGTAGCCGTGCAGCGGGCCCATCACCTCCAAGGTCTTCAAGACCATGATGGCTAGTGTGCCGCGCCAGATGTCGGACGTGTCGCTCATAGTTCTTCTATGGGAAACCCATAAAAGGGTGTCATACCTTCTGTGGGATTGCAATAGGAAAGTTCGGGCGCGGGTGTACGGTATAGGCGAAACTGAGGGGTCGGTCTCTGGTCATCAAAATTGCGGGAGAGTCCGCATCACGACGAGTTCAGAGACCAAGGGCAGAGAAGCTGCCCCTGTTTGAACAAGCGCCGGCCTGCGCTGTCGAAGTCCGCCGCTCATTCGTGACGCAGCGCGATCAACGGATCGACTTTCGTCGCCCGCCGGGCCGGGACGTAGCAGGCCATGAGCGCCACCGCCGTGAGGAAGAGCGCGACGGCGGCGTAGGTCAGCGGGTCGGTGGGGGAGATGCCGTAGAGCAGGCTGCGCATGAGTCTCATGCAGGCCGCCGAGATGAGCAGCCCCGTGAGCGTACCCACCGCGGCGAGCGCCAGGCCGTCGGTGAGGATCATGCGCCGCACACTACCGCGGCCCGCGCCGAGCGCCATGCGGATGCCGATCTCTTTCGTCCGGCCCGCGACCGCGTAGGCCATCACCCCGTACAGGCCGACGGCGGCGAGCAGCAGCGCCAGCGCCCCGACGACGGCCGAGGCCCAGATGACGAGCTTCGTCTCGCCCACGCGCCGCGCGATCAATTCGTCGAGTCGGGTCACGCCATCAACGGAGAGGTCGGGGTCAACCGCACCCGCGGCAGCTCGCACCGCCTTCGAGAGCGTCGCCAGATCGCCCGCGGCGTGGACGACGAGGTTGGCCGGCCAGAACCCGCTCTGCTTGATCTGCCTGATCGGTCGGTACGCGAAGTAGCGCGGCCGCTCCGAGGGCCAGATGTACTTGGTGTCCCTGACCACGCCGACGACTTCCAGCGGCTTAGGCTTCCCCGTCATCGGCTCGCGCTCGATCAACCTTCGGCCGAGCGCCTGTCCGCCCGGCGCGAGTCGGCGGGCCAACGTCTCGTTGACGACGACCACGTCCGGGGCTGAGGCGTCGTCCCGTTCGGCGAAGTCGCGCCCGGCCAAGAGCGGAATCCCCAGCGTCTCGAAGTAGCGTGTGTCCACCGTGTTCAGGTAGAGCGAGCCGGGCTGATCGAGCGCGTAAACGGCCGCGCCGTTCTCCGTGAACACGTCGGCCTGCTGCCCCGGCGTTTCCCCTTCGACCTCCAGCGTGACGACCATCGTGCCCCCGGCCAACGGCACGATCTGCGCCATCGTGGCGGAGCGGACGCCCGGCAGCTCGCGCACCTTACCCAGCAACTGTTCGCCGACGAGTCTCTGCCGCGCCTCGTCGTAACCGAGCGCCGCCAGATCGACGCCCGCCACGTAACGATCTGCGACGGGGAAGCCGTAGCCGGAAACTTCGGCCAGACGCATGTTCCTGAACAGCAGCCCGACCGGGATCAACAGGAGCGCCGAGATTGCGACCTGCGTCACCACCAGCGCGTTGCGCAAGTTGAGTCGCCGGCGACCCGGCCTGCGCACCGTCGTCTCGGCTTTGAGGTCGGAGATGACATCAATCTTGGAAGCCTGGAGGGCCGGGACGAGACCGAAGGCCACGCACGTGGAGACCGCCAGCAGCAGCGTGTAAAGGAGCATCCGCCAGTCAACGCTCAGATCGAGTGTGACACTCGCCAGTTCGGCCGGCGAGTGACGAGACAGCAGAGACAGTAAAAGGTCGCCGGCCCAGCGCGACAGGAGCAGCCCCGCGGCCGCGCCGAGCAGGGACAGGATGAGGCTCTCGGTCAGCAACTGTCGGACGATGCGCGCCCGGCCCGCCCCCAACGCGAGGCGCACGGCGATCTCGCGTCGGCGCTCGGCCGCACGGCCGAGCAGGAGGTTCGCGACGTTCGCGCACGCGGCCAGCAGCACCAGCCCCATGACCGCCAGGACGGCGGCGACGCCCAGCCACGACTGCCGCCGATCCATCGGCCCCATCTCGACGGCCGTCGCACGCGAGACCCCGCGCGGCGTGGACGGTTGCTCGCCGGGGTTGTCGGTGAAGAGCCGTACCTTCTGAACTTGATCTTGCTGCGCGGCGACGACCGCCACCGCGGCCTGCGCTTGCGCGAGGCTGACCTCGGGCCTGAGCCTGCCGATCACATGCACCTGATAGCTGTCCGGGTGCGTGAGCCGGTTGCCTTCCGGGCGGAGCAATGCTTCCGCCGCGAACGGAATCCACAGGTCGTGGCGGCGGCCGAGCGAGACCCCGTTAAACTCCCGCGGGGCCACGCCGATGATCGTGAACGGCACGCGGCGCAGGTAAAACGTCTTGCCGACGACGGCGGGGTCAGCGCCGAACCTGCCTTGCCACAACCCGTGGCTGATGACCGCGACGGCGGCCGCGGCCGGCCGCGCGCCTTCGTCGGCCGAGAAGGCGCGCCCGAGCGCGGGGCGCACGCCGAGCACGTCGAAGTAGTTGCCGCTGACGAGCGCGACATCGGCGCGCGCGGCAGCGTCGCCCGCGGCCAACTGGAAGCTGTCGAAGTCGTAAGCGGCCAGCCCGCGGAAGACTTGGGCGCGCTCGTTAAAAGCCAGGTAGTCGGAATAGGCGGGGAGGTTGTCGTCCTGTATGCGAACTAACTCGGCGTGGTCGGGCAGCGGGAGCGGGCGCAACATCACGGCGTTGACGAAGCCGAAGACGGTGGCGTTGACGCTGATGCCGAGGGCCAGCGAAAGGATACTCACGACGGTGAAGGCGGGACTCTTCGCCAGGACGCGCCGGGCGTAGCGCAAGTCTTGCAGCAGCTCCTCTAACCAGCGCACGCCGCGCACGTCGCGGCACTCCTCTCTCATACGCTCCGCGCCGCCGAACCCCACCAGCGCCGCGCGCCGCGCCTCGCCCGCGTCCATCCCGCGGGCGAGGTTCTGTTCGATCTCCTTCTCGATGTGGAAGCGCAACTCCTCGTCGAGTTCGCGCTCCATCTCCTCACGCTTGAGTAGGGCGCGTATCCGCCTCGTCAATGCTTTCATCATGGGGGCCGCCCCTTCCTTCACGCGTTCTCAAGTATCAGACTGACGGCGCGCGAGAAGCGCTCCCAGGTCTCGGTGTCGGCGGTCAACTGCCGCCGCCCGGCGGCGGTCAGCTTGTAGAACTTGGCCCGCCGGTTGTTGTCCGACGCCCCCCACTCCGACGCGATCCGCCCCTGCGCCTCCAAGCGGTGGAGCGCCGGGTAGAGCGAGCCTTGGTTGACGGAGAGGACTTCGCGCGAGAGCTGCCGGATGCGCTGCGCGATGTCCCAGCCGTGGGTCGGGCCGGCCTGGAGCGTCTTCAGGATCAGCAGGTCGAGCGTCCCCTGCAACAGGTCTGTCTTCTTGTCCATACGTCTCCTGTAGATAATCTACAAGGATAGCTTGTACACCCCTCTCTTGTAGAATGTCAACAGGAAAAGGTGGGCGGGAACTTGTTAAAGCGCGGCGACGCGCCGCGCCAACTCTTCGGCGATCTCCGCCGGGGCGCGTTCGGGGGCGAACCTGACCGGCGGGCCGAACACGACCCTGATCATGCCGGGGCCGGCGAAACGTCGGCCTTGCCGCTTGAGTTCGTACAGGCCGTCGAGCTTCACCGGCACGACCGGCACGCCCAGCCCGCGCGCGAGCAAGCCGATCCCGCTCTTGAAACGGCCCATCTGCATCTGCCCGCGCGGCGCGCGCTCGCCTTCGGGGAAGATGAGCACACTCTCGCCCCTGTCCACACACGCGCCCGCGTAAGCAAAGCCTTGGCGGAAGCCGCTCTGCTTGGGCAGCGGGAAGACTTGAAAGAAGGTGACGACTAGGACGTACTGGGCGAGCAGCCGCAGCCGCGTGAGCCGACCCGTGCCGGCCGGCGGGTGCAGCCAGCCGCGCAGACGTTCGCCGTCCATCGCGATGGCGAGGCGCGGGCGCAGGCGGGCGGGCAGTGCTGCCAGGACGAGCGCCTGATCGGCCAGGCTGACGTGGTTGGCGACGTAGAGGACAGGCTCGTTGAGACTTTCGACGTGCGCGCGCCCCGCGACGCGCAGCCGGCTCATGACTAACGTGAGCGGCAGGATGATCGTGTAAAAGAGCAGCGCGCGCAGCCAAGTGACGGGGAACCTGCGCGGCCAGCGCGGGTAAGGGTAGGGCGCGCCCGGCTCGTCCGCCTCGCCGCGGACGAGCCGCTCTACGTCGCCCACGGTCGTCGCCGCGGTGAAGGCCGTCTCGTCGAGTTCGACCCCGTAACGGTCTTCGAGCGCGCTCAGTAGCTCGACGCGCCCGAGCGAGTCGAGCTTCAGGCTGGTCGTGAGATTTGCCGCCGCGTCGAGTTGGCCCGGCTGGGGCGCGCTGCCGCTGATGCGGCTGGCCTCGGCGATGATAACCGAGGCGGTGGAGCGGTCGGGCGCGGGCGCGCCGCCGCGCGCCGAGCCGGTTTCCTCGCGCGCCCGGACGCCCTTGACCTGCATGCTGGCGGCCACGGCCGCCGCCACCGCGCGGCGGATCACCTTGTGCGTGGGCGTGCGCGGGAAGTCCGCCTCCGGCCAGACGACCCAGTGCCGAAGTTGTTGGTAATCGGCCAGGTCGCGGTTCGCGCCCGCGACGACGGTCTCGGCGCTCGCCGCCGCGTCGCGCAGCAGCAGCACCGCCAGCGGCTCGGGGCCGCGCGCGCCCTCCGTCGCGACGACGCAACTGGCGCGCACGCCGGGCTGACGGTTGAGCGCCGCCTCCAAGTCTTCGGGGTAGACGTTCAGCCCGGCGGCCGTGACGATCACGTCCTTCTTGCGGCCTTTGAAGTAGATGTTGCCGGCCGCGTCCATCTCGCCCAAGTCACCCGTCGCCAGCCACTCGCCCGCGCGCGCGTCGAGGCCGCCGGCCTCCGACCAGTAGCCGGGCGAGACGCTCGCGCCCCGCACCATGATCTCGCCCGTCTCGTCGAGCCGCACCTCGTAGCCCGGCAGCAGCTTGCCGACCGAGCCGCGGCGCTGCTTGAACGGGTGGGTGACGGTGATGAGCGACGCCGTCTCCGTCATGCCGTAGCCTTGCAGCACGGCGAAGCCGAGCCTGCGCCAGAAGAGTTCCGTCCGCTCGTCGAGCGTCGCGCCGCCGGAGACGAACGCCCAGCACTTCCAGCCGAAGCGTCGGTGCACGCGGCGGAACAGCCACCAGCGGCGCAAGGCGCTCGCGCCCGCCGCCGCCTCAAACCGCGCGCGCAACTCGTCCGCGCGCCCGCGCGCCTCATACTCGCGCTCGACCCATTCGCGCAGCAGTTCGAGCACGCGCGGCACGAGGACGACGACGGAGACGCGGTTCTGCCTGACGGTGCGGGCAATCTCCGCGGGGTTCAGCGACTGCCGGAAATGCACCTCGCCGCCGAGCAGTTGCGGCACGAAGAGACCCATGAACTGGCCGAAGACGTGGCTTAAAGGGACGAGGTTGAGGAAGCGGAGCGGACGCACGAGCCGCGCCCAGCGCGCATACTTTTTGATCTCAGCTTCGAGCGGCAACAGGTTGGCGAGCACGTTGCGGTGCGTGAGGACGACGCCCTTCGGCACCTGCGTAGTGCCGGACGTGAACATGATTTCGCACACCGTCTCGCCGTTGACGGCCGGCGTCGGGTAAGCGTCGGCCGCGTGGCGGCCGACGATCTCGGCCAGTTGATCGAGCCGGAGTGGCGGCGTGCCTCGGTGCTCCGCCGCGGCCGTGCCGGCGGCGGCCACCACCAGTCTCGCGGCCGTCTGGCGCTGCACGGCGGCGGCGAACTCCGCCGTACAGTCCGCGTCGAGCGGCACGACCACGGCCCCGCGCAGCAGGCAGCCCCAGAACGCGGCCGCCCACTCAGGACTGTTCTCGCCGCTGAGGAGCACGCGCTCGCCCGGCGCGACGCCGCGCGCCTCCAGCTCGCGCGCGAACCGGTTGGCGGTCTGCGCCAGTTGTTCGTAAGACCAGCGCGCCGTGCGCAGCCCGCGCCGATGCACGAACACGAGCGCGCCCCCTCTGCGGGCGTGCTCGTGCAGGTAGCTCAAGACAGTGCTGCGCGCGCTCAACGTCACCGGCCGCAGTCTACATGAAGTCAAGGGGAAACTCGTCAGGTAGCGGCGCAGAAATCACTATCCCGACTGTACGCGCCCTGCTGTCGCACTGGGCCCGCCACAAAGGCCGCGAGCTTGGGCCGCCGGGATTACCTTCGGGCCGTGTCCACCTTCGACAATTCCGAGAAGCGCAGGCCCGTGGCCCGCTCGATCTCTTCGATGGGCACTTGCTTCTGGTCGTAGTTGCCGAAGTCTATCTCTTCGACGATGGGGCCGTGTGCTTCGATCTCGTCCGTCTGTTCGAGGATGAAGCCCGCGGCGTGCGGCCCCTCGTCGTCCACCCACGCGACTATCTTCCAGAACGACTCGGGCACGCGCATCCCCTTCCTGCGTTCCGACGCGGGCACGTCCGGCTTCAGTTCGTTGAAGAACCTGTCGGTGCTGCGGAAGACCGGCCCCGCGAAATACGAGAGCCTGTGCCCCGCCTTCGACTCGCGGCTGACGATGTCTTCGAGGTCGCCCCACTCGACGTTATTGAAGTTGGCGATCATCGGCGTCGCGTTCGTAATCGTGAACGAGTGTTCGTCGGCGTGCCTCATGGCCAGCTCGTCGTCGCCCCACATGGCGTCTTCGCGCTTGAAGAGGTGGCCGCGCTGCATGGCGCTGCTGAAGATGTTGTCGTCGGGCTGAAAACTCTCGTCCATGCGCGGGTCGAAGCTCCACTCGGGGCGCTTCGGCCTCTTGCCGTTCTTCTGCGGGTTCCAGAGTTTGCCGCCGTCTATGTTGCCCGCGGCGAAGAACGCCGTGCGCCGCACGCGGTTCATCATCAGACTGTAGTTGGCGTACTTGAGTTCCGTCTCGTCTGAGTCCTTGAGCGTAGCGAGTTCGCGCCCGACCTCGCTCGACATCTGCGGCAGGGGCACGGGGAAGTCTGCGCCGAGGAACGTCGGCACGTACCCAGGCGCGCCCGCGAACTTGTTGCCGGGGCGGCGCGTTATCTCTTCGACCCCGCCGCCCTCCGTGCCCGGCAGCGAGGGCAGCATGATCGGGGTCGTGCGTTGGCTGACCGGCCCCGTACGCGGGTCGGTCGCCACCGCGCCGATGCGCTTGAGCGCCTCCTCCGCGTGCGCGTCGCCGTCCCGCTCCGCCTTCTCCTGGAGCGAGTTGTAGATGCGGCTGACGCGCGTGCCCTCGTTGGTTATGTAACGGAGCATCTCGCTCGAATCGCCCTCGGAGGCGGGCGTCTTGTCCCAGCGCAGCACGACGCGCTGGCCGTCTATGACGGCCGTCTCGGGCACGCCGCCGCGGTGGAGTGCTATGACGTACCACTGGTCGCTGCACACGGGCGAACCCGAAGACCCCTTCAGCGTGTCGGTCCCGTAGAAGAGCGAGACCTCGTTCTTCTGCGGGTCTACGCTGTCGGGCACGATGGGGAGGATGTAGTTGTCGCGGAGGGCTATCTTCTTCGGGCCGCCGCCCGGATGCTGGATGATATTCGCGGCCTGCCGCTGCGTCGGGTCAACCTTACCAGTCTGCTTGAAGAGGCGCAGGTAGCCGAACTGCGAGAGCGGGATGCCCGAAGACGTGCGCGGCGACACCGCGACGATGGCGTAGTCGAGCGCCTCGTCGTTGACGAACAGAGACTCGGGCCGCAAGCGGAACGACTTGGTCTCCAAGGGGTCGCCGTCTATCCCGTCCTCGTCGTCGAAGACGATGGAGGCGGCCGCGGCGTAGTCCTCGGTCTTGAGTACGTGCCAGTTGGTCATCATCAGCCCCGGCGCGATCATGAACCCCGTGGCGTCGCCCGCCTCCGTGGACGGGCTGTCGCTGATGCGAATCCGCCCCACGGCGCGCGCGGCCAGCAGCGCGATGTGCACGAAGCGCATGGGGCGCAGGTCGTTGTCGCGCTGAATGACCTCCGGCACGATGCCGCCGGGCGCGACGACCAGCGGGACGACGGCCTCGATCTGCGGCGGTTCGCCCATGCTCCGCGGCTCGGACGTGACGACCAGGACGGCGTCGGCGGCCGGCGCGGCCGCGGTCGCCTCGGGCCGCCTCGGGCGCACGCGCTCCGACGGCAGGCGGAAGTCTCTCTGGTGCCGCTTCGAGACGGCGGCGCGCTCCGCTTGAACCTCCTCCGGCATCGTCTTCGCTTTTATGAGCGCGCCTTTGTACCCTTCAAAGCGGGCCGCGGCCTTTTGGAGTTCGTGGAGGTTAATTGTCATGGCGCATCATTCCTTTAGCTCGCGGCGGCCCGAAGCCGAGGCTCGACTCTGCCGTCTGTTTACCTTCATGTGGCGGCGTTATTACGTTACGCACCGTGCCGGGCCGGAACGTGTCGTTGATTTGACTTCTGCTTGTAACGCCTCTGTAGAGAGTGAGTGGAAGCAGGGCCGTGCGAAAGCGAGTCTCACTTCGGCAAGGGCGCTAGCGCGAAACCGGCGCACAATATAGCCACCGATCCTAAAAGTCAATGGAAGAGCGCGGCCTTGTAAGTAGTACATGATAACCGCTGCATAGAGGATGACTTCCAGCCGACAGATTTGGAAAAGAGTGTCGCCGGGTCAGTGACCCCATCATCCCAAAGCTCATGATGCGACAGGTGGTTGTGCTGGATACAAAGCATCGAAGGCCGCGCCGAAAATTTTAACCTGCCCAATCACCCGCAGTATTTATATTTTGGCGGAAGTACTTCGAGTGCATTTCGCCAAGCAGCGACCCCGAACAGCGAAGCGACAAACGTCGCCCGACCCCGTGCATCACTCCTGCCAGGAAAAACGATTCCTGCAACGCCGCCCTCAACTGTCCCAAGGGATCGGTGTGGTGCTAGAATGCTCGGTCGTCAGCGGCCGCCCGTCTTTTCGGAAAGGCTCACCCGTTATGAACCCCCGCACGTCATGCGTTCCCTTCATGCTGCGTCTGCTCATGGTGCTCCTGAGCGTGCCCCTGTGCGCCGCCCTAACCCCGGCGCAATCACCACCGCGCTACACGCTTACCGATCTCGGCACGCTCGGCGGCAACGACAGCGCGGCGCGCGCGCTTAACAACGCCGGCCGCGTAGCCGGCCAGTCGTACACGGACGGCTTCAACCCTTTCAGCGACCGGGCCTTCCTCTACAGCGACGGCGCGATGCGAGACCTCGGCCGGATCGGCACCCAGCTCAGCTACGTCACCCGGCTCAGCGACGCCGGGCAGATACTCGGCTGCGCCAACGAACATCGCACGGGGCAAGCCTGCCACGCCTTCATCTACGAGGGCGGCGCGCTGACTGATCTCAACAGTCTGCTCCCGACCGACTCCGGCGTGGTGCTCGTCTCGGCCGAGGACATCAACGCTGCCGGGCCCATCGTGGGCTACAACAACGTCGGCAGCAGCTTCGCCCGTCACGCCCTCATGCTGACGCCGAGCGCGCCCGTCGCGGCCTGCGCCGTCCCGAGTTTCGCCGGCCCGGCCTTCTTCAGCACGATTGCGGCCCACGCGCTGGCGGTCGGCGACCTGGACGGCGACGGTAAGGCCGACGTGGCGGTGGTCAACGCCGCGCGCCCCGGCAGCGTGGCGATCCTGCGCGGCGACGGCGGCGGCCGCTTGACGGCCGCGGGCACGTTCCCGACCGGCGCAGTCCCGCTCTCGGTCGCCATCGCCGACTTCAACGGCGACGGCCGCGCCGACCTGATCACCGCCAACTCCGATCCGACGGACGGCGAGGCCTCGGTGCTGCTGGGCAACGGCGACGGCAGCTTCGGCGCGCCGCGCCCGCTGCACTGGTCGCCCGGCGGGTTCACGCGCAACGCGCAGGTCGTGACGGTCGCGGACTTCAACGGCGACGGCAAGGCGGACGTGGCGCTGACGACTAACCTGGGCTTCGTCCGCACGGCGCTCGGCGACGGCGCGGGCAACTTCACCAACCTGAATTCCGTGGCGAGCGGCGGCACGTCGCCGGGGCACATCGTCGCCGCGGACTTCAGCGGCGACGGCAAGCCCGATCTGGCGCTCGTCAACCAGGGCAGCGGCAACGTCGCCGTGCTGAAGGGCGACGGCGCGGGCGCGTTCGCCGCCCCCACGACCTACGCCGTCAGCACGTCCACACGTTTCCTCGCCGCCGCCGACTTCAACCACGACAACAAACCCGACCTGGCGGTGGCCTCGCAGGGGGCGGGCGTCACGATCCTGCTGAACGACGGCGCGGGCGGCTTCGCCCCGGCCAAGAACTTCTCCAGCGGCGGCACAGGCCCCTACGCCCTGGTCGCCAACGACCTGAACGGCGACGGCCACGTCGATCTGGTCGCGCTGAACTGGCCCGAGGGCACGGCGGTCGTCCTGCGCGGCAGCGGCGACGGCGAGTTCAGCCCCGTGGCCAGTTACTTCGTCGGCGTGGCCGGCGCGAAGTTCTTCGCCCAGGGCGACCTGAACGGCGACGGGCTGCCCGATCTGATCGTCGCGCACGAGAGCGCCCGCGGCGTCGCGACGCTGCTCAACAACTGCGGCGCGCCGAACCCGGTCACGATCCGTCTGAGTTCAAACCTCTACTTCATGGTCGAGCAGTTCCCCGCCGACTTCTACGGCATCGTGCTGCGGACAGGCCCGCTCGCCGGGAGCGTGAGCGTGGACTACGCCACCGCCGACGGCACGGCCGTCAGCCCCGGCGATTACGCGCCCGCCGCCGGCACGCTGACTCTAGCCGAGGGCGAGGCGTTCAAAGGCCTGACCGTCACCCCGGTCAGCGACACGTCGGACGAGCCGGACGAGAGCCTGACGCTGACCCTGAGCAACCCGACGGGCGGGGCCGTCTTGGGCAGCCCGAACGTGGCGCAACTGATCATCACCGACGACGACCCGCCGCCGCAGCTCGCCGTCGGCGACGCGGCCGTGACCGAAGGCAACGCCGGTTCGGTCAGCGCCGTCTTCACCGTCTCGCTGTCAGCCCCGAGTGGCTTCGCCGTCACCGTCAACTACGCGACGGCCGACGGCGCGGCCGCGGCGGGCGCGGACTACGACGCCGCGACGGGCACGCTCACGTTCGCGCCCGGCGAGTTGACCAAGACCGTGGCCGTCAGCGTCCGCGGCGACACGCTCGCGGAAGTCAACGAGCATTTCTTCGTCAACCTCAGCGGCCCGGCCAACGCGACCCTGGCGGACGCGCAGGGCGTGGGCACGATCCGCGACGACGACTCGGCCTGCCCCGCGCCCGGCTTCACACCGGCCGCCGATCTGAGCGTCGGCACAACCCCGTTCGCCGTCGTCGCCCGCGACTTCAACGGCGACGGCCGGGCTGACCTGGCGACGGCGAACTTCGGCTCGAACAACGTCTCGCTCCTGCTCGCCGGCGCGGGCGGCTTCGGCGCGCCCGCCAACTTCCCCGTCAACGGCGCGCCCCGCGCGCTGGCCGTCGCCGACTTCGACCTCGACGGCAAACTCGACATCGCGACGGCGAACGGCGGCGACGCGGCGGCCAACAGCGTCTCGCTCCTGCTCGGCAACGGCGCGGGCGGGTTCGCCGCCGCGACCAACGTCAACGCCGGCGCGCTGGCCTATTACGTCGTCGCGGCCGACTTTAACCTGGACAACAAGCCCGACCTGGCGGCGGTGAACATCAGCCCCGGTACGGTCTCGCTGCTGCTCGGCGACGGGCATGGCGGCTTCGGCGCGCGCGCCACCTTCCCCGTCGGCACGAGTCCCGAATACGCGGTCGCGGGCGACTTCAACCGCGACGGCAAGCCCGACCTGGCCGTCTCCAACCTGAACTCGCACAACGTCTCGCTGCTCGTCGGCGACGGCGCGGGCGGGTTCGCGGCGGCGACGAATTTCGCGGTCGGGCAGAACCCGCAGGGCTTGGCCGCCGGCGACCTCGACGGCGACGGCAAGCTCGATCTGGCGGTGGCGAACAGCGGGGCCAACAGCGTCTCGCTGCTGCTGGGCGACGGCGCGGGCGGGTTCGCCGCCGCGAC
Organism: Pyrinomonadaceae bacterium; assembly: GCA_036389395.1. Lineage (GTDB taxonomy): Bacteria > Acidobacteriota > Blastocatellia > Pyrinomonadales > Pyrinomonadaceae > QHXQ01. Next base: position 83,294 of record DASVPY010000052.1, read on the forward strand.
CAACCTGGCCGTCGGCAGCCGCCCGACTTTCGTCGCCGCGGCCGACCTCAACGGCGATCAGTTGCTCGACCTCGTGACCGCCAACTACCAGACGAACGATCCGGCGACGGGCGATCTCTCCGTCCTCTTCGGCGCGGGCGCGGGCCGGTTCGCCCTGCCCGTCAGCGTACCCGTGCGCCAGAACCCGGTCGCCCTCGCCGTCAGCGATCTCGACGCCGACGGCGCGGCTGATATAGTCGCCGTGAACCTCAGGAGCAACAGCCTCTCCCTGCTGCTGAACGCTTGCAGCGCGTCGCCCGCGCGCCCCGTCCTACAGTTCGCCGCGGCCGGCTACACGGTGGCGGAGGGCGCGGGGCGGGCGACGCTGACGGTGACGCGCACGGGCGACACCAGCACGGCGGCGACGGTCGAGTACCGGACGCAGGACGCCGACACGTTCACCGTCGGCTGCTTCGATCAGACGAACAACCACGGCGGCGCTTACGCCCGCTGCGACTTCGCCACCGTCGTCGGCTCGCTCTCGTTCGCCGCGGGCGAGAGCAGCAAGCAGATCACCGTGCCGGTCATTGACGACGGGCACGCCGAAGGAGTTGAGACCTTCCAGGTCGTGCTCTCGAACGCGGGCGGCGCGACTCTGGGCACGCCCGCGACCGCCACCGTCACCATCACGGACAACGACGCGGCCGGCGCGCCGAACCCCATCATCACGACCGGCCCCGCGCTATACCCCTTCTTCGTCCGCCAACAGTACCTCGACTTCCTCTCGCGCGAGCCGGAGGCGGGCGAGCCTTGGACGGGAGTCATGAACCGCTGCGCGAACGTCAACACGGGGCCTGAGGTGAACACGGACTGCGACCGCATCGCGGTGTCGGGCGCGTTCTTCGGCTCGCCGGAGTTTCAACTCAAGGGCTTCTACGTCTTCCGCTTCTACCGGCTGGCCTTCAACCGCCTGCCGGCGTACCCGGAGATCACCGCGGACATGAGCTTCGTGGCGGGCGCGACGCCGCAGGAGGTGTTCGCCCGCAAGGCGCAACTAGCCACGAACTTCACGCAGCGACAGGAGTTCCAGGCGCTTTACGGCGGGCTGTCGGACGCGGCTTACGTGAACGCCCTAGTCGGGCGCTATCAGTTGACGCAGATCACGACGCCCGACCCGCAGAACCCGGACGGGACAACTAAGGTGACGCTAACGAGCGGGCAGTTGCTCAGCCAACTCGGCAACAACACGCTGACGCGGGCGCAGGTCTTGCGCGCCGTGGCGGACTCGGATCAGGTCAACGCGGCGGAGTTCAACAACGCGTTCGTCGGGATGCAGTACTACGGCTACCTGCGGCGCGCGCCGGAGGCGGCCGGGTACGAGGCGAACCTGGCGGCGCTGCGGCGCGGCGTCAGCTTCCGCGAGATCATCAACGCCTTTCTCAACTCCGCCGAGTACCGGCTCCGCTTCGGCAGCACGGGCCAGTGAGTGTGGCCGCGAAGGAGCTGTCTTCCTTGTGATCCCAGTAGCTCTCGGACTTCTTCATGTAGCGCAGAGGCGTCGCACGTCCCCAGCTCTTGAGAGCCTCTACTCACCTCAAAAATACATCCCGCAACACGGCCGCTCATGCCGTCAGCTATTCGTACCTGAGTGCGATCAGGGGCCCGACTCTCGTCGCGCGTCGAGCAGGCACATAGCAGGCGACGAGGGCGACGGAAGTTAACAACAACGCGCCGCCGATGTACGTCACCGGGTCTGTGGCACTGACGCCGAATCGCGCTTCTAAGACAAGTAGCGGCATGACCTGTTCAGCGCCGGTCGTCGAGGATGGCGATGATGCGGAGCGGGCCGCCGGAGCCGCCCTTGATCTTCATCGGCAGCGCGACGACGTGGAAGCCGTTCGCGGGCAGCCGGTCGAGGTTCGCCAGGTTCTCGAACGCCGGCACGTTGCGCTCGAAGAGCGCGCGGTGGCTCTCGAAGAGCGTGGACTGCCCGTAGTCAATCGAGGGCGTGTCGAGACCTACGGCCTTGATCGAGCGCGCGGTCGTGAGCCAGCGCGCCGCCTCCGGGTGCAGCCCCGGAAAATGCAGCTTGGCGACCGCGACCGCGCCGCGCTCGTCCGTGCCCATGTAGCGGCGGCGGTCTGGGTAGAACTTGCCGTAGCCCGTGCGCAGCAGCACGATTGCGCCGTCGGGTAGACGCCCGTGCGCCGCCTCCCAACGCTCGAAGTCCGCGACGCCCACTTGGTAGTCGGCGCTCGCCGCCGCCTGTTCGCTCACGTCCACGACGACGCCCGCGCCGAGCAACTGTTCGAGCGGAATCTGATCGACCGTGTTGCGCCCGGCGGCGAAGTGGACGGGCGCGTCTACGTGCGTGCCGCCGTGCTCGGCGGCGGCGTAGTTGTTGGCCGCGTAGTAGTAGCCTTGCGGGGTCTCGCCCGCGGCGACCTGTTCGAGCCGGAACGTGTCGGCGGTCGGCCAGTAGACCGTCTCGGCGTCGAACGGGTAGGAGAGATCGATCACGGCCCCTTGCGGCCAATTCGTGGCGCGCTGCGCGCACGCGGCCGCGAGGCACGCGGCGGCGAGCAGCGCGGCCAGTGCGTGCGCCCGTCTCATGTCGGCACGACCTCCTGCGCGAGAGTTGCTTAAAGGCTCAAACCCGCGCGCAGGATAACGCGAACGGCGCGCGCCGCGCGAACAAAATTTTCGCTGCCGTGCGCTCAGGCGAGCGCGCGGCGCGGGCGCGTCTTCAGCAGCGCGTAGGCGAGGAGCGAGCCGCAGATGATGCCGAGCAAGTCCCACTGCAAGTCGTTCGGCGCGTCGTAAGGGCCCCAGATGCGTCGCCCGCCGAAGTACAATTCGTCCCACAGCTCGACGATCTCGTAGAAGGCCGAGAGGCTGAAGACGAGCGTGAGCGCGAAGGCGACCGTGAAGCCGAGCGGCACGCTCAAGCCCGCGTAGGCGAGCGCGCGCCCCAGCAGCCAGACCAGCAGCGGCGTGACGAGCGCCTGCACCAGCATGTGCGCGAACTCGTCGTACTGTAGGGGGCCGAACGCGCGCCCGTAGAGGCGGAAGTAGTTGCCGAGCGCGTCCACCTCGACGGCGGCGAAGACGAGCAGCAGCAAGCCCGCGGGCAGGCGCACGTCGTAGCGCGCGCGCAGGTAGAGGTAGACGGCCGCGAGCCACGCCGCGCCCGCGAGCGTGCAAGGGACGAGGCGCAGGTAGCACATCTTGAGCAGGAAGGCCGCGCCGGTCAGAAACAGCGCGAGCACGATGGGGTAGTCGAGTTGGCGGAGTAGGCGTTGCATGATGGCGCTCCGTTCGTCTGAAGGAAAGTATGAAAGCGGCGACCCCGGCGCGCTGCGTGCGTGCGCGTCTGGCCAGGGCGGCGGCCGGGGTTGTCGTTGCTATAACGCGCGGCCCGCGCCCGCCTTGCACGCGCCGCGCGCCGCCGGGCGGCTTGGACTGAAACAGCACAGCGCGTGCGGCGGCCGTTTCGTTTGCGTGCGCGCCGGACGGCGGGCGCGGGGCGCGCGCGACAGTGCGCGGGCGCGAACGTTAGGCAAATACGCGGGAACGCGGGCGCGCGCGGGCGGCGCGCGGAGTTGGCACGGCCGTTGCACGAAGAGGGCACAGCAATTTCGGGCTACAAGTGAACGCAAGCACAGGAGGGAACTAGCTTATGTTGTGGACGATTCTGGTGGTCTTATTGGTGCTCTGGCTGCTCGGCTTCAGCCTGCACGTGGGCGGCGGTCTGATCCACCTGCTGCTCGTCGTCGCGCTCGTCGTGCTCGTCATCAACCTGTTGACGGGCCGGCGCACGGTCTAGGCAGAGAACCCATAGCTGCGGACTGTTGACGCAGCGCCTCGGTTCGGGTCGCGCGCCTTCAGAAGCGGCGCGGCCCGTAAGGAACTCTGTCCGCCTCTCTCTTCAACGCGGCAGGGCGTCTAAAGACACGGGCGCGCCGCCGGTCGTGTGTGACCGGCGGCGCGCCGCTGCTGTCTCTGAGCACGATTAGCGCGCCGGGCGGGAACTGACCACGAAGACACGAAGACGCGAAGCCGATAGGCAGTTCGATCTTCGTGCCTTCGTGTCTTTGTGGTGAATTCTGTTCGGCGCTCTCAACGTCGCTGCGCGCGCTTTCGGTTTGTGTCCGCGGCCGCTTTCTGTTATGCCTTAGCGCGCCGATGGACGACGCGCCGCTCCGGTTCACCATCCTGCACTTCGACTCGCTCCCCTCGACCAACGACGAGGCGGCCCGCCAGGCCGCGCGCGGCGCGGCCGAAGGCCTGTGCGTCGTCGCGCGCGAGCAGACGGCCGGGCGCGGCCGGCAGGCGCGCGCGTGGGCGTCGCCCAAAGACGCCGGGCTGTATTTCAGCGTCGTCCTGCGCCCGCGCCTGCCGCCCGCGCAGTGGCCGCTCATCACCCTGGCCGCCGCCCTCGCCGTGCGCGCCGCGCTCGCAGACGCCTGCGCGCTCACGACCGACATCAAGTGGCCCAACGACCTGCTCGCCGACGGGCGCAAGCTCTGCGGCATCCTCGCCGAAGTGTGCGAGACCGAACGCGGCCGCGCCTGCGTCCTCGGCATCGGCATCAACCTGGTGGACGCCGCCTACCAGCCGGAGTTGCGCGCGCAGGCCACTTCGGTCGCCGCCGCCGCGGGGCGCGCGCCCGACCGCGCCGCCCTGCTCGCCGCGCTCACGCGCCAACTCGCCGTCTACTACGAGCGGCTACACGCCGCCGACGGCGTTGAAGAGATCATACGCTCTTGGTGCGCCGCTTCGTCTTACGCCGCGGGCAAGCGCGTGCGCGTCGAGACGGGTGCGGACGCCTTCGCCGGCACGACGCGCGGCCTTGAACCCGACGGCGCTTTGCGTGTAGAAACCGAGACGGGCGAACTCAAGCTCGTGCGCGCCGGCGACGTGCGCGCCCTGCGCCAACTGGTCGAAGAGTGACGCGCCGAGAGGGTCAGAGGTTCGTATGAGTTCAAGGTTCAAGGTTCAAAGTTCAAGGTTCAAGGTTAGCGGCAGACCGAACCTTGAACTTTGAACCTTGAACTTTGAACCTGAAACTTCATCGTCGCCGCAACGTTCCCCCGATGAGCACAGGCAAACGGATCGTCATTTCGACGTTCGGCTCGTTCGGCGACGTGCATCCTTACGTCGCCGTCGCGCTGGCGTTGCGCGCGCGCGGGCACGTGCCCGTGCTCGCCACGAGCGAGCCGTACCGCGAGAAGGCGGACGCGCTCGGGCTTGAGTTTCATCCCGTCCGGCCTGACCTGCCGTCCGTAGACCGGCCCGACGAGTTGGCGCAACTCGTCGAGCGGCTGATGGAGCAGAGAACCGGCACGGAAGAAATCTTCAGGCTGCTCATGCCGCACCTGCGCGATGTCTACGAAGACCTGACGGCGGCGTGTGCGGGCGCGGACTTGATCGTGACGCACCCGCTGCCGTTCGCCGGGCCGCTCGCCGCGCAGAAGCTCGGCCTGCGTTGGGTGTCGAGCGTGCTCGCGCCCATCTCGCTCTTTTCCAGTTACGACCCGCCCGTGCCGCCGCAAGCGCCCGCGCTCTACGGGCTGTTGAAGCTCAGCCCCCTCGCCGTGCGCGGCCTGATGCTCGTCGCGCGCCCGCGGCTTGAGCGGATGATGAAGCCGGTCTACCGCCTGCGCGCCGAGCTAGGTCTGCCGCGCGGCGGGCAGCCGCTCTTCGAGGGCCAGCACTCGCCGACGTTGGTGCTCGCGCTCTTCTCGCGCGTCATCGCCGAGCCGCAAGCAGACTGGCCCGCGCACACGCGCGTCACCGGCTTCCCCTTCTACGACCGGCGCGACTACTTCGGCGAGCGCGAGACGCCGCGCGCGCTGTTAGAATTCCTCGACGCCGGGCCGCCGCCCATCATCTTCACGCTCGGCTCGTCCGCCATCTGGGTCGCGCGCGACTTCTACCGCGACTCCATCGCGGCGGCGCGCGCGCTGGGCCGCCGCGCGCTCCTGCTCATCGGGCACGAGCGCAACCGTCTGGCGGAGCCGCTGCCCGAAGGCGTGGCCGCCTTCGAGTACGCGCCCTACGGCGAGGTGCTGCCGCGCGGCTGCGCCACCGTACACCAGGGCGGCGTCGGCACGACGGGGCAAGCCCTGCGCGCGGGCCGGCCCGCGCTCGTCGTGCCGCACGCGCACGATCAGTTCGACAACGCCGCGCGCGTCGAACGCTTGGGTTGCGCCCGCGTGCTCGCGCGCCCCAGGTACGACGCCGCGCGCGCCACGCGCGAACTCGACCGACTGTTAACCGAGCCGACCTACGCGACGCGGGCCGCCGAAGTCGGCCGCCGCGTGCAAGCGGAAGACGGCGCGAGCGCCGCCGCCGACGCCATCGAGGAGGTGCTGAGGGGACAGAAGTCAGGAGTCAGGAGTCAGGAGTCAGAAGGGAATCAGAAGCCGGCGTAGAAAAGCTCGGTGCGTCTTCTGTCTTACTTCTTCTTCCGACATCCTTCTTATTTCTGCCGGCTTCCGGTTTCTTCTTCCGGCTTCTGGCTTCTGGCTTCTGACTACTGCAAACTACCACCATGCTACTCGTCATTGACGTAGGCAACACGAACACTTCGCTCGGCGTGTATGAGGGCGCGCGGCTGGTGACGCACTGGCGGCTGACGACGGCGCGGGAGCGCACCGTGGACGAGTACGGCGTCCACGCGCGCAACCTGTTCGCGCTGGCCGGGCTGGACTTCCAGGCCATAGACGCCGTCGCCGTCGCCTCGGTCGTGCCGCCGCTCAACTTCACCCTCAAGCGCATGGCCGAGGTCTACTTCGGCCACACGCCGCTCTTCATAGATCACACGACCGACACGGGGATGCCCATTGACTACGAGCCGCCGTCGGACGTGGGCGCGGATCGCATCGTGGACGCGGTCGCCGCCATCCGACGCTACGGCGCGCCCTGCATCGTCGTGGACTTCGGCACGGCCACGACCTTCGACGCGATAGACGCGCGCGGGCACTACCTCGGCGGCGTCATCACGCCCGGCATCGCCATCTCGTCCGACGCGCTGTTCGCGCGCGCGGCGCGGCTGCCGCGCGTCGAGATACGCCGGCCCGCGTCGGTCGTCGGCTCGTCCACCGTCGGCTCGATCCAGTCGGGGCTGTTCTACGGCTACGTCGGGCTGGTGGACGGCATCCTGCGCCGGATGCGCGCCGAACTCGGCGCGGAGACGCGCGTCGTCGCCACCGGCGGGCTCGCCCCGCTCATCGCCACCGGCTCCGAGTTGATCGAGACCGTGGACGACACGCTGACGTTGGAAGGATTGCGGTTGATATACGAGAGGAGTCAGGGGGCAGGAGTCAGTAGTCAGAAGCCAGAAGCCAGGAGCCGGAATGAATAGCTGGCCTCTCATCTTCTGTCTCTTCAACTTCTGGCTTCTTCTACTGGCTTCCGTCTTCTGGCTTCTGACTCCTGACTCCTGACTTCTACTTTTCGCCGTGACCTACTTCAACTACTTCACCGAGATCGAAGACACTTTCATCCGGCGGCGGGGGAAGCACCTGCTGCTGAGTCCGATGGACTGGGCGCTGATCGAGAGTTGGCAGCAGCGGGGCGTGCCGTTGCACGTCGCGTTGCGCGGCGTCGAGCGCGCGTTCGATTCCTACGAGGCGAAGCCGCGGCGGCGCAGCGTCAAGTCGCTGCTCTACTGCGAGGAGGAGGTCGAGGCGCAGTTCGCCGAGTGGCGCGAGCGCCAGCAGGGCGCGCACGTCCCGGCGGGCGACGCGGAGACGAAAGACGCCGCGGCGATGAGCGGCGTAGCAACGTCCGGCGCGGCGACGAACGGCGCGCGCGGCAGCGCCGCAACTCAGGCGAACGGCGACGCGGGGCTGCCGTTCCCGCGCGCCGCGATCAGCGCGCACCTGGCGGCGTGTCGCGCGCAGGTCGAGCAGGCGCACGCCGCGCGCGGGTCGGAAGACGAGTTGCGCGAGGCGCTCGCGCGCGTCGCCGCGCGGCTCGCAGAGTTGGAGACGGACTTCGCGCGCAGCCCGCGCCCGAACGCAGAGCAGTTGGAGGGCGCGCTGACCGACCTCGAAGGCTTGCTGGATCGCGCCCTGCGCGCGCACCTGCCCGCGGCGCAGATCGAGGCGCGCCGCGCCGAAGCCGAGGCGCAACTGCGCCCCTACCGCGCCCGCATGGGGCGCGAGACTTACGAGCAGACGCGCGACAACCTGCTCGCCAAACTGCTGCGCGAGGACGGCGGCGTCCCGCGCCTCAGCCTGTTCTACCTCTGACCGCGTGGCGCGTCTGACAACGCTGCGGTGACACGTAGGTCGGCGTCAATGGTTAAGAGTTCAACGTTCAAGGTTCAAGGTTCAAGGTGCAGCCAGCGCCCGACCTTGAACCTTGAACGTTGAACTTTGAACGTTGAACTTTATGATCGAGCCGTCGTCAAAATCGCCCGCGCCGCTACGCGTGGGCGAGGTGTTGGAGGTGGAGGTGGAGCGGCTCGTGCCGGGCGGCGCGGGGCTGGCGCACGCGCGCGGGCACACGCTGTTCGTCGCGCTCGCCGCGCCCGGCGACCGCGTGCGCGTCCGCGTCGCGCGCGTGCGCGGGCGCACCGCCTTCGCGTCCATCGCCGAACTGCTCGCGCCCGGCCCCGCGCGCGTCGAGCCGCCCTGCCCCTACTTCGGCCGCTGCGGCGGCTGCGACTTCCAGCAGCTCGCTTATGACGCGCAGCTCGCCGCCAAGGTCGAGTTCATACGCGACTGCCTGCGCCGCATCGCGCGCCTCACGCCGCCCGCCGACATCCCCATCACGCCCTCGCCCGCCGCCTGGCACTACCGCGCGCGCGCCCGCTGGCAGCACGACCCGGAACACAAGCGGCTCGGCTACTACGAACTGGCCTCGCACCGCGTCTGCGACGTGGCCGAGTGCCCGGTCGTCGTGCCCGAAGTGCAAGCGACGCTCGCACGTCTACGCGAGTTAATGAACGACGACGCACTGCCGGCCGCCGCGGCCGAGTTTCAAGCCGTGGCCGGCGACGACGGCGTCGCGCTCGCGCCGCCCATCAACGAAGCGGACGCGGGCGCGCGCCGCCGCACCATCGCGGGCGAGCATTACCAGTTCGACGCCGACTGCTTCTTCCAGATCAACCACGCCCTCCTCGAACCGCTCGTCCGCGCCGCACTCCAAGACACGCACGACGGCGACGCCCAAAGCGTGTCAACTGACCTGACCAGTGCGTCGGCCGTCGATCTCTACTGCGGCGTCGGCCTCTTCACGCTGCCGCTGGCGCGGCGCTTCGCGCGCGTGACGGCGGTCGAGGCCAACGCGCGCGCCTGCGCCTACGCGCGCCGCAACCTCGCCGCCGCGCAACTCACGAACGCACGCGTCGAGACCGCCCAGACCGGCCCCTGGCTCACGCGCCACGCCGCCCGCCTCGCCCCCGTCGCCCTCGTCCTCCTCGACCCGCCCCGCGCCGGCGCAGACGCCGAAACCCTCGACGGCATCCTCGCCCTCCGCCCCCAACGCATCGCCTACGTCTCCTGCGACCCCGCCACCCTCGCCCGCGACCTCCGCGCCCTCACCGCCCACGGCTACGCCCTCGCCTCCCTCGCCGCCTTCGACCTCTTCCCTCAAACCCATCACGTCGAAACCGTCGCGCACCTAACACGCGCCGCCTCTTAAAGTACAGAAGTGACCGAGAATATATAGTAGTGGAGGGAAAGATATATGAGTGAGTGAGAGTGCGGGTTCTATTTATCTAACGTGAGTTCGACGTAAGCGAGCTAAAGAACCAGCGCCGGGCCGAGCCTTTCCCCTTCAGCATCACTTCTGAAACACGACCAAATCGTCTGTGGCTCAGAAAACGGGTAGAATCTCCATCGAGAGAGCCTCTCTTTCGCAAGCATGGTTGTTTTGGCGAACTCCATCTTACGAAATCCGGCTCTCTCTTTACATTCTTATCCCGAACTCACGTTATTGTAATAAAAGGCAGCGTGAAGGCTTCAGACAATTAACCTGCAAGAAGCACCTACAAAACCACTGTCAAGTTAATAAACGCCCTGCCGCCGAACTACTATTAGATTGCGTAGATGAAGTATGGCGGGATATACTCCCGCCGCTTCAAACAAGTATTCTCGCTCCACCCGATCAACACTTAACGACCACCGAAGGAGGGCTTATGGATAAGCACGAACACCTCGGCGGTGAGGGCACGGCCAGCAAGACGCATGGGTCGCACGAGTTGAAGGCCGAGCACATGGCCCGGACGAGCGGCGTTGTTCCGCACGGATCGGTCCCGCCGCCTGATGCGGAGATACAACAGCACCGCAAAGAGAAAGCGGAGAGGCAGCAGCACCAACAAGACAAAAAGGGGGAGTCATGATTACTCCATCCCCGTCCGCGAGTTGGGAGGCGACCGGCGGATTGAATCAGGGCGGCGAGGGGTCTGACCAGCAGATCGCCGTCAGCGGTACGCACGTCGGCGTGAGCGGGCGCGCCGTGCTCGCCTTCTACACTAAAGCCGGCGCGAAGGTCTACGGCGTCACCGGAGCCGAAGCCTTTTTTATCGCGCAAGGGCTGCCCAAACCAGCATCCGGCAACTACGGCATTTACGACCTGCGCATGATCTTCGACGAGTACCGAAAGCGGTTCTGGGTCTGCGCGTTGACCACCCAGCCTGCGCCGGGCCGCACCGTCCCATCTTTCCTGTGCGCCGTCTCCAAAACGCAGAATCCGCTCGACGGCTTTTTCCTGTACTGGTGGGACTCTGTGCCGACGGCGGCAGGCTCCGGCTACCAGGTCGGCGACGGCTCCGACTACCCTTGTATAGGCATCGCGCCGCACGTCTTCGTTCAAACCAACAAAGTAGCGGGCGCGTCATACAAACACTGGCGCGTGGTCCTGCGCAACGCAGACAAGATGGCGCAGGGGCTGCCCGGCGCGCAGGTTGACGGCTGGGAGTGGTGGGGCTGGAACAATCCAGACGGCAAGAAGACCTACATCATCCAGCCGGCGGTTCATCACGGCCCGAGCGACCGCATCTACCTGGTCAACAAATGGGGCAACCATGCTGAAGTCTGGGCCATCAGCAATCCGCTGACGCCGCAGCAGTCTTACGCCCGCGCAGACGTGGCGCTGCCGGGCACTTCCGGCTCGCTCATCAACGGCCCGCAGAAGGGGAATCTGGTAGCGAACCCGCCGCCCATCGCCATGGGGCCGCAGATCGGCGACGCCTTCCTCAAAGCGGTCTATAGAAACAACAAACTCTATTTCACGGCCAACAATGGCAAGGACTGGGACGGCAACGGCAACATGGCCTCCGGGCGGCTCATCCGCGCCAACGTCGCCAACTATCCGAACGTCAGCATCGAGATAGACCGCACCTTCGGCCGGGCGTCCGCGTCCGACTCCCAAGGGAAGACTTACCACTACGCCTGGCCGAGCATCGAAGTGAACAAGAAAAACGACATGGTGCTCTCGACCACGCGCACCAGCGCGTCCAGCTATCCGGACGTACGGCTCAGCGCCTACTACGCCGCCGAGGCGGACATACGCTCCAGCATCAGCCTACACGCCGGAGCTTCCCCCTACTTCGAAGGCTCTGGCCGCGCCTACAACTACTATGGAGAGGCCACAGCCTCCTGCGTAGACCCCTCCGACGACACAGCCATCTGGGTCGCCTCGCAGTTCCCCTACTCGACCAACAACAAGGGCGAAGCGAACTGGAGCATCTGGGTCGCCAAGCTCTAACGCCCGACTTCGGCTCACGTCTCAACGGGCCTGGGGAATTCTCAAGATTTTATTGATTGAGAATTCCCCGGCACTCTTTAGAGCGATGACCGCACGTTTGCCGACCCCGCCGCACACCCAAACATGGGTCTCTTCATGTTCGGTGGCGACGGGCATGTGCGGGCGCGCGACGGCGGCGCGTGGTGGGTTCATGGCTGGGCGGGCGGCGGGGCTTTGACGAGGCGGAGGCCGCGGGGTTCGAGGTAGGTCTTGAGGTCGGCGAAGGCGCGGGCTTCCGTGTGCGGGTCGCCGTTGAAGACGGCCCAGGTGAAGGTTGTGCCGGGGGGGAATTGGGCGAGCTTGTCTTTCAGGGCGGCCCAGGAGGCGAACTCGTACTGGGCGACGGCGAGGCTGATGATTGTGCCGGTCGCGGCGTCGAGGTTGACCGCGAGGGCGGGGCGGGCGCGTTCGAGGTAGGCTTCGACCTCGCGGCGGCATTCTTGGCCGACGCAGAGTTGGCGCAGGCGCGTGAGTCGTTCGCGGTCGGCGAGCCAGTTCGTGCCGGTGCCGAGCGCGCGGGCTAAGGCCAACTCGGTCTGCGCCGGCGACGCCATCATGTTTCGTTCGTCGTCCAACTCCTCGGCGCGCTCGTGCCAGTCCGCGTGCAGGCGCGTCAGCCTTTGCCAGAGGGCCGCTTCCGCGCCGGCCGAGCCGCGCACGCCCAGCAGTTGCGCGGCCTGTGTCACGATCTCCGACTCCTTGTCGTCGAGGGCCGAGACGAGGACGCGCTCAAGCTCGGGCGCGAGGGGGCGCTTGCCGAGTTCGGTCAACACCATGCGGAAGCAGCCGGTCTCGGCGCGCGCGCCGAGGGCGCGTTCGACGAGTTGCGCGCCGTAGGCCGGCTCGACGCGGAGGAAGTATGCGAGCAGATAGTTCTGCGGCTGGCAGGGCATACGCCCGATCCGCTCTTCGTAAGCGGCGCGCACCGGCGCGAGCACGGCCGCGGAGGCATAACGCTCGACGAGCGCGGCGAGCAGGTCTGTGTCGTAAGGCGCGGGCGCGTCGGCGTCCGGCTCGTCGCTACGAAGCGCCCGGCCGAGTTCTTCGAGCACGAGCGCGTCCACTTCGGGCAGCGTCTCGTCGGGCAGCACGCCGAGTGCTTCGATGCCGACGCCGGGCGCGGGCCGGCGTATCTCTCTGAGGATGAGTTGCCGCCCTTCTTCGGGCGCGAGTTCGTAGAGGCGGCGCAGGGCGACGCCGCGCACGCGCTGGTCGCTTTGGGGCGGGTGCTGGTAGGCGCGGCGCACGGCCGGCAGCATGGCCGGCCCCGCCACCTGCGCCCAGCCGTAGTCCAGTAACTCGTACTGCTCGCCCGGCGGCAACTCGCCGAAGACGGCGGCGAGCGCGGCCGCCAGTGTGTTGGTCTGCGCGGCGTCGGCGCGCGGCGCGTCCTCTCTGAAGTCGAGCAGCGTGGCCAGACTTACGGCGCGTGCCGCGCGCTCTTTGCCGAAGACGCCGGCCGCCAGCCGCTCCAAATAACGCCCGACAACCTGCGCCTGCGCCGCGCGGCGCGCGTGCCAAAGCTCCTCCCAGTCTTTGCGGCGTTCGGTGTCGTCGGGGTAGGGCGGCAGCGGCGGCGGGTTCTGCGACCAGAAGGCGAGGCGTGCGAGGGTGTTGAGGAAGGCGCGCGTGACGGGGAACGCGGGCGCGCCGAGCTGCCGCTCCATCTCGGCGACGGCGAGCGCGCGGTGCGGCGTGCCGTACAGCCCGAAGGCGTAATCGAAGTCGCACTCGTCGTGCCCCTGAAAGCGCCTGACCAGTTCGCGCGTCGCCGCCTCCGTGTTGAGGAAGCGCAGCTCGCGGCAGGTCTCGCGGCGCGCAGACCCTTGTCCGGGCGCGTCGAGCGTCTGTGTGATCGCGCGCAGACGTTGGCGCGCCCACGCCGGCTCGGCGGGCAGCACGTCGAACGTCACGACGTTCGAGGTCAAGACGAACGACTCCCGTCCGGCGCGCGCCCGCTGGCTGTAGACGCGCGGCGAGGTCACGTAGAGCCGGAAGCGGCCCGGCCGGTCGAAGCGAAACCACTCGTTGAGGTCGGCGGGCACGACGTAGGGCTTGGCTTCCAGCGTCGGCGTGCTCGACAGCCCGCCGCCCATGTAAGCTTCGAGCGACTCGTAATAGTCTTCGAGCGGATCGACGACGCCCGCCTGCGGCGTCAGGTGGAAAGTGTCCGTGTTGAGCCGCCCGCTGCGGTCGTACGAGCGCGCGTCCAGCTTGTAGACGCCCGGCACGCTGCTGCTGAAGGCCAACTCCAGACGGATGACCTCGCCCTGCCGAAACTGCGTCTGCCCGTTCTTGAGCCGGAGCTTGAACGTCACGCCCGCGGGGTTGCGCGCCGCCGGCTCCTGCGGCCGCGCGTCGGGCGACTGCGCCGCGGCCCGCGTGCAGAGCGCTAGGGCGCAGACGACTGCGAGCGTGGTCAGTGTGAGCGTGCGTTGACTCGGCATCATGCGACCTCCGGCCCGGCGGGCTGTGAAAGCTGACCGACGGAACTCTCTCTCCCAAGCATTGATGCAAAACTCAACGCCCGCGATGCAACGCCGTGCCGGGCGCTGACTGAATCGCCACCCGTCGCGCCGCCCCGTTGTCAATCGCCGCGTTGAAACTTATACTGCCGCTCACTCACCTGTCGCCGTTTCGACACTTTCCAGGCCGCCGCTCACGCAGCTCGGCCGTGATGCGCGCTGTCGTTTTGCGAGCGCCGTTCGACGCGCACCCGCTGGCGTGGCTGGCGGGCGGCTTCGCCGTGGGCGTGTGTTGGGCGCGCGCGTGCGCGCCGCCGTCGGCGTTCGTGCTGGCGGCGGGTGCGGTCGGCTACGCGTGCGCGTGGGCGGCGTGGCGCGGGCGCAAGGCGACGTGGGCGACGGGCTTCGTGCTCGCAGGCTTCGTGCTCGCGGGCGCGGCGCTGGCGCTCGTCGAAGTGCGCGCGCAGGACGACGCGCGGCGCGTGCGGCGCTGGTACGAAGACGGACGGATTGAAGCCGACGCGCCCGTCGAGTTGACGGGCGTGCTCGCGTCCGCGCCGGAGGTCGCGCCCGATGGCGCGTACCTCGCGCTGCGCGTCGAGCGGCTCGCGTACAAGACGACGGCGGCCGACGCCGCGGGCACGGTCGAACTGTTCGCGCCCGCGCGCGACGCGGCGACGCGGGCGCTCTATGAAGCGTTGGAGTTGCGGCGCGGGGCGCGCGTGCGCGTGCTCGTCGTGTTGGCGCGCGGGGCGGAGTTTCGCAACCCCGGCGCGGGCGCGCCGGCCGAGTTCCTGGCGCGGCGCGGCTTCGACGCCGCCGGCACGATCAAGAGTCCGCTGCTCGTCGAGCGTTTGGACGACGAGCGCGTGCTGCTGCCGCTCGTCTGGCTCGATGGTTGGCGCGAGTGGCTGCGCGCGCGGCTCGCGCGTCTGTTCGCGCCGGAGACGGCGGGCGTCTTGCAAGCGGCGCTCCTGGGCAACCGCCGCGCACTCACGCGTGCGACCGCCGAACGCTTCCGCGACGGCGGCACGTTCCACGTGCTCGTCATCAGCGGGCTGCACATCAGCTTCATCGGCTGGCTCGCGTTCGCCGTGCTGCGGCGCTTGACGCGCCGACGCGCTGTGCAGTTCGTCGCCAGCGCCGCATTGCTCTGGGCTTACACGGTCGCGGTCGGCGCGGAGGCGTCGGTCGTGCGCGCCGCGTTGACGTTCACGCTGGTGGCGCTCGCGCCGCTCGCGGGGCGGCGCGCATCGGCGCTCAACGCACTCGGCGCGGCGGCGCTCGCGCTGCTCGTCTGGCAACCTTCAGACCTCTTCGATCCGTCGTTCCAACTCACCTTCGGCTCGGTCGTCGCCATCGTCACACTTGCCTGGCCCCTGCTCACGCGACTCGAAGCGTGCGGCGCTTGGCGACCGAAGCGCGCGACGCCGTACCCGCCCGCGTGTCCGCACTGGTTCCGCACGTTGGGCGAAACGCTCTACTGGCGCGAGCGCGCGTGGCGGCGCGAGACGGCGCGCAACGCGTACAGCTACCGGCTCTTCAAGACGACGGCGGCCGCGCGACTGGAACGCTGGCGCGTGCAATGGCTGCTGCGCCAGGCGTGCGGCGCGTTCGTCGTCTCGGCGAGCGTGCAACTCGTGTTGCTGCCGGCGCTCGTCGTCTACTTTCATCGCGTGAGCGTGGCAGCGCTCGTGCTCAACGTCTTCGTCGGCGCGTTGATGGCGGCGCTCGGTCTGGTCGCGCTCGGCGCGGTCGCGCTCTCGGCGCTGAGCGTGCGGCTCGCCGCGCCGCTCGTCTACGTGGGCGAGCGGCTCGACTGGCTGATGACCAACAGCGTCGAGCCGTTCGCGCGCCTGCACGTCGCCGCGCTACGCCTGCCCGCGTACCACGGCCCGGCGGCTTGCGTCTACGCGCTCTACTACCTGCCGCTCGCCGCGCTGCTCGTCGCGCTCGCCCGCTGGCAGCCACTCGCGCCGCCAGAGGAGACGACAGACGGGACGCGGCCGAACGCAGGCGACAGAGCGCCGGCACGAGCCGACGAACCACAAGAACACTCTCGCAGCACGCGTGTCTTGCGCTCGATCAGCCGCGCCGTCATCACGCGCGCGCGCAGCTTGAACGCGTGCGCGCACCGCGCGAACAACTTGTCGCGCCGTGCGCCGGGGCGCGTCTCCGTCTGCGCCGGTCTCGCGTTCGCCGCGCTGCTGTGCGTCGTCGTCACGCACCCGCGTAGCGCGGCGCGGCCCGACGGCCGGCTGCGCGTAGACTTCCTCGACGTGGGCCAGGGCGACGCCGCGCTCGTCACGCTGCCCGACGGCACGACGCTGCTCGTGGACGGCGGCGGCCGCCCCGACTTCGACGAGCCGGAGACCTCCGACGCTCCGGCGGCCGACGACGAGCCGGCGAGTTTTACGCGCGACGCGCGGGGCCTCGGCGACGTGGTCGTCTCGGAGTACCTGTGGTGGCGCGGGCTGGCGGGCGTGGACTACGTGCTGGCGACGCACGCGCACGCCGATCACGCGGAGGGCTTAAACGCCGTGGCGCGCAACTTCGCCGTGCGCGCCGCCTTCGTCGGGCGCGCACCCACGCGCGCGGCGGAGTACGCGCAGCTCGCCGCGACGATGCGCGCCGAGGGCGTGCCCGTCCTCATGCTCGCGCGCGGCGCGCGTCTGCGCTTCGGCGCGGTCGAGGCCGACGTGCTGTGGCCGCCGCCGGACGCGCGCGCCGACGCGCCTTCGGGCAACGACGATTCGGTCGTCCTGCGGCTGCGCTACGGCGCGCGCACCTTCCTGCTGACCGGCGACATGGAGGGCCGCGCCGAGACCGCGCTCGTCGGCGCGGGCGAAGACCTGCGCTGCGACGTGCTCAAGGTCGCGCACCACGGCAGCCGCACCTCTTCGACCCCGGCGTTCGTCAACGCGACGCGCCCCGCCGTCGCCGTCATCTCGGTCGGGCGCACGTCGCCGTTCGGTCATCCTGATCCGAACGTCGTCGCGCGTTGGCTGGCGGCGGGCGCGCAGGTCTTGCAGACGGGCCGGCGCGGCACGATCACGGTCAGCACGGACGGGCGTGACCTGCGCGTCGAAACCTACGTGCGCGAGTGAGCAAAGCGTGTTTGAAAATGAGCGGCGCGCGTGTTTGGAGGCGGGCGCGTCGGGCCGTTATATTGGCCCGCGGGCGCGACCCGGCCGTGAAGGGCGCGCGAGCAACTCCCAGAGGTAGCGAGCTTGGCAGACGAGCAGACGAACAGGGCCGCGGAGCACACGCGCGCCGCAACGACGCAGACGGAGGGCGCGGTGGCGACATCGGGGCGGGGCAACGCGTCGCCGCTCTATGATCGGCGGCCGTGGGGTTCGTTCACGGTGCTGGACGAGGGCGCGGGCTACAAGGTCAAGCGCATCGAGGTGCTGCCCGGTCAGCGGCTCAGCTACCAGAAGCACGCGCGCCGCGCCGAGCACTGGCTGGTCGTGCAGGGGACGGCGCGCCTCACGCTCGACGGCGTAGACTCGACCGTCCGCACGGGCGAAACCGCCGACATCCCCATAGGCGCGCTCCACCGCGTCCAGAACCCCGGCCCCGACCCGCTCATCTTCATAGAGATTCAGCGCGGCGACTACCTCGGCGAAGACGACATCGTCCGCCTCAGCGACGACTACGGCCGTTAGCCGGGCCGACTAACTGCGAAAGCACGCGAACCGACACGAAGCCCGCGCGGCGACTTCGTGTCGGTTCGTCTTTATTCGTGCCGCTTCGTCTTTAGTAGCCGCCCACGCGGCGGTACGTCGTCTGGTTGTCGCGGTTGCGTATCTCGATGGTGCGGATGCCGTCGCCGTCGCGCAGGAGGTTGAACGCCCCCCACTCGAAGCGCAGCACGCCGTTCGCGTAACTGCCCGTGAAAGTCTGGTTCGTCCGCAGAGACCGGGCCGTCGCCGACCCGTCCGGGCCGATCCGCAACTCAGACTCGCCGCTGTCCGTCGTGCCGCGGAACGTGCCCACGGCCCAACGCGGCACGCGCCACGTGCCGCCGGTATTATCCGAAGTGCGGCTGAACCTCTCGACGCGTTGGTTAGATCGCGCGCGGAACCCGTTGTCCGTCTGCTCGACCTGCCAGGTCTGCGCCCGCCCGAAGCGGATCGCGTCGCCGTCGAAGTAGCCCTCCTCCCGATCACCGTTGTCGTACGCGGCGGAGACGTAGCCCGAAGAGTCAATGCTCAACGTCACCTGCCGGCGGCTCTCCGGGTCGCGGCCGTAGAAATAGCCCGTGAGCCATGAGGGCACGGTCGCGCCGCCGCCGCCAACGCCGCCACCGCCAACGCCGCCGCCGGTGTAGTTGTAGGAGGCGTCCGACAGACCCCTGTACCTGACGTTGACCCGGCACTCGTAAGTGAAGGCGCGTCCGTCCGCGACGCCACGCCCGCGCACGCCCGTCTCGGCGTTCGAGATGAAGTTATCTTCAGCGCGTCTAAAGTTGACCTGCACGGGCGAGTCGCGATCACGCTGAATCCGAAATCTGATTTCGTCCTGGCAACGCTCGACGGCGTACCTGTCCTGCGCGGCGGCCGGCAACACGGTCACGCACGCCAGCGCGCCGGCCAGCAGACCGACGCGCCACGCCAGCGCGCGCCAGCTCGCCGTACCGATAATGAGTCTCACCATGTCACTCTCTCCTTCGGCCCGTCGCGTGCGACGGGCGGCTGTGGTGCAACCAAGACTATGTACCCGAAGGCCAGCGCCGACGCTACTGCCTTCCGCGCAACTCGGATGGGCAAACACACTCGCGGGTTGTGCGGAATTACGCGCGCCGCGACTCATCACGGCGCGGCGCGGCGCATGCCAAGAGGCTACGCGAGATCAAGGTGAACACATAAGACGCCTCATCGTTTAATCCGTCTGACTGGGAAGTCGGGATCATACGCCGACGTGGGGGCGTAGTTGCGCGTAGCGGCGCTCGCTGATGCCGGGGACGATGAGCAGGTGCTCCGCGCGGCGGAAGGGGCCGTAGCGCGTGCGGTGCGCGATGATGCGCGCGGCCAGGCCGGGGCCGATGCCTGGGAGACGTTCGAGTTCGGCGCTCGTCGCCGTGTTGATATTAATTAGCAGCGCGCCTTCGGGCGTCATGCGGGGGACGCTCGGCGCGGCGATCTGCCCCGTCGTGCCGCGTGCGCGGGGCAACTTGACGCAGGCCGTGATGGCGAGCGCGAGCGCGGGGCAGAAAGCGACGGCCAGCCATCGCCGGGCGCTTGAGGTGCGCGCCGTTAACTCCTGCTGCGGGCAGGACTTGACAATAGTTTGCGCCATTTTGCCGCCGACGTGTGCAAAATGCTAGAAGTCTAAACTTTTCAAAAACTTGTAACCCCGAAACGCCCGATTTCCACAGGCTTTTCCACAGCTTCTGTGGAAAAGTGTCTCAAAGACCACGCGCCCACGCGCTCAGACTCCCTCGCTTCGTTCAGTCTGCTTCACCCACTCAGACCTCTTGCTCGCGTTCAGACTTCCTCGCCGCGTTCCTGTTCTTCCCAGTGGGCGACCGTCTCGTGGGCGCGGCCGAGAATCTGGCGCGGGCGCGCGCCGTCGGCGGGGCCGATGAAGCCCTCGCGCTCCATGCCGTCGAGGATGGCGGCGGCGCGGCCGTAGCCGATGCGCAGGCGGCGTTGCAGGACGGAGGTCGAGGCGCGGCGCATCTCGACGCAGATGCGCAGGGCTTGCTCGAACAACTCGTCGCGCTCGCCGCCCGCCGCCGCGTCGTTCGTCGCCTCGTCTTCCGCCCGCGTGATCGACTCGTCGTAGACGGGCTGGCGCTGCTCCTTGATGTGTTTGACGACGCGCCCGATCTCGGCCTCGTCCACGTAAGCGCCGTGGACGCGCACGAGGCGCGACGTGCCGGGCGGCAAGAACAGCATGTCGCCGCGGCCCAACAACTGCTCCGCGCCGTTGGCGTCTATGATCGTGCGCGAGTCCACCTTCGACGAGACGCGGAAGGCGATGCGCGAGGGGAAGTTCGCCTTGATGAGACCTGTGATCACGTCCACGCTCGGGCGCTGCGTGGCGAGGACGAGGTGTATGCCGACGGCGCGGGCCATCTGCGCGAGGCGCGTGATGGACTCTTCGGCCTCGTGCCCGGAGACCATCATCAAGTCGGCCAGCTCGTCAATGATGATGATGAGGTAGGGGCGCGGCTCCCACTCCTGCCCCTGCTCGTCGTAGTCTTCGATCTTGTTGCGCCGCGCGACCTCGGCGTTGTAGCCGTCTATGTTGCGCACGCCCAGCTTGGCGAACTGCTTGTAGCGGTTCTCCATCTCGCGCACGCACCACTTCAGGGCGTTGGCCGCCTGCTTCGGCTCGGTGATGATCGGGTGCGCGAGGTGCGGGATGTCTGCGTAGAGACCCAGCTCCAGGCGCTTCGGATCGATCATGATGAACTTCACTTCGTCGGGCCGCGCCTTGTAGAGAATCGAGACGACGAGCGAGTTCAGACAGACTGACTTGCCCGTCCCCGTCGCGCCCGCGATCAAGAGGTGCGGCATACGCGCGAGGTCGGCGACGTAGTTCAGCCCGTCAATCGTCTTCCCCAACGCGAGCGTGAGGCGCGAGGGCGACTCCTGGAAGTGGCGCGACTCGATGACCTCGCGCAGCATGATGTTGTCGCGCTGCACGTTCGGCACTTCGATGCCGACGTGCGCCTTGCCGGGCACGCGGTCAATGCGGATCGACTCGGCCTTCAGAGCCAGGCAGAGATCGTCCACGAGGCCCGTGACGCGCGAATACTTGACGCCGGGGTCGGGCTTGAACTCGTAGGTCGTGACGACGGGGCCGGGGCAGATGTACTCGATGCGCCCCGTGACGTTGAACTCCTTGCACTTCTCGGCGACGCGCGTGGCGAGACCGCGCAACTCCTCGTCGGCCTGTTCGTGGCGCGGCGGCGCGGCGTTGAGAAACTCGACGGGCGGCATACGATAGTCATGCACGACCGCGGTGCGCTGTTCGGCGCGGGCCGCGCGCCGCGCCGCCCGGTCGGTCTCGGCCGCGTGCGCGTTCTCGTCCACCAACTCCGTGCGGACGACCGACGCGCCGGCCACCATCTGCTCGATCTCCTCGGCCGGCTCCTCCCGCTCGGCGGCCGGCACTGCGCCCGCGCGCTGCTGTGCGCGCGGCGCGGCGGCCCACGCCGCTTCGTCAGCCGCGCCTTCGTCCTCGTTGCCCGGCGCGTCGTCGGCCGCTTGCGCCGCGCGCCGCGTCGCCGCGCCGTTGGCGGCCGCCGCGCGGGTCGCGCCGTTCGCCGGTCGAGGTTCGGCGTTCGCGGGTAGGATTGCGGCCGCGCCGTCTTCGTCGTCGGCCGCCAAAGGCGCGCGGCGTGCGGGGCGGGGCGCGGCCTCTTCGGGGGCGACCCCGGCGGCGCGGCGGATGGCGGAGGCGGCGAGCGCGTCCGGCTCGGGCGCGGTGTCGCGCATGAACTCTTCGACGCGTGCGGCGGCGCTCTTGTTGCGCTCGGCGTCGAGCGCGGCGCGGCCTGCGGCGCGCTCGGCGCGGGCGGCGCGGCGCTGCTCGGCGCGCGCCTCGGCCTGCGCGCGGCGTCGGGCCTGCCACGCACTGAAGCGCGCGCGCAACTCTGCGAGCGGGTGCGCGCGGCCGGCGAACATGGCGGCGAGGCGGTCGAAGGCGTTGGCGAACGAGAAGTTGGTGGCGAGCAGCACGCCGACCGCGGCGAGCGCGCCGAGCAGTATGCCTGCGCCGACCGTGTTGAGCGCGCCCGCGAGCGTATCGGCGATGAGCGTGCCGACGAGACCGCCCGCGCGCACGCGCCCGTCGAACAGCAGCGGCAGACGGAAGAGCGCGAGCAGAGACGACGCGGCGAGCAGCACCGTGACGAGACCGGCGACGCGCAGCAGCGGCGCGTGCAAGCGGCGCGTGCGGAAGCGCCGCCACGCGACGGCGAAGAGCAGCAGCGGCAAGAGGTACGCGGCCAGCCCGAAGGTCTGCAAGAGCGCGTCGGAGACGTAAGCGCCCACGGGCCCGACGAGGTTGCGGGTCGTGGGTGCGCCCGTCGAGTTCAGCGAGTTGTCGTTCGGGTTGAAGAAGACGAGGCACAGCAACAGGAGCGCGCCGAGCGCGAAGAGCGCGATGGCGACGATCTCGTTGAGCCGCGTGTTGCGCGGCGCGACCGCGCGCGCCCTCGTGTCCGACTGCGTTGTGGCCATAAAGCTTTCGTCCGTCGTTCGCTGTTCTTGGTTCTCGGTTAGTTGTGCTTGTTCCTTCTCAAGTTCGGCCGCGGCCGCTCACCCGGCAGTCAGGCACAAATAACAACTAACCATTAACGACTGACAGTCTTTCAGACTTCGTGCTGCTTGCGCGCGAGCAGGTACGCCTTGATGAAGTCGTCTATGTCGCCGGCGAGCACGGCGTCCACGTCGCCGCGCTCAAGCTTGGTGCGCGCGTCCTTCACCAGCCGGTAGGGCGCGAGCACGTAGTTCCTGATCTGCGAGCCGAACGAGATGTCGGCCTTGTTGGCTTCCAAGGCGCTCGTCTCGGCGCGGCGCTTCTCCAACTCCAACTCGTAGAGGCGCGAGCGCAGGATTTGCATGGCGACCGCGCGGTTCTGGTGCTGCGAGCGTTGGTTCTGGCAGGTGACGACGATGTTGGTCGGCAGGTGCGTGATGCGCACCGCCGAGTCGGTCGTGTTGATGTGTTGGCCGCCCGCGCCGGTCGAGCGGAACGTGTCCACGCGCAAGTCCTTGTCGTTGATCTCGACCTCAATGTCTTCGTCAATTTCGGGGTAGACGAAGAGCGAGGCGAAGGACGTTTCGCGCGTGCCCGTGCCGAAGGGCGAGATGCGCACCAGGCGGTGGACGCCCGCCTCGGCCGAGAGCAGCCCGTAGGCGTACTCGCCCTCGACGCGGAAGGTGGCGTTCTTGATGCCGGCCTCTTGGCCCGGTTGGTAGTCGAGCAACTCGTGTTTGAAGCCGCGCCGCTCGGCCCACTTGAGGTACATGCGCAGGAGCATCTCGGCCCAGTCCTGCGCGTCCGTGCCGCCCGCGCCGGCCTGGATCGAGCAGATGGCGTTGCGCGCGTCGTTCTCGCCCGCCAAGAGCATCTCGGTCTCGGCCGCGCCCGTCTCGGCTTCGAGCCGTTCGAGCAGCGGGCGCAACTCGGCGAGACTCGCCTCGTCCTCTTCGGCGAACTCGAAGAGCACGGCGGCGTCGGCGATCTCGGACTCGAACCGGCGCTGCCGCTCGATGACGCGCTCCAAGCGACTGCGCTGCTGCAAGAGCTTCTGCGCCGCCGCCTGATCCGACCAGAAGTCGGGCGCGCTCGCGCGCTCCTCGATGCGCGCTAGCTCGGCCTGTTTCGCCGCGACATCAAAGAAACCTCCCGAGCTGTTCGACCCGCGTGCGCAGGTCGTCGTAAGTGCCGCGTAAATCTTGAATGGATAAAGTCTCGATCATGCTCCCCTCTCAAATCTGCCTGACGTGCCCCGGCGTCGAGTTGCCGCCGCGGGGCGCACGCGCCCGGCGCGGCAGTAGCAAGCCCGCCAGCGCGAGCGCGTCTAACGCAAAAAGATCGTAAGGCCGGTGGCCCGCCAGCGCCTCGTTGCAACGGAGCACGCCGTAGAGCACTACGACGAAGCCGAGCAGGCCGGCGACGAGCAAGCCGGCGGCGAGCGCGGTCACAAACAGGCCCATGGTCAGCGCGGTAATGAGCTTACCGATTACGTCGCCGATAGCGTTGGTGAGCCGGCTCGCGTTCATCACGTCGTCGCACTGCGCCTGACCGACAGCAGCAGCAATAACAAGCTAATCAAGGTCGCCGCGGCGGCGAACAGATCGCCGCGGCGCGTGTAAAAAGTCTGCCCCGGCGGCGCGGCCGCGACCGCCCACGTGCGCACGGCCGGCACGAAACTGTCCGTGGCCTCAAAGACCTCGCCGTCCGGCCCGATGGCGGCGGTGATGCCCGTGTTCGTCACGCGCAGCACGGGGCGCTCGTTCTCGACGGCGCGGAAGATGGCGTTCGCCAAGTGCTGCCGCAGGACGGGCGTGCGCCCAAGGTAGCCGTCGTTCGAGATGTTGATGAGCACGTCCGCGCCGTCGCGCGCGAACGTGCGCGCGATGCCGGGGAAGGCCGACTCGAAACATATAAAGACGCCGCCGCGTACGCCGCCCAGCGGCAGCAGCGGGTACTTCGTGCCCGGCGTGAACTCGCCGACCAGTCCGCTCAACAACCACGCGCCGGGCAGCCAGCGCGGCAGCGGCACGTATTCGCCGAACGGCAGCAGGCGAATCTTATCATACTGCGCCACGCGCCGGCCCTCGCTGTCTATGAGAACCGCCGAGTTGTACGCGCCGCCCGCGGGCGCAGGCTCCTGCGAGTTGAGCAGGACGGCCGTCCGGTTCGCCCGCGCGAACTCGCCGACCAGCTCGCGGAACTCGGCATCATTCGTGTAAGTGAAGTTCATCGGCGACTCGGGCCAGACCACCAGGCGCGGCAGGGTGGCGTAGCGCTGCCGGGAGAACACGTCGGAGCCGGCCGCGATGGCTTCGCTCAGGTCAGCGACGACAAGCGCGTCGCGTGCGGCGAGCGCGTCGGCGCTCAAGGTCAGATGGCGCACAATAAGTTCGGCCGTCTCTTCGGGCGCGCGGTCGAAACTAACCGGCACGTTCGGCTGCACGGCCACGACGAACACGCGAGCCTCGCCCCAAGGCTCGTCCCACCGCCAGTGCGTGCCCGGCCAAAACGGCAGCGCGACGCCGAGCGCGACCGCGGCGCAGACCGCGGCCGCCAGCAGCGCGCCCCGCGCGGTGCGTCTGAGCAGCAGGTAGGCGAGCGCGGCGTTCGTCGCGACGAGCAGGAAGCTGACGGCGTAGACGCCGCCCCAGCGCGCGGTCTGGATGAGCGCCGGGTGGTAGGCCTGCGAGTAGCCGAGCGCGTTCCAGAGTTGGCCGGTCACGCCGAGCCGCGCCCATTCGAGCGCGACCCAGAGGGGCGGCGCGGCGAACAGCGCGCGCGCGCCGTAGCGCGCCGCCAGCCGCGCGACGACGAAGCAGCAGAGGGCGGGGAAGAGACCGAGGACGAGCGCGCCGGGCACGAGCAGCGGGAAGGCGACGAACGCGGGGATGCCGCCGTAATTGATCAGCGAGTGCGTCAGCCACCAGCACGAGCCGTAGAAGAAAAGCGCGCCCGTCGTCCAGCCGAGCACAAACGCCTGCGCCGCGCGCGGCCGGCGCACGACCGCGAGGAGCAGCGGCACGAGGCCGACCCACGCGAGCGGCCACAGGTCGAAGTCGGGGAACGCGCAGACGAGCAGGAGGGCCGAACAGACGGCCGCGCCCAACTCCGCGCGCGGCGGCGCGGCGGCGCGCAAGGCCGCGCGCAAGGCTGCGCGCTTAACAGTTCGGGCCGGCGCGTCGAGTGGCACAGCGTCCTGCACGGGCCGGAGTTTAACAGAAGAGCCGACGGGCGCGTCAGGGTGCTGCGGACAAACGCCACGGCTGCGGCTCTTTGCCGCAGAAAATTTTTTTCCGGGCGCGCTGACCGACTCGCCAAATTGCGACAACGGCTAAACGATTTCGGGCAAAATAACGGAAATTTGTCACCCGCGAAGCGACAATATTTGTCACTCGGCGGGGCGCGGCCGTCTCCGCGTCAGGCGATAGAAGTGACTGGGCGTGCGTGCACGCGAGTGAGTCCGCGTGGCTCGGCGAGGTGTCGGTCGGAAAATTTGCCCTAAAAAGCGGGAGAACCCGGTAGGTCACCGGGTTCCTGAAGAAGTGATTTTAGATAGGGTCGCTCGGCGGGCGGCTGGCGTAGCGGCAGGCTACAACCAGAGAAGTGATGGCGGCGGGGTCACGGGTCAACTTCTTCCGTGCTTGCCGCCGATGCCTAGAGCACCCCGCGTGCCACGCGAAATCTTTTCCTGAAGCCGGGCCGGATCAGTTGGCGGGCGAGGAGGCGGCGACCGGCTGCGCAGGCGGGTTGACCGCGCGGCGTCCAGCGTCGGTCGCCGTCCAGCGTCCGACCAGGATGCCGAGCGCGAAGAAGGCGGCGGCGACCAGCAGCACCGCCAGCAACAGCACCGCCGGGCGGCGCTCGTCGCGCCGGAACTCTTCCAGCGCCGAATGGCGCGGCCCCGCCGGCCCGTTCTGATAGTCGTCGGACATGAAAGCGGCGGCCGAACGTCTGCGGTCGGCGTTCACGCGCACGACTTCGGTCGGAGTTTGTGCGCGCGAGCGTCTCCGTTCAAAGTTCGCTGCTCAATGTCATGACGGCTGTCGGGCGTCACGCGCGGCTCAAGGCTCGGCTTCGACTTCGAGGTAGACGCCGCGCGCGCCGACGACGCGCACGCGCCCGCGCTCGACCGTGCCGCCCGCGCGCAGACGCGCGCGCCACAACTCGCCGCCGACCAGCACCGCGCCCTCCGGGCGCAGCGCCTCGACGACCGAGCCGACGCGGCCCGTCAGCACAAGCTCGCGCGCCGCGCCCTTCTTATGCCGCGCGAGCGCCGCGACCAGCACGAGCGCGCCCGCGAGCACGCCGCCCGTCAGCACGAGCCAAAAGATCAACGCGGGCGTAAGCATCGCTCACTTCCCGCCCAGTTCGACCTGGCGTTGGAGGGCGATGGCCTCCTGGTTGTTTGGGTCGAGCTGGATGGCGGCGCGTGCGTGCGTGAGGGCCTGTGCGCGGTCGCCGCGCTCAAGGAAGATACGACCCAAGAGGACGTGCGCGTCCACGAGTTTCTGATCCCAGAAGAGGGCGGTCTTCAGGGAGCTGACGGCGCGTTGCAGCTCGCCGCGCCGCTGGTAGATGCGCCCGATGAGCAGGTGCGCCTCGGCGTTCATCGGCTCGACCATGAGGACACGGTTCAACTCCGGCAGCGCGTTATCGTCGTCGCCCGCCTGGTACAAGTCCTTCGCCTTGACGAGCAGGTCTTGCGCGGTCGTGTCCACCGGCTCGGTGGCGGCGGTCTGAATCTTCTCCGCCTCGATGTAGTCGGGCAGGTCGAACTTCTGGTTCAGGCGCAGCGGCACTTCGGCGACCGACTGCGACTTCTGCCACTCGGTCTGCGCCTTGGCGTAGGCGGCGAGGTAGCGGCGCGCCTCGTTGTCGGCGGCCGCGGCCTGCTCCGTCTGCCCGGCGCGCTCAAGCGCCTTGGCGTAGAGGAACAGCGCCTCGCCGTCACGCGGGCGCTGCGTGATGACGGCGCGGAACTGCTCCGCGGCCTCGGCGTCCTTGCCGGCGAGGAAGAGCGTGTAGGCGTAGTTGTAGCGCACGGCCGGGTCGTCGGGCGCGGTGTCGCGGGCGCGCGCGAGGAGTTGCAGCGCCTCCTTCAACAGCCGCTCGCGTTCGGCGGGCGCGCGCTCGGCGCGGGCGGCCTGGGCGGAGAGCGCGCCGGCGTTGTTGAAGACGCCGGTGAGCGGCACGTCCTGCGTGATCTGCGAGAGCTGCGCGAGCGCGTTCGGCAGATCGTGCATGCGCCAGTAGGCGAGCGAGGCGTAGAAGCTGGCTTCGGTGAAGTGCGGGTCGCGGCGTTGCAGCTTGGTGTAATACTCGACCGCCTTCTTCCAGTCCTCGCGCTGGTAGTAGAGGTTGCCCAGCTCGAAGGCCGCCTGCGGGTAGACCGCGCCGGCGTTGACCTTCTCGTACTCCTTGAGCGCGTTCTGCAAGTAGTTCGACCGCTTCTCGCGGTCTTCGGTCATGATGCCCTTGGCGAAGCTCTCGATGGCGCGCGGCGGTATCTTGGTCGCCTGCTCCAGAATCTTGTTGAGCGAGAAGGGCAGCGCCTTGTCGCGCTGGTAGAGAATCTGGTAGGCGAGCGTGCCCTCCATGCGTTGCAGGTTGACGAGCGGGCCGCCGAAGTCGTAAGGCCGCCAGGCCCAGCGCCCGTCGGGCATCGTGTCGCCGGCGAGCCGGCCCTCGTTGACGCGGATGACGCGCGCCGTGCCGCGAATCTCCGGCAGCGACTTCTCGTCGGCGGCAGGGCTAACGCTGTAAATGCCGAGGACGACGACGGAGGCGTGCGCCTCCTGCGCGATCTTGAGCGCGGTGGCGCGCGAGGGCGCGGCCGAGAGCGGCAGGCGCAGGCGTTGGTAAGTCAGCTCGCGCTCGTCGGTCGAGACGACGGCGAGGCCGGGCACGTTGAGCAACTCGGTCAGCGAGTCGGCGAAGCTCGCGCCGATCCAGTTGAACTCGGCCTTGTTCGACTGGTTCTCGAACGGGAGGACAATGACCAGGTCGTTGCCGCGCGGCGTCTGCGCGGCGGCGCGCGGCGGCGCGGCCGCACACGCCAGGACGAAGAGGACGGAGAAGAACGAATTGAGCGCGCGTCTAAACATCATGCTAAACCTACCCGCCAAAAAAACTCCGAGGCCGGCGGCGCGACCGAACTGCACGCGCGCCGCCGGCCTCCCAAGCGAACCTTGAACCGGCGCGCGCCTTGAACAGTCGGCGTCCCCCACCCGAGAGCGCCCCGCGGCCGCGCCTTAAACTCCGTGCGGCGTCAATTGTACGGCTTCACCCCGCCCCGCACAAGCCCACATATCCTCTGCCCTCTCAAGCAGATAAACGATAGATGCCGGCGGCGTAGGTTTCGGATGCTTGATAGCGGTTTGCGCTTGCGTGCGGCAGCGGAAGGTGTGTGGCGTCCCGTACGGGAGTCGAACCCGTGTCGCCGCCGTGAAAGGGCGGTGTCCTAGGCCACTAGACGAACGGGACGTGCGAATAGCGTCCGTTTACGTTACCGTAAGCCTTCCGCGGCTGTCAAATAGGCGCGTCGGGCACGAGCCGGAGCGACATTATGATGTCGCCGTGGGCGGAAAGGGTACACGCGGCAGATTCGTAAATCCAGTGACCGGGGCTTACTAAGGTGATGACAAATTAGCTTTGCCGGGGGAGTTGCCGCCCTTTGCTAAGCATAAAAGCCTCAAGGTTAGAAGGTGAAGCTACCTTGTTTATCGTGAGGCTCTCCCTTCATCTGCAAGGCCGTTTCCGTCATTCCCGTCGTGCGCGCTGCCGCACATACCTCACCCCAACTGACGAAATACCTTTCGAAGTATTCGATAGGGTACTCGCTTAGCTGCTTAACTTCATCGCGCGTCGGCAAGTGACCTAATTCTTGTGCGATTCGCTTCACCTCAAGCTGTAACGCCTTCTTGCTAACTGCGTACTTCTGTTTGGGCACCCGCTGCACCGGGCTGTTCTTCGCGGTCGGCACAGTGTCCGCCTTGCCGAACGGGTCGCCGCCGCACGTCAGTTGCTCGTGACGATCACGGGCAAGCTCATGGTACTGCTGGGATAGTTCTATGCCGATATACCTTCGCCGCATTTGCTGGGCGACCAGGGTGGAAGTCCCTGCGCCGTTGAAGCAATCCAGTATGATTTCGTTAGGCTTAGTGAATAAAGCAAAAAGCCTTCGCATTAACAGGGGCGGCAGTTGGCAGGGATGATCAACCCGGCGACTGTTATGCTTCAAGCGATGAACGTCATGCCAAAGGTCGCTGATCGTTGAGCGGTCGGTCTTCTCCAATCGGTTTCTTCGTGGCACGCAGTTCGCGCGCAGGCAATAGGACTCGCGTAAGGGCTGTAAATAATCTTCGTTCGTGTGATCGTTACTGGCCTCACCTAGTCCGGGCAACGGTCTTGGCTGCCCTTTGGAAAAGCAGATGATAGTGTAGTGGGCTGGCATGATCATCCGCACGGGAAAACCCAGGCCGTCCCAAGCAATCCAAGATTGGAAGTTCATAATCGTGTTAAGGTGCTGATAATGCCGAACCGCCCAAAGGGGGATGTTAAGCACTGCTAATGTCCGGCCGGGCTTCAACACCCTGTGAAGTTCCGACAGCCACTTATCACACCACGCGAAGTATTCAACCGATTCCAGCGCGTCGTCCCACTTGTCATACTTCTTTTTCAGATTGTACGGCGGATCGGCAAAGCAAAAATCAATCGCCCCGTCCGGGACGGTGCGTAGCGCAGCCAGGCAGTCACCATTCACTAACTGACTTTTTAAGCGCGTTCCATTCTCTTTTTCGTAAGCCGGTATCGGTGCGGCCGTCACATCATGGGCCGTAGCTGGCACAAGGTCTGAACATTCGCGTAGGTCTATTAGCTTAAGTTGATTATAATCATCAAGCCCAAACAGATCACATAGACGATTAACAATGTCATCAACGTTCCGGGCTGGGTTGACTTCAATGTCCCGCCAAACGTCGGATATTAACGTGCCATATGCGTGGTACGTGTGCTTCTTGCCACCATAATCCTTAGTCGTTTTGCCGCAGGCAGGGCAGTAGGTGTATGCGATTCGTGTCTTTTTGTGACGCAAAGCGCCATGATACTTAGTTAGGACGAGCAGCGCGGCGTGTCTGTTCGGTAGGCTGCCTGCTGGCGTCGCGTAAGCGTCTGGCGTGGCCTTGACAGCTACCCAAAGTTGAAACTGCAACTTAGCTTCCAGATAGGGTAATAGCACCGCTGCGTCTGGCGGCGTCGTTAGTACGCATACAGTGTCGGCCTCATTAAGCCGGCTAAAGAAATTAGCCAGCGCCACATAGCTCGACTCAGACTCGGCAGCATCGTCATTAGTTCTGGGGAAAGGAAGCCAAAACAGATAGACCGATGGCGATGCGTGAGCTACGCCCTGTAGCTGGGCCAGACTTCCGAGCCGGACTGCCCGCACCTCAAGTTTCTTCGTGTTCTCGCTCCAGTGCGCCATTACTTACCTTTAAGCTTTACCTGCTTCAGCATGAAGTTGGCGAGTTCGCTAATTTCAGCTTGGGACAGTGCCACAGTGCAGTCACTGTAATCACAGATGGTATTGGCAGCCGCTTCTCTTACGTCAATGTTGCCTGCGCCATCTATCACGTAGCAGATGTGATGCCCGGCAGCATGAACCAGCGCTTGCCTTGCTTGTGCTTGTCCGGCTTTACGTTCGATTACGCTATTGGTCGTGAACTGGAAACTTACTTCAATCCCAAAATATCGCTCGTCCGGGGACTTCGCTACAATATCGAAAGTTGTCTCCGTCTTGCCGCCCGTGTGACTAACGCCGGGAATCTTACCATTCCGTGTGAAGCTCCAAGTGGGGAGTTTCTTGTTAAGAGTCTCCATTACGTAGTCTTGCGCTATTTGCCCAAGCGCGTTAGAAGTCGCCCCACCAAGCTGGCGACTGATACGGATATAATTCTGTCTGACGAATTTATCCAGCTCCTCAGGCGCGCCTATTAGGCTTCCTATCATGCACTTGTTTTTAACGTCATCCGGCAACGTGTCACCGATGGAAGATGCACCGTGCAGAAGAAGCATTACTACATCTTCCATCTTTGCGTTCAAGGGGTATCCCTTTAGTAAACTTTTGCCGTCGGCGCGTAGTGCGGCATTAGCAAGAGGCACGTCGTCTTGAATAACCTGGAACTGATATTCGTGTGTGGCTTCACGCCACACGTAGGTGATCTTTCTATCCGGAAAATACTCTCTCAGCGGGGGCAGCTTGTTCAAGGCTTCGCCGCCCAGATCGCTTAGCACCATCAGGTGCTTCAGGAAAATATTCCCTCTCATCTCGTCAGAAACATCTACCAGCTTCTTCCATGAATCCGGGGCGGCGTCAGAAAGTTTAAGTACACTAATAAATTTATCCTGTGTCTTCAGAAGCAACGGAAGGATACTAACAGACGCTTCCCGTTCAAGGATTTCACGCGGCCAGAATCGAACGGCCTTACTTTTAAGTTCCGTCAAGGTGCGCGCGTACTTCCCCATTCAAAGCTCCGGATGTAATACGATATGGCTCAAGCGCGAATCAATATATCACTTCCAACCTCGGCCGATAATTATTGTCAACGACTGTAATTGCGCGCCAGTAGGTTAGAATCTGGGCGCATGGACGCAGCCGGTAGGTTCATTGAGCCGCGGCCCTCACATGGCGCGGCGGGCGCGGGGTGCGCGCTGGGCGTGATGAGCCGCGCGCCGCGCGCGGGGGCGGCGAAGACGCGACTCGTGCCGCCGCTCACGCCCGCGGAGGCGGCCGCGCTGAGCGCCTGCTTCCTGCGCGACACGGCGGCGAACGTCTCGGTGGCGGCCGCCTCGGCCGCAGTCCGCGCGGCCGGCGGCGCGGAGTGCGTCTGCGTCTTCACCCCGGCAGACGCGGCCGCGGAGTTGGCCACGCTGTTGCCCGACGCCTGCCGCCTGCTCGCGCAGCGCGGCGCAGACCTGACCGCGCGGCTCCGGCACGCGACCGAAGACCTGCTGCGCGCCGGCTACGCCTCGCTCTGCCTGCTCAACGCCGACAGCCCGACGCTGCCGCGCGCGGCGCTCACGGCGGCCGTCGTCGAACTGGCGCGGCCCAGCGACCGCGTGGTGCTCGGGCCGGCGCGCGACGGCGGCTATTACCTCGTCGGTCTCAAACGCGCGCACGCGCGCCTGTTCGCCGACATCGAGTGGAGCACCCCGCGCGTGCTGGCGCAGACGCGCGCCCGCGCCGCCGAACTCCGACTCGAAGTCAGCCTCCTGCCCGAATGGTACGACGTGGACGCCGCCGCCTCGCTCGCAGACCTCTGCGCCGAACTGTTCGCTACGCCCCGCGCAGCGACAAGTGCGCCGGCACGCGACGGCGCAAGCGCGTCGCCTCGGGAAGACGCAAACTCGCCGTCCGGCGCGCACGTAGCCACGCTACACGGATACGCCGCGCCGCACACACGCGCATACCTCGAACGCCTGTTGGCGCGCGCCGACCGCGCACGCATCTGGCCCGGAGCGTCGCCGTCGCGCTGAGCGCACGGCGCGAACGCGTTTGCCAGCGGGGCCGCGCGCATGGCAGTTGGGCGTCACACGTTCACCTGTCATAGAATAGAAAACCTGGAGGGCACGTACATGTCGGTATACGAGGGCACTGTTGAGAACGGGCAGGTTCGGCTCGCGGAGGATATTCGCCTGCCCGAAAAGGCCAAGGTCTACGTCGTCGTGCCGGACGTTGAGGCGCACACGGCCGGCAAAAAATTTGACTTGGCGGAGATGGTTTCGCGTATGCCGGCGGACTATCAAGCGAGCGAGGAAGGTTTCGGCGTGCCCGTCGGGAAGGAAGAATGGTAGATGCCGGCCTACGTGCCCGACAAAGGCGACTTCATCACGCTTTCATTCGACCCGCAATCCGGTCACGAGCAGAAGGGCCGACGCCCCGCCCTCGTCATCAGCAACTCCCTCTTCAACAAAGCGACGGGCCTGGCGATTGTCTGTCCGATCACCAACAACCGCAACATCCCGTTCCACCTACCCGTGCCGGCGGCGTCTTCGTTGACGGGGTTCGTGATGGCGGAACAGGTGAAGTCGGTGGACTATAACGCGCGCCGGGCAAGGTTCGTGGAAAAAGCTACGGCGCAACTGGCCGAAGACGTGGTCGTGGTCGTTGCGGCCTGCATTCAGTAACGGTTTCGGGCGTTTCTAAATTTCCGCGGTCAGTGCCGCCCGACGACTTATTCGACCCGACGCCTTGATAGCAATTCTTTCAGCCTTGTCCGGTCTTCGTCTCGGACGCGTTGTACCCGGCGCGGGTCGGTGCGGCGTCGTGCCGCGCCTGTCGTGTTTGTTCTCGGCTTAAATTGAACGGGAAGGGAAGAGATTGCATGAGTGAGAGCGAGAGCGGGAACGTGACGTTCGAGGTGCGGGTTGCGCCGGGGCGGGCGGGGACTGACCCGGACGCGCCGGACTGGCAGGTCTGTGAGCTACTGGACGGCGAGGTGCAGGACGACGCGGACGTTTACGACAACCTGACGCTCGCCGAGGCCAACCAGTTGGCCGCCATGTGGACGCGCAAGAAGGAAGAGGCCGAAGCCGACGCCGCCGGCTGACGAAGAAGCCGCGGCCGACGGCTGTCGAAGTAACGAGGCCGTCGGCTGAGGCGGCAAGCATCCTCGCGCCCCACAACCGGCATCGCACGGAGGCAAGCGAACCGGCCCGGCCAGATGCGCGGGTCGCAGCCGGCCGCGGCGGCCCTTGCAGGTCACAGTCTGGGATGCACCTGATGACAGTCAAGCTCTCACACGCGGGCGCGCTCGCGCTCTTGCTCCTCGCGCCGGTCGCCGCGGCCGGTCAGGTCGCTGCGCCCGCGCCGGTCGCGCCGGCCGCCGGGCAGGTCGAGCAGCAGCTTGAGCGTGCGCGCGCGGAGCAGCAGGCGCGCGTTCAGTCGGCCCTCGCGTTGCTCGACGAGGTCGTCAACGAGGCGCAGGGTCTCAAGCTCCCGCAGAACCGCATACGCGTGCAACTGCTCGCCGCCGAGTTGCTGTGGCCGCGCGATCAGGCGCGCGCGCGCGAACTCCTCGGCGCGGCGGCCAACAACTTGACGATCTTGCTGAACGCCGTCGCGCCCGACGATCCGCAGTACGCCAACCGCATCAACGCGCTCAACCAACTGCGCCAGCAGTTGCTCCAACTCGTCGCACGCCGCGACGCCAAGCTCGCGCTCGACTTCCTGCGTTCCACGCGCCCGCCCAAGCCCCCCGCGCCGGCCGGCTACTACGAAACTGATCCGGAACTCGCGCTCGAACTCGGCCTCGCCGAGCAGATCGTGGCCAACGATCCGGAGCAGGCGCTACGGCTCGCGCGCGCGACGCTGAGCAAAGGCTTCGCCAGCAACCTCGCCAGTTTGTTGGAGCAGGTGCGGCAGAAGGACAGGGACGCGGCCGACGCGCTGGCGGCCGAGATCATACGCAAGCTGCGCACGGCCGATCTGATCAACGACCGCGACGCGGCCAACGTCGCCGGCTACTTGTTGCAGGCGACGCAGCCCACCCCGCCTTCAACGGACGGGAAGATCGTCAACCTGCCCAACCCGCGCCAGTTGCGCGTGGACGAACAGACGCGGCGCGAGCTGCTCGGCGCGACGACCAAGGCCGTGCTCAACGTCAACGCGGCGCAGCGCCAGTCGGGCAGTCTCTACGGCGTCATCTCGGCGCTGCAACAGTCTTTGCCCGAGTTGGAGCGTTACGCGCCCGCGCAGGCCCCCGCGCTGCGGCGGCGGCTGGCGGAGCACGAGCAGGCCTACAACCCGCAGGGCGCGCTGTGGCGGCAGTACGAGCCGCTCATACGCGAGGGCACGGTCGAGGCCCTGTTCGCCGCCGCCGCGAACGCGCCCGCCGAGATACGCGAGCAATTGTACCGACAGGCGGCCGGGCGCGCGTTCCAGGAGGGCGGCGTGGAGCGCGCCCGCGAGTTGGTCGAGACGCGCGTCGAGAACGTCTTGCTGCGCCGCCAGCTCGTGCGCGACTTCGAGCAGCGGCAGATGTGGCAGGCCGCGCAGCGCGGCGACGTGGAGCAGGTGTTGCGGCTCGTCGAGCGACTGCCGACGGTAAGCGAGCGCGTCAACTTCCTGCTGCACGTCGCGCGCACGCTGTCGGACAAGGGACAGGCGGACGCGGCGCGGCGTCTGATTGACGAGGCGGCGGCCGCGGCGGGCGGACGCGCGCGCGACACGAACCAGTTCAACACGCAACTGCAAGTCGCGCAGGCCTACGCGCCGTCCGCCCCGGCGCGCGCCTTCGAGATCGTCGAGGCGCGACTCGAACAGTTGAACGAGCTGATCGCGGCCGCGGCCGTGCTCGACGGCTTCGGGCAGGAGCAGTTCGACGAGGACGAGATGCGCCTGCAAGGCGGGACGTGGGCGTGGCTGCTCGAACACTGCGGCAGCACGCTGGCCCTGCTCGCGCGCACCGACTTCGACCGCGCCCGCGCCGCCGCCGACCACTTGCAGCGGCCCGAGACGCGCCTGCTCCTGCGCCTCATGGTCGCGCAGGGCGCGCTCGCCGAGCAGCCGGCTCGTTAGCTATTCGCGGTTGCGGGTAGCGCGCGCCGGATTTAACACAGAGGGCACAGAGGGGACACAGAGGGCACAGTTATAGACTCTGTGAACTCTGTGTCCCCTCTGTGTTGATCTTTCCTCCGGGTAGAGGCTACTCCACGACGAGGGCGTGCGCGCCGCGGGGGACGGCGCGGCCGATGATCGAGGCGTCGGGGTAGCGCGTGCGCAGGCGGGCGAGCAGCGCGTCGGCGCGTTCGGCCGCGACGGCGATGAGCAGACCGCCGGCCGTCTGCGGATCGAAGAGTAGGTTGACGAGCGCGGGGTCGAGCGCGGCGCTCAGGCGCACGTCGTCGCCGACGTATTGCCGGTTCGTCTTGTCGCCGCTCGTCAGGCAGCCTTGCGCCGCCAGTGCCAACGCGCCGGGGATCAGAGGCACGCGCGCCGCCTCAAACACAAGCGTGACGTTGCTGGCGCGCGCCACCTCCCACGCGTGGCCGAGCAGCGCGAAGCCGGTCACGTCCGTCGCCGCGTGCGCCCCGAACTCCTGCATCGCGCCCGCCGCCTCGCGCCCCGCCAGCAGCATCGTCTGAAGCGACGCCCGCACAACTTCGTCTGAAGCCACGCCGCGCTTGATCCCTGTGGAGACGACACCCGTGCCGACGGGCTTCGTCAGCAGCAGCGCGTCGCCTGCTCGCGCGCCGCGGTTGGTGACGACGCGCTGCGGGTGGATCGTGCCGGTCACGGCGTAGCCGAACATGATCTGCTGATCGTCAACGCTGTGCCCGCCGACGAGCGCGACGTTGTGTTCGGTCAAAACATCCAAGCCGCCTTGCATGATGCGGCCGAGGATGGCGAAGTCGAGACCTTTTTTCGGGAAGCAGGTGACGGCGAGCGCGGTGACGGGCGTGCCGCCCATGGCCCACACGTCGTTGAGCGAGTTGAGCGCGCTGATGCGGCCGTAGTCATACGGGTCGTCCACGATGGGCGTGAAGAAGTCCACGGTCTGCACGAGCGCGAGGTCGGCGCTGAGCAGATACACCCCGGCGTCGTCCGCCGTCTCGATGCCGACAAGCAGATTGGGATGCCGTGGAATGTGCAGGCCGCCCAGCACCTGGGCGAGTTCGCTCGGCGCGAGTTTCGCCGCTCAACCGGCGCACGCGACCATCTCGGTCAGACGCATGACGACACCTCCGTTCTAAGTTTCCCGTAGCTTAACACAAGCGCCGGATAAAAATTTCTCGGCCGCGCCCGTGCAACCACGCGCGAAGTTGATCGCTTCAAAGCGGCAACACGAGCGGGAAGAGTTCAAAAAAATATTTCCTCCCCAGCGTCTCTTTTCCCGCCGTCGCGGTAATACCTTTGTGAGCCGAGGCCCTGACGGGGCCGGAAGCGAGCCGAGCAGTTGGCGGATCAGACGACAGACGAGGCGCTCGTCGCGCGTGCGGCCGGCGGCGACGAGGCGGCGTTCCTCGCGCTCTACGAGCGCCACCGCGACGCGATCTTTCGCTTCGCCTACCGCCTGCTCGGCGCGCCCGCGCTCGCCGAAGACATAGCGCACGACTGCTTCCTCGGTCTGCTCCGCCGCCCCGCCGCGTTCGACCCGGCGCGCGCCTCTCTGCGCACGTACCTCTACGCGGCCGCGCGCAACCTCGTCTTGAAGCAGTTCCGCCGCCCCGGCGTCGAGGTCACGCTCGAAGACTTACACGACGAGTTGCACGCGGAAGAGTCGGAGCAGCCGTTGCGGCGGCTGCTGGCGGCCGAGGTGTCGGAGGCGGTGCGGCGCGCGGTCTTGAACCTGCCGCCGCTGCAACGCGAGGCATTGGTGCTCTTCGAGTACGAGGAGTTGACGTTGGCCGAGATCGCAGCGGTGGTCGGCGCGGACGTGGGCGCGGTCAAGGCGCGGCTCGCGCGTGCGCGCGAGAACCTGCGCCGGCAGCTCGCGCCCTACATGCCGGCGGCGCGGCGCGAGGGGGAGCGATGACGGGCGAGGAGCAGACGCTGAAGTTGTTGCTCGCGAGTTGGGACGCGCCCGACTCGTCGGCCCACTTGGGCCGGCGCGTGGCCGATTCGTTCCGCCAGATGATGAGACGCAAGGAGGAGGGTGCAGTGATGAAGCGTTGCCCGATGTGCCACGAAGAGTTCGCGCCGCAGTTCCGTTTCTGCCCGGTGGACGGGCTGCCGCTCGTGCCCGCCGAACAGCAGGACGACACGATCCTGTTCGGCGACCGCCGCGCCGAGACCGAGCGCGCGCCCGCCTTCGCTTTGGCGGGCGACGCGAACACGCTGCCCGGCGCGCGGGCCGCAGTGCCGAGCAACGGGGTCGTGCGGCGCGTGGCGCGCGCGGGCGGCGAATATCATCTGACGATGCTGCCGGAGACGGGGCTGGTCACGCGTCTGACGGCGGAGGTGCGCGCCGTCGCGCGCGAGTCGCAGTTGACGTGGCCGGAACTGCGGCGCGACCCGGCGGGCTTCGCGCGGCGTACCGCCGTCGCTTACGGGCTGCTGCTGCGCCGGCAGTTCGCGCGCGAGCACTTCGCGTTCGGCGTCGCGTGCGCGCTCGCGTTGATGCTGACGTTCGGCGGCGCGCTCGTCGCGCTCGACCGTTATCACAAGACGCACGATCCGGCCGCCGACAAGGTGCGCGACGATCTCGTCTACCTCGGCCCCGTGACCGACATCCCGCTGCCCGCGCGCGACGAGGAAGGCGCGGCCGGCAGGGGCGCGCGCGGGGCGGGCGGCGGGTCTGCGCCTGAGAAGACGCCGGCGCACGGCGGCGGTGGCGGCGGGCGGCACGAGCAGACGCCCGCGAGCGTCGGCAAGCTGCCGCCGGCCACCTGGGAGCCGCCGCTCTTAGCGCCCAACCCGAAGCCGCCCGCGATCCAGAACCCGCACCTGCCCACGGCGGTCACGCTGCAAGGCGACCCCGTCTTGTTCCCGCCCGATCCGAGTCCGCGCCCTTACGGCGATCCGAAGGCGCAGGCGCAGGAGTTGTCTTCGGGGCCGGGCGACGGTAACGGCATCGGCGACGGCACGGGCGGCGGCGTCGGCTCGGGGCGCGGCGACGGCTACGGCCCCGGCGAGGGCGGCAACACGGGCGGCGGCCCGATGACGCGCGGCGGCAACGACACGGGCTGCTGCGGCGGCACGCGCAACTACGCCAACGCGGTCTTCACCACGCGCGACGTGACGAAGAAGGCCGTCATCACGGCGAAGCCTGAGCCGACGTTCACCGAAGAGGCGCGCAAGAACGGCGTGACGGGCGAAGTCGTGCTGCGCATGGTGCTCGCGTCGAACGGCGCGGTGACGAACATCGTCCCCGTCAAGCGGCTGCCCGACGGCCTGACCGAGCGCGCCATCGAAGCGGCCCGCCGCATCCGCTTCGTCCCCGCCGAGAAGGACGGCCACCAGGTCTCGCAGTACGTCTCGGTCGTCTACAACTTCAACATCTACTGACGGCCCGCAGCGATCACCTCATAGTCGCCTGTGTCGGAACTTCGGGTTCACACAGAGGGCACAGAGGGAGCACAGGGGCCACAGAATAAGCTCTGTGTCCCCTGTGGCTTTCTCTGTGTTTCAACCGGCCGCTCGTTATATACTGCCGGCGTTAAAGCCGGAGACCCTGAAACCCCATGACCGAGCAAGCGCAGAGCGCACCGACCGTCGTCTGCCTCGCCAGTTTCTTCAAGGGCGTGGAGTTCCTGCGCGCGGCGGCGGCGCTGGGCGCGCGCGTCGTGCTCGTCACCAAGGAGCGCTGGCGGCACGAGGAGTGGCCGCACGACTGCCTCGCCGAGTTCATCGTGCTGCCGCAGGACGCCGACACGCAACTCTTCCAACAGGCCGCCACCCACGTCGCGCGCCAACACCGCGTCGCCCGCGTCGTCGCGCTCGAAGAGTTCGACGTGATCAACGCCGGGCTGATCCGCGAGCACCTGCGCCTGCCCGGCACGGACGCCTCGACCGCGCGCCGCTTCCGCGACAAGCTGGCCATGCGCGACACGGCGGCGCGCGCGGGCGTGCGCGTGCCCGACTTCGTCGGCGCGATCAACTACGAGGCCTTGCGCCGCTACATGGCGCGCGTGCCGCCGCCCTGGGTCTTGAAGCCGCGCACCGACGTGTCCGCCATCGGCATACGCAAGCTGCACGACGCCGAGCAGGTCTGGCGCGCGCTCGACGAACTCGACGCGCGCGAGCGCCCGCACGAGCGCGCGCCTTACCACCTGCTCGAACGCTTCGTGCCCGGCGACGTGTACCACGTGGACGCGCTCGTCCGCCACGGCGAGGTGCTGTTCGCGGGCGTGAACCGCTACGGGCGGCCGCCCATGAACGTCGCGCACGACGGCGGCGTCTTCCTCTCGCACACGGTCGCGCACGACGCGCCCGAACGCGCGGAGTTGCTGAAGCTCAACCAGCAGGTGATCAGCGCGCTCGGTCTCAGGCGCAGCGCGACGCACGCCGAGTTCATACGCGGCCACGCCGACGGCGAGTTCTACTTCCTTGAGATCGCCGCGCGCGTCGGCGGCGCGTACATCGCCGAGACGCACGAGGCGGCGACGGGCTTGAACATCTGGCGCGAGTGGGCCAGGCTCGAACTGGCGGACGCCTTCGGCGGCTACGAACTGCCGCCCGTGCGCCACGACTACGGCGGCATCGCCCTCTCGCTCGCGCGCCAGGAGTGGCCCGACACGTCCGGTTTCAACGACCCGGAGATCGCCTACCGCGTCCGCAAGCGCCACCACGTCGGGCTGGTCGTGCGCGCACCTGACGAGCGCCGCGTACACGAACTACTGGACGACTACGCGCGCCGCTTCCAACACGACTTCAGCGCCGTCGCCCCGCTCCCCGAACGCCCGGAGTAAAGCACAGACTGTCAAACCACGAAGACACGAAGACGCGAAGAGGACAGGCCGTCCGATCTTCGCGTCTTCGTGTCTTCGTGGTTAATCCTATTCGGCGCGCTTAGCTGCTCGGGCGCACCGCGGGCGGGAGCACCGCGCCGAAGTCGTGCTGGAAGCGGGCGGTGTAGTCGGCGAGCAGTTGGTCTATGCGGTGCGCGTCGGGCGAGCGGACGATGAGACCGACGTGCGCGGCCTTCTTCATGCGCCAGACGATCTCGCGGTCGTTATAGTCCGAGGTGTCGGGCCACTCCTGGCGCGCGAGCGAGACGAGCAGCCCGGCGTGATCGGCGCGCGCGAGCGGCACTTGGTAAGCGCGCTTGCCGGCCGCCACCTCGATCTTGGCCCACTCGGCCCACAGGTTGATCCCCGTCGCCGCCTCGATCAGCTCCACGATGTTCGCGCCGCCGACGCGCGCCGCCGTCTCCAAAAAGTAGAACTCGCCGTCGGCGCGCCCGCGGATGAACTCGGTGTGCGAGACGCCGCGTTGCAGCCGCATGGCTTGCAGCACGGCGCGGTTCGCGGCCTGCAACGCTTGCTCCTCGGCCGTGCCGCGCGGCAGCGTGCGCGTGGTGAAGATGCCGCCGCCGTGCGCCACGTCGAGCGGCGGCACGCCGTAGCGGTTGCAGACGGCGAAGCGGATTTCGCGGTCGTAGACGATTGAGTCCACGTGGTAGATGTCGCCGGGCACGTAGCGTTCGAGCAGGAAGAAGGACTGGCGGTCGCCCAACTCGTCGAGCGCGCGCCACAGGTCGTCGGGCGCGTTGATCTTGCGGATGCCGCTGGCCGAGGCCTCGAAGCGCGGCTTCAGCAGCCACGGCGCGGGCACGCGCGCCATGTAGGCGCGCAGCCGCTCGTAGTTGAGCACGTGGACGAACTCGGGCACGCGTATGCCGGCCTCCTGCGCCTGCATCCGCATGGCGAGCTTGTCGCGGAAGTAGCGCGTCGTGGTCTCGCCCAGGCCCGGCACGCGCAGGTGCTCGCGCAGCGCCGCGGCCTTCTCCAGGTCGAAGTCGTCGAGCGGGACGATGCGGTCTATGCGCTCGGTGCGCGCGACGTAGCTGACGCTCTTGATCATGTCCGCCATGTTCCAGACCTTGTCCACGTCGGGCATGTAGAAGATTTCGTCAATGGCCTCGCGCGGCCACTCCACCACGTCGCGCAGGCTGAGCGAGGTCAGCAGCAGCACGCGGCAGCCCTGCCGCTTGCACTCGCGCATAAACTCGTGGCCCTTCTCGTAGCTCGCGATGCAGAGCACAGTCAACGGGCGTGCGTCGGTCATACGCTGGCTGCTCCTTAAAAACTGTGATTGGTTGTTGGTTAATTGTTATTGGTTAGTTGTCAGTTGTTAGTTGTTCTTGGCTGGCGCTGCGAGTTGTTCGTAACTGCAACTAACAACTAACCAATAACCAATAACCAATAACAACTAACGTTCTTCTACTGCCAGAACTCGCTGGTGGCGACGCGGCGGGCCTCTTCGATGGTCAGGTCGCCGCGGGCGAACTTGTAGGCGACGGTGTCTTCGTACGTGCCGCGCCCGGCCGTGGTGCGCAAGGCGGCCTGTTCGGGCGTGAGACCGGCCCGCTCCAACGTCTGCGCGTCGCGCGCGCGGAAACAGCGCGCGCGCAGCCAGTCCTCGATCTCGTCGGCGTCGGCGAACCCGGCCGCGAGCCACTGGTAGGCCGCGGACTCCAAGGGCGCGCCGCCCGTCGCCGCCGCGCCGTACGGTGCGAGCAGCGCGCAGACGCGCCGCAGCAGTTCGCCCTCCGCCTCTTCCGCCATGCCGCGCCCCCAAGTTTTTCGGGCCGCTAATCTATAGCGGCGCAGCCCCGGTTGCCAAGTGGCGGCGCGCGCATCACGCCCCGAACGCGTTGCCACTTTTCAGCCGCGGGCGATAGGTAGTAGCATGAAGGCGGACTTGAGATTATGTTGACGACCGTGGCGGTGGGCGGGTTCACGTCGAACGCGGGCAAGACGACGCTCGTGTGCGAACTGCTGCGCGCGCTACCCGGCTGGGAAGCGATCAAGCAGACGCGCGGGCACTACCGCTCGTGCGGCAAAGACCCGGCCGCCTGCTGCGTCAGCCCGCTGCTGGGCGACGAGCCGACGCTGCGCTCGGGCCGCGCCGAGACGGACGAGCCGGGCAAGGACACGGGCCGTTATTGGGCCGCGGGCGCGGCGAACGTCCACTGGCTCATCGCCACGGACGGGCAGATCGAAGTCGGCATCCGGCAGGCGCTCGCGCGCGTGCGCGCGCCCGGCGTCGTCATCGAAGGCAACAGCTTTCAGCCGCACGTCGCGTTGGACTTCGCCGTCATGGTCGTGCCGCGCGTGTTGGCGCGCATGAAGCCGACGGCGCGGCGCGTCGTCGCGCGCTGCGACGCGCTGTACCTGTCCACGGACGAGACGGAAGACGCGGCGGACGCGCGCGCGCGCTTCGCGGCGTGGCGCGACGGCGCGCCGGGGGGTGCGTTGTTGCGCGGGCTGCCGGTCTACACGCGGGCCGAGTTGCCGGCGCTGTTGGCGCGCGTGCGGGCGCTGGGCGCGCGGGTCGCGGTTTGAGTTTGACGAACGAGCATGAGGAGGGAGTATGTCGGAGAAGCAACGGCAGAAGAAGGACGGGCAGCGGCAGGACAAGCAGAACAAGCAGATGCGCGACGCGACGAGCGCGCGCAAGTCGGGCGGCAAAGCGATGGAGCTGCCGAAGGACAAGTCCAACCTCGGCGACAAGCCAGAGCCGCGCGTCCGCGACGACAAAGGCGGCCGCTAAACCTTTGCGATCCTTCGCGGCCCGCTCTGCGGCCTTTGCGGTTAAGACTTAAAGCTCTAACCGCAAAGGCCGCGAAGAGGGCCGCAAAGGAACGCGAAGGAGAATCCCCCAACATGGAAGGCTACATACACCAACTGAACTGCTCGGACGGCGGCGTGCCGAAGCGCGCCGTCGCGGCGGCGGAGCTTACGCCCGCGGGTCTCGTCGGCGACCGCCAGGCGCAC
The DNA here is from genome assembly GCA_036389395.1 of Pyrinomonadaceae bacterium. Lineage (GTDB taxonomy): Bacteria > Acidobacteriota > Blastocatellia > Pyrinomonadales > Pyrinomonadaceae > QHXQ01. The sequence continues at coordinate 127,156 of DASVPY010000052.1, forward strand.
CCGCTCATCCACGGCGGGCCTGATCGTGCCGTCTGCCTCTACGCGCTCGAAGTGATCACGGCGTTGCAGGCCGAAGGGCATCCGATCCACCCCGGCTCGGTCGGCGAGAACGTAACGGTGGCGGGCTTGGACTGGGCGCAACTCGCGCCCGGCACGCGCCTCGCACTCGGCGACGAAGTGGTCGTAGAGATCACGAAGCCCGCTAACCCGTGCGACTCCATCGCCGGCTCGTTCGCCGACGGCGAGTTCAAACGCATCTCGCAGAAGCTGCACCCCGGTCAGTCGCGCCTCTACGCACGCGTCCTGCGCGCCGGCCGCCTCGCCGCGGGCCAGCCCGTGCGCGTGCTGCCACCCAACGGCGACGGTCAAACGGCCGAGCCGGCAGCGTCCTAAATTACAAGCCTCCGTGCCACCTCTGTGCCCTCTGTGTCTCTGTGGTGAATGAAGGTTCAACGGCACTCACCACCGCAGACACAGAGGGCACAGAGATAGCACGGAGACTTGACGGAAACTAACGATGACGACGGAACACTTGCCGCAGCAGGGCACGAACGAGCGCACCGCGCAGACGGCGCAGGCGCTCATCCTCGTGGACATACAGAACGACTTCTGCCCCGGCGGCTCGCTCGCCGTCGAAGAGGGCGACAGGATCGTGCCCGTCGTCAACGAGCTACAGCGCCACTTCGATCTGGTCGTGGCGACGAAGGACTGGCATCCGCCCGGCCACGCGAGCTTCGAGACCTTGTGGCCGCCGCACTGCGTCCAGGGGAGCGCGGGCGCGGAGTTCGTGCCCGCGCTCGACACCGCCCGCATCGCCCGCACCTTCCTCAAAGGCACAGACCCGGCCGTAGATTCCTACAGCGGCTTCTTCGACAACGAGCACAAACGCGCCACGGGTCTCGGCGATTACCTCAAGGCCCGCGGCGTCACGACCGTCGTCGTCGTCGGTCTCGCCACCGACTACTGCGTCAAGTTCACCGCCCTCGACGCCCTCCAACTCGGCTTCCACACCGTCGTCGTCCGCGACGCCTGCCGCGGCGTCGAAGTCCGCCCCGGCGACACCGAACGCGCCCTCCGCGAGATGGCAGAAGCCGGCGCTGAGATCGTTGACAGCCAGGAACTGCTCGCCTCATAGCCGCACTCTCATCAACGTCACCACTCGGCGCGCAACTCGACGAGCGCGGGCGGCGCTTGTATCAACCGCACGTCGAGCTTGAGGCTCGGCTCGACGTGCGCGGAGGCGTTGTGGAGGCGCAGCGAGAAGACCCAGCCCTGGTCGAAGGTGAGGAGGAGCGTGTTGTCGGAGCGCGGCTTGAAGGCGACCGCCGACAGCTTCGTCGGCAGCGGCAGGCGCGGGCTGGCGACGAACGCCTGCGGCGCTTGCGCGGTGTCGTTTGAGTCGCCGCGGCCGAGCGTGCCGGCGAAGTTGAACGCCTGGACTGTGGTCGTGCGTCGGGGCACGGAGACCATGAGCTTGTAGCAGTCCTGGCGGCCGAGGAAATATGTGACGAGCGCGGCGGGCGCGTCCGTCTGCGTGTGCGCGAGGCGTCCGAGTTCGGCGGCGAGCGCCGTGAGGACGGGGCGGTAGAAGCGCGCGGCCTTCGTCTGCTCGTCCAAGTTGAGCGAACTCCAGTGCGTGCCGACGGCGGCGAGTTGTTCGAGTTCGGCGAAGGTGGGCGCGACGGCGGCGAAGTAGGCGTCGGTGCAAGGGTGCGCCGTCCACTGGCGGCAGAAGTCGAGCGTGCGCGCGAGCCGCGGGTTCTTCGCCACGTCGTTGTTGTGTTTGACGGAGACGCCGAGCACGGGGCGGCCCGCACCTTCGACGAGCACGTCGCGCACGTCGCCCGCCTCGCCGCGCGCGTCCGCCTGTATGCGCAAGGCGAACTGCGCGCCGCGCGCGGGCGCGACGAGCCAAGGCTCAAGCCGCGCGAGCAGGCGCACGCCGGCCGCCGCGCCGAGGTCGTACTTGGCGCGCACGTCGGCGGCGAGCGCGTCGTAGCGGCGGCGGGCCGTGCGCGCCGCGTCCGAGTCGGCGAGCGCGACGCGCGCGCCGCCGGCTTCGAGCGCCGCGCGCAGAGCGGCCGCCGTGGCGTACTCCAACGCCTTGCCCTGCGCCTGCTGCAACTGCGGGAAGATGTCCGCCGGTGAAGCCCACATCAGCGCGGGTCAATAATGCGCCGCGCCGGCAAAGTCAATGCCGCGGGGCGTCGCTGTCATGCGGATAGTTAGCAACCGCTCGTTAGTCTCAACCGCGAATCCTCTAGTGGCCTCACGCGTGCGCGCTTAAATGGCGCTTGGCCGGGCGCGGAGGTCGGTTAGGATAATGAACGCGGAGCGGAGGTGACGTTCGGATGGCACGCATCGCGGGGGTGGAGCCGGAGCGGGCTGAAGGGTATGTAAGGCGTGTGTTGGCGGCGCAGGCGCGGCGTTGGGGCGCGCCGCTGTTGAATCACCTGCTGTACGCGCGGCGGCCGACGATCTTCCGCGGCGCGCGCGCCATGTGGCAGGGCTTGGACGAGTCGGGGCTGATCGGCGCGCCGTTGCAGGCGCTCGTCAACCGGCGCGTGGCGGCGCTCAACGGGTGCGAGTTTTGACAGGACATCAACGCTGCCGTGGGCAGCGCGCTCGGCGTCCCGCGCGAGAAGATCGAAGCCCTGCCCGACTACGCCGCGAGTCCGCACTACACGGCGGCCGAACGCGTCGCGCTCGAATACGCCGACGCCATGACGATCACCGGCCGCGACGTGTCGGACGAACTGTTCACGCGCCTGCGCGCGCACTACACCGACGACGAGATCGTCGAGCTGACCGCCCTCATCGCCTGGGAGAACTCGTCCAGCAAGTTCAACCGCGCCCTGCGCGTGCCGTCGCAGCGGCTCTGGCACCCGGCGTAACCGTGGCGCGGTCTTCGTTTAGCCCCCGGCGAGAGATAGGAAAAACCTTGACATTGGCGGCAGGGGCATATATAAGCCCGGCATCCCACATGGCTTGCCCTGACCCACTCACTCGCATAGGAGGAGGTTAAGTCCGGTGCGCCGCTCGAACTCGTTAAAAGCTCTATCGTGGTTAGGGCCGAGCTTGATCATGCTTGTCAGTCTTACTGCCAAGCTACCTGCGAGCGAGCAGGGGGCGGAGCAGGCGCAGATAGAGTTGCCCACGGTCGTCACTAAACTCCGCAACGTAGCGATAGTTAAAACCGGGCTCAGGAACCCAGGCTCCAGAAGCCCGACCGTAGTCATCGAGGTGAAGAATAATTCCGACGTGCCCATTATGGCCATGACCGTTTCCTATGGGCGGGACGGGCGCAGATCTATCATCGAGGATGGTGCGCTTCTGCCTGATCGCCCCAGGGAGATCGTGCTGGCCCCCCACGCGACGAGAAAGTTCCGCATCTCGTTGGCCAACATTGATAAGGGCACCCCGGTCGTCGTGTCCGGGGCCATCTACGCGGACGGCATGGAGGACGGAGAGCCGCGTGCCCTCAAGGTAATACACGAGGAGCGAGAACACGAGCGGGAGAGGCGTAAGGCCCAGAAAGGAATGCCGGAGCCATGAGGGTGCTCGTCCTTACCCTCTGGGTGCTTGCCGCGCTCGTCGTTATCTCGCGGCTGACGCCGCCCGCGCGTTGTGCGGTGTCGGGCTGTAAGGACTACTACGAGCCGAACGGCGGTAACGCCGACGGCACGATTGACAGCAGCGATGCCGTCTTCAATTTGCTGCGACTCTGGCCGGACACGAACCACAATGGGGTCTCAGAACCGGGCGAGTTGCACTCACTCCCCGAACTCGGTCTGAAGTCTATCGCGCTCGACTACAAGGAGTCGAAGCGGACAGACCAGTACGGTAATCAATTCCGCTACCGCGCGCACGTGAAAGACACGCGCGGAGCACAGCTCGGACGCCGGGCGTGGGATGTGATATTGCAGGTCAACCCGCCGCCGCGCCCGTAGTCCGTCAAACCTGATAACGAAACCGCCCGGCGGCGAGTTGCGCTCGCCGCCGGGCGGTTTCGTTATCGCTGCCCGTATGTAAGACCAACCTGGCCCCCGCCCGGAATATGATCACGCCATTCACGCGAGGCTGCGGAGGGCGGCGGCGAGTTGGCGGACGGCGTGGCGGATTTGGCGTTCGTCGAAGGCGGCGTAGCCGAGCAGCAGCCCGCCGCGCCCGCCCGGCTTGAGGCGGAAGGAGGAGAGCGGTTGGGCGTCTATGCCGACGGCGGCGGCGGCGCGCGCCGCCTGTTGGTCGTCCACGCCCGCGGGCAGCCAGCCGACGAGGTGTATGCCGGCCGGGTCGGGGCGCACGTCGAGCAGGCCCGCGAGGTCGCGCGCGGCGGCGTCGAGCAGGACGCGTTGGCGTTCGGCGTAGAGCGCGCGCATACGGCGTATGTGGCGGGCGAAGTGGCCCTCGTTGATGAAGTCGGCCAAGACGGCCTGCTCGATGGTCGGCGAGAAGCGGCTGGCGAGGCCGCGCGCGTTCGTGAAGACTTCGACCAGATCGGGCGGCACGACCATGTAGCCGAGCCGCAGGGCGGGGAACAAGACCTTGCTGAACGTGCCGAGGTAGATGACGCGCCCTTCGGCGTCCAAGCCTTGCAGCGCCGCGAGCGGGCGGCCCTCGTAGCGGTACTCGCTATCGTAGTCGTCCTCCAACACCCAAGCGCCCGCGCGGTTCGCCCATTCGAGCAGCGCGAGGCGGCGCGCCAGAGTCATCGTCACGCCGAGCGGGTATTGATGCGACGGCGTCACGTAGACGAGCCGCGCACCCGGCGCGAGCCGCGCGCCCGCGCGCACGTCCAACCCTTCCCCGTCCACGCCCACGGGCACGATGCGCGCGCCCGCGCCAGCGAACGCCGCGCGCGCGCCCACGTAGCCCGGCTCTTCGAGCCAGACCGCGTCGCCCTCGTCCAACAGCAAGCGCGGCACAATGTCGAACGCCTGCTGCGAGCCGGCGACGACGATGACCTGCGCCGCCTCGCAGCGCACGGCGCGCGCCGCGCCGAGGTAAGCCGCGAGCGCCTCGCGCAGAGGCTTGTAACCGGCCGGCTCCGTGTAGCCGAGCAACTCGCGCGCGGGTCTGCGCCAGCGGCGCGCAACCAGGCGCGACCAGAGCGCGAAGGGGAAGGCGTCGAGCGCGGGCGTGCCGGGACGGAACGGGCGCGTGTGCGCGGGGTCGCGCGAGACGTTGACGCGCGCCTCCGTGTAGCGCGCGGCGCGGCGCGCGAGCGTCCGACCTTTGCGCGGCGGGCGCGGCGCGGCGGGCGCGCGCGCGCGCGCGTGTATTAACTCCTCCGGCAAGGCGCGCGAGACGTAAGTGCCGGAGCCGACCTGACCCTCGACGTAGCCTTCGGCCAACAACTGCTCGAAGGCGTTGAGCACGGTGTTACGCGAGACGGACAGCTCCGCGGCCAGTTCGCGCGTGGACGGCAGGCGCGAGCCGGCGCGCAGTTGGCCCGTGAGGATCGCGGCGCGCAGCTCGTCGTAGAGCTGGCGGTAGAGCGGCACGCCGTCCGCCGCGTCGAGTCGGACGAAGGCGTAAGGGACTGTGGTCGTGCGTTTCGCCATGGGTCGCAGTTGGCCGGCCGGCGGGCCAGATTGGCTCTACGCGAGCGGGCTAAATGGCACTTGTTTTCCGGCCAATTCCTGCTAGTGTCAAGTGCGCGCGCGTGGGTGGTGATCTTCGAGATGAGAGAAAAGCCTTAACCGCAAAGGACGCGAAGAGGAGCAAAGGGCCGCAGGGTCAACCTTGAACCTTGAACTTTGAACTTTGAACTTCTCGCAGGAGCGACGATGGGGACTGAAGTTTTTGCGCCGACCGGGCGCACGACGATCCGGCGTCTGCCGCAGCGCGGGCGCTACGAGCGCGAGGCCGTCAACGAAATCTTGGACGAGGGCTTCGTGTGTCACGTCGGCTTCGTGCTCGACGGGCAGCCGTTCGTCATCCCGACGGCTTACGGGCGCGTGGGCGACACGCTCTACCTGCACGGCGCGCGGGCGAGCCGGATGCTGAAGGCTTTGCGCGCGGGCGCGCAGGTGTGCGTGACGGTGACGCTGGTGGACGGGCTGGTGCTCGCGCGTTCCGCCTTTCACCACTCGATGAACTACCGCTCGGTCGTCGTCTTCGGCGCAGCGCGCGCGGTGGAGGACGAGACGGAGAAGCTGGCGGCGCTGCGCGCCTTCACGGAGCACGTCGCGCCGGGGCGCTGGGCCGAGACGCGCCGGCCGAATCAGCAGGAGTTGAACGCGACGCTCGTGCTCGCGCTGCCGCTCGCGGAAGCGTCGGCGAAGGTGCGGACGGGGCCGCCCGTGGACGACGAAGAGGACTACGCACTGGCGGTCTGGGCGGGCGAGCTGCCCTTGCGCCTGACGGCGTGCGCGCCCGTCCCCGACCCGCGCCTCGCGCCCGGCATCGAGCCGCCGCCCCACGTCCGCGCCTACACGCGCGCCCAACGCGCGCCCGCCGAAGAAGACTAATCCTTTGCGAACCACCGCAAAAATTCTTAGCGTGTTCCGCGCGGGATCGTGTTAGTCTTGCGGACGTGCGGCGGCCGACGGGCCGTCGCGCCGCAAGTCAAACATCCCCGCCGTCGGGGTTCATCAGCTTTCGTGGCCGGCTGAACGCAGCGCGAAAACTATGCTCCAGACCGGAGCCGCAACCCGACCCGCCCCGATCACCGTCATCATCCCCGCTTTCAACGCCGCCGCCTTCATCGCCGAAGCCGTCGCGCAGGTGCGCGCGCAGACGCTGCCCGTCGCCGAACTACTCGTCGTAGACGACGGCTCGACCGACCGCACGGCCGAGCTGGCCGCGGCGGCCGGCGCGCGCGTCATATGCCAGGCCAACGCCGGCCCTTCCGCCGCGCGCAACGCCGGTCTGCGCGCCGCCACGCAGCCCTGGGTCGCCTTCCTCGACGCCGACGATCTCTGGCGCGCAGACAAGTTGGAACGACAGTGGGCCGCGCTCGCGCTCTGCCCGGAGGCGCGCGCCGTCGCGTGCGACTACGACGTGGTGGACGCGGCGGGCCGGACAGTGCGCGGGGCGTCGTTCCGCGCCGCGTGCGGCGCAGCGCAACGCGACGGCGCGGCGGCGCGACAGGTCGGTGGCGAGGCGCAACAGGTCAGCGCAGAGGCGCGACGGGTCGGCGCGGACGGCGTCTACTTCTCGCGCGTGACGATGCACTTCTTCGAGTGTTTCTTCCCGCTGCCTTCGACGCTGATGCTGCGGCGCGACCTCATCGTCGCGCGCGGCGCGTTCGACGAGACGCTGCGGCTGGTCGCAGACTTCGAGTGCTACCTGCGGCTGCTGGCGGGCGGCGACCTGATCGTCGTCGCCCTGCCGCTAGTCAGCTACCGCCGGCACGACGGCAACTGTTCGCGCGATCAACTGCTCATGTATCGCGCCATGCGCGACCTGCGCGCGCGCGTCGCCGCGCGGCCCACGCTCTACCCGGCGGAGGCGGGCGCGACCATCGAGCACTGGCTGACGGCGAGTGCGTTGGAGGTGGGACGCTGGCTGATGGACGAGGCGCGGCTGGCCGAGGCGCGCCGCTGCTTCGCGCAGGCCGTGCGCAGCGGCGGCGGGCGGCGGGCGGCGCTGCTGTGGCTCTTCAGCTTCGGCCCGGCCGCCCTCTTCCGCCGCGCCGTCCGGCTCAAGCGCGCCTTCGTCCGCCGCTGTCTGCTGACCGACGAACTCGGCTTCGGCCCGCTCGGCGACACACCCAAACTCTTCGCGCGCGAAGGGAATTAAACTCTAACGCCGGTAGGCGGCCGCGCCCGCGCCCTTGTCGGCGTAGCCGCCCGCGTAGGTGATGACGCACATCAGCCCGTGCTGCGTGGGCGGGCCCCAGGCGACGCCCGCGACGGCGAACGCCGGGTTGAAGATGTTCAGCCGGTGACCGCGCGTCGGCACGCCGTCGTCTATGATCATGCCGACGACCGCCTCGCGCGCGTCGCCGCTGTTGTACGCGATGCTCTCGCCCACGGTCGTCTGCCACGAGCCGTAACGCTCGATGCGCTGCTCCGGCAAACTGCCGTCCGAGCCGCGGTGGCCCGTCTCGCCCGTCAGCCCCAGATCGTTGACGTGATCGCGCGCGCCCGCGCACAGGCCGCGTGCCGCGTTGAGTGGCGCGACGGGGCGCTGCGCGCGCAGAAAGTTGACCGCCTCGTCGAGCACGCCCAAGCCTTCCTGCAACGTGTAGGTCTTCGCCCCGATCTTAATCTGGTTGCCGCGCGCCGTCTGCTTCAACTGTTCGACGAAGGCGGCGTACTCCTGCGGGTGCGCGCGCGCGTAGTTCACCTCGTCGAGCAGCGCGCGCTCGGCCGGCGCGAGGAACTCTACCTTGGGCGCGGCCGCCTCGCGCCCCGTGACCATGCGCAGCCCGCGCTCGGTCAGCGCGGCGAGCCGCGTCGGCAAGTCCGCGCGCAAGGCGACGACGACGACAATGGCGAGCGACAGCAGGACGACGGGCACGAGCAGGAAGGGACTTTTCTGCTTCATCGGGGGTGAACTCCTTGCGTTGAACGCCGTGCGGTCGTGACGACCCGGCGGCTTAACTATTTTGGTGAAAGCTGTATGACCGGCGCAAGCCGTCTCGTGCAGGTGCGCGGGGGCGACGATAATGCCCGCCGCGCCCACTGTCAAGAGTTGTCCTGAACTGCTCAAGCCTCCGTGCATCCTCTGTGCCCTCTGTGTCTCGGTGGTGAATGCCGCTCAGACTTCATTCACCCCAGAGACACAGAGGCCACAGAGGGAGCACAGAGTATGCTACTCCCGAAAAATTACGCGGCGCGGCCGGCGGGCGGTTCGGGGCGCGGCGGCGCGCGCTCTGTCCGCACGCAGTCTCCCTTTTGTTGCGCGTGAAACGCTGTACAACGGTTGCAACAAGACGGGCGGATGGACTAAAGTTGCTCGTGCCGTCGCTCGCGGGCGGCGAAACTTTCGCGGGAGTTGAAGAGGTATGTCATTCAACAAAGTAATCGTCGTCGGCAACCTGGGGCGCGACCCGGAGCTGCGCTACACGCCGCAGGGGACGCCGTGCTGCACGTTCAGCCTGGCGTCGAACGAGCGGCGGCGCGGGCGCGACGGCGCGGAGGCGCAGGACGTGACCACCTGGTTTCGCGTCACCGTCTGGGGCAAGCAGGCCGAGACCGTCTCGAAGTATCTGACGAAGGGCCGCAGCGTCTACGTCGAAGGCCGCCTGCACGTCTCAGAGTGGACGGACAAGGAAGGGAAGCCGCGCTTCACGCTCGAAGTCAACGCGACCGACGTGCAGTTCATCGGCGGCGCGCAGGAGGGCGAGCGGCTCGGCTTGCCCGCGAGCGGCGGGGAATACGGCCGCGCGGCGGCGGCGACGGGCCGCACGGGCGGCGCGCGCAACGCGCCCGCGGCGGCCGCGGACGAGAGCGACGACATCCCTTTCTAAACCGACCCGGCGGACGAACAAGCAGGTGCAGGGAAGATGAGCGCGGAGTTTGACGAAACGACCGAAGGCGCGGGCGCGCTCGCGCCGGTCGAAGGCTCGCCGTTCATGCCGGCGCTCTCCATCGAGCTGGCGGTCGAGCGTTACAACGCGGTGACGGAGTTCGTGAGCCGCGTGCTCCGGCGCGACGTGGACTACGGCGTCATTCCGGGCACGGAGAAGCTGACGCTCTTGAAGCCCGGCGCGGAGAAGCTGACGACGTTCTTCGGTCTCGCCACGCGCTTCCAACTCGTCGAGCGGATCGAGGACTGGACGGGCGCGGCGCACGGCGGCGAGCCGTTCTTCTACTACCTCTACCGCTGCCAGCTCTACCGCGGCGACTACCTGATCGCCGAAGCCGACGGCTCCTGCAACTCGCGCGAGCAGAAGTACCGCTGGCGCGAGGCCCAACGCCTCTGCCCCGCCTGCGGCCAGGCCGCCATCATCAAAGGGCGCGCAGAATACGGCGGCGGCTGGGTCTGCTTTCGCAAGAAGGGCGGCTGCGGCGCGAAGTACCCGGACGGCGATCAGCAGATCGAGACGCAGACGGTCGGGCGCGTGCCCAACGCCGACATCGCCGATCAGGTCAACACGATCCAGAAGATGGCGCAAAAAAGGAGTTTGGTTGCGGCGGTGCTGATCGCGGTCAACGCGTCGGAGTTTTTCACGCAGGACGTGGAGGATTTCGTCGGCGGCGTGCCGGCGGCGGCCGTTGCGGGCGCGTCGGGGCTTGAGGCCGAGATACTGGACGCGTGCCGGCGGTTAGGCCGGACGGAGGCCCAACTGCTAGATTGGCTGGGGCAGAAGTACGGGGTCGCGCAACTCTCGGCGCTGACGCCGCCGCAGCAGCGCGAGGTGTTGACGATGCTCCGGGCCAAGCTCGTCCGCCAGCGCGCCGCCTGAGAGCTTAAGAGGCGTTTGAGTTACTTTCCAAACGGCTTCTAAGATCACTCACCCGTAGGCCGCGATGACACACGCGCCCGTCACACTACGCTTCGACGCGGGCACGCTGTTGCTCGACGGGGCGGAGCGCGCCTACCCCGCGCCCGTCCAGTTCAAGTGGGACGCGCGCGTGCTGCGCTGGCGCGCGCCGGCCCTCGCGTACCGCCACGCCGTCCGCGACCTCATACGCCGCCGCCTGCCTTACGAGGATCGCGCCCGCGCCTATCACACGTTCGACTTCCCGACGAAACTGCTCGCCGAGCCGCGCCCCTATCAGCAGGAGGCCGTCGAGGCCTGGCGCGCGGCGCAGCGTTGCGGCGTCGTCGTGCTGCCGACGGGCGCGGGCAAGAGCCTGGTCGCGCAGATGTGCGTCGCGCAGACGCAGCGCTCGACCCTGGTCGTCGTGCCCACGCTCGACCTGATGCAGCAGTGGTACGACCTGCTCGTCGCGTGCTTCCGCGCGGAGGTCGGCCTCATCGGCGGCGGCTACTTCGAGGTCGGCGCGCTGACGGTGACGACCTACGCGTCGGCCTTCCGCTTCATGGAGCGTTTGGGCAACCAGTTCGGCCTCGTCATCTTCGACGAGTGCCATCACCTGCCTTCGAGCGTCTACCGCTACGCCGCAGAGATGGCAATCGCGCCGTTTCGTCTGGGGCTGACGGCGACGCCCGAGCGCGCCGACGGCGCGGACGATAACCTCGAACGCCTCGTCGGCGCCATCGTCTACCGGCGCGAGGCGCACGAGCTGGCGGGCGAGTATCTGGCCGACTATCAAATCGTCCGCATCAACGTCCGTTTAAGTCCAGAAGAGCGCGCCCGCTATGAAAACGAGCGCGCCGTCTTCCGACGTTTCCTCGGCGAGAAGCGCATCGACATGAGCACGCTCGACGGCTGGCGACACTTTATCGCGCTGAGCGCGCGCAGCGAGCAGGGCAGACGCGCGATGATGGCTTACCGTGAGTCGAAACGCATCGCGCTCGGCACGGACGCCAAGCTGCGCGTGCTGACCGAACTGCTTGGCCGCCACCGGCGCGACCGCACGCTCATCTTCACCGCCGAAAACGAGATGGTCTATCGCATCTCCGAGCAGTTTCTGATTCCGGCCATCACGCACCAGACCGGCATCAAGGAGCGACGCGAATGGCTCGAAGCCTTCAACCGTGGCGACGTGCTGGCGCTCGCCACCTCGAAGGTCTTGAACGAGGGCGTCAACATCCCTGCGGCGAGCGTGGCGGTCGTGCTCTCCGGCTCCGGCTCCGAGCGCGAGCACATCCAGCGCCTCGGTCGCATCCTTCGTAAACAGCCTGAGAAGGAGGCTGTCCTTTATGAAGTGGTGACGAGCGAGACGACCGAGGAGGGCATCAGCGAGCGGCGGACGAGCGCCGCGCAATTCCGCGAGGCGGGCTACAACGCCTTCTTCGGGTGGGCGGGTGAGAACTGATGCTGACGGCTGACCTCGCGCAGAGCTGGCGGCGCGGCGACAAGGTCCGCCCCCTGCACGTGCCCACGGACGACCCCGACAGGCTGGACGACGCGGGCCGCCTCATCAAGCTCTTCGCGGAGCACGAGGG